>JAAWNT010000013.1 GCA_022799115.1 Clostridiales bacterium | reverse complement strand
TTAGACCGGGAATGCAGCGAAGTTTTAGATACTTATTGCGATCAAAAGCAAGTGACAAAAGCAGAAGCAGCCCGGCGTGGGATTAAAAAGTGAAAGGATGACCTCAAAAAATGAAGGAAGCGGCGCACACTCTCACAAAGTCACACCGCTTCCCCAACACCGACAACGCCCGAAAGCGAAGCCGCGTAACGATTATACCATGCGCGGGTTCATCCTTCAAGCGTTGCCGGTGCAACAAGGAAAGGATGGTTAAAATTATGCCCAGGGTGATGGAACATCTCTATTATGGAAACATCGATCCGAACAGCGGGAGATATCCCCAGGACTCCCCCTTGTACAGGCAGCCCAACGGAAGGTGGAGCTGTTTGAAAAGCTGACGGAAAGCTTCAATGCTTCCCAGCAGGAATGGTTTGACAAATTCTGCGACGCCCAGTGCGAGCAGGAGGAGATTCTCCGGTACGACGCCTTTGCCTACGCGTTAAAGTTCGGGGTGCGGCTGATGGCGGAAATCTTTCTGGACGGCGAAGAGGCGGACAGCCGGGGGCCGTTTGCCGGGCTGTAAACAATTGGCAGTCTTGGGGAAAAAGGATCTGAATCCGCATGGGAACGGGGTTCTTTCTCGCTCTCGGTTTTTTGCGGGATGGTTGCATTTTTTGCGGCCCGGTGGTATAATTCGGTGAGAAACCTGTGAGGGAGAGGTAAAACCGCGGAACGGTCTTTCAGAAAGCCGGAGGGGATGGAACCCGGCAGATGCGGCGCGGACAAATGGGCTCCCGAGGGCGCGGTGAACGGGGGATTCCCCTCATTAGCCGGCGACGCGGCGACGGCGTTAGAGTCAACGAGAGGGCGGATGCTTCATCCGTCAAACAAGGTGGTACCGCAGGTAAACAAATACCTGTCCTTGCAGCGCAGCAGGGGCAGGTTTCTTTTTTGCCCGGAGGGATTTGGGAGGGAAATCCGCCAGGTTCCCTTATTGATTGGAAAATAAAAAAGAATGGTCCGTTGGCTGGGAAGTGGGGGAGAGATTCCCCATGGACTTCCCGGCAAAGGAATCACATTCCGTGAATGGAGAGGATGGTACGCATGTCTTGCAAGCTGCTGATGGGAAACGAAGCCATCGCCCTGGGGGCGATTCACGCGGGGGTCAATGTGGTGACCGGATATCCCGGCACCCCGTCCACCGAAGTGCTGGAGACGGTGGCAAAGAACAACCCTGGGGATATCTATGTGGAGTGGTCGGTGAACGAGAAGTCCGCTATGGAGGTGGCGGCGGGGGCGGCTTATGCCGGGGCCCGCTCCATGGTAACCATGAAGCAGGTGGGGCTCAACGTGGCCTCCGATCCGCTGATGAGTCTGGAATATGTGGGCGTTAAGGGGGGCATGGTGGTGATGGTGGCCGACGATCCCGGCCCCATCTCCTCCCAGACCGAACAGGATACCCGGCATTTCGCCCGCTTCTCCAAGCTGCCAGTGTTCGACCCCTCCTCTCCGGAGGAGGCTTACCGGATGATCGGGGAGGCCTTCGATTACTCCGAGAAATACGGCACGCCGGTGCTGTTCCGGCCCACCACCCGCATCTGCCATGGCTGCGCGTCGGTGGAGCTTATGGAGGGACGGCGGGAGCATCAGCCGGAGGGGTTTGTGAAGGACACCTCCCGATGGGTGATTTTTCCCAAGCTTTCCTATCAGAATCATTTAAAGATTGAGAAGCGCCAGGGAGTGATGGGGGAGGATTTTTCCGCCTACCCGCGCAACCGTTTGACCGGGGAGGGCAGAAAGGGAATCGCCGCCGGCGGCGTAAGCTATGCCTATGCCTGCGAGGCGCTCAAGGACTGCGGGCAGCCATATCGGATGTTTAAGGTGGCCACCCCGTATCCCTTCCCGGAGAAGCTGGCGCTGGAATTTTTGAAGGGACTTGATGAAGTGCTGGTGGTGGAGGAGCTGGATCCGGTGATTGAGCGGGAGCTTACTTATCTCTGCGGCAAGCATCATTTGCCGGTGAAGATCAGGGGTAAGCTGACCGGCGACATGCCACAGGCCGGAGAGAACACGGTGGAGCTGGTGAAGGCCGCGGCCGCCGGATTCCTGGGCTTTGCGGCGGAGGAAAACGCGCCGGTTACGCCGCCGCCGTTGCCCGTCCGCCCGCCGGTGCTGTGCGCCGGATGTCCCCACCGGGCCTCCTTCTACGCGGTGAAGCAGGCCATGAAGGGAAAGAAGGCGGTGTTTTCCGGGGATATCGGCTGTTATACCCTGGGCAACGCCCAGCCGCTGGATATGGTGGACACCTGCCTGTGTATGGGCGCGGGGGTGACGGTGGCTCAGGGGCTACACCGGGTGGAACCGGACACGGTGAATTTTGCCTTCATCGGGGATTCTACCTTCTTTCACACCGGCATTCCCGGCGTGATTAACGCGGTATACAACGAGACGGATTTTGTGCTGATTGTGCTGGACAATTCCACCACCGCCATGACCGGGCACCAGCCCCATCCCGGCACCGGCAAGACCATGATGGGGGAGATCTCCCAAAAGATCGACATTGAGGGACTGCTCAGGGCCATTGGGGTGCAATGTGTGGTGAAGGCCAACCCGCTGGAGCTGCAAGAGGCCAAGGACGCGGTATTAAAGGCGGTGGCCCACAAAGGAGTTTCCGCCGTAATCTTTGAGGCGCCGTGCATCGCGGTGACAAAGCCCGCGCCGCTGCTTCAGGTGGACAAGGACAAGTGTACCGGCTGCAAGCGGTGCATCCGGGAGCTGGGCTGCCCCGCTTTGGCGGTGGAGGGAGGCAAGGCGTTTATCGAGCCTTCCCTGTGCTATGGTTGTACTTTCTGCGCCCAGGTGTGCCCCTTTGACGCGATAGGAGGAATGGAACAATGATGAACTGTATCTTAGCGGGCGTGGGAGGGCAGGGGACGGTGCTGGCCTCCAAGCTGATCGCCCAATGCGCCATGAACAAGGGCTTGCACGCCCGTACTGCGGAGACCATCGGCATGGCCCAGCGGGGCGGCTGCGTGGTGAGCCACGTCCGGGTGGGAGAGCGGAGCGATTCCCCGTTGATCCCGCTGCGCAGCGCCCATGTGCTCATTGGATTTGAGCCCTCCGAGGCGGTGCGCTGCCTGCCCTATCTTGGGGAGGATGGGGTCATTGTGGTGAGCGACAAGGCCATTCAGCCGGTGACGGCTTCGCTGTCTGGTTCCCGTTACGACGGGGAGGAGATGGTGGACTTTTTGCGCAAGCAGGGCAAGCGGCTGGTGGTGCTGGACGCCCAAGAGGTGGTGAGGGAATGCGGGACCAGCAAGGCGCTTAATGTGGCGCTGCTGGGGGCCGCCGTCCAGTCCGGAGCGCTGGGATTTTCCCTTGAGGATGTGGAGCGGGCCCTGCCCCAGCGGATGCCGCAAAAGTTTATTCCCATGAATCAAAAGGCCCTGCAAATCGGCGCCCAAGCGGCGAGAGGAGTATAACGGTATGAAGATGACACAAACCCAATTCGACCAGATTAAGGAGCAGATTGTCCGGCTGACCGCCATGGACAGGAGTTTCTATCAAAAGAAATTTGAGGGTGTGGATGTGGACGCGATCCGCAGCCAGTCGGACTTTGAAAAGCTGCCCTTTACCAATAAAAGCGATCTGCGGGAGGCCTATCCTCTGGGATTGCAGGCCGTGCCCGATGAGGAGATCGTGCGCATTCACTCTTCTTCCGGAACCACAGGAACGCCGGTGGTCATCCCTTACACCCGGCAGGACGTGCAGGACTGGGCGGAGATGTTCAAGCGCTGCTATGAGACGGCGGGCATCACCAACCGGGACCGCATCCAGATCACCCCCGGCTATGGGCTGTGGACGGCGGGAATCGGCTTCCAGACGGGGGCCGAGCTGCTGGGCGCTATGGTGGTACCCATGGGGCCGGGCAACACCGACAAGCAGATTCAGATGATGAAGGATTTGAAAAGCACCGTGCTGTGCGCCACCTCCTCTTATGCCTTGCTGCTAGCGGAGGAGATCACCCGCCGGGGCGTGCGGGAAGAGATCTGCCTGAAGAAGGGAGTTATCGGCTCCGAACGCTGGGGGGAGAAGATGCGCCGGCGTATTGCCAAAGAACTGGGAGTGGCGCTTTACGATATCTATGGCCTAACCGAGATCTACGGCCCCGGCATCGCCATGAGCTGCGACTATGAGTGCGGAATGCACTACTGGACCGATTACCTCTATTTTGAGATCATTGATCCCAAGACCGGGGAACAGGTTCCTGACGGCGAGATCGGGGAGCTGGTGATTACCACTCTGCGCAAGCAGGGGGCGCCGCTGATCCGTTATCGCACCCACGATTTGACCCGCTTTTTGCCGGGCGAGTGCAAGTGCGGCAACCCTTATCCCCGTATCGACACTCTGATCGGACGCACCGACGACATGATTAAGGTGAAGGGAGTGAACATCTTCCCCGGCCAGATCGACGAAATCCTGAAGGAGGCCGAGGGGGTCAGCAGCGAATATCAGGTGATGATCGACCATCTCAACGGCAGGGATATCATGACCCTGTTTGTGGAGGGAGAGTCCGGAGTGGATAAATCCAAGGTGGAAACCGAACTGAAATATCTCTTCAAGGCGAGGATCGGCATTGCCATCGCCGCCCAGGTGGTAGGCATCGGGGATCTGCCCCGCAGTGAAAAGAAATCCACCCGCATCTTCGACAACCGGTATTGATCTGTTTTTAAAGTCCGAGAATGGTATCCCGCGGCTTTTGTGTATAGACAGTAAAAAAGGCCGGAGGCACTTGAATCAAGTTGCCTCCGGCCTTTCTTTGTTAAACGGTCTGCTCATCCGGGCGTTCTTCCAGCTGAGGGTGTTCACGCTGGTATTCCTCTTTGATGTCCTCAATGAGGATCCACTTGGAACAGGTGACACGGCTCATGCGGAAGTAGGGGACTACAAACAGGGCGGGCAGTACGAAAAAGCACAACAATCCCCAGCCCGCAAAGGATAATACCAACAGAAAAGCGGAACGCTTTTTCCCTTTTATACGGCGGACCGACAGAGAAATGCAGCGGCTGACCCGCGTGCTCTCCAGAGCGGCCACTGCGGTTTGCGCGGAGAAGTAGCGAAGCATCAGCAGGAAAAAACAGACAAGTCCGGCTGGAATCAGCAAGGCCGCGGACAGCATGCCGACGACCGCCCATAAAGGGGCGTTACCGACACTGGTGTGCGCCAGATTGCCCATGACGCTGCATACGATGGCAAGGGCGATTCCGGGTCCCAGGCACACCACAAACCAGAGAATTCCCCGCAAAAGGAGCTGGATGGAACAGCCTAACGAGCGGAAAAAGCGCTTGCGGTTGGCAAAATAGTAAAACAATTCTTCAACCGGGGGAGAACCGCCTTGAGAGGCGCGCAGGTTCCAGCGTACCGCGCCCAGCGAAAGCGGCGCGCTCAGCAGCCAGAAGATCAGACAGCCGGCCCCCAGCATCAGGAAATAGGGCCAATTGCTGATCCGGCGCATGATCCAAGGAATGATTTGATCCCAATCCTGAGGAACGACGTTGAGGTTAACCCCGAACAGATAGGCGGCAAACTCATTGCATAGCGACTGAATGAAGGGGATGCATAATAGGATGACGGTGATAGCCACGGCCTTGCCCCAGTTGTTGTTTCTGAGCCGGGCCCGGGCCTCCTGTTTAATTTTTGTTTCGGCAGACAACTGCCTCACCTCCTGATGATGTGTTGCTGTGGATCAAAAGAAACCGGGAGCGATTGCGGGAAACGATGCGATTGCTCTTTTAGGCGGATTGGTACAGCTGACCATGGGGATTGAAGGAATGATGGGATCATATTTTTCAGCCCGCAAGCGTTGCTTTCTTGCGTACTAGACCGTCGCTTTTTTGATGGTATCCATTGACGGAGACGACAAAGGCCGATTGCTGTGAGTCTAGTGCGAATCCATTTGAATCTGGCGGCGCCGCAAGATGCTTTGTTTGCGGATTGGGGGATTAGAGCGATTATGTTTTTGAAACGGGAGGTTGTCCCAATGGATAACGTCGCTTTGTAGGCAAAACGTTATCCAGCGCGGGGATGACGGACTTTGAGCCATGCGAAGGCGTATCGTCAATTCGTGGATAGAACCTATATTCCGGGCATTCCGTGGATCAGACAGAGATCCAGGAGACGGAGGATAAAAAGGATGATTTGCTATGGAACGATCCCTTGGGATAGGCCGATGACGTTCGCACCGTCTATCGGACGAAGCTTTCGTTGCCTGTATGGCCCAAGCTGCACAATGGTTCAGGGTTACAGCAGCCGGACCCCGTTAATCACCAGTTCAAAGGACAATCCCAGGTACTGGGCCGCACTGCGGCACAGCACCATGCGGGTAAGAAAGATTTCAAAGTAATCCATAACCGGACACAGCTTGGTGTCGATATCGATGCTGAGAACGGCGGTTTTTTTCTCCGGGTGGATGTCCAGAGCGGCCCGTTCCACTGCGTAGTTGACCCGGTCGTGGATATCCACCGGGATGCGCTCCTTGTCACGGACGCGGGTTCGGCGGACATCCCCTTTGTCGGAGAGGATCAGCGCTGCGGCGATGGGATTGACGGCGGCGGCCGTCCCCTCGTCGTGATTGCCGATGGCAGACACCACCTGAGCGATCTCGAAGGGATCCATCCCCATATTGGTCAGCAGGGTAAACGCCATCAAAGCGCCGCTTTGTGCGTGGGCCACCCGGTTAACGACGTTTCCGATATCGTGCATATATCCGGCAATGGCGGCTAGCTCGCAGGTGCGTTCGCTGTATCCCAGGCTCTTTAGAATGTTGCTGGCATAATTGGCGGAACGCTTGGCGTGGGGGAATCCGTGCTCGGTATAGCCGATGACGCCCAATATTTCGTTGCCCTGCTCAATGTAGGTGTGTACCTGCTTGTTCTTTTCAATGTCTTCCAAGGTTATGGGATGTTTGGTTTCCTGCTCCAACTCCATTGCCTCCGTTTCTGCATATGCCCTGTTCGGGATTGGATTGGCGCTGATTTTTTATTGGGTCATCATACGGTACATGGCTTCCAGGCAAATCTGCGCGTGGAGCATGAACGCTTCAATGTCGATGAATTCATCCGCTTTGTGCAGGCGGTAATCCTGTCCCTCAAAGACCGGACCGAAGGCCACCCCTCTGCCCTGAAGCTGGCGGGCATAGGTTCCTCCGCCGGTGGAATACAGTGCGGCGGGCTGCGCCGTCACACTTTGATACGAATCCTGCAACAGCGCAATAAGAGGATGATCCTGTGGTACATAAAGAGGTTTATTGTGGTTGAGAATCCGAACCGTCAGGTTATCTCGCGCGGCGCGGCGGCGGATGGTTTCCAGGATCTGTTCGCCGTCGGCGGTAACCGGATATCGGATATCGATGCAAGCCTTGGCGTGGTTGGGGCCGATATCCACCAGCCCCACATTGAGCGTCAAAGCGCCGGATTCGGCGTCCCGCTGGCGGATTCCCAAAGAAAGCCCATTGGTTTCCAGATTAACCGCGTCGTCCAGAAATGCGCACAGACTGCCCAGGACGGAGTGACCAAAATTGGAGGCCAGCAGACGAATGAGATGGGTGGCGGCGTTGAATCCCTTCTGAGGTTCCATGGCGTGGCTGGACACGCCCATCGACTGAACCATCATACCGTCTAATGTGTAGCGGAACTCAAAGGTTCCCGTCTTAGCGTCGGCCAGCCGCTGAAGCTGATGATCGTCCGTCTCGGTGCAATCCAGCAGGACGGTGGCTTTATCCGGCACTGCGTTGACCACAGTGCCGGACTGGAAGGCGGTGAGCGTGGTGCCGTCGTGGGTGGGCGCGCTCACCTCAATTTGCAGAATGCCCTTTTCCCGGTTGCAGATCCCATAATCGGAATCCGGGGTAAAGGCCATCCGGGGCATCTCCTGGGAGGCGAAGTAACGCGGCATGTCGTCCATCCCGCATTCCTCGCCGGAACCGAAGATGGCGCGCAAGCGCCGCTTTCCGGTCACGCCGGCGTCCTTGAGCGCCTTGAGGCAGTATAATGCGACAACAGCGCAGCCTTTGTCATCCGCTACGCCGCGGCCGAAGAGCTTGCCGTCCCTCACCTCGGCTTGAAAGGGGTCGCTGGTCCATCCTTCCCCTGCGGGCACCACGTCCACATGGGTGAGTACGGCGGCGATTTCTTCTCCCTCTCCGTATTGGGCGTGACCGGCCGCATTGTCCACATTGGTTGTGGAGAGTCCCATTTCTTCGGCGCGGTGCAGGATCCATTGCAGAGCTCTGGCGGCTTCTTCCCCATAGGGATACGTCCCGCTTCCCGGTACGGCGCAGGAGGGGATGCTCACCAGTTCCTTGATATCGTGAAGAATGTCCTCTTTGTATTGTAAAATACGATCTCCAAACAACATAGAAAACGCTTCCTTTCCCACCGGCAGGCCGGTTTGGTAAAAAACAGATATTAGTATTATACAGCAATTGTACGGCTTTTTACACCGTTTTTCAGGAGAAATCTTTTCTAGAAGGAAAAATTCACCGTGTATTCACAGGAAACAACCAAGCGTGTCAGAACAAAATAACACATTATTTACAAATTTAATTGTTATGATTATAATTAGCTTAAAATAGAAGATGATGATTTCAAGTATCATGGGCCCATATATAATGGCGGCAATGCAGTAAAAATATTGCTATTCTGTAAGCGTTTTACGCAGGAAGAAGGAATTTCAATGGGACAGAAACGGAACGATCGCCCCGTGATGGCGGCTAGTGTTTGGATACTAATGATTACGATTGCCATGCTTGTCTTAGAGATGCTTCCAGACGCTTTAAAAGTTCCCTTTGCCTCCGGGCCACACAGCTATGTGATATCCACGTATTCGTATTTTAATCTATCCGTTGCATTTGCTACCGCCGATTTGTCACCCAATCTAACGGCTGGTTTAACGATTGCCATTCTGTTGTTTTGCAGCGTGGGCCTTTTGAAGAGAAGGGGGATTGTACCGTACCGGCTGCCTGTTTTTATTTGCAGCAGTGTGATTGTTGTCTTTTGCTTTTTCCCATTGATTCGATATGGGGCGGACTGCCTCTCTTTTTCAACCTGCGCGCTCGCGGCGCTTTCCCTGCTTTCCATCGCTCTGCAGGCTTTGATAAAGTTCCGGTTTACTCCATTGAAAACGAAACTGGATGTGAAAAAAAGAAGAGGCGGCCATATCATACGGATCATCAGTTTTGTCGTTTTCCTGTTGCAGCTTACCATGATGCTGTTGGAGATACTGCCGGGCGGGGTGAAAATTCCCTCTTATTCGATATCCGGAGAAAAAGAATTTCTTACATATCCCTATTATAGCCTGGAGCCGGTTGCGAAATCTTTTGATTTATTCCCTCTGGTCATAATGGGATTGACCGTCGTGATTCTCATTCTGAGCGCCGTTGGGTTAATCAAAAAACAGGGGCTTGCACTTTTCCAGATACCTGTTTTCACGTGCAGCGTCCTCGTATTTCTCTTTTCTTTTATGCCGTTGGTTGAACATGGAATGGAGGGCCTTTCGGTCCCAAATTACTGCTTGACTGTGGTATCGTTCCTTTCTATTGGACTGCAAGGGTTCCTGGAACTTCGCGTCTCTTCGTGTGAGAGCGGTTCTGAATCGGCGCATTGACGTTGTTAAGTCAAACCGTTATCGTAGGGAGTCGGTGTTGCAGAGTTTAAGCTTCTGAAAACCGATGTTTCCTCTTAATTTTAAAAAGAATAACAAGAGACGCCGCTTACATCCAAAAGGATGTTTGTGGCGTCTCTTGTTTGTTTTACTTTCTAGATAGGGAAACCGTGCCGCTTTGAATCAAACGGTGGTAAACAGGAACTCGCAGGCGCCGGTGACCGTGTAGTCCCCGGTTCCCGCCGGAAGGAAGATGCTCTCGCCTTTTTTCATGGAAAGCTCCTCCCCGTTGCAGCGGAGCACCGCTTCTCCATCCAGGCAGAGCAGGGAGTGGAAGCTCTTGCTATCCGCGGTTAAGTTCACGGAGTTTTCCACATTCATGCGGGTGACGGTGAAATACTCGCAGGAGGCAAGTAACGTGGAAGCGTATCCGTCGTGCTGCTGGGTTTCTCCCTGAGGCTTGGTGGTGCGGGTGGGAGGCATAAGATGCGTGACCTCTACCGCCTTGTCGATGTGCAGCTCTCTGGGTTTACCGTCTGCGCCCAGGCGTCCGAAATCATAGATGCGGTAGGTGGTGTTGGAATTCTGCTGAATCTCCGCGATGAGAATTCCTTTCCCAATGGCGTGCAGGGTTCCCGCGTCGATAAACAAAACGTCGCCTTTTTGCACTTTGACGCTGTTGGTGACCTCCAGCAAGGTGTTGTCCTCAATGCGGCGGCGGAATTCTTCCTTGGAGATTTGATCCTTGAAGCCGTACAGCAGCTCGGCGCCGGGATCGCAATCCACAATGTACCACATCTCAGTCTTGCCGTATTCCCCTTCCACCCGCATGGCATATTCGTTGTCCGGATGCACCTGCACCGAGAGACTCTGCTTGGCGTCAATCAATTTGACCAGGATGGGGAAGTATTCAAAGGACTGGCAGTCCTCGCCCAGCACGCCCTTGCCTTGTTTTTCAATGTACTCGGGCAGAGTCATGCCGGCAAACGCGCCGTTTTGGATGACCGAGCAGCCGTCTTTATGACAGGAAAGCTCCCAGCTTTCGGCTACCTTATCCAGATCGGTGACTTTGCCGAAATCGGTTTTCAGGCGGGTGCCGCCCCACAGGTAATCCTTGCAGGGAGGAATCAGTTTCATTGGGTACATAGTCAGTTCTCCTTTATCCAAAACAATAGTGAGGGGATTATAAACCCAGCAGTTGCTTCGCGGACTGCTTTAAGGTGTCGGTAATGGCTTGGGCGTCCGCCATGCTTTCGCCTTTGGCGGAGAGATAGATTTTAATTTTGGGTTCGGTGCCGGAGGGACGAATGATCATCTTGCCGCCGTTATCCAGCCGGTATTCCAGTACGTTGGATTTGGGAAGGTTGACCGGCTGGGTTTTGTCCCCGTCAACCCGGATGGAGGCCTGATAATCGGTGTAACCGCACACCGTATAGGGGCCGATGGCCTTGGGGGCGTTATCCCGCAAGGACTGCATGATGCGTTTCATATTTTTCATACCGTCCGCACCCTCAAAGGCGCAGTCGGTGAGCTGGTTTTTATAGAAGCCGAACTCCTGATACAAGGCGTTTAGGGCGTCTACCAGAGTTTTGCCTTGGTTTTTGTAATAGAGGGCCATTTCACAGATCAACATGCTGGCTACCACGGCGTCTTTGTCCCGCACATAGCCCCCGCTTAAATAGCCGTAGCTCTCTTCAAATCCAAAGATATAGCGGTCGCGCCGGCCTTGTTGTTCCAGCAGACCGATCTGCTCGCCGATAAACTTAAAGCCGGTGAGCACTTCCCGCAGTTCAATGCTGTATTTGGCGGCCACCTTGTTTGCCATATCGGTGGTAACAATGGTTTTAACCGCTACGGGATCCTTGGGCATGGCGCCATTTTGGATGCGGCATTTGGCGATGTAATCAAGCAGAAGTACGCCTACTTCGTTGCCGGTGAGCAATTGATACTGGCCGTTTTGATTGACGGCGATGCCGACGCGGTCACAGTCGGGATCGGTAGCCAGCAGAAGGTCGGGATGCACTGTTTCACACAGGTCAAGCCCCTTTTGCAGAGCTTCGCGGATTTCCGGGTTGGGGAAGGGGCAGGTGGGGAAGTTGCCGTCCGGCATCTCCTGCTCGGGCACTACGGTGACATCCTGGATGCCGATCCGGCTGAGAATGCTGGTGACGCAACGGCGGCCGGAGCCGTTTAAGGGGGTGTATACCACCTTGAGGTTGCCCGTCATACCGGGATTAATGCTTTGCTCCTGCACGCATGTGAGGAATTTGTCCACCACTTCGTCGGTGATAAAACGGATTTTGCCGTCGGCGAGGGCCTCTTCAAAGGGCATGATCTTCACGTCGTCAAACGCGTCCACCTGATTGATGGCGGCAAGAATTTTGTCGGCCATCTCCAGGGTGATCTGGCAGCCGTCGGCGCCGTATACCTTGTAGCCGTTGTATTTGGCGGGGTTGTGGCTTGCTGTGACGCAGATGCCCGCGGCGCAGTGAAGCTCCCGCACGGCAAAGGAGAGGGAGGGGGTGGGCATCAGCTCCGGATAGAGATTGGCCGTGATGCCGTTGGCGGCCAGAACGGACGCCGCCTCTTTGGCGAATACATCCGACTTGATGCGGCTGTCATAGGCGATGGCCGCAGTGAGATTGTCGCTGTTTTTCAATAAATAGTTGGCCAGTCCCTGGGTGGCCCGACGGATGGTGTAGATATTCAGGCGGTTGGTGCCTGCGCCGATGACGCCGCGAAGGCCGCCAGTACCGAATTCCAGCTCCTGATAGAAGCGGTCTCTGATTCCCTCCGGGTCGTTTGCCACCTCTTTGAGCTCCTGTACCAAATCGGCGTCCTCTGTGGCCAGAGAGCACCATCTTTGATAGATTGCCTGCATGTCCATTTAAGAGATCCCCTTTCCAGATATCGATTTTTGTTGTGATAACAATTACATACAAGAAAGCGTGTCCATGGATTGTTTTACAGGCCCGTTAAAAGGGCGCGCTTGTTGATTGAGAAGGGCGTGGACGCGCTTTGGGATGGTTCTTTTTTATTTTACCTCAAAGCGGTGAAAATGAAAAGATGAAAAGAGGAGAAAACCCAACCGTTTTCACAAAAATTCATAAGAGACCCAGCGGATGATTCCATTTTCCGCGCAAATATGATAAGGTAATAGAAAAAATCGATTAAGACGATTGGTTTTATTTTTTATTTTAGAAAAGAAACGGCGGCTGCTGTTTGAGCGATTCCAAAGGAAGGTGCCGTATGGCTGTTTTGACAATCATAGCGAATGGGATAAAAAAGCGGGTCGCTTGTGAAACAGGAGTTCTGGTTTCACAGGCGTTGCAGGCGCATGGATTCACTTTGACCATGCCCTGCGCGGGAAAGGGAATTTGTGGAAAGTGCCGGGTAAAGACCCGGGGACTCTTGTCAGAGCCCACTTGGGAGGAGCGCCGCGCGTTGTCTCAGGAGGAACTTCGGATGGGAATCCGGCTGGCCTGTATGGCCAGGATCGCTGGTGACGCGGAGATATCATGGACGGAAAATAGCGGCTCGGCCTATGTGGTTGGCCACGGCGTCGCCCCGGATTTTGATAGCAGGCCGGACGGCGAGGGATGGGCGGCTGCGGTGGATGTGGGAACAACCACCGTGGCGTCGTACCTCTACCGGCTTCCGGACTGCACGCCGGCGGGCCGCACCGGCGGAGCGAATCCCCAGGCTGTTTGGGGAGCTGATGTGATCTCTCGGATGGAGCGCGCGATTGCAGGGGAGGGGGAAGCGCTGAACCGAGCGATCGCCGGAGAGATTGACCGCCAGCTTTCCGAGTTGGCCCGGCAGGCGGGGATAGCTTGCGGGGAAATACGGCAGATGGTGATAACGGCCAATACCGCCATGCTTTACTTGCTGGCTGGGATCTGTCCTGAAGAACTGACCCACGCCCCCTTTACCGCCAACCGGCAGTTTGGGGAGTGGCGAACCGGAGAAGCGTTAGGAATAACATGCGCGCCCAAGGCCAGGATTTACCTGCCCCGATGCGCCTCCGCTTTTGTGGGGGCCGATATCACCACCGCCATCTTGGCCAGCGGCATGATAAAGGAGCAGGGAAACTGTTTGCTGCTGGATATCGGTACCAACGGCGAGATGGCGCTGCGTGCAGACGGTAGGATTATCTGCTGCTCTACGGCGGCGGGGCCGGCCCTGGAGGGTGGAAATATCCGCATGGGAATGCCTGCCCTTCCCGGCGCTATCGATTCAGTGAGGCTGGAGCAAGGCAAAATTCGCCATACCACCATTGGCGGATGTGAAGCGAAGGGCCTTTGCGGTTCCGGGCTTCTGGATGCGGCGGCGGTTCTGCTTGAGGCGGGAGTTGTGGAGGAGACGGGAGCCATTGCGGAAGAGGGGCACGATTATCTGGATTTCCTTTGCCAAGTGGACGGACAGCCTGCGTTTCGCTTGCCGGGCAGTCAGGTGATGCTGACTCAGCGGGATATCCGCAATGTACAGTTGGCGAAGGGGGCCATTTGCGCTGGGATGCTCACTCTGTTGTCCCGGGCCGGGTTAGGACCGGGGGAGATAAAAACCCTGTATCTGGCGGGAGGATTCGGCAGTTTTATCCGGATCGACAGCGCCGCGCGCATAGGACTCATTCCAAAGGCGTTGGCGGGAAAGACCAAAGTGATCGGCAATGCGGCGGGCGTGGGAGCTTGTATGCTGCTGCAAAACAGTGAGTTTAAAACCTTAACCGAGGAGATGGCGGAGCGAATGGAGACGGTAGAGCTGTCACAAAACCCGATGTTTAGCCAATATTACATGGATTGTATGCTTTTAGAACCCGTTCTTTAAAAGCGTTTTGCTGATTGCCGGCGATGCAAGAAAAACAGCAACGAAATGAGGGGAGAGATAGGACAAAGGGAACCCAAAGCGGACTCTTTCCGGCGGAAGAAAAAAGGCGTCTCCGGCGTTTTGGATAAAAGCGTTGCGGACAATGGAATGATTCGGAACGGGGAATGACCGAGTTTCTATCTCATATAGATAAGGAGGTTCGACCAATGAATCAAAACAAGACGAAAAAGACGGGGAACATAAGCCTGATGAAGCGGTTTTTGCCCTATTTTAAAAAATATTGGGTGGTATTGGCGCTGGATTTGCTGTGCGCCGCTCTTACCACCCTATGCGAGCTGGTCTTTCCGCTGATCGTCCGGTTTATCACGGACAAAGGCATGAACGACCTGCAAAGCCTCACCGTACAGATGGTGATTTCTGTGGGTGGATTTTACCTTATACTGCGGATAATCGACACGCTTGCCAACTATTTTATGGCCTATACCGGACATATTATGGGCGCAAAGATCGAAACCGACATGCGCAGGGATTTGTTTTCTCATCTGCAAAAGCTATCCTATTCCTACTATGACAATACCAAGATCGGGCAGATCATGGCCAGAGTCACCAGCGACTTGTTCGATGTGACTGAGTTTGCCCATCACTGCCCGGAAGAGTTTTTCATTGCAGCCATTAAAATCGTGGCGGCCTTTGTCATTCTGGGGCAGTTTAATCTCTGGCTGACCATTATCATTTTTGCAATGCTGCCGTTTATGCTGATTTTTGCCATGCTGTTCAACAAAAAAATGCGCAGAGCCTTTAAAAAGCAGCGGGACCAGCTGGGAGAACTCAACGCGCAGGTGGAGGACAGCCTGCTGGGGGTGCGGGTGGTAAAATCCTTTGCTAACGAGGAGATAGAGGAGGAGAAGTTCCGCCAGGGCAACGATGGATTTTTGGGCATAAAAAAGACCGCTTACCGATATATGGCGGGATTTCAAAGCAGTACCCGAATTTTTGACGGCGTGATGTATATTGCGGTGGTGGTTGCAGGGGCCTTGTTTATGATTTACCGCCAAATTACCGCCGCCGACTTGATGGCTTATCTGCTGTATGTGACCACTTTGCTGACCTCAATCCGCAGGATTGTGGAATTTACCGAGCAGTTCCAACGAGGAATGACGGGCATCGAGCGATTTAGTGAGATTATGGACGCTCCCATTGAAATCAAAGACAGTCCGGATGCGGTAGAGCTTACGCAGGTAAAGGGAGAGATCCGCTTTGATGAGGTGAGCTTTCGGTATTCCGACGATCACAGCGAGGTGCTTTCGAAGATCAATCTGCATGTAAAGTCCGGCGAGAATATCGCCCTGGTGGGACCCTCGGGAGGAGGAAAAACTACCTTGTGCAGTCTGATTCCCCGATTTTATGAGGTGACGGCGGGCAGAATTCTGTTGGATGGCCAGGATATCCGGGGAATTAAACTGCACTCCCTGCGATCCAAGATTGGGGTTGTTCAGCAAGAGGTATATCTCTTTTCGGGATCTATTTATGATAACATAGAATACGGAAAGCCGGGAGCAAGCCGCCAGGAGATCATAGAGGCCGCCAAGCAGGCGGGCGCACACGAATTTATCATGCAGCTTTGCGACGGCTATGACACCTATGTGGGAGAACGGGGGGTTAAGCTTTCCGGAGGTCAAAAGCAGCGTATCAGCATCGCCCGGGTGTTTTTGAAGAATCCTCCGGTCCTAATTTTGGACGAAGCCACCTCCGCGCTGGACAATGAGAGCGAGCGTATCGTTCAGAAATCCTTGGAGAAGCTTGCCAAAGGACGCACCACATTTACCATTGCCCACCGGCTCACTACCATACGCAACGCCAATACGATTTTGGTATTAACGGAAAACGGCATTGCCGAACAGGGAAGCCACCAGCAGCTGATGGACAAAAGAGGGATTTATTACAGCTTATACAGTATGTATTCCGACCGGATTGACCAGAACAAATAAAAATAAATATTATTATTAAATAAAACCGGAATTCTATCCTTAAACGATGTTATCTTTGGTAATTTGTTTAAGGAAAAAGAAATTCCGGTTTTTTAATTTCATGATATAATAAATTCAATATCTATAAATAAAATATATTAATTGTTATGATAAGCGGGAATCATCCATGGAGCCCATAAAAGCAATATGGCCTTATTGTGTGGAAAAGGCTGTGCTTCAACGGGAGCCGTCTATTCTATTACCCACGGGTAGTATAGGGGGAATGCAGGATGACTTCTGCTTTTTTTATCTGGATTTTTGGATACGCACCCGGAAGAAACGCCGAAGAAATTCCTTGCCGTGGAAAGGGATAAGAGGATACAGGTAGCTTTTGCCAGACAGTGTTTTATTGAAAGAAATTAATAAAATTGTGACCAAGCAGCCGATGACAAATCCCCAGATATTAAACAGCGCCGTAAGGATGAGAATCAGGATACGCATGAATTTTAAAGCATAGCCCAATTCATAGCTGGGTTGCGAGTAGTTGGCAATGGCCACAAAAGCCATATACAGGAGAGCTTCGGTGGTAAACCAGCCGGCGGTAACGGCGAAATCACTGAGAATAATGCCGGCGATGACCGAGAGAGATGTTGACAGGGCGCTGGGGGTGTTAAGCGAGGCCAACCGAAGGCCGTCAATGGCCAACTCTAAAACCATGAGCTGCCAGAAGATGGGAATATTAACCGGATCCTTGAGCAGCACAAACTGAAACAGACTGGGAACATATTGGGGATTTTGCAGGGCAAGCAGCCACAAAGGCGTGACAAGCAGGGTGGCGATGGTGACCAAGTAGCGGGAAAGACGAAGATAGGTGCCCGTGATCGGAGGAAAATAATAGTCGTCCGCCTCTTCTACAATATCGAAGATACTTGTGGGGACAATAATCGCAGATGGGGAATTATCCACCAAGATAACAATGTTTCCTTCCAGGATGGACGAGGCGGTAGAATCAGGGCGTTCACTGTATTTGAACTTGGGAAAGGGATTGTACCAAGGATAAGGATAGATCGCTTCCACCAGGCTTTGCTGATTCATCGTGAGGGCTTCCACCTTGATGGTTTCCAGTTTTTTGCTCAGCCGGTCCAACAGCTTATGGTCCACCATACTGTCCATGTAGCACATGACCACATCGGTTTTGGAACGGCTGCCCACATTGAAAATCTTTACTGTGAAATCAGCGTCGCGGATCCGCCGCCGGATGAGGGCGGTGTTCATCACCAGGGTTTCCACAAAGCCGTCCCGGGAACCGCGCAGTACCTTGTCCTTTTCCGGTTCGTCCACCGAACGCTGAGGATAGGTGCGGACGTCGATGGCGAGGGCCTTGTCAAACCCTTCCACCACCAAAACCAAAATCCCCGATAAAATGTTGGCGCAGATCTGTTCCAGATCGCTTGTTATGTCTACTTCCACATAGGGAATCCCCTCTTTGGAAAAGGTATCGGCGTCTGTTAGCTCCCCTTCCTTTACAGAATAGAAAAACTCCATGATTTTTTCCATTACTTCATCTTTTACCAAACCGTCTATAAAAAAAATACAGGCTTGACGGCCGGCAATTTTGATGGTGCGGTTGATAAGATCGAAGCTTTCTTTTACCCGCAAGGTGGTTTCAATTTGTGTAATCGTCTCACAGAAATTATTAAAAAACGACATGCTATCACCCCTTTATATGGTGATAGTTTTACCAGAATCAGGTGGATCATTCCAAAGCGAGAAAGAATTTACAGAGAGCCGAAAAAGACGCCGCATAAGGCGCTTTCCGATGGACGGAGGCGCGCTGTCCGTTGGTCCGAATCCGTCAGTCTCCCACTAAATAATCAATGGATACATTCAAAATTTTTTTCAATTTTTTCAACGTTTTTAAATTTGGCTGAGTTTTCCCGGTTTCGTAGTAGGTGTATGAGGACCGTTCAATCCCAAGCATGGTAGCCATTTCCGCTTGGGTAAGTCGTTGTGCAATTCGGGTTTGCCGCAGTCTATCCGCAAAAGTTGATTCTACTTTCCCGTTTGGGGTCTCCTTCATTTAACCACCTCGTTTATAGTCTATGGATTGCCTTGATTATACAACTATAGTTGCAAAATCGCAACGCCTGTGGCTGTTTAATCCTGCAAATCAGAGACTTATACTGATTAATAATATGGTATGAAGGGAGGTGATCCTATTAAAAAGTTAAACCGATTGCTCATTGGGGAACGGGTTCGAAAACAGAGAGAAGCGCTTGGTTTCAAACGAGAGGAGTTGGCAGGCAAAATTGAGATATCCACCACGTTTATGGCGGATATCGAAAATGGTTCCAAAGGGATGGGAATGGACACGCTTTACCGATTGGCGCAAGCGCTGGACGTGTCTACGGATTTCATCTTGACGGGAAGAATGAATCGGGACATTAGCTTAATGGAAGATTTGTTCAGACGTTGTACGGATAAAGAATACAAGATTTTGACCAAATTGGTTTTCTTCTTCTTTGAAGTCATTAAGATCCTGAAATCGGATGATGAAGATCCAAGCTGCTGAACCAGATATCACATACTTATAAAAAATAATGTGATAAAAAATCAATAAGAAGGATCTTTTTGTATTGAATGGATTTCCATGGAAGCCAATAAGATCCCGACTGAACTCAAGGAAGCGTTGACGTAAGATCAGAGGTGGCTGCGTCATCGCTTCCGTATGTTTTGACATAAATAGCGAGCGTTCGGTTCAATATTTCTGATGAAACGCTTTTCTTCCTGATAAGAATGTGGTATGATACAACAATAGGGCAGCTGCAAAGCCGGATGTTCAAAGCATGGATTGAGAGCATTCCAAACCATTGCAAGCTGCTATTAATTGTTTAGCTAGGAGAATATAAGATTATGAGACATTTTAGAAAAATTACCGGTTTGATCTTAGCGGCGGCTATGACGGCGTCGCTGTTTACCGGCTGTCAGCAAAGCTATGTGGCCACCGCCCCCACTGCCATTATGGTGGAGGGAAAGGAGGTACAGGTGCCATATGTGCTCAAGGTGAACAGTCATGAGGTGCCGCTGGATTTATACCGCTATTTCTATTTATCGGTAAAGAATTCCATGGATCAGGGCGACGACAGCTATTGGGAGTCCCATCCTGGAGAGACGGATACTATTAAAGAGCAGGCGCTTAAAGCCATCAAGGGATTTTTCGCGGTGGATGAGATCGCCGCAAAGAACGGGGTATCTCTGACCGATTCCGATAAAGAGCAGGTGCCCGCCAGGGTGGATTCTCTGGTTGAACAGAATTTTAAAGGCAGCAGAGATGAGTTTAATAAAGCGTTGAGCTCCTCCTTTATGACCGAGGATCTGTATCACCGTATTTTGGAGAACAGCCTGTTCCGGGAGAAGGTGGGCAGTGAAATGCTCAATCAGAAAACCGGAAAATATCTGGTCACCGAAGACGAGATGAAAGAAATCATTGATAAGGATTTCCTGCGGGCCAGCCATATTTTGATTAAGACCGGCACCGACAACGACGCCGCCCAAAAGAAAACAGCAGAGGAAGCGCTGCGGAAAGCCCAAGACGGCGAGGATTTTGACAAGCTGGTGAAGAAATATGGAGAGGACGACGGCATGAAGGACAATACCGACGGGTATTATTTTATGGAAGGCATGATGGTAGAGCCGTTTTATAAGGGAGCCGTCAGCTTAAAGGAAAATGAGATCAGCGGACTGGTGGAGTCTGAGTACGGATATCACATCATCAAGCGGCTGCCTATGGAGGAAAAATATATCGACGACAATATTGATGATTTGATTACCCAATATCGTCAGGTGCGGCTGCAACAGGAGTATGAGGAGATTCAAAACAGCATGAAGGTGGAATATGGCGATCAATACGATTTGATCACTGTGGACAGCCTGAAATAAGCAACGCAAAGAAAGAGAGACGCCCTTCGCTTGGAGGAGCGTCTCTTTTTTTGTATTTACAGATGCCGGCTTTTTCAATATATGTTGATCGGGCGCTTACGGGGCATTTTCATCGGTTTTCTGCAAATAGTCGTGGATGAGTGGAAGATACGATTGAAAGGCGCTGGGCAGCGGATATTGCTGCTTTAACTGCGAAAGGGTTGCCCAGATGAGATCTCCCTGACCGATTGGCTCCCTGAGGGTAGCGGAAAAACCGGACATATGCCATTCAATATGGGAGAAAATGTGTTTTGCGCCCTTTAAGGTGTGCAGAGAGACGAGATTGGTCTCTTCTTGCTGAAAAAGCGCGCACACCTCTTCTCTGGATAGGGCGCCGGGGAGATTGGGCAGCTCCCACATCCCGGCCAGCAAACCGGTATCTGGGCGGCGATGCAGAGCTACGGTCGATCCGCTGAAGAGGATCAATACTGTGCGGGGCTCGATGGTGCGGGGCTTTTTAGGGGATTTGACCGGAAGCTCCATGACAACGCCCTGTTCAAACGCCTTGCAAATGGCGCGTATCGGACACTCCTGGCATTTTGCCACCCCGTTGGGAAGGCAGACCATTGCTCCCAATTCCATCAGCGCCTGATTAAAGTCTCCCACTCGCCCCTTGGGGAGAATTTCCGTGATGGCGGCTTCCATTTGCCGTTTTACTGTTAAGGAGGAGATATCTTCGCGGCTGGCCGTGAGACGGGAGATCACCCGCAGCACGTTGCCGTCCACCGCAGGGGCCGGCGTACCGTATGCGATGGAAGCAATGGCCCCTGCGGTATAAGGGCCGATTCCCGGCAGCTTTTGCAGCGAAGCCACGTCGGAGGGAAGCGTTCCTCCGTACTGCTCCATCACAAGGCGGGCGGCCTTTTGCAGATTGCGCACACGGCTGTAGTATCCAAGGCCTTCCCATAGCTTCAGCAGGGATTGTTCGTCGGCTGAGGCGAGGGCTTCGACATTGGGCAGGGCGTTAAGAAATCGTTCGAAGTAGGGCTTTGCTGCTTCCACCCGGGTTTGCTGTAACATGATTTCAGAGATCCATACTCGATAGGGGTGGGGATCTTCTCGCCAGGGGAGAACGCGCGCCTGCTCTTCATACCATGCTAAGAGCGGCTGTACCATGCGTGAAAGTAAATTCTTGGAGCTGTTTTGTTGCATATGAGGCCTCTTTTCCTTGCCGTATTGAATGTTATTTTTCCTGATTTTAACGCTGCTATGTGATTTTTTATGAGACTTCATCAGGCCGGGAAGCCCGAAAAAATCCGGTTAAGAAAATCCGGGTCGGCCAACGCGGTTTGCGCCGCGAGGCCGGCCCGGGAATAATCGGCGTTGTTTACTCAGCTTTGTTTGAATTCCGTCCAGATGTTTTGATACAGCTCGCTGGAGTTGGCGCCGATATCCTGTATGAACTCGGCGCTGCGCAGCTTGTCGTCCGGTATGGTGAGCACCTGACGCTTTACCGCATCCGGAAGGCTGGATTGCTCTACATAAGGGGCTGCGGCTGCGTTGCAGTTCAGGTAAAGGGTTTGCTCGGAGATATGGGCGCTGCGCTGGGGATCTAAAATGAAATCCAAAAATTGGTGGGCGTTACCGGGATGGGGCGCCTTGGCGGGAATAAAACAGGAGTCGATGCCGAAGCCTACCCCTTCTTCCGGGTAAACCACCTGGAGCTTATCGTTTGCCAGCAAGGCTGTGGCTGCCTGTGAGGTGAACATATATCCCATGGAGGCCTCTCCGTTGATAATCTTTTGGTAGGAGGTATTGTAGTCCAAGGCCAGGATATTGGGTTTAAGGGTCAGCAGCTTTTCTTTGGCCTGCTGAAGTTTATCGGGATCGGTGGTATTGAGGCTTTCCCCCATGGTTTTCAGGGTGAGGCCCACTACGTTGCGGGCATCGTCCATCAGTACTACGGAATCCTTTAGCTTGGGGTTCCACAGATCCTCATAGCCCTTGATGGGAAAATCCACCAAATCGGGGTTATAAATGAGAACCGGGACGCCTGCGGAATAAGGAACCGTATATTCGTTGTTTGGATCGTAAAATTTGCTCTGATAGCTGGGATCAATGTTTTTAAAGTTGGGAATTTGATTGCTGTCCAGCTTGGCGATTAGGTTTTGGCTGCGGGCCATTTCAATAATATAATCGCTGGCCAGTACAATGTCATAATCGCCGCCCTGAGAAGCTTGCAGCTTCATCAGCATTTCCTCGTTGCTGTCAAAATTGCTGTATTGAATCTTGATGCCGGTCTGCTGGGTGAACTCCTTGAGAATGTCGTCGGGGAAATAGGTGGCCCAGGTGAAAATATTCAGTACCTTTTCCTCGCTGCCGGAGGATCCGGTTCCCGCAGGCCGGGAGGAATCTTTGTCTCCGTTGATGGCGCAGCCCGCCAGCATCAATACGGCAAGCAGAGCCGCCAGTATCAGGCAAAGGACTGGTTTTTGTTTTTTCATAGGAATCATCTTTCCTTTCTTGTTGGGATGTTTCTATATAAGCGGACCACGGATTTGAACGATCCCAAATGTTGACTTGAATTCGATCCGTAATGCCGTTTTTTCACTGTCGGAACGATTGGTTCCGGCTAAAAGGGAATGGATTTTCGCAGTCAGGACCGCTTGCGGCGCACCCGAAACAGGCGGGACAATGCCACAATCAGAAACACTGCGCCCAGCATCACCGTGCACAAGGCGTTAATTTCCGGGGTTACGCCCATTTTCATCATGGAATAGACTTGCAGGGGAAGCGTGTTGGTGTTGGGTCCGTTGGTAAAGAAGGAAATCACCACGTCGTCCATACTCATGGCAAAGGCCAGCAAAGCGCCCGAAGCCACGGCGGGTAAGATCAAAGGCAGGGTGATATCCAAGAACATCCGTCTGGAACTTGCTCCCAAATCCAAAGCGGCCTCGCCAATGGAGGGATCCAGCCCGGTGAGCCGTGCCTTGACGTTGATAAAGATATAGGGAACACAGAAGGTGGTGTGAGCGATCACCATGGTGACCATACCGAAAGGGATCCGAAAGAGAGTGAATACGGTCAAGTAGGCCATGCCCAGGATGATCTCGGGCACCATTATGGGGATGAGAGAGACGTTTTCCAACAGTCCCTTGGTTTTGAATTGCCGGCCCGCCATACCCACTGCGCCCAGGGCGCCCAGTACCGCCGAGGCGCCGCAGCTGAGAAGGGCGAGTTGCAGAGAAGTGGCGAAGGACTGCCAGATGGTTTGATTGCGCATCAGTTTTTCATACCAGGAAAAGGTGAACCCGGACCACTGAAACAGCTTGCTGTCGTTAAACGAAAACACCACCACCACCAGGATCGGCAGATAAAACAGCAAGAGCAGCAGAATGATATAGAGTTCCGGCAGGGGGAAACGCGTTTTCTTTTTTGTTTTCATAGCAGGCCCTCCAAGCTTTTTTCCCCGGACACGCGCTTGTACAGATAGATAAGCAATAACGTTACCGCCATCATCACAATGCTCAGGGCAGCTCCCATGGGCCAATTATGGGCGCTGAGCAGCTCGTTTTTAATCAGATTTCCCAACAGCATGATTTTGCCGCCGCCCAGCAGATCGCTGATGAAGAACAGGCCCACCGAGGGAACGAATACTAGAACGCAGCCGGCCATAATCCCCGGCATGGTCAGAGGAAGGGTGGTAGTGAGGAAAGCTTTCCATTTGCCGGCGCCCAGATCCCGGGAGGCTTCCACCACCGACCAGTCCATTTTTTCCACCGAGTTGTAGATGGACAGGATCATAAATGGCATCAGAGCGTATACCATGCCGGTGAGAACCGAACCAATGTTATACAGCAGTTTCAGCGGCGTATCGATAATGCCCGCGCCCAGTAGCGCGCTGTTGACCACCCCATTGCCCTGCAACAGAATGATCCACCCGTAGATGCGCACCAAGGAGTTGGTCCAAAAGGGTACAATGAGTAAAAGCAACACAATGGAACGCCATTTTTTGGGAAGCCTTGCGGTGAAATAGGCGAAAGGATAGCCCAGCAGCAACGTAATTAGGGTGGTAAGCAGCGCGATAAGCAGGCTTTGCCCAAACACCTTGAGATAGGCGGGATTGAAGATCCCCTGGTAGCTTTCCAGGGAAAATTCCATCACCACGCCCCAGGTTTCCGCTTTTTTTAGAAAGCTCATGCCCAGGATATAGAACAAGGGGACCGCCACAAAGAGTATGGTCCAAAGATACATGGGGATCACTGCGGGAGAGAGACTTTTTCTGCGGTCGTGAATTTTGGCGCGCGGTTTCAAGCGGTACCTCTCCTTTCCACAATAATGGAACAGGCGGGATCCCACTGAATGGAAACCGTAGCGCCTGTGGGGATGCGGTTGTCGCCGCCTCCCATACCGCTGACGGTGAGCTCGTCCCCGTTGGACAACAACAACGAGGTGCGCAGCAGACCGCCGGTATAATGATGGGATTTTACAATGCCGTTCAGTTGAAAGCCGTAGCGGTCCTCCTGCTCATAGCGCACCCTTTCGGTGCGAACAGACAGAGTGAGCACCTCGCCGGGCTGGGCTTCCCCTTTGGCTTTGATTGTACCTCCGGCGTAGGAAAGCGTAAGCGTTCCTCCTCCGTCTTTGCCGGTGACCACAGCGTCGAAGATATTGCTTTGACCGATAAAGCGTGCGGCAAAGGGAGTGGCGGGGCGTTCATAGATATCGTCCGGCGTGCCCAATTGCTCCAGCGCCCCGGCGTTCATAACACCCACCCGGTCACTCATGTTGAGGGCTTCCTCCTGGTCGTGCGTGATGTAAATAAAGGTGTTGCCCAGGTGCTGCTGCAACCGCTTAAGCTCGGTTTGCATCTGCCGGCGCAGCTGAAGGTCTAGCGCGCCCAGCGGCTCGTCCAAAAGCAAAACGCTGGGATTGTTGACGAGCGCCCTGGCAATGGCCACCCGCTGCCGCTGGCCTCCGGAGAGCTGGGAAGGCATCCGTTTTTCATATCCCGGGAGCTGCACCAGATTCAGAATCTCCTCCACCTTCTGTTTGATAACCGGCTTTTTCTCTTTCTTTAATTTCAGGCCGTAGGCCACATTGTGGAACACGTCCATATGAGGGAATAGGGCGTAATTCTGGAACACGGTATTGACGTTACGTTTGTTGGGTTCCCAATTGGTGACGTCTTTGCCCTGAAGCGTGACAGACCCGCTGTCGGGAAGCTCCAATCCGGCGATAATGCGAAGAGTGGTGGTTTTGCCGCATCCGGATGGACCCAATAAGGTGAGGAATTCGCCTTGCTTGACATCAAGGGAAAGCTCCTTGAGCGCTTCCACCGCGCCGAACCGCTTAGAGACTTGATTGAGCGTAAGGATGGAATTGGTCATTGCAGGGCGCTCCTTTCGTGTTGAATGGCGGATTCCTGACAGGCCGAGGAGAGATCCTGGCAAAATTCCCGGATCACAGAGAGCTGATCCGGATTCAGGCGATAGTAAACCCATGCCCCATCCCGACGTCCGATGACAAGGGAACACCCGGTTAGAATTTTCATGTGATAGGACAGGGTGGGTTGGGTGATTTTAACTTCCTGTAACAGATGACAGCCGCATCGTTCCCCTTCACAGAGCAGCTCCACAATGCGAAGCCGGGTTTCCTCGGAAAGCGCTTTAAACAGAGCGACGTATTGGCCATAGGTCTCTTTTTTCATCCCAAACTCCTTTATAATTGATCGATAATTGTCTATATTATAATCCAATAAAAGGAAATGTCAATGTTACTTAGACTAATTTAGTATAATTTGTAAATTTTAAAAAGAAATTAGGATTTTTTAACCTGTTTTTATGAAATAAGGGAGTTTCACTCGCGATTGGGGAATCCAGTTTTCCATCCGTTCGCCGGTAAAATCAATACAAAAAAGGCCGGAGGAATAAAATCCCCGGCCTCTTGATTCAGTTAGGAAGGAAGTGTCTTGGATAAGCAGAAAAGACCGCCTGGTTTAAAAACAGGCAGTCTTCACCTATGTAAATTATTTGTTGGAAAGCTCCTTGATACAGTTGGAACACACGTTACGTCCTTTGTATACAACTACATCTTTGGTGTCGTTACAAAAGATGCAAGCGGGTTCGTACTTCTTCAGGATGATGGTGGAATCCTCTACAAAGATTTCCAAGGGGTCTCTATCGTTAATATCAAGAGTCCTTCTTAATTCAATGGGTAATACGATTCGACCTAGCTCGTCCAACTTTCTTACAATACCGGTAGATTTCATACTCAGCACTTCCTTCCATTTCCACACATTTCATACAATGTTATTTGTAACAATTTGGAATTGTTGAAATAATTATACAGTTAATTCCGATTATTGTCAATTAGTTACCAGGGAAATAATGGGAATTTTTCGGTTTTTGATAAGGAAAGCAATCTTTTTGTCGTTCTCTATAGGAAAGTATACCAAATTCGTATATAGCACTTACTGATAGAGTATTTTATAATCGTTAATATTGTGCAGATTTTGCGAATATAGTGATGGTGTGGTGATGTGTGATGATGAACATAATTTGGGGCGTACTGATGCTAATCAGCGTGGCCTGCGCTTTGATGACGGGACGCATGCAGCAGCTGTCCGACGCGGTATTATCCGGAGCCGGGGACGCGGTACAGTTGGTGATTTCCATGCTGGGAATGATGTGTCTTTGGACCGGCTTGATGAAAATTGCCGACGCGGGAGGAATCACGCGCATTTTGTCCCGCCTGTTTGCGCCGGTAATGAGGAAGCTGTTTCCCGACTATGAACCGGAAGGCCCTGCGGTGCGCGCAATTTGTATGAATGTCACCGCAAATCTTTTGGGGCTGGGAAACGCGGCCACTCCTATGGGGATCGCCGCTATGAAGGAAATGGTGAAAACCAATCGGACGACAGGAACCGCAAACAACAGTATGGCGATGTTTGTGGTGATTAACACGGCTTCCATCCAGCTATTGCCCACCATGCTGGGAATTCAGCGGGCGCGCTACGGCAGCGCTACCCCTTTTGACGTGGTGCCCGCCGTGTGGGTGACCTCGGTGGCCGCGTTGTTGGTGGGAATTGTAATGGCAAAAGTTTTGGAAGGGTGGGGGAGAGGTCATGGAAAAATTCGGTAGTTACCTGGTGCCTGTTCTCATCTCCCTGATTCTGCTCTTTGGCTTTGTGAAAAAAGTTCCCTTGTTCGATACCTTTTTGGATGGAGCGAAGGAAGGACTTAAGTCCACAGTGTCCATTGCTCCCGCCCTGATCGGGTTAATCACTGCGGTAAGTATGTTGAAGGCCTCCGGCGCGTTGGATATTTTCACAGCAGCGATCCGTCCGGTGGCCGCGTTTTTGGGGCTGCCTCCGGAAGTGATGCCGCTTACGCTGCTTCGTCCGGTGTCAGGCAGCGGATCCATTGCGATTCTGGATCACATATTTTCAACCTGCGGACCGGATAGCTTTGCGGGCCGGGTGGCGTCTGTGATGATGGGTTCTACAGAAACCACCTTTTATGCCGTGGCCGTCTATTTTGGAGCGGTGGGAATCAAGAAGACCAGGCATACCATCCCTGCGGCGGTGACCGCCGACATGGCCAGTTTTTTAATTTCCGCCTTGGCGGTGCGGCTGTTCTTTCCGGCGGCATAACGCTCCCCAAAAACCAGTCGGTGAAAGAAACAGATACCGGGGAAATCCTGAGATTGGATAAGCCGCATCAGTGTAAAAAAGCCGGTATATGCCCCCGTTTCTCTTGGGAAAATTTTGGAAGGCGATCTTGGCTGATTGTCCCAAGATCGCTTAGGGACGATTTATGGATGAGGTTGCCGATAGACGGCGCGGGTTTGACGTTTTACTTCTAAAATAAGATATTTTCTCGTGTCTGTCTATACGAACAAGCGTATACCGATCAATTATTATTGAGAAAAAATGCAGAAAGGGGATAGACCGATGAACCAGTCAAAGCAAAGCGATGTTTGCGGACTTAGGCCAGGACAAGCGGGACGGGTGGTCCGAATCGGGAGTTCCGGAGCGCTTCGCCGGCGCATTATAGATATGGGAATCACTCCGGGAGCCGTTATCGTTATGCGTAAAGCCGCGCCGCTGGGGGATCCCCTGGAAATCAATGTGCGGGGATATGAACTGAGCATCCGTAAATCAGAAGCGCGGGAGATCATCGTTGAGCGGTTGGAAGGAGGACGCCTATGAGCGGCGGCGCTTTGCTTTCAACCGGCAAACCGTTCACGCATCAATCGGAGTCTTTTCACCGTTTTGCGCTGGCGGGTAATCCCAACTGCGGAAAAACCACCCTGTTTAACCAATTAACCGGAAGCCGGGAGTATGTGGGAAACTGGCCAGGGGTTACGGTAGAACGCAAGGAAGGACGGATTAAGAACGGATCCGCCCGTTTGCTGGATCTGCCGGGCATTTATTCGCTGTCCCCCTATTCGCCGGAGGAAGTGGTCACACGCAACTGCTTGCTCAAGGAGTCGGTTGATCTGATCGTCAATATCGTGGACGCCACTAATTTGGAACGCAATCTTTATCTGACCACACAGCTTATGGAACTGGAGCGTCCGATGGTTGTGGCGCTCAATATGATGGACCTTTTAAACAAACGTGGGGACCGCATTCATATACAACGGCTAGAACAGGAGCTGGGGGTTCCGGTAGTGCCGGTTTCAGCCAGCAAAGGGGTAGGGCTAGAGCGTCTGCTGACTGTTTGCAGTCAAGCGGCGGAGAGTGGGGGCAAGACCGGCCGGCCTGCCATTTATTCCCGCGGGGTGGAAGCGTTGGTGCAGTCGGTTTCCAGGGAGCTGCTGCCGGAACAACATATGGGAGGGGCGCGATGGACGGCGGTTAAGCTGTTGGAAGAGGACCGGCTGACCCTTTCGGGGCTTGCGTTATCCTCGTCCCAACGAAGAAAAATCCAGGAAATCCGCGGAAAGTTGCCCATCACCCGATTGATGGACGCTTCCATGATTATCGCCGACCAGCGTTATCGGTATATCTGCGCCTTGTGTGGACGTGTTGTGCAGCGCTCTGAAAAACAATGGAAGCCCTCGCCATCCGATCGGATCGACCGGGTGGTGACCCATCGAATACTTGCCATCCCGCTGTTTCTTGCATTTTTGCTGGCAATCTTTTTTATTACCTTTGGGCCGCCGGGCAATTTTTTGCGGGATTTGGTGGCGTGGATGATCCAGGACCGGTTTGGGGAAACGCTCTCCTTGGCGCTGGATTTTGCGGGGGCTTCCGGTTGGATGCACAGCCTGTTGGTGGATGGGGTTGTTCAGGGGGTGGGCTCTGTGGTGTCCTTCGCGCCGCAGATTATGCTGCTGTTCACACTGCTTTCCCTGTTGGAAGACAGCGGATATATGGCCCGGGCCGCGTTTGTGATGGATCGGCCACTGCGCAAAATAGGGCTTTCCGGAAGGGCTTTTGTTCCGATGCTGATGGGATTTGGATGCACAGTGCCAGCGGTGCTGGGAACCCGGACCCTGGAAAACCGCAAGGACAAACAGCTCGTCATCCTGATTACTCCGTTTTTATCCTGTAGTGCGAAAATGCCGGTTTACGCTCTGTTTGCGGCAGCCTTTTTTCCGGCCCACCGACCGCTGGTGATTTTCTCTATTTATCTGATGGGGATTCTTATGGCGGCGCTTACCGCGCTTCTGTTTAAAAATACCATATTAAAGGGAGAACCCGCCCCTTTTGTCATGGAGATGCCGCCCTATCGGATGCCTACCGTAAAAAGCCTGTGGCTGCATGTATGGGAGAGGTTAAAGGATTTTTTTGTGCGCGCGGGTACCCTGATCCTGGGAGCCACCCTGATAATCTGGTTCCTGCAAAGCTTTGACGTCCGCTTTTCATTAACGGGAAGTCCGGAGGACAGCATACTGGCTGCAATTGGAACCGTCATCGCGCCGCTGTTTACCCTTTGCGGGTTTGGGGATTGGCGGGCTTCGGTTTCCCTTCTCAGCGGCCTTGTGGCCAAAGAGTCGGTGGTGAGCACCATGGCCGTGTTGTTCAGCGGAACAGGAATGACGCTGAGTGAGGTGTTCCGTCCATTAAGCGCCTACTCGTTTTTGGTGTTTGTGCTGTTGTATACCCCGTGCGTTGCGGCGTTGTCCGCCATCCGCAGGGAGATGGGGAGCGCCAAATGGACCGTCGTCACCATTTTTTATCAGCTGACGGCCGCCTGGTTTGTTTCCGCTTTTGTATTCCAGATAGGGACGTTGTGTGGACATCTCTTCGGGTAAGGGGATAGATGCAGAGGATTGCGTCTGAGCGGTGGAGAAATCGCGGGAGATTCATAGAAACAAAGGTGTGGCCGGTCGGTCCCATACTGGAAGAAAAAATACGTTGTCAAAACAGGCTTGAAAGAGAGGGGAAAAGGAGAGGACTCCCGTTGACAGGAGGTTTCTCTGGTGATATAATAATAAAAAATAAAATAAAGCTGTCTTCAGGGCGGGGTGAAATTCCCCACCGGCGGTAATCCGGTCTTTGAACCGGTAGCCCGCGAGCGAAAGCTGATCTGGTGAGATTCCAGAGCCGACGGTATAGTCCGGATGGAAGAAGAAGTGCGCGCAACAGCGTCTTTATGCCCTGTGGTTTTTAACCACAGGGCTTTTTCGTTGACAAGAAGCATTGGTAAGACGGCGGAAAAGGAGTCTTTCTTATGAAAAAAAGCAACGAAATCCTACGGTTGACCCAGATGGGCGTGCTGGCGGCGATCTCCGTGGTGCTGGTGGCCCTGGTGAGAATTCCCATCATTCCAATCGCGCCGTTTTTAGTCTATGATATGGCGGATGTGCCCATTCTGATTGGAACCTTTCTGCTGGGAACCGTGCCTGGGCTGATGATTCTGCTGGTGGTGTCGGTCATTCAGATGCTGGTGTTCAGTACCGACGGCTGGATCGGGCTGGTGATGCATTTTGTGGCCTCCGGCGTGATGGTGGTCTTGGTGGGCCTGTTCTATAAGCGCCGCCAGAAAATGCGGGACGCTGTAATCGGTATGGCGCTGGGGACCATTGCCAGGACCGCTGTTATGATTCCTATGAACCTGATTCTCACCGTGGAATTCCTGAACCAGCCTCGGCAGGTGGTAATGGATATGTTGCTTCCCGCCATTATTCCCTTCAACCTGATTATCGGCGGGCTGAACTGCCTGATTGCCGGGCTGCTGTTCCAGGCGATTACCCCCATCTTGAAGAAAACCCGGCAAACAGTTCATCCGGTATGACAGAAAATGATAAGATATGACCATGATTTCCAGCGTTTTGAATATTTACGAACGGCTTTGTTTGTGATAAAGTAATACCGACCAAGTGAATATGCCCTTATCAAGAGTGACGGAGGGATCAGGCCCTATGATGTCCGGCAACCTGCTTTCGTGAGTAAGGTGCTAATTCCTGCGGTAATGACCGAAAGATGAGATGAATAACGCCGTCCGGTTTGTTACCGGACGGCGTATTTTGATGCAAATGAAGGAAACAAAAAAGTTCCATGGACCGGAGCGCTTTACAAGGAGGAAACTTTAGTGGCAAGACATTATTTTACATCTGAATCCGTAACCGAGGGGCATCCCGATAAGGTGTGCGACCAAATTTCTGACGCGGTGCTGGATTCCATTTTACAACAGGATCCCCAGGCTCATGTGGCCTGTGAAGTGACTACCACCACCGGCTTGGTGCATGTGATGGGAGAGATCTCCACCAACTGTTATGTGGACATTGCGGCGATTGCCCGCGACGTGATCCGTGATATCGGGTATGACGACCCGGCCTGCGGCTTTGACGGCAACACCTGTGCGGTGATGACCTCCATTGACGCGCAGTCCCCCGACATCGCCATGGGCGTTAACCAGTCCTATGAGCAAAAAAACGGGGAGATGGACGAGGACGGACGCATTGGCGCGGGCGACCAGGGCATGATGTTTGGATACGCCTGCGATGAAACCCCGGAGCTGATGCCCCTTTCCATTTCTTTGGCCCATCGGCTGGCTCATCGGCTGACCCAGGTGAGAAAGGACAAAACGTTAGGTTATCTGCGGCCCGACGGCAAAACCCAGGTGACCATTGAGTATGACGGCGACCAGCCTGTACGGGTGGAAGCGGTGGTGGTATCCACTCAGCACGATCCCGATGTAACGTTGGAACAGATCCGTGAGGACATTTACAAAACGGTGATCCTTCCGGTGATTCCGGAGAAGTTTCTGGACGCCAAGACGAAGATTTATATTAACCCAACCGGACGGTTCGTGGTGGGCGGACCGGTGGGAGACAGCGGCCTGACTGGACGTAAGATCATTGTAGATACCTATGGCGGATATTCCCGTCATGGCGGCGGGGCCTTCTCGGGCAAGGATCCCACGAAGGTGGACCGTTCCGCCGCATATGCCGCCCGCCATGTGGCAAAGAATATTGTAGGAGCGGGATTGGCGAGAAAATGCGAGGTTCAATTGGCTTATGCCATTGGCGTGGCGAAGCCGGTATCCGTGATGGTGGATACCTTTGGCACCTCGGAGATCGGGGACGATGTGCTGGCCCAGGCGGTCAACCAGGTGTTTGACCTGCGTCCGGCCGCCATTATCCGTCGGCTCAACCTGCAAACTCCTATTTATCGTCCGCTGGCGGCTTATGGCCATATGGGGCGAGAGGAACTGGGCGTGGCCTGGGAAAAATTGGACGCTGTGGAGCAGCTGAAAGCCTGCGTAGGCAGATAATCCGCGCGCGGTATTTGGGGCAAAGAGTTAGAAACCGTCTCGATTGGAACGAAAAAGCGCGGGTAGGTTTTTACAGACAAATGGACGTTTTTGAAAAAAGACCGGTGAAAAACCGGTCTTTTTTAATAGCAAAACCCTTGTTTGCGCATAGGATGGATTGAGGTGATGACGATGATGGAATCCATCAGTATCATGATAGGCGTTTTTCTGGTCATAATAGGGTTGGTGGAAGTATTTCGGATGATTTCCTTCCTATTCCTCCGGACGAAAGGAGAAAACGACATCATGATTATCGTACCGGTAAGCGGTCACAATGAGGAAGCGGAGCTGCTTTTGCGCAGTGCGGCGGCCCGAGTGAAATGGACCGGTGGCATGAGCCAGCAAAGGGTGGTTTGTCTGGACTGCGGGATGGACGAGGAAACCAAAGAGGTATGCGATACCATCAGCCAGGATTACAGTTTTATGGAGGTGCGCGGCCTTACAGAATTTGAGAGCCTCTTTGGCCGTCAGACGCCGCGCGTTCAGGAGTAGCCGGAAGATAAGAACCGGGAATTCTTCGCCCCCTGATTACAATGGAGTGGGAGCGGACGAATCAGATCCCGGTTCTTTTTGCTGCAATTTATCAAAATTTTGTAAATTCCCTGCACAAAGGGAAGATTCCTGTTTCTTTTCGTGATATTATGTTATAATAAAAGGCCGGATATGGCGTTTATTCACTACGTGGTGAAACAGGAGATTGCTGAGATAAGCGGTTGATTCGGTCTGGTCGGCGGACGCTTCTTTTCCGCTGGACGCCCGAACGGCTGAGCTGTATTTTTTTGTACAAGCGGGCGATAGAGAAATGAGGTTATATCAATGAGGACGTTTATTACCATACTTGTTTGTAAGTGGCTGCGCTGGGCGGGTAAGCTGTTGGGGAAAGGGAGCAGTATGCCCGGAAGGATTGCGCTCAAGCTTTGCCCCGATATTCTGCAAAGGGTTAAGCTGCCGGACTATGTGCTGGCGGTGACAGGGAGCAACGGAAAAACCTCTACCGTGGAGATGATGGCTCATATCTTACAGAAAAACGGGTTTACCGTTGCGTATAACCGGGAGGGTTCCAATCAAATTGAGGGTGTGACGACCTTTATTTTAAACGACTGCGATTGGAGCGGCGCCGTGCGCAGCGACTTGATATTGTTGGAGTCCGACGAACGGTTTGCCCGCCACACCTTCCGGCATTTTACGCCTACGCACTATGTCATTACCAATTTATATCGGGATCAGCTCACGCGTAACGGGCATCCGGAATGGGTATTTGATATTCTGAAAGAGAGCGTTTCACCCAATACCAAGCTGATTTTAAACGCGGATGATCCGCTTGTGTCCTGTTTTGGCATCGGTCGGGAGGACGAGGTGGTGTGGTTTGGCGTGGACAGACTTCCTCAGGATACCGAGAGCTGCGACAGCCTTTATAACGACGGGGCTTATTGTCCCCATTGCAAAGCGCCCATGGAATACGAGTATTATCACTATAACCACATCGGCGGTTATCGCTGTAGCGGCTGCGGGCATCACAAGCATGAGACTCAATTTACCGTGACCGAAGCGAATTTGGAGCAGGGATATCTGACAATCAACGGAGAGAATCGGATTCCCCTCGCCTTGCGCAGCATGTATCATGTATACAATCTTCTAGCTGCCTACACGGTGGCGAGCCTGATTGGGGTGCCGGGTGACGCCATTGCCCGGGATATGGGGAATTACATGCTCAAAAACGGCAGGGTTGTCACCTTCCGTGTGGGACAACATGAGGGAACCCTGCTTGCCTCCAAACATGAAAATTCCATCTCCTACGACCAGTCCATTCAGCTTGCGGTCAATCATCCCTCGGACTGTACCGTGGTGGTGATTGTGGATGCGGTGAGCCGCAAATACTTTACCAGCGAGGTTTCCTGGTTATGGGATATCGACTTTGAAAAACTGGCGGGCGGTTCTATCAAGCAGGTGGTGCTGGCGGGGCGTTACTGCAACGATTTGATGGTGCGTTTTGACTACGCCGGCGTGCAAAAGGACCGTATTCGGGTGATCGAGGATATCGGACAAGCGGTTGAATATCTGAAAGACAACGCCCAGGGGGATATTTTTGTCATCACCTGTTTTTCCGACAAGGAAAAGTTTCTATCTAAGGTGGAGATCACCCAGGAGAAGGAGTAAAAATCGAGGATGGAACTATCCGGGAGGATGAACCGGAAGAAAGGATTGTTATGGAATATCGCATCTTACATCTGTATCATGATTTGATGAATTTATATGGTGAGAGCGGCAACGTGCGGGCGCTGAGCCGCCATCTTTCCGATCAAGGGTTTACGGTGTCGGTGGACAAAAAAAGCGTGGGGGAGGACGTGGATTTTTCCCGGTACGACTTTGTGTACATCGGCTGTGGGACAGAGCGCAATCAAAAGGTGGCGCTGCACGATTTGCTTCGCTATCGGGACGTGATTGCGGAGCGCGCCAATGAGGACGCCGTTTTTTTTCTTACCGGCAACGCCTTTGAAATGCTGGGAAAAAGCATCACCGCCGCCGACGGCACGGTGTATCCTGGGTTGGAGCTGGCGCAGTTTGAAGTGACCGAGCTGTCCGATAAACGATATACCGGCGACGCGGTGTGCAACTCGGAGTGGTACGCAAAACCTATGGTGGGGTTTATCAACAAATGCAGCCACATCACCGGGGTGGAACATCCTCTGTTTGAGATGAAACTGGGGGAGGGCAACGCCCCCGGCGACAAAAAAGAAGGGTATCGTTTTCGGAATGTATTCGGCACCCATCTCATCGGTCCGGTGCTGGTGAAAAATCCTCATTTTATGACTTATATGATTAAGTTGATCGGCAGCCAAACAGCGGATGATTTCCAAATGAAGACGGTAAATTACGATTATGAAACCAAAGCTTATCAGGTCACCCTGGCGGAATTGATGCAGCGTGTGGAATCGGTAAATTAGGAGCGGGAAGCGGCGAATGGAGACGATGGAACAACCTCTTTTGGAATTGTGCGGGGCAGTGGAACAAATCATCTTCCGCAATGAAAAGAATGGATATACGGTATTGGAACTGTCGGTGGGAGAGGAACTGGTCACGGCGGTAGGTTCCATGCCCTGGGTGAACGAAGGGGAAAGCGTGCGGCTGCTGGGAGGATGGAAAAGTCATCCCAACTTTGGAACCCAGTTTCAGGCGGAGGCCTGCGAACGAACTCTGCCCGCCAGCGCCGAGGCGATTTTGCGCTATCTCTCCTCCAGGGCGGTCAAGGGAATCGGCCCCTCCACAGCGGCAAAGCTGGTGGACGCCTTTGGGGAGCGTACCCTGGAGGTGATGGAAAAAGAGCCGGAGCGTCTTTGCTCCATTAAGGGGATTACCCGGGCCAGGGCGATGAAAATCGCAGAGGAATTCCGCAATGTTTTCGGCATCCGGGAAGTGATGGTTTCCCTGGGCGCCTACGGCATTACTCCGGAGGAAGCGGTGCGCATTTGGAAGCTTTGGGGATCCCAGGCGGTGGAGCGCATCCATGAGGATCCCTATTCTTTGTGCGAAGAGCCGCTTTCTTTGTCTTTTGACCGGGCGGACGGAATCGCGGCCTCGCTGGAGCGGCCCCAGGACGACCGCTGCCGGGTTCGCGCGGGTATCCTGCATGTGCTTAAGCATAATATGAATAACGGACACACCTGTCTTCCCAAGGAGAAGCTATTGGGAGCGGTATCCAGCTTTTTAGGAGTGGAGCAGGAACAGGCGGAAGAGGAGATGGACCGCCTGGTACTGGATGCAAGCTTGGTGGCCGAGCTTGTGGAGGAACAGGAATTTGTATTTCTTCCCAAGATGCACCGCTGTGAAACCTACAGCGCGGGGCGGCTGCTTATGATGCGTCAATATCCGCCCCAAAGAATCACCGGGATTGAAAAAGAAATTGCCGCCATTGAGCGGAAAGAGGGCATTCAGTATGCCGCGCTGCAAAGGCAGGCCATCCGGGACGCCCTGGAAAAAGGACTGCTTATTCTAACCGGCGGCCCGGGTACGGGGAAAACCACCACCTTAAACGCCATCATCACGATTTTGGAGAACAAAGGGGAAAAGGTATATTTGGCCGCGCCTACTGGCAGGGCTGCCCAGCGCATGTCTGAAGTAACCGGCAAGGAAGCCAAGACCATTCACCGGCTGCTGGAGGTGGCCTGGGACGAGGAGGATAAACCCACCTTTACACGCAACGAGCGCAACATGCTGGAATGCGACGCGTTGATTCTGGACGAGCTGTCCATGGTGGATTCCTATGTGTTTGAAGGAGTGCTTCGGGCGATGCCGCTGGGATGCCGCTTTCTCATGGTGGGGGATTGCGACCAGCTTCCCTCGGTGGGGCCGGGCAATGTGCTGGGGGATTTGATCCGTTCGGGAGCGGTGCCTGTGGTGCAGCTCAATGAAATCTTCCGGCAGTCCATGCGCAGCCTAATTGTGCAGAACGCTCACCGCATTGTTAAAGGAGAAATGCCGGAGCTCTCTGTCCATGACAGCGACTTTTTCTTTTTAAACCAGGGGGATCCAGCCTCCATCAGCGCCACCATCGTGGATCTTTGTACGCGGAGACTTCCTAAGACCTACGGCTATTCCCCGCTGTTTGATATCCAGGTGCTTTCTCCCGGAAGGAAGGGAGAGCTGGGCAGCAGAGAGCTGAATCTTCAGCTTCAGCAGGCGATCAATCCCCCCTCGCCGGAAAAAAAGGAGTGGAAGACAAACGGCGTTACCCTTCGGGAAGGCGATAAGGTGATGCAGGTGCGCAACAACTACGATCTGATCTGGGAGAGGGAGGACGGCGTCACCGGTGAAGGGGTGTTCAACGGGGATGTGGGAATCCTGTTAAAGATTGATCGGCCCGCATCTTCCCTGGTGGTGCAGTTTGACGACCGGACGGCGGTGTATGAACTGGAGAGCGCCAACGACTTGGAGTTGGCCTACGCGGTTACCATACATAAGAGCCAGGGAAGCGAATTTGAGGCGGTGGTGATGCCTATGTATCCGGGCCCCCGCCAGCTCTGCTACCGCAACCTGCTTTACACTGGGGTGACCCGAGCCAAATCCTTGCTGGTTATGGTGGGAGTGCGCCGCACGGTGGCGGTTATGGTGGAAAACAACCGGCGTACCAAGCGGTATTCGGGCTTGTATCCCTTTTTGATAAGAGGGCTTGACGATGAGTAACCGATGGATTGAAGCCCTTGCAGGGATGTTTTTTCCCGTTCGGTGCCCTTATTGCCGTCAGGTGATGAAAAGGGATTCCGCGTTTTGCGATACCTGCCGGGACCAACTGCCAAGGCAGCGGATGCCGGTTGTAATTGATAAAACAAATCAGGAGACGATTTTGTGCGCCGCCCCTTTTGTATACCAGGATCCGGTTAAGAAAGCCATTGCCGCGTTTAAATTTCAGGATCGTCCGGCGCTTGCCCGAAGCCTGGGGCAAGCCATGGCGGAGCAGGCGCAAATCGTTTTTGCAGGGCAAACGTTTGACGCAGTCACCGGAGTACCCCTCGCCAAAGCGAAAAAAAGGCGGCGGGGCTATAACCAAGCGGAGCTGCTTGGGCGAAGAGTGGCCGAGCATATGGGTATTCCATATGCAGAACTTTTGAGTAAGCCCAAGGAAACTCCCGACCAGCACACTCTAACCAGAAGAGAGCGGGAGCAAAATTTGATTGGCGCCTTTGAGCTTGCTGGGAAAAAGTCGGTGGAAGGCATCCGCATTCTGGTATGCGACGACATTGTTACCACGGGATCCACCCTGCGGGAATGCTGCCGGACGCTGATTCAGTCCGGCGCGGCCTCTGTGCAGTGCGCGGCGCTGGCGGCGGTAAAAACCCGTCCGGAACAGTTGTAATTCTTTTCTGGTTATACTATAATAAAAAGACAAGCTTTTGTGAATATTGGAATGCCAACCAGTTTGTTTTCGAAGAGGCTGAGACGCGAAAGCCGTTGGTTTTTATCAAGGATACAAGCCAAATCAACACCAGAGTGAAGACGGGACACCGGTTCCATTATTTTTTATATGGACTGTTTAAGAATAAGGATAATACACGCCGGGCATTCGCCAGGGCGACTGATTGAGATATAGGAGGCGTTTTTGTTGGCGTTGGGAACAGATGCTGCGATTGACCTTGGGACTTCCAAGATTATGATATATGTGCATGGGAAGGGGATTGTGGTAAACGAACCTTCCGTTGTGGCGGTAAACCGGGAGACCGACGAGCTGATTGCCGTGGGAAAAGAGGCCTACGAGATGATTGGACGGACCTCCGATAAGGTTTCGGTAATCACGCCTCTGTGCAGCGGTGTGATTTCCGATTATCTGCTGGTGGAGCAATTGGTGGGTACCTTTATGAAAAAGGTGAGTTCCAGCATGTTGTTTATGTCACGGGTGGTGGCCTGCATTCCCGGAGAGGTTACCGAAGTGGAGAAAAAAGCGGTGGTCAACGCCATCAGCACCACCGGCGTTCGAAAGATTTGCCTGATTGAGGAGCCGGTGGCGGCGGCAATTGGCGCGGGTATTGACATTTCAAGTCCCCATGGAAGCCTTGTGGTGGATATCGGGGGAGGTACTACCGACATGGCGGTGGTGTCCTTAAGCGGCGTTGCTACCATGCGGTCCCTGAAGGTGGCTGGCAACAATTTTGACGAATCGATCATTAAATACGTCAAAAAGAAATACAATCTGATTATCGGAAAACGGATGGCGGAAGCGGCGAAGCTGGCCATTGGATGCGTTTATCCCCAGGAGGAGCTCATGACCTTCCGAATCAAGGGGCGCAACGCTTTGACCGGATTGCCCCAGGGCATCGACTTTACTTCGGACGAAATGCTGGAAGCCCTGATTGATCAGGCGATGCAGATCGCCAGGGAGATCCAGGAGATGCTGGAGGAGACTCCCCCGGAGCTGGTGGGCGATATCTACACCGATGGGATCGTTCTCACTGGGGGAAGCGCCCAATTATACGGGTTCGATACCCTGATCTCCAAAAAAACCCGCCTGCCCGTCCGAGTGGCGGAGGAACCGGACACCTGTGTGGTTTTGGGAGCGGGCAAGGCTCTGAAATTTGTGGACGATTTGGATGACCAGGGATTGGGCGCCATGAACCCGTTAAGCGCGGAGTATTGATGTAACAGCAGGATGGTGTTCTTTTGCGGAGGGTTAAGCCGGAAATGTCCGGTTTCTCCTGCGAGAGTTTCAAGCTGCATAGGGGAAACAGGCGCTCACTGAACCAAGACGCTTTCTAACAGTAAACGTAAAGTTGTGATACGAGACGGGTCGGTCCGCCTTTTCATAGACCGACGCCATCCGATTTGTTCATTTCCACATAAGAGGAATACCCTCATTCTTTCGAGGTGTCCGTGCGATGGATGATAATCTGAAAATCAAAATGTACGCATTTACGGTGAATTGCAGAGAACCTTATGAGTTGGCCAAGTTCTATGCGGCGCTGCTCCGGTGGGAAATACCATTTCATGATGAAAACTGGGCGTGTGCAGCAGCCCCGGGAACGGAGCAAGGAGGGGATCCTGGGATCATGTTTCAACGAAATCCGGAGTATGTGCCTCCTATATGGCCGGAAGAACCACACGCGCAGCAGCAAATGGCTCACTTAGACTTCGCCGTGAATGATCTGGAAAAAGCGGTGGAACATGCCGTGCGTTGTGGGGCGACAATCGCAGAGAAGCAATTTTCGGACGATTGGAGAGTGATGCTTGACCCCTCCGGCCATTCGTTTTGCTTATGCCAAATGAAATCATTGATGGAAAGCGCTCACTTTGCGCTGCTATAGAAATCACGGTTTGGCAATGGTTGTACTTTTTATTCTGAAAGACCTGGTAGATACGGTTGAGGAAGCATCCGGAAATTCCCGTTGAAGGACGGTGAGGAAGGGTCAAGAGCGGACGGCCGCCTTATGGTTGGAAGCGCCCGCGGGATGCGCGGTCCTCTGAGGGGCATTGCCTCTGTTTAAAAATAGAATGAATGCAAAGCGGCAGAGAGCGGCGGGCTGAAAAGCCAGGCCCCCTCTGTTTTTTTGTGTATAAGAGCAATTGAAAGACCACGCTTGGAGTGTGAGAAAAACCGCGCAGCAATCGATGATTTGCAAGATCAAATAGACGATACGGTACATGGATCAGATAGGCGGACATTTTGGAGAAACAGTGACCCGCCTGATTTTTAAGGTTAGAAAAGAAAAAATTCAATCGCCGGAGTTGCGTTTTTTTCAGTCGTAATTATATATCTTAAGTTTTTTTCATTTTGGGGTTTTACAGGCGGGATTGTGGTACAATTAAAAAAAATTTCGGAGGTTGCCGTATGGCTAAGATATTTTTAATCGAAGATGATGAAGCGTTGGCGATGGGATTGCTATTTACTTTGGAACAGGAGGGCTATCAAACTGTGCGGGCCAGCTCCGCCCGACAGGCGCGGGAGATTTACGCGCAGGGGGGATTCGACCTGATTTTACTGGATGTGATGCTTCCTGACGGAAACGGATATGATCTTTGCAAAGAGTTTAAACAAACATCTGATATACCAATTGTATTTCTTACCTCCTGCGACGATGAACTCAACATCGTTATGGGGTTGGATGGCGGAGGCGACGACTATGTTACCAAGCCCTTTCTTTTAAAAGTGTTGATCTCCCGGATCAAAGCTCAACTACGGAGAAGCAACAAGGAAACGAGCGCTCAGATTCATTTCGGCAATCTGGCGGTGGATTTGGAGCAGAGTAAGGCGTTCTGTGGTGAAAAGGAAATTTCCTTGACAGCAACCGAGTTGCGGCTGCTTGCTACTTTGGTCCGCCATGCGGGGCAAACCTTGACCCGCACCAGTCTTCTGGATCGGCTGTGGGACAGCAAGGGGGAGTTTGTGGATGACAATACCCTATCGGTACACATCCGTCACCTGCGCGAGAAGTTGGACGCTGCCGTCAGCAACGCTTGTATTGTAACGGTGCGCGGTGTGGGATATCGGATGGAGGTTATGGAATGAATCTTGTAAAATTATTCCGAAATCGACCGGTTCGCCGGGTTTTTGCTATCCTGATTGTATTAACGACAATTGTTTTGACGATAGGTATTCTGTGGATCCGCGGGAAAACGGAAGAAACGGTGCAAAAAATGGTGGAAAAGGATATCGCTTTGGTGGGCGGAGTGCTTCTTAACAGGCCGGCTTCCCAGCTGTGCATTTTAACAGGGGAAAACGATCCTAGGGATTATAGGGCGGGGCTGGACCATCTGAAAAGCTACAGCTATCCCAAAGCCAATCCGGAAAATTATCCATATTACGAGTGGTTGGTGGGCAGCAGAATCCGTGCGTTTGTGGGATGGGTGGGATTGTTTTTTCTGTTAAGCTGCTTCTTATTGCTGCTCTCATTTTCCATGGTATACCGTACCATCGGACAGCTGACCCGAACAGCCCAATGGATTGCGCAGGGGCAAGTTCCCAAACTAGAGCCGGGGGCGGAAGGGGACGAGGCGGCGATGCAATATGCCTTTACCTCCATGGCTCAGCGTTTGCAATTTCACGCGGATTCCTTAAAAAAGGACAAAGAGTATTTAAAGGATTTTCTCTCCGACGTCTCTCATCAATTAAAAACTCCTTTGGCGGCGCTGCGGATGTACAATGAAATTCTGCTCTCCAAGCGGGAAATCGCTCCGGAAAAGCAGAGAGAATTCCTGGAGCAAAGCAAAGAGCAGATTGACCGTACCGACTGGCTGATTCAGGGGCTGCTGAAAAGCGCCCGGATGGATGCAGGCGCGGTGCGGATGGACTTAACGGACAGCTACCTGATTGATACGGTTCAGAACGCGATATCGCCCTTTGAGGAAGAGGCCAAACAGAGGGGGATCCGGCTTGCCTATCAGGTGGACAGCGGGATCCTGCTGCGTCATGATTCCCGGTGGGTTACAGAGGCTTTGGGCAATATCGTCAAAAATGCCTTGGAGCACACGCGGAACGGAGGAAGGGTTCAGGTGGAGGCGCAGGAAACGCCCATGACGGTGGTGATTTCTGTTTCAGACAACGGATGCGGAATGGAATCCACAGAGATTCCCTTGATTTTTGAACGCTTTTACCGAAGAGGCGGCGAAGTCTCTCCCACGAATGTGGGAATCGGGTTGTCTCTTGCACGTCAGATTTTAGAACTAAATGGCGCCGATATCTATGTAAAAAGCGTGGTTTCGGAGGGAAGTACCTTTGTGATTACCTTTCTGAAGCATGCAACTCCAACAGGAGAGACTCAATCATTCTGCCATTCTTAAGAAATCACAAGACGCCGTTCACTCAAAATAAAGCTTCCTGGAGGATAATGGAACCAGTAGCCCAGAGGAAACCTTCTAGATGGCATTCATCGAATAAGGAGAACGTTTGCGGCTTCAAATCAAAGACAAGAGGGGAAACGCCTTGCTGTTCCGGATTTTTTATAAACAGGGGAATGCGACGGACGGGTATGGATCGGGCGGAATAAATCCCCGTCAGGCATGAAAGGAAGGTTAGAGCCATGACTATTGTGGAGACCCACGAACTATGCAAACAGTACGGCCAGGGAGAGACGGCGGTGAACGCCCTGCGAGGCGTTAACATCAAGGTGGAGAAGGGGGAATTCGTAGCCATCTCCGGCGCGTCAGGAAGCGGTAAATCCACCCTGCTGCACATGCTGGGCGCGGTGGACCGGCCCACCTCCGGGAAGGTGATTTTAGAGGGAACCAGCGTATTCGATCAGCGGGAAAAGGATCTGGCGGTATTTCGCCGGAGGAAGATTGGTTTCGTATTTCAGTTTTACAATCTGATTCCCGTCCTTACTGCGGAGGAGAATATTATGCTGCCTTTGCGTCTGGATGGTCAAAAGGCGGATCGGGAGTATATGGAGGATATTCTTGACACGCTGGATCTTAAGCGGCGTAGAAATCATCTGCCAAACCAGCTGTCCGGCGGGCAGCAGCAGCGGGTGGCTGTGGGCCGCGCGCTGATCCATAAACCCACCCTTGTGCTGGCGGACGAACCCACCGGAAATCTGGACACGCAAAACAGCCGGGAAATCATGGCTTTGCTGAAATCGTCGGTGCGCAAATATGGGCAAACCTTGATTTTGATTACTCACGACCCCTCCATTGCCGCCCAGGCCGACCGGGTAATCCGAATGGAAGACGGCAGAGTAAGCGGGGAGGGAGCGCAATGATTTCCCTGGTTTGGAAATATCTCAAACAGCAGAAAAAACGCACGGTACTCACCATTCTGGGGATTGTGTTGGCCTGCGCGTTGGTAGCTTCCGTCGGGATTTTCTTTTCCAGTTTTCAGGGAATGATGGTGAAGGATGCGGCGGTAAGCGCGGGAACCCAGGATTTTTCTCTGTTCGGGTTTAACGCGGGAGAAACGCTTTCTCTACAAGACGCTCGAAAAATTGCGGAAAACTATTTGGTTAAGGACAGCGCCTTAGCCACCCGAAACCAGTTTTTTCAGTTTGAAAAAGACGGTCAAAAAAAGCAGGAAAATTTAGAAGAGCGGGAAGCGGACGCCTTAAAAATGAAGGACTACCAGATGGTAGAAGGAAGGCTTCCTCAAACAGAGAACGAGATTATGGTCAGTTCCGAAGGAAGGAGCGGACTTCGGGTGGGAGACACCGTCGCCGGCGGGGTATATTGTTATCAATATCTCAAAACGCCGGACGGTATGCAGCCCGATGAACCCGTGCAAATAGGCGCGATGGAATATCTTGTTGTAGGGGTATATGGCGCCGAAAGCGGATACGGTTTTGTGTCCGGGGGAATCTCCGATCAGATAGAACATAGGGACTATATGCTTTTGCTGACAATCAAAGATGGAATGAACAAAATGGAGGCTATGGACACCATTTTGGAGGACAGTGAGGTTCAGATTTACAGCAGCATCAACCAGAACTATTTGCAATGGCAGGGAAAACGGGGCACAAACGGGGTGCAAATAGCAATTGGGGGAACTTTTATCCTGTTGTGCGTCATTATTCTCTTTACCATGGCCACTGTAATTCGTAATTCCTTTGCTATGTCGGTATCGGAAAAAATGTCCCAGTTTGGCGCGCTGCGCTGCGTGGGGGCGTCTCCCGCGCAGATCCGCAAAATGGTATTTCAGGAGGCGTTTTTGGTCTGGATCATCGCTTTGCCGCTGGGGTTGCTTTTGGGTCTGGGCGCGATGACAGTGGTTTTTTCTGTTGTGAGTAAGATTGAGTTAAACGCGCTGCGCTATTTTCGCCTGATGGTTTCTCCGTGGCCGTTTCTTTTGACCATGCTCTTTAGCTTTGCCGCCGTTATGCTGTCCGCCCGTTCTCCGGCCGCTAAGGCGGCAAAAATCTCGCCGGTAGAAGCGGTGCGCGGCGCCAATATCTTTGTGGATAGCCGTTCGGGAAAAGGAAAGGGCGGCGCAATTCTGGGAAAATTATTCGGCATTTCCGGGCAGTTGGCGGGAAAAAATATCCGCCGTAACAAAAAGAGATACCGCACAACCATCTTATCGGTTACTTTGAGCATCGCGCTTGTGGTGTGCATGGGCGGATTCGGCCAGAGCGTGATCGGAGGGATCATTCAATACAGCGGCAACGACTTCTTTGACTTTCGGATTACTGACGAGGGGCCGGACCAGGAAGAGCGGATTCAGCGGATGCAGTCCCTGTACGAGTTGCTGACGAGCCGGCCCGAGATGGAGAAAGGCGCCCAGTATCTCCAGTTTTACACCAATATCTTTGTTCCCCAAGAGAAGCTGGACAACGACTGGTTAAGCGAAGAGGAAAAGAGCGGGATGGACGTCCGCAATGAGTTGGAAAATGTACCCCAGGAGGCGACGACGGGACTGTACCGGTCGGGATATGTTTATGTGATTAACCGGCAGGCCTATGAGCAGATGCAGATGCAGTCCGGCGCGCCCAGCTATGACGAGCTGATTGCCTCGAAATCAATGGTGGTGTGCCAGGAGGCGGATATTACCTCGTTGGATACCGGTTTGAAAAAGAAACGGCTGGCCGATTACCGGATTGGAGATAAAGTCAGCATGGATCTTTATTATCCAGCAGACGTTTCGAGTGGAGATGGGGTGTACAGCCACGACATCGGCTTGTCTTTTTCGGTGGCGGCTTTGGTGGAAGAAACACCCTGGTTCTGCACCACCAAAAGTCAGATGTCCCTCTATATCCCTGAGGAAAACGCCCAACTGGCGCTCGAATATCAGGGGTTGAAGCTGGACAACGTCTACGCCCGGATCTGCTTGAAAGCCAAGGAGGGCTTCCAGGAACAAATGAGCCAATATGTTCAGGAGCAAATATCCTCCATGGACCAGATGGAGCTTTATAATAGGTATCACGATACCAAAGAGGAACATAACACCGCTATTGTGATGAGTATTTTTATCTATGGTTTCCTGGGGGTTATCGCAGTGATCGGTAGCCTGAATATAGTCAATACCATCAACGCCAATCTTCAGGCGCGTAAGCGGGAACTGGCTATGACAAGGGCAGTGGGAATGGAGAACCGCCAGCTGTGGAGCATGCTGCTGCTGGAATGCGTGTTATATGGAATCATCGGTACGTTTTGGGGAAGCATCACGGGGTTGCTGCTGCAAAAATCCCTCATAACGGCTTTATCGGGAGCTATGGAGGTTCCGCTCATATCGCCGGTAGCCTATGTCTTGGGAAGTCTCATGACCTCTGTAGCTGTATGTCTGCTGGCGGGAATCGGTCCGATCCGCAGACAGATCAAACGGCCAATCGTTGAAGAAATCCGCTCTCAGGAATAAAAAGGAATGGCAGAGTGGTCAGAAGTCAGATTTAGAAAAAGAGGTGTTCGATTTGAGAAAAAATCGTTCCGGGAACCCTATCGTTTTGGTCGTTGGCGCGGTGGCTGTCGTTCTTTTGGCCATCGCCGGTCTGACTGTCCATCATGTGATGGCAAGTCAAGAACAAAGTGCGTCTTTGATTCGTAAAGAATAGCGGACGGCGCTTGGTATTGATAATCAAAACGTATGATATAAATATGGAAAAGGGCGGAAGAAAACTCTTCCGCCCTTTTTGATTGTTACTTTAAAATCCAGATAAACACAATAGTATAGAGTTTCTTATAGTCTACTTATAAGGAACACAAATCCTTCACCACCTCGCCCGCCAGGATCAGTCCGGCTACTGAGGGAACAAAAGCCACGCTTCCCGGCACCTGCCGTTTGCCGTCCACGGGCTTGAACGCGGAATTTGATGGGGAAATAGGGGGTTCTGTGGAATAGACCACTTTGAGATGCGGGATCCCTATTCTGCGTACTTCCCGACGCATAATCCGGCACAGCGGGCAGACCGAAGTGCGGAAGAGGTCGGTGACTTCAAAGCGGGTAGGATCCAGCTTGTTGCCAGCTCCCATACTGCTTATGATGGGGATTCCCTTGTCATAAGCCTCCTTCACCAGAGAAAGCTTGCCGGCTACGGTATCAATGGCATCTACGATGTAGTCGCAGCCGTCCACTAAGCCTTGATGCTGATCCGGCAGATAAAAAACCGGGTGGACGGTCACTTCGGCAAGCGGGTTGATGGAGCGGATCCGCCGGGCCATCACATCGACTTTGCGCTGCCCCACAGTGTCCCCAGTGGCAATAAGCTGCCGGTTGATATTGGAGGCGGACACCACGTCGTGATCCACCAATACCAAACCGCCAACGCCGGACCGGGCCAACGCCTCGACGGCATATGATCCCACGCCGCCAATCCCGAAGACGGCGACCCGACTGTTTTGCAATGTTTTTATGGAGTTCTCGCCCAAAAGTAGGGCGGAACGTGAAAATTCTTCCGGAATCATAAACGGCTCCTTTTAAAAAATTTGTATTTCCCATGAGGAAAAGATAGTGAAGCGGTGGAATTTATGGTATAATTATAACATACATTTTCCCGATGACAAAGGATCAGTTGTTTACAGCTGGTGAAAACCCTTTATCCGACATCATGCGGGAAAATTATCACAGTGAATTTTTCGGCCGGAAGGCAGGAGGAGTAAAATGAATTATCTAGGAATTGATTTAGGCGGAACCAATATTGTAGCAGGCGTGGTCAATGAAGACAATCAGATTCTTGCAAAAGCCAGTTGCAAAACCAATATTCCCAGACCTGAGGAGGCGATTTGTGACGATATGGCCATGGTGGCCAGAGAGGCTCTTAAAAAGGCGGGGCTGACCATGGACGATGTGCCGTGGGTGGGCATCGGATGCCCCGGTTCTGTAAATCAGGGCACCGGAATCATTGAATACTCCAACAATCTGGGCTTCCACAATTGGCCCTTGGAGAAGATGATGACCGATCGCATGAAGAAGAAAATTATTCTGGAAAATGACGCCAATGCCGCGGCTTATGGGGAATATGTAGCCGGCGCGGCGAAGGACGCCAAGGACGCCGTGGCCGTTACCCTGGGGACCGGTGTGGGCACCGGAATCATTATTGATGGTAAGATTTACAGCGGCTGCAACTATGCCGGCGCAGAGATGGGGCATATGGTGATCGTTAAGGACGGACGGCCCTGCACCTGCGGGCGTGAGGGCTGCTGGGAAGCCTACGCCTCCGCCACAGGTCTGATCGCCTTGACAAAGGAGGCCATGCTGGAAAGCCAGGCCGACCCGGATTCCGTCATGTGGAAGATGGTGGGCGGCGACATCGATAAGGTGAGCGGACGCACTGCTTTTGACGCCATGCGACAGGGGGATTCTCTGGGAAAGGCCGTGGTGGATCGGTACATTTCCTATTTGGGCTGCGGACTGGTCAACGCCATCAATATTTTCCAGCCCGACGTGATCTGTCTGGGCGGAGGAATCAGCAAGGAAGGAGAGAATCTGCTTCGTCCTCTGCGCGCCTATGTTGAACGGGAGCGCTACAGCAAGCATGCAAAGAAACAGACCCAGCTGTGTACGGCCCAACTGGGCAACGATGCCGGAATCATCGGCGCCGCATTTCTTGGCCGGGCCATCGGATTATAATGCAGGATGATGGGATTGCAAAAAGAACCCTTTGGCCGCTTGAACAACGGTCAATTGGTGGAAAAATACCGTATGACCAGCGCTGCGGGGATGCAGGTGGAAATCATAACCTATGGAGCGGCGGTGGTTCGCCTTCTGACCCCGGACCGTCAGGGAAATTTGGCCGATGTGGTATTGGGCTATGATACGCTGCAGGACTATGTAAACGGGAATAAGTTTTTTGGAGCGGTGATCGGCCGATATGCAAACCGCATTGCGGGAGCCGGTTTTTCCCGCAATGGAAAAAGCTTCCGACTGCCGCCAAATGAACCCAGCGGGGCCACCCTCCACGGAGGAAACGGATTCGACCGTAAGCTTTGGACAGTGGTAGGCGGCACGGAGGGAGACCAACCCTCCCTGTGCCTGAGCTACCACAGCAAAGACGGCGAGGAGGGATTTCCCGGCGCTCTGGACGCAGAGGTGACCTATACCCTCAAAAACGACGGCGCGCTGGAGATTTGTTACCGCGCGCAATCGAATCAGGAAACCCCTGTCAATCTGACCAATCATTCCTACTTTAACCTCACTGGGGATCCGTCGCGATCCGTTCTGTCTCATGAACTTCAAATTGACGGGGCGTTGTATACCCCGGTTGATGCGGACGGCATTCCCACCGGAGAGTTGCTTGCAGTGGCGGGAACGCCGCTGGATTTCACCTGCGGGAAGTCCATTGGACAGGATATCGGAAGTCATGACCCTCAGATCGTTCAGTCTAAGGGCTATGACCACAATTTTGTGCTTTCTTCTGGGACTGGAATCCGGCGCGCCGCTAGGGTGTACGAGCCTTGCTCCGGACGGGTGATGGAGGTGTTCACCGATAAACCCGGGATGCAGCTTTACACGGCGAACTACCTGGACGGCTCTGATATCGGGAAAGGCGGAATACGGTTGGGGCAGTACAGTGCGTTATGCCTGGAGACGCAGTATTTCCCGGACTCGGTTCATCAGCCCCAATTTCCCTCGCCTTTTTACCGGGCGGGAGAACCTTACCGGTTTACCACGCGGTATTGCTTCTCTTGCAAATAAGACAAAAGCAAAGAGTTCAGACACGGGTTGGCAAAAACCAACGCCGTGTCTTTTTTATATCATCCCCGCGTCAGACGCGGAAGCCGGTGACGTTGAAACGGCGAAACACAAAAAATTTCTTTGGGAGAAGAACGGACCGGCGGTCAGGAATTTGCTGGAACGATCAGAAAAAGAAACGGGGCCTTATAAGGATTGATTTTCTTCCGCGAAGGAGCGCCGGATATTGCGGGCAAGCGGCGAAACGCTGTTGGATTCTCTTTGGTTGGAAAGGGAAAAAACGCCGTTATTTACCGGTTGGCGGCGGCAAAACCGGTTCGACAGATGATTTGTAGTATGGTAAAATAAAAACAGACCGGCAGAATGTTTTGCCGGGAAGGTGCGTACCATATCGATATCCGAACCCAAATCGTCGGAAGGACGAAGAATATAAGTAAGGAGACGGGATTCTATGGGAATTATCAAAGCCATCGCCAGTGCGGTGGGCGGTTCTCTGGCAGACCAGTGGCTGGAGGTCATTGAGCCGGACAATATGGGAGATACCACCGTATTTACCAAAGGGGTGACGGTGCGCAAAAACGACCGCAGAAACAGCAACCGCAAGGGTACTCAGGACGTAATCAGCAACGGTTCGGTAATCCACGTATACCCCAACCAGTTTATGCTGCTGGTGGATGGGGGCAAGGTGGTGGACTACACGGCTGAAGAGGGCTATTACACGGTCAATAACGCCTCGTCTCCCTCAATGTTCAGCGGTTCGCTGGGGAATTCCGTCCGTGAGACCTTCGACCGGGTCCGTTTCGGCGGGGTGACTCCGGGAATGCAGAAGGCCTATTACATCAACCTCCAGGAGATTAAGGGGATTAAGTTTGGAACGCGAAATCCCATTAACTATTTTGACAACGCCTACAATGCCGAGTTGTTCCTGCGGGCCCACGGTACCTATTCCATCAAAATTACCGATCCGCTGCGGTTTTATTGGGAAGCGGTTCCCCGGAATAGGGATCGGGTGGCGATCGACGACATCAACGACCAATATCTGTCTGAGTTTTTAGAGGCGCTTCAGGCCGCCATTAATCAAATGTCGGCAGACGGCGTGCGGATCTCTTTTGTAGCGTCCAAGGGCCGAGAGCTGAGCAAATACATGAGCACCATTCTGGACGACGATTGGCGGCAGCTGCGGGGAATGGAAATCCAGTCGGTGGGCATTGCCAGCATATCCTATGATGAGCAGTCCACTAAGCTGATTAATATGCGCAATCAAGGCGCCATGCTGGGGGATCCCAGTGTGCGGGAGGGCTATGTTCAAGGCGCGGTCGCCCGTGGACTGGAGGCGGCCGGATCCAATGCAAACGGCGCCATGTCCGGCTTTATGGGGATGGGAATGGGCATGCAGTCCGGCTCTGGTGTGGCAGGCGCCTTTTCTCAGGCCAACCAACAGCAAATGCAAATGAAGGCCCAGCAAAGCGCGGCTCCGGCGGCGCAGCCGGGTTGGCGCTGTGCATGCGGGGCCGAAAATCAGAGTAAGAACGCGTTCTGCCCCGAGTGTGGGGCTAAACGTCCCGATGCCCCGGAAAAATGGATCTGCCCGCAATGCAAAACGGAAAACCAAGGAAAATTCTGTCCGGAATGCGGAGCGAAAAAGCCGGAGAGCCGCCGCTTTCACTGCGACAAGTGCGGCTATGAGTCCCAAGCGGCAGGCAATATGAAGTTTTGTCCGGAATGCGGAGATCGCATTGACGAAAAGGACTGGAAATAACAGGCGGAGGAGGGCATAACGATGCCGACATTCACCTATAAATGCCCCAATTGCGACGGCGGTCTGATTTTTGATCCCGAAACGCAGCGGTTTGAATGCGAATACTGCAACAGCCTGTTTACCAGGGAACAGCTGGAGAGTCAGCCGGGGGATCAAAATGTGGGAGAAGAGGATACCCCAAAAAACAACGACAAAGGACAGGAAGAGGAGTTTTCCCACACGGCGGAATACGTTTGTCCCAGCTGCGGCGCGGAAGTGGTGGTGGATGAAACCACGGCGGCGACTTATTGCTTCTATTGCCACAATCCGGTGGTGCTGTCCGGACGCATGTCGGGCAAATTCCGGCCGGAACGGGTGATCCCCTTTCAGATTACCCGCAAGGAAGTGGAAGAGAAATTTGTTTCCTGGTGCAAAAAGAAAAAATTTATGAAAAAGGATTTCTTTTCCCAGTCCCAACAGGAGAAACTCACCGGGGTATATCTTCCCTTTTGGTTGGTGAATTGCAGAACCATTGCCCGGCTGCGCGCCAAGGGCAATAGGGTGCGCACCTGGCGCAGCGGGGATATGCAGTATACGGAAACTGAGGAATATGACCTGATCCGGGAAGGGGAGATTCAATTTTCTGAACTTCCCTTTGCCGCGCTGAATCGGAAAGAAATGGAGCTTACCAGGGGAATCGCGCCCTATCGCTTCCAGGAGGCGGAGGACTTTACTATGGCTTATCTGTCCGGATTTCAGGCGGAAAAACGGAATCTGGAGAGCAGCGATCTAAAGCCCCAGGCCCAAAGCCAAGTGGGGGAGTATTCCCGCAAGCTGCTGCAAGAAACCATCTCCGGATATACAGGGGTTTCGGTGCGGGAGATGCGGCATAGCATCCTTGCGGATGAGTGGAAATATACCCTGCTTCCGGTATGGGCTTTGACATATCGCTATAAGGAAAAGAGCTATTATTTCGCGATGAACGGACAGACCGGCAAGGTGTGCGGGGAGGTTCCCCTCAGTTGGGGGCGGCTGGCGGTATTGGCCGCCGTTGTATCCGCCGTTGCATTTGGAATCTTTTTGATAGGGGGATGGCTGCTGTGACCAAACGAACGCGGAAGTTTTTATGCAGCCTGTTCCTTTTGCTGTTGGTATTGGCGGCTGTGGCGCCCTTTGTCTCGGCGGTTCCCCAGAAGGTGTTCGACGAGGCGGATTTACTGACCGAAAGCCAGATCGCTTCGCTGGAGGAACAGATGAACGCGCTGATCTCCCAGCTGGATTTGGATCTGGTGGTAGTCACCACCGACGATACGGGTGGCAAGACTTCCCGCGCCTATGCGGACGATTTTTATGATAACGGCGGGTTCGGCGTGGGAAGCGACAAGCGGGGCGTACTGTTTCTCATTGATATGGATAACCGGCAGGCCTATCTCTCCACCTGCGGGAAGGGGATTGATTATCTCACCGACGCCCGCATCGACCGGATTTTGGACGGCGTGGTGGCAAAGTTGAAGGCGGAGGATTATTATGGGGCTGCGCAGGTGTTTCTATCCAAAACCAAAGGGTATGTGAAAAGCGGCGTGCCGGACAATCAATACCGGTATGACGAAGATACAGGAAAAGTCACGTCCACACAGCGTAGCCGGGCCCTCACCGGAGGGGAAGTGCTGCTCTGTTTGGGGATGGGTTTGACGGCGGGACTGATTACCGCCGGAATTGTAGCGGTAAAATATAAGCTGAAATACAAAGAGAGCGCCTATCCCTATCGGGAAAAAAGTCGGGTGCGCATGACCGATCGGGAGGATATCTTTGTGAGGCGTTACATCACATCTCATAGGATCGAGACTCATTCCGGCGGAGGAGGATCGTCCGGCGGAAGTTCCACCCACTCCTCCAGCAGCGGCTCCACCCACGGAGGCGGAGGACGAGGATTTTAATTGCCATGCAGGTTGGTTGAGAAGTCATGGGCGTTGTGGATCCAAATCAAACGGTTTGTTTTATGACGCTGTGTCAATCTTGGTAGCTATGGCTTTCTTATGAGAAATAAAAGAAAAAATAGGAGGCTGGCCATCTGTAGAGCTGACAGATGGCAGCTTCTTTTCGTTTGAGGAGCTTTGCGAATGAAAAATGGGAGGAAGGGGGACGTCGGATAGAAAGGCAAGAGGAGGCGGATAATTGCGCCGCAGGACTGGGATAATGATTACAAGAGCCCAAATCGAATGGCGCCTGGCGGGATAGGCTTCTTTTTTATGAGATCTTCCAAGATTATGTTTTCTGGACCTTGGGAATCAGGCCGCAATTAGAAAAAAAGCCGAAAATGCCTGCGGAATATCACATGGGTGAAGGAATGGGCCGCGACGGATTTTTTGTTGCCCAGCAGGGGCGTGTGTGCTATAATAAATTATTCGCAGTAATCCACTTTTTCCAGTAAAGATAGGCGGTAAGCAATGATAATACTTGGAATTGATCCTGGATACGCCATCGTAGGATACGGAGCCATCCGCTTTGAGAGGGGGAGGTTTTCCCCAGTGGGCTACGGGGCGGTGACCACCGCGGCGGAAGAGAGATTTAACCGCCGGTTGGAAAAGATTTATGACAGCATGGAGCAAATGCTTAAGCAATGCAGGCCGGATGCTATGTCGGTAGAAAAGCTCTATTTTCAGAATAATCAGAAGACTGCCATTGGGGTGGCCGAGGCCAGAGGGGTGATTCTGCTGGCGGCGCAGAAGGCGGGAGTACCGGTGTATGAGTATACGCCGCTTCAAGTGAAAACTGCGGTCACCGGTTACGGACAGGCGCGCAAACCTCAGGTGATGGAGATGACGCGCCGGCTGTTAAAGCTCAGCGAGGTTCCAAAGCCTGACGACACGGCGGACGCGCTGGCCATTGCCATTTGTCATGCCCATGCGGCGGGTTCCGCGCTGCGGTTGAATATGATACAAGGAAGGTACTGACGATATATGTTTTATAGCCTGAAAGGGAATTTGATCCATACGGAACCCGGCGTTGCCGTGATCGAGTGCGCGGGGATGGGGTTTAAGTGCCTGACCACCATGAGCACCCAGCGCGCGCTGCCCCCGTTGGGATCCCAGACCTTGCTTTATACCCACATGAACGTGCGGGAAGACGCTGTGGATCTGTTTGGCTTCGCCACCCAGGGGGAGTTGAACTGTTTTAAGATGCTCACTTCGGTAACCGGGGTGGGACCCAAGGTGGGATTGGCCATTCTGTCCGAACTTCAAAGCGAGCAGGTGGCCCTGGCCATCGCATCGGGCGACAGCAAAACACTCACTCGGGCGGCCGGTGTGGGGAATAAATTGGCCCAGAGAATCATATTGGAGTTAAAGGATAAATTAAAAGGGATGTCCGGCAACGGCGCCGCGGTTTCTCAGGTTGTGGGGGTGGCGTCCGCCGCGGGCAATGTGTCGGAGGCCATCAACGCCTTGTCGGTATTGGGATACACCCCCTCCGACGTGGCGCCGGTTGTGGCAAAGCTGGATAGCTCGCTGCCGGTGGAGGAGCTTATCCGTCTGTCCCTCAAGGCTATGGCAGGGAGGTTTTAAGCGGTGGATTTTGAGTTTGACCTGGAAAACCGAATCGTAGACCCGGAGGGAATTCCCGAGGACACCGAACTGGAAAATCCTCTTCGTCCCAAAGTGCTTTCGGAATACATCGGTCAGGAGAAGGTAAAAGAAAACCTGTCGGTATTCATTGAAGCGGCCAAACTGCGCAAGGAGTCGCTGGACCATGTGCTGCTGTATGGCCCGCCGGGACTGGGCAAAACCACGTTGGCGGGTATTATCGCCAATGAGCTGAACGTGAATATCCGCATTACCTCCGGTCCTGCCATTGAAAAGCCGGGAGATTTGGCTGCATTGCTTACCAATCTGAATACCGGCGACGTACTGTTTATTGATGAAATCCACCGCCTCTCCCGGAGCGTGGAGGAAATTTTATACCCGGCTATGGAGGATTTTGCCATTGACATTATCACGGGCAAGGGACAGATGGCGGCTTCTTACCATCTTCCGCTGCCTCGGTTTACCCTTGTGGGCGCTACCACCAGGGCCGGACAGCTTACCGCGCCGCTGAGGGATCGGTTTGGCGTAGTGCTGCGTCTGGAAATGTATACGCCGGAGGAGCTCGCCACCATCGTGCGGCGCAGCGCCTCTATCTTGAATATTCCCGTGGACCAGGAGGGGGCGCTGGAAATCGCCTCCCGATCCCGGGGAACGCCGCGTATCGCCAACCGTCTGCTCAAGCGGGTGAGAGATTTTGCTCAGGTAATCAGCGACGGGCTAATCACCTATGAGACGGCCAAAACCGCGTTGGACCGGTTGGAAATCGACGAGTTGGGGCTGGACGCCAACGACCGGCGCATGCTGGATACCCTGATCCGCTATTACAAAGGCGGTCCGGTTGGTTTGGAAACCCTGGCTGCCGCCATTGGGGAGGAGGCCGTCACCATTGAGGATGTTTATGAGCCTTATTTGATGCAGATTGGATTTCTTAACCGGACGCCCCGGGGACGCTGCGCCACTCACGCGGCTTATCTGCATTTAGGGCTGACCCCGCCTGGGATGGAGGCGGCCCAGCAAAAGTTGTTTTGAGAGTGAACTGTTTTTCCACAATACATTGGGATTTGGTGGAAAACGATTTGGTATACATAACCGGTGGAACGCATACAGCAAAGGATCGTTGCATATCCGAATCAAAGACCTACCAATGTCGACCGGTTTCAAACCCGGCGTTTTCGCTGGGAAATATGATACAGGAGTGATCGTGATGGGAAGACTTTTTGGAACAGACGGTGCCCGGGGAATAGCGAATACCGAGCTTACCTGCGAGCTGGCGATGAACATTGGGCGGGCGGCCGCCATGGTGCTTACGGATAACGCGCACCGCCATCCCCGCATTTTGATCGGGAAGGATACCCGAATTTCCTCCGATATGCTGGACGGCGCGCTTACCGCGGGTCTGTGCTCGGTGGGAGCGGACGTGATAAGCTTGGGTGTGGTTCCCACCCCAGCAGTGGCGTTTCTGGTTGGAAAGTATAAGGCCGATGCGGGCATCATGATTTCAGCTTCCCATAATCCCTGCGAGTTCAACGGAATCAAGATTTTCAGCGGAGATGGATATAAGCTGCCCGACGCGCTGGAGGAACAGATTGAAGCCATTGTTCTGGATCATGCCCAAACCCCCGAATGGCCCACCGGCAGCGGCGTGGGCCGGGTGAGCGTGGCGGACAGCGCGGTGAAGGACTATGTGGACCACATCAAGCGCACGGTGCCGTTTGCTCTTGATGGGATGAACATTGCCGTTGACTGCGCAAACGGTTCCGCTTCCCGCACCGCAGAAAAGCTGTTTACCGAACTGGGCGCCATCGTTCACATGATGGCCGACCAGCCGGACGGTGTGAATATCAACGACGGCTGCGGCTCCACCCATATGGAGTCTTTGATGGAATATGTGAAGGAACACGACGATATTGATGCGGGCGTAGCCTTTGACGGGGATGCCGACCGTTTTCTCGCCGTAGACGACAAGGGAAATTTTGTAGATGGCGACTACATTATGGCCATTATCGCGGCGGATATGAAATCCCGAGGCAAGCTCTCTAAAAATACAGCGGTGGGAACCATTATGACCAATATGGGATTCAATCGGTTTTGTGAGGAAAACGGCATGCGGTTTGTATCCACCAAGGTGGGGGACCGCTATGTTCTGGAAGAAATGCTGCTGGAGGAATACAACTTCGGCGGAGAGCAATCGGGACACATCATCTTTCTGGACTTTGCAACCACCGGCGACGGCCAACTGACGGCGGCGCAGCTGCTTTCCATATTGAAACGCAGACAGGCGAAGCTTTCCAGCCTGGCCACTCTGATGACCCGTTATCCCCAGGTGATGGTCAATGTTACGGTGAGCAATGAAGGCAAACTTCGCTTTTACACCGACGGCGCTGTAAAGACGGCGGTAGAAAAGGCAAAAGAGCAATTGGGCAAAACGGGTCGGGTGATTGTCCGGGTGTCGGGCACGGAACCGCTGATTCGGGTGATGGTAGAAGGCGAGAATCAAGAGCAAATCAACGTCATTGCAAACAGTCTGGCGGATCTGGTCAAGGAACGTTTGGGCTGACGTATTGGAAAACGCGGGGCGGAATCCCTTCCGCCCTGTTTCTTCCCCAGATTACCCGCTGGGTACTATAATAGATAAAGGATTGAGGAATCGGTTTGAGAACGGCGAATTGGAAGGACTATGAATTGCTGGACACCTCCTCGGGAGAGCGTCTGGAGCGGTGGGGCGATCTCATTTTGATCCGCCCTGATCCACAGATTATATGGAATACCCCCAAGCAACATCCTTTGTGGCGAAAGGCGCACGCCCGTTACCGCCGCTCCAGCACCGGAGGGGGCGCATGGGAGGAATGGAAGAAGGTTCCCCCGTTTTGGAACATACGCTATCAGGACCTCTCCTTTCAGCTAAAGACTATGGGATTTAAACATACCGGCGTTTTTCCCGAGCAGGCGGTCAATTGGGATTTTACCATGGAATTAATCAGAAATGCCGGCCGGCCCGTCAAGGTGCTCAACCTGTTTGCTTATACCGGGGGAGCTACTCTGGCTTGCGCCAAAGCCGGAGCGCAGGTGTGTCATGTGGACGCCTCCAAGGGCATGGTGGCTTGGGCGCGAGAAAACGCTGTTGCCTCCGGGGTGAAGGACAAGCCTATCCGCTGGCTGGTGGACGACTGCATTAAGTTTGTGCAAAGAGAACAGCGCAGGGGAAACACCTACGACGGCATTATCATGGATCCTCCCTCCTATGGAAGAGGGCCGGGAGGCGAGGTTTGGAAGTTGGAGGAGCAGCTTTTTTCGCTGGTGCAGCAGTGCGCCGCCATTCTTTCCGACAACGCGTTGTTTTTCCTTCTCAATTCCTACACCACGGGATTGTCTCCCTCGGTGATGCAATATCTGCTGGGGACTGTGCTGCAAACCAGACGGGGAGGCAGCGTATCCGCCGACGAAATCGGTTTGCCGGTGACCTCCACCGGGCTGGTGCTGCCCTGCGGGAGCACGGCCATCTGGCAACAGACCCCTTAAAAAACAGCGTTCAAAGCGAGAGGCAAAAGCAAGGGTCCTGTGGCCTAACAACGGATAGAAGGGGCTGAATCCGATGGGATGTCTGGTTGAATTTTTCATTGAAACCGTGCTGGAGCTTTTCGCGGAGTTTTTGGTTGAAAAGCTGCACGTTTCCAGACGAATTGGAAAGGTGTTCAAATGGATTCTGATTGTGCTGTTGATTCTGTTGCTGTTTGCGGCGATTCTAGGAATTCTTGCCCTGCTTGAGCATTTGTTTTCCGGTCTGCTGGACGTGGTGCGGTTTGATTAAACGAAATCCAGAAGCGTAAAAAATTTCATAGCCATGTACGTTCCCATCAACAGCATACGAATCAAACAACGGCCCAGAATGGAACAGCGGATATCCGCCCGCCGGTTTATCTGTGGGAGAAAAACGCCAATCCGTTTTCAGGGGATACGCTATGATTATCGAATGTATTATGGATATACCCGCCGGGTTGGATAAAATTGTTGTAGAAGCGCTGGCGGGAGCGTTGGGACTATGCAGAAAAAACGTTTTACCAGAGGGTATGGGTTCTAATCGCCCTAGCATGTATTGTTATCTTATTGCTCATTGCAATGGGTTTGGCTTGATTTTTGGAATCATGCTGCGGCGTCCTTGCTGGTTCTAACAATAGGGAGTATTGAAACCTACGAGGAATGCCGTCTTATTCATCGTGGCAAAGACTCTTTGTCTTGTCCGCGAAATCTGCGGAAAAAGGGCGTAGTACAGCTGGAAGCTGCGTTTCGTTTATTAACCGTCGTTCAAGGACGTTGTAATTCATAGTGAAAGGAGAGTCGCCATGAGCCTGTTTATCCATGCGGATCATGTCAGTTTTCAATACCAAACGGATGAGGAGGAGCAGAGCAAAGAAGTGCTGTCCCAGGTAGACTTACAGGTCAGGCAGGGGGAGTTTTTAGCCCTGCTGGGTCACAATGGATCGGGAAAATCTACCCTGGCCAAGCATTTCAACACCATGCTGCTGCCCTCGGGAGGCCATGTGCTGGTGGATGGGATGGACACCCTGGATGAAAAGGCCAAATATGAGATTCGCCGTCGGGTGGGACTTGTGCTACAGAATCCCGATAATCAGCTGGTGGCCAGCATTGTTGAAGAAGACGTTGCCTTTGGCCCGGAAAATCTGGGAGTGCCCCCCGAGGAGATCCGCCGCCGGGTGGACGACGCGTTAAAAGCGGTGGAGATGTACGAATACCGCCGCCACGCTCCGTACAAGCTGTCGGGAGGGCAGAAGCAGCGCATTGCCATCGCGGGCATCATCGCCATGCAGCCGAAATGCATTGTGCTGGACGAGCCCACCGCCATGCTGGATCCTAGAGGACGCACCGAGGTGTTATCCACCATCCACAAGCTCAATCGGGAAAAGGGGATCACCATCGTGCTGATTACCCACTATATGGACGAGGCGGTAGGCGCCGACCGGGTAGTGGTGATGGACAATGGACGAATTCTTACCGAGGGCAATCCCCGGGAGGTCTTTTCCCAGGTGGAGCTGCTTAAGACCCACCAACTGGATGTGCCCCAGGCCACGGAATTGATCTACCGCCTCAAATCCTGCGGCTACCAGCTTCCCGATGGGATTTTGGATGAAGATGAATGCGTCGCCGCGCTGGAGCAGCTTTTAAAGGCGGAAATATGAAAGAAGCACGCGCTCTTTCTTTCAAACGGGATTTTTATTTTTAGGAGTGCCTCCGGCACGATTGGCTGCGTTCTTTGAAAACAGCGTTTGACCGGATAAAAGTCCCAGCTACAGAGAAAGGATGATCTCAGAAACATGCCGATCATAGAAGTAAAACAACTCAGCTATATTTACGGCTTGGGCACGCCTTTTGAGAAAACGGCGGTGAACCATATTGATCTTTCCATTGAGAAGGGGGAATTCATCGGGGTAATTGGGCATACCGGCTCTGGAAAATCCACCCTGGTTCAAATGCTCAACGGCCTGCTGCGGCCTACCTCCGGGCAGGTGCTTCTGCACGGCAGGGATATTTGGAAGGAACCCAAAAAAATCCGAGACGTCCGCTTTCAGGTGGGAATGGTGTTTCAGTATCCGGAGCATCAGCTTTTTGAAGAAACCGTGGCCCGCGACATTGCGTTTGGTCCCAAAAACATGGGACTCGGCGAGGAGGAAGTGAAGCAAAGGGTGGAATCGGCCGCTGCCTTTGCGGGACTGAAGAAAGAACTGTTGGATAAATCTCCCTTTGAGCTGTCCGGCGGAGAGAAACGTAGGGTCGCGATTGCGGGAGTGATCGCCATGGATCCCGACGTGTTGATCCTTGACGAGCCCACTGCGGGCCTCGATCCCCGTGGCCGTGATGTGCTGTTGTCCCAAATTATGAACTATCACAAGCAGAGAAAAAACACCGTATTGCTTGTCTCTCACAGCATGGAGGATATCGCCCGGATTGCCGACCGGGTGCTGGTGATGAACGACGCTCAGGTTTCCATGATGGAACCGACTCACGCGGTGTTCGCCAGAGGGCGGGAGCTTCAGGAAATGGGCCTCAGAGTTCCTCAGATCACCGAGATTATGCAGCGCCTGCAAGAAAAGGGATTCCCCGTGGCCTCCGGTGTGCTGACCGTGGAACAGGGACTGCGGGAATTGATGAAATTGATGGGAAAAGAGGAGGGAAACCGTGGTTAGAGACATTGCTTTGGGACAATATTTTCCAGGACGCTCCGTACTTCACCGGATGGACGCCCGGGTAAAGATCGTGCTGTTGCTGCTGTATATCGTACTCATCTTTGTGGGCGCAAACTTTGCGGCTTTGCTGCTCACCACCGCCTCGGTGCTTTTCATTATGGGGATCTCCGGGGTGCCCGTCAAAATGTACCTCAAAAGCCTGAAGATGATTTTATTTATCGTGCTGTTTACCTCTTTGCTTAATCTCTTTTACGGACAGGGAGAGCCGTTGGTTACCCTATTCGGCTTTATGAATATCACGCAGGCCGGCATCAACAACTGCATTTTTGTGGCGGTGCGGATCGCCACTTTGATTTTGGCAAGCTCGGTGCTCACCTTTACCACCTCGCCCACCGATCTTACCGACGCGCTGGAGCGGCTGATGAAGCCGTTGACAATCTTTCACATTAAAGTTCATGAGATCGCCATGATGATGACCATCGCCCTGCGTTTTGTGCCCACTCTTTTGGAGGAGACGGATAAGATCATGAGCGCGCAAAAGGCCCGTGGCGCCGATATGGAAAGCGGCGGTCTGATGCAGCGGGTGAAGGCGTTGCTTCCTATTTTGATCCCGCTGTTTGTGTCCTCCTTCCGGAGGGCCGGAGATCTGGCTATGGCCATGGAATGCCGCTGTTACCGGGGCGGCGAGGGAAGAACCCGTATGTCCAGCATGCATATGGGAACGCTGGACGCTTGGGTGATCGGCTTTTCCGCATTGATCTTGGCAGGAGTGATTGTATGCAATCTATTGTTACCAGCGACCATCCGATGAGAAATCTCCTTATTACCATATCCTATGACGGCCGCCGCTACCACGGCTGGCAGATCCAGGAAAATGCCTTGGCGGTACAGCAGGTCTTTCAGGAAGCGCTTTATCAGGTGATTGGAGAAACGGCGGATATCAAGGGATGCAGCCGCACTGATTCCGGGGTGCATGCCAACATGTACTGCATCAGTGTAAAAACCCGGCGCACCATCCCCTGTGAACGTCTGCTGGCGGCTCTCAACCGATTTTTACCAAAGGATATGGCGGTGTTGGGCTGCCGGGAGGCGCCTATGGACTTTCACGCCCGCTATTCCTGTGTGGGAAAGGAATATATCTATAAGATCTGGAACCATCCTGTGCGAAATCCCTTTTTGGATGGGTATGCCTTTCATTATTGGTATCCGCTTCCGGTGGAGCTGCTCCACCAAAGCGCCCAGGACTATGTGGGCCGGCATGATTTTACCTCGTTTTGCACCCTTGACCGAAGGGAGCGGGGTGATCTGACGCGTACCGTCAAGCGGTTTGCCGTTCAGCGGGAGGGTGCATTGGTTACTATGACTGTAGAGGCGGACGGCTTTTTGTACAATATGGTCCGGATTATGGTGGGGACCCTGTTGCGTATTGCTCAGGGGAAATTTTTGCCCGACGCCATTCCGGCCATTCTGGAGGCCAAAGACCGGGCCAAAGCGGGGCCAACCGCACAGGCCTGCGGCTTATATTTAAACAAAGTGTTTTATCAGGAGCCGTTGGGAACGCCTGAAAGCGAAGGGGCCGCTATCCTGAGCGTCCCTGCATCGCTTACCCGTGAAGCGGACGCGTCCGTTTAAACGAAAGAACACGGCGTTTATACACAAAGGCGGTACGGCCTTTTATACCCCAAAGAATTGGACAGGAAGATGGATACCTGCAACCGGCAGGAAACGGATGGCATGGGTTACTCCCGGTCAGTGAGAAAGGAATGATACAATGGGACCGAAAAAAGCGGGATTCTGGGAGAGAGAGAAGAAATCCCGGAAAAAGGCGCTGGAAAAGCGAGGGGCGCTCAGCTTGGAGGACGAGCCTCTGGAAGCGTATGAAGAAGAGGAAGATCCCCCGCGGATCAGCCTGCCCAAACCGCTCTTTAAGGTTCTCCTGATCCTGCTGGTATGCGGGCTGGCGGTTTTTTTGTGGATCAATCGGGGGAATTTGGCCCCGGACCGAGTAGGGGATTGGATTCAGGATTCTCTGCTTGGCATGGGCGTTGGTCCGGGCTTTCCCACGCCCATCACAGGCAGCGACATCGCGAAGGAAAATCTTCTGTTGATGGACCAGGATGCGGCGATGGTGAGCGATACCTCTTTTGTCGTGCTCAACAAGACAGCCAAGGAGCTTTCTAACCGGCAGCACAGCTTCAGCAACCCGATTTTACGGGTGGCTGGCAGCCGGGCCCTTATTTATAATCTGGGAGGCAATGCGTTCCAGATTGAAAGCCGCTCCAAAACCATATTGAAAAAAGACGAGCTTACCAACAACATCCTGGCGGGGGATATCTCCCAAAGCGGAAACTTTGTCATTGCCACCGAATCCAAGGGATATTTCAGCAAGCTCACGGTGTATGGAAAAAACAGCCAGGCCACGGATCAGGACGATTATCTGTACCGTTATTATTTTTCTGACTATTATATCACCGATGTGACCATCAATCAGGAGGGAAACTCGGTGGCCGCGGTAGGGGTGACTGCCTTTGAGGGGGCGCTGCGCGCTGCGCTTTACGTCTTTGACGACTATAAAAGCCCCGACGCCAAAGAAAGTCCGGATTATATCTTTGAGGATAACCTCATTCTGGCGGTGCGATATCTCGATAACGGCAACATTGCGGTGGTGGGAGATAGGGAATCCTACGTTGTCAACCCCGCTACAAAGGAAACGTTAAGCTACCCGTATCAACAGAGGTCCCTGGCGAATTTTGAGATTACCAGCGATACTTTGCTGCTGGCGCTTTCCAAATCCAACGACGGAAGGGCCTGCGATATCGCGCTGCTGGACCACAACGGAACTGTGTCCGGAGAGTTCTCTACCAGCCATAAAGCGACGTCGATGTCTTATCGTGGAGGAACGGTGGCTCTGCTGGATTCGGGCGTGATCTATACATATTCGTCAAGCGGGGAGGAGACCGGCGACTATGACGCTGGATCAGACGCCAGAAAGATCCTAATGTATACCAGCAACAGCGCCTATGTGCTGGGCATCAGCGAGATCAGGCAGGTTTCCCTGCGCGGCTGATTGATAAAAAGTCGTTCCGATCGTGCGTTCCCTGTATCTTAAGGGAGCGCACTGCTTTTTTACATGCAGGGGAACTGGAACAGAAGCGGCGGGGACGGTTTTGGATGACGGGAAAAGTCTGGCTGAAAACGATAAAAATCGAAAAAATTAAGCCGTCTTTTTGGGTTTTTAGGAGCTTTTCAGAAGAGGAATATTGTAGTTTCAGGGAATATGTGTTATATTGATTTCTACAGTGTGTGATTTTTTACCATAATCTAACGTAAGTTCCTTTTTAAAAAAATAGGTTGGCGGGGTTTAGAGGCCCCCATAGAGGACAAGACTTTTGAAAGGGAGTTTTTTGATTGGCTTTTTGGTTGGACGCAAGTCTCGTTGTCCTGGCAATTCTTTTTGTGGTCATCGGATTTTATCGAGGTGTGGTTAAATCTCTGGTGGAACTGGCAGGAACCCTGGCTTCCGTGGTGGCGGCGGTAGTGCTTGCCTCAGCGATAGCCCCTGTTATTTTTACCGCGTTTGTACGACCGCCCCTGGCTGAAAGTATTCAGACTTCTATTACCAGCACCATTGGACAGGATGCCGCTGCACGGGTCCAGTCGGTGATGGAGGCGTTGCCCAAGTTCATTTCCAATTCGCTTTCGGGCTACGGATTGACTGCAAATGAATTCAGCGGCGCTCTTTCCAGCGCCGGCGACCGAGCGGCCTCGGCGGTGGTGGACCTGATTGCTCCTATTGTAACCGATTTAATCAAGACCGTCCTTATGCTGGTACTGTTCCTGATTTTGATGATTTTTGTAAGATTGGCCGCCCGGGGGATCGACAAGGTGTTCCGCCTGCCGGTACTCCGCCAGCTAAACGCGGTGCTGGGAGCAGTATTTGGATTGCTCAAATGCGCCCTGTTTGTCATGCTCGCGTGCGCGGGGCTTCGCATTGTATTGCCCATGTTGTCCTCTTCCCCCGCGCTCTTTTCCAAGGAAACGTTGGAATCGACGTTGCTTTTTCAGCATATCTATGACAGCAATCCCATATATGGGCTGTTACAGTTTTGGTTGTAATGCAGGCGAAGGATTTGGCTTTAATATCGTGAGGTAAAACATGAATGAACTAAAAAAAGATTGGAAACGAAACATTAACGTTCCAAACGCATTATCTCTGCTGAGACTGTTGGTGATCGCCCCCTGTGTCTATTTCTTTCTGCACGACCAGTATTTTTATGCGGCAGTCATGCTGATTGTCTCCGGACTGAGCGACATGCTTGATGGAATGATAGCCCGAAAATTTAATCAGTATACCCCTCTGGGCGCCATGCTGGACCCGGTGGCGGATAAGCTCACTCTGGGCGCGGTAGTCATCTGTATGGGTATCAAATTCCCTGTGGTGATCCCAGTGGTGGTTCTGCTCATTATCAAGGAACTGGCTATGCTGGCCGCCGGCGGCGTGCTGCTTAAAATGCATAAGCGTCCGCCCGCCGCCAAATGGTATGGCAAGGTGGGAACTGCGGTATTCTATGTATCGGTGACGGTAATTGTATCTCTAAAAGCAATTTGGGAGATTGACAACAACATCGTAACGGTTACCCTGCTTTGTCTGACCGCCGCTTTTATGATTTTTGCTTTTGTCAACTATTTTGTGGTTTTTCTTAGTATTTTTAAAGAAGACCCCAAACAGCAACCGACGAAAACAGCGCCCATAGAGTGCGATAATAATAAATGATACATAGGCGCGGGGCTTTCGGACCGAGAGCCTCCGCTTGTCTATTTATAAAGGAGATTACTATGATTTGTTCAAGATGCCATAAAAGACCGGCCGTGGTGTTTGTCGCCTCCAACGTCCCGGACTCCGAGCCCCAGGGCTATTGCTTGGTTTGCGCCAAGGAACTGGGGATGAAACCCATGACCGACCTGATGGATAAGATGGGGATCAGCGAGGAGCAACTGGAAGCGATGCAGGAGCAGTTTGACGGGCTGATGGCCCTGGATCAAGAACAGGGCGGACTGCTGTCCGACGATGAGGAGGGAGATTTTTCCGCAGGCGGAGCCGCCACGTTCCCTTTTTTACAGAATATTTTTGGCGACGCTTTCAAGAAGCCGGAGGAAGAGCAGGCCCAAACCGAATCCGCCAATCCCCAAAAGAAAAAGAAGGAGAAAAAGTCCAAACGCAAGCACTTGGACACCTATTGCTACAACCTGACCCAGAGGGCCAAAGAGGGCAAGCTGGATCGTATTATTGGCCGGGATAAGGAAATCGGCCGGGTCGTGCAGATATTAAGCCGACGCACCAAGAACAACCCCTGCCTGATTGGAGAACCCGGCGTGGGAAAAACTGCCATTGCCGAGGGGCTTGCCCTTCGCATTGCGGAAGGCAATGTTCCCGCGCGTTTAAAGGTCAAAGAGGTACATCTTCTGGATCTCACGGCGCTGGTTGCGGGCACCCAGTTCCGCGGGCAGTTTGAAAGCCGGATTAAGGGACTGGTGGATGAGGTTAAGGAGGACGGGAATGTCATCCTGTTCATCGACGAGGTACACAACCTTGTTGGTACTGGAGACGCCGAAGGCTCCATGAACGCGGCCAATATCCTCAAGCCGGCCCTTTCCCGTGGAGAAATTCAAGTGATTGGGGCCACAACCTTTAACGAATACCGCAAATATATTGAAAAGGATGCAGCCTTGGAACGCCGGTTCCAGCCAGTGACCATCGCGGAACCCTCCATAGAGGATACAGTGGATGTCCTCAAGGGAATCAAATCCTATTATGAACTATACCATCGGGTGCATATTTCTGATGAAATGGTGCGCCGTACAGTGGTTCTTTCAGAACGTTATATTACCGACCGGTTTCTTCCGGATAAGGCCATCGACCTGTTGGATGAATCCTGCGCCTGCGCCGCGCTGCGCAATCGGGCGATGGAGGAGTATGATACCGTCACCGCCAAGAGGGATGCGCTTAAGACGCAGGAGGACGCTATGACCGCCGAAGGGGCGCAAATTGATTATGAGAAATTGGCGGAGATGCGATACGAGATCGCCCGATTGGAAAATAGGGCCGAGGAAATTGCGCCCGAGGCGTTGGGAACGGCCGTGACTGAGGAAGATCTGGCCCATGTCATTGAGCTTTGGACGGGAATCCCCGCCTCAAAAGTGCAGGAAAATGAACTGAAAAAGCTAAAGGATCTGGAAACGCATTTAAAAACCCGCATCATTGGACAGGATGAGGCGGTTGAGGCGGTATCTGCCGCCATCCGCAGAAGCCGGGTGCAGATCAGTCCCCGCCGCCGTCCGGCGTCCTTTATCTTTGTGGGCCCCACCGGCGTGGGAAAGACCGAGCTGGTCAAGGTGCTTTCTCAGGAGCTGTTCGATACCCCGGAGACCCTGATTCGTCTGGATATGTCGGAATTTATGGAGAAGCATTCGGTATCCAGGATCATAGGATCGCCCCCAGGCTACGTGGGTTATGATGAATCAGGACAGGTGACTGAAAAGGTACGCCGCCGTCCATACTCTGTGCTTCTGTTTGACGAAATAGAGAAGGCCCATCCGGATGTGCTCAATATTTTGCTGCAAATTCTGGACGAGGGGAAAATTACCGACGCCCACGGCAGGGCTGTCAATTTTGAGAATACCGTCATTGTCATGACCTCCAACGCGGGCAGCGACAAAAAAGACGGAGCCATGGGATTTGCAAAAAGCGTTACCGAGCTTTCCAAGGAAAAAGCCATGAAGGCCCTGGCAGATTTTCTGCGCCCGGAATTCCTGAGCAGAATTGATGAGGTGGTGGTGTTCCGCCCGCTTACGGAGGAGGATTTCCGCTCCATTGCCAAGCTGATGCTACAGGAATATGTGGACTCTTTAAAAGAACGCGGCATTGCGTTTACCTTTGACGACAGCGCCCTTGCATGGCTGGCGAAGCACGCCATAGACGGGAAAAGCGGGGCCAGAGATTTGCGCAACCTGATTCGGAGGCAAGTGGAAGATAAGATTACCTCCGCGTTGGTAGAAAAGGCGGACACTCCGATTCAGGGAATCGCACTTACGGCGGGGGATCAGCTTTCATTACAGCTTTTGTAAAAAAAATTAGAAAAATTTTGAGATAGGTATTGACATAGCGGCGGTTTGTATGCTAGAATATAACCCGTCGCTGAAATGCGGGTGTAGTTCAATGGTAGAATCCCAGCCTTCCAAGCTGGTCGTGTGGGTTCGATTCCCATCACCCGCTCCATTAACCCCTCGAAGCGAGAGGGTAGTTGACTTTGCGCCAATAGCTCAGCTGGATAGAGCAACTGCCTTCTAAGCAGTAGGTCAGGGGTTCGAGTCCCTTTTGGCGCGCCATATGGTGGGTATAGCTTAGTTGGTTAAAGCGCCAGTTTGTGGCACTGGAGACCGTCGGTTCGAATCCGACTATCCACCCCATTTTAAAAATCGCACGCGAGGCTGGACAAGCTTCGCGTGTCATTTATAAAATATATTGGGGTGTCGCCAAGCGGTAAGGCAACGGACTTTGACTCCGTCATCTCGCTGGTTCGAATCCAGCCATCCCAGCCATTTTTAATAATGAGGATTCGTCAATTGTATGAATCTTATTATATATAATTTGATATGATTCATTAGCTCAGCTGGCAGAGCACCTGACTTTTAATCAGGGTGTCCGGGGTTCGAATCCCCGATGGATCACCAGAACAAACCCACATGACGTTAAGTCTTGTGGGTTTTCTGTTGTTTTGGTCGTATCGTACGAATAAAAAGTGTCCAACGTTAGTTTCATTGGATTCAAAAAAGTGGCGGTCACTTCCTCTTTCATGAGAGAATGACCGCTTTTTGGGAGCAGGAGCGTTTCCGCTATACCGCGGAACAATTGTTTATTCTATGACTGTATCGGCGTGTGTATTCTGTATAATCTCCGGTTCTTCAAAGCTCATCCCCCCCCATCCTTCCTGTGCGTAATTTATATCACATTGTGTTACGGAAAGTTACGTGCAAAAAACCGCATGTGAGCGGGACTCTTTAGGTGTTGTGTAACTTTTTTCAGATATCTCTATACAGAGACTGGGAGTTCCTCCGCTGTTCGTGGGTATGTGTCGTATTAATAGGACCTATGTAAAAAATGTTACACAAGTTACGCTGTTACACGCCCGCATGAACGCTGGTTTTTTGGACATTTCTTGTTACACACCGGTTACACGAATCCGGTTCTTGTCGATTTTATTCGTCACTTAGTACAACAATGCTGTTATAAGTAGTGATAAAGAAAAGGGCCGGGGGATCAATCCTCCGGCTTTGTCATTATTAGGCGTTCTTATTCGCTCGCCTTTCTGATCCATGGCGTAACATTTATCCCGCCGCGAATTCACGGAGGGACGTTCCGAATTTTGATTCGACGGAACCTGTAACCCCCGGGAGATCGACTCGCCGGAGCGTTAAAAGCGGGACGGCAATCGGGATCAATATAAGAAAATAAACGGGTTCTAAAAGCTGGCCCCGTATTGCCTTGCGTTTTTATCTTTTGCGAGGTGGGGAACCAGCCAAAGCAGATCGGATCAAGGGAAGTTTTTTTATGGTGGCCTGATATCCGGCTTCCATACAGGCGATCATCTGATCAAATGTGAGCAGTCCGGCATCCTCTGGAAGAGAGGGTTTGAGGCAATAAGCCTCCCCACGCGCCGTACAGTTCTTGAGTCTCTCCTGCATGATGGATAGGGAATGGGAGGCGATTTCCACAATATCCCTTCGCTTGGGCATTTCATAGTGAGAGGAGATATCCACCGCCAAAACCCGTTCCACTCCGGAAGCCAGCAGAAGGTTGACTGGCAGGTTATCGGCAACCCCTCCGTCCACCAAATAAAGCTCCCCATGCTTTTTGGGGCGGAACACGACAGGAAAGGCCGAACTGGCACGCATAGCTTCATGAACCAGAGCGTTCTGGGTCCAATGAACGTCGGGAAGGGGAAGACGCTTTGACAAATGGTCCACATAGGCGATGGTATGGCCTGTGTTTAAATCCACAGCTGGAATGATGGTGGGCATACACAGGGACGAAAGGGGACGCTCTCCGATCAACTCAAGAAAATAACGCTCCAGCCGGTTGCCTTTGATTAACCCGGACAAGCCGATGGAACAATGGCAAGCCAGATTCCCTATGGCTTTCAACAGTCCGGATAGATTGGGATCAATCAGCTTTCTCCAATGGATGGAAAGATCGGTGACCACTTCTTTTAAATGAACGGCGTTCATTCCAGAGGCATACAGTCCGGCGACAATGCCCCCCGCGCTGGCGCCTGCGATAGCGGTGGGGAGCAAATGATTCTCTTCCAATGCCAGCAGGACTCCCACATGGGCGGCCCCTCTGGTTCCGCCGCCAGCCAATGCGATTCCGTATTTCATGGCAGGTTCACTCCTCTCATGTTGTGCTGCATAGAGGCCTTATCAATATATGATCGTAAAATGGGAAATATGGCGGCGTAGATCCGGACGGAACAGGCGGATGAGCCTCTATACCGGAAATAAAAATGGCCGCGCCATAGAAATCGTTCGGCGATACTTGTCCAATGGTGGGAGAAAAAAGAAAAATATATAGAAAAATGCTTGCACCTTCTCCGATTTCTCTTTATAATGTACATATAGTGCTTTAGCATGATATATCAATAAATTGAGGAAGAGGAAGTGGTAGCGTGAGTTCTGATCAAATTTGGATTTTAGCGGCGTTTGTATTTTATCTGTTGGTGATGCTGTCCATCGGAATTCTGTATTTTAGGCGGACAAAAAATACAGAGGACTATTTTTTAGGGGGACGTAAGCTGGGCGGTTGGGTAGCGGCCCTTTCCGCGCAGGCCTCCGATATGAGCGGCTGGCTGTTGATGGGCCTGCCGGGTGCAATTTATGCCTTTGGTACCGGACAAATCTGGATCGCCGTCGGCTTGGCGGTAGGCACCCTGCTCAACTGGGTGTTTGTATCCTCTCGTTTGCGCAGATATACGTTGAAGGCGGGAAATTCTTTGACCCTGCCCTCCTATTTTGAAAATAGGTTCCGGGACAAAACCAAAATTCTGCGGGTGGCGTCCTCAATTTTCATCATGGTCTTTTTCCTGGTGTACACCGCGTCTGGTTTTTCCGCCGGCGCCAAGCTGTTTTCCTCGGTGTTCGGTATTGATTATACCGTGGCCCTCACCATCGGCGTACTGGTTATTCTGGCTTATACCTTTTTGGGCGGATTCATGGCGGTGTGCGTCACCGACTTCATTCAGGGAATGATGATGCTTCTGGCCCTTCTCACCGTGCCTATTTTTGCCCTTTCCTTCTTAGGCGGTTGGGGAAATATGACAGATGCGCTGAGCGGCAGCAATGTAAACGTAGCCTCCTTCTTGAATCCCATGGTGGACGGTACGGGCGCCATCGGACCGGTCAGCATCATCTCCCAGTTGGGATGGGCGCTGGGCTATTTTGGAATGCCGCATATCCTGGTGCGCTTCATGGCCATTCGTTCTCACAGCGAGGTAAAAAAATCCCGTGTGATCGCCATGGTTTGGGTAGCGCTGTCCTTGGGCGCCGCCTGCATGGTGGGTGTGATCGGAAGAGCCTATCTGCCTACTGTTTTGCAGGGCTCCGACACAGAGAACGTCTTTATTCAGATGATTTTACAGCTGTTTACCAAAGATTTGGCCTTACCCTTTATCGGCGGAATTTTCCTGTGTGGAATCCTGGCGGCTGTGATGTCCACCGCAGACTCTCAGCTTTTGGTGACCGCATCCTCGATTTCGGAGGATATTTATAAAGGGGTCGTTGCCAAAAACGCTTCGGAAAAGAGCCGTCTGCTGGTCAGCCGTATCACGGTGGCAGTGGTGGCGGTCATCGCCTTTTTGGTGGCCCTGGATCCGCAAAGCAGCGTTATGGGACTTGTGTCCAACGCGTGGGCTGGATTTGGCGCGGCCTTCGGGCCGGTGATTATCCTGTCTTTGTTCTGGCGCAGGAGCAATGGCGCCGGCGCTATTGCAGGTATGATTAGCGGAGGACTGACAGTAATCATCTGGGATTATCTGCCTTTGGTGAGCGGCCAGACCTTGGGAACCGTCACGGGATTTTACTCCTTGGTGGTGGGCTTCGCAGTGGGTTTACTGGTTATGATTGCGGTGAGCCTTGTCACGAAGAAACCGGAACAGGGGATCTTGGACGAATTCGATCAGGTAAAAAATATGAAGCATTTAGGCGAGGAAGAAACAATTTCTGCAAAGTAAACGCGGAATTGGAATAGTTTAGAACGAAAAAAGCGGCAGAGGAATGCGTTCCTCTGCCGCTTTTTCATAGGTACGGCTGACTCTCCGTTTAAGCATGCTTACGAAGAGAAGGGGCTTACCATTAAATTACTGGGTAAGAATGACAGCCTGTTTTCCGCGCTGCTTATAAACCGATTCAAACCGTGCTTTGGAATAAGTAACCCGACCGGTGATGGGATCGTTGAGAATGACCCGTTCTTCATCCACTCCCACCAGCACAGCGCAGTGATCCACACTGGACCATTCCAGATATTCCTCGGTTCCGGCGATATACCAACCGCCGGACGTTGTGCGGTCCACCATTTCGATGGTGACAAACACGACGACAGGGGTTCCCTGCAAAACCAGGTCGTACAACTGCTTCGGTTCGCTTCCTGTCAGATCTACAGCGTGATGGGCCCCGCCGGTTGCCGCCAGGTAATCGTTCGCCGCAGTGACAATCACCGGGGCAAAGCACACGCAGCCGCCGTCAGAGAAGGGATCGCCGGAGAACACCGTTCGAGAATCAGGGCCGTATTTTTTTGTGCCCACATAGTACCAGTTGCTGGATTTGGGAAGGTACTCTTTGGCCATCGTGGTTTTGCTCACCGGATATCCCGCATACCGCAGAGCCATAGTGAGCGCTGTGATTTCACAGCCGGTGGGAAGTTCCGGGAATTGATAGATGGATTTCACATCCAGGGTACGGCTTACAGGGGGCGCCTCATTATTGCTGCTGGGTTCGTCCGAAGGAGAACTACTTTCCTGTACGGGGTCTTGAGACTCTAATGGCTCGCTGACAAGCTCGGATTGCGAGGACTCCGGAAGCGGCTCCAGCGGGGATTCTGAGGAGGAAGTCTCGTTTTGGATAGAGACGGGAGCTGATGGCGTCTGGCAGCCGGACAGCATGGGGAGAATCATGGACGAGGCCAGCATAAAAGCGGCGCAGCGGAAACGCAAATTCTGATTGTTTGACACGATTAACTCCTTTCTTTTGGATTGTTGCATCCATTATATCACAAAGGGCTGCGGTATTCTATCATCAACGTACCTTCGCACCCAAGAGCATCCAGAGCGCCCGCGTTCTTTCAAGGATGCTTTGTATGCGTAATCGTCATAAATGCTGCAAGCCGTGGAGGTACCGCAAACGGGTAGGCGGGCGCTTTGATCCAGTTTTTACGCGGGGACAAAAGCCAAGCGTCTTTTTTCATGGGGATGAAGAATTGTGCTTGTGAGGGAGCCGGAATATTGACAAAAAGGGTGCGTGATGTAATAATATAACAGTTACTATAGTGAGGAAAAGCGCTGGATCACTGACGCCGGCGAAAGGTACTGATACTATAAATCAAGCAGGTCGATCACGACCGGGGAGGAACACTGATGAGCAAGGAACTTGCAAAAGCCTATGAGCCCAAAGAGGTGGAAGACCGCATCTATGATTTTTGGCTTTCCGGCGGATATTTTCACGCAGAGGTGGATCCGGAAAAGGAACCCTATACCATTGTTATTCCGCCGCCCAACATTACAGGACAGCTTCATATGGGACACGCTCTGGATGAAACGTTACAGGATATCATAATTCGATTCCGCCGGATGCAGGGATACTCAACCCTTTGGCTGCCGGGTACCGACCACGCTTCCATCGCCACAGAGGCTAAGATTGTGGAAGCCATGCGCAAAGAGGGATTGACCAAAGAGGACTTGGGCCGTGAGAAATTTTTGGAGCGGGCCTGGGACTGGAAGAAAAAATTCGGCGGACGGATCATTGAGCAGCTGAAAAAGTTGGGTTCTTCCTGCGACTGGGATCGCGAACGCTTTACCTTGGACGAAGGATGCTCCAAGGCGGTGAAGGAAGTCTTTGTCCGGTTGTATGAAAAAGGGCTGATCTATCGGGGCGAACGCATCATCAACTGGTGTCCCCACTGCCGCACATCCATCTCCGACGCGGAGGTGGAATTTGACGAGCACGACGGAAGCTTTTGGCATTTGCGTTATCCCCTGACCGACGGTTCCGGATATGTGCAGCTGGCTACCACCCGGCCGGAAACTCTGCTGGGCGACACAGCGGTGGCGGTGCATCCCGATGATGAGCGCTATCAGGCGCTTGTGGGCAAAACGGTTACCCTACCCCTGGTGGGAAGAGAAATCCCCATCGTGGCCGATACCTATGTGGAACAGGAATTCGGAACCGGCGTGGTGAAGATTACTCCCGCCCATGATCCCAATGACTTCGAGGTGGGACTGCGCCACAATCTGCCGGTGATTAATGTGATGGACGACGGGGCGGTAATCAACGAAAACGGCGGAAAATATCAGGGCATGAGCCGGGAAGAGGCCAGAAAGGCCATCGTGAAGGATCTGGAGGACGGCGGATTCCTGGTAAAAGTGGAGCCCATCAAGCACAATGTGGGCGCCTGCTACCGCTGCTCCACCCTGGTGGAACCCCGCATTTCCAAGCAGTGGTTTGTCAAAATGAAGCCGCTGGCCGAGCCCGCCATTGACGCGGTGCGCAAGGGCGAAGTGAAATTTGTTCCGGAGAGGTTTGATAAAATCTATTACAACTGGATGGAAAACATCAAGGATTGGTGTATCTCCCGCCAGCTGTGGTGGGGACATCGGATTCCCGCTTGGTATTGCCAGGACTGCGGCGAGACGGTTGTAGCTAGAGAACAACCGGAGATCTGCCCCAAATGTGGCGGCGTCCATCTCAGGCAGGACGAAGATACCCTGGATACCTGGTTCTCCTCCGCGCTGTGGCCGTTCTCTACGTTGGGATGGCCGGACGAGACGCCGGAGCTCAAGTATTTCTATCCCACGGATACCCTGGTGACCGGCTATGACATCATCTTTTTCTGGGTGGCCCGGATGATCTTTTCCGCGGTGGAGCACACCGGGGAGGTTCCCTTCCACACCGTGTTTATTCATGGTCTGGTGCGGGATGCGCAAGGGCGCAAAATGTCCAAATCCCTGGGCAACGGCATTGATCCGCTGGAGGTCATCGACAAGTATGGCGCGGACGCTCTGCGCTTTACCTTGGCCACCGGAAACAGCCCCGGAAACGATATGCGGTTTACCGATGAAAAGTTGGAATCGAGCCGTAATTTTGCCAATAAAATGTGGAACGCGGCCCGCTTTATCCATATGAACATTGACGGGCATGACGTGAGTAACCGCCTGCCCGATCAGCTCACCCTGGAGGATAAGTGGATTGTCAGCACATTTAACCGCTTGGCCAAGGAAGTCACTGAAAATCTGGAAAAATTTGAACTTGGTATCGCCGTGCAGAAGCTGTATGACTTTATTTGGGATCAGTTCTGCGATTGGTATATCGAGCTGGCCAAGACCCGCCTGCAGGCGGGAGACGACACGACTCAAAGCGCACGGCAAGTGTTGGTGTGGGTGATGAGCAACACCTTGAAGCTGATGCATCCGTTTATGCCCTACATCACTGAGGAGATTTGGCAGACCCTGCCCCATGAAGGCGAATCCATTATGGTGTCTCAGTATCCCGCATATCAGGACGATCATGACTTCCCCCAGGAAGAGGAGGAAATGCGCCGGATTATGGAGGCCATCCGTGCCATCCGTAACCGCCGCTCCGAGATGAACGTGCCGCCGTCCCGCAAGGCAAAGGTATCTATCGCTTCTGCGGCTCAGGAGACTTTCCGCAAAGGACAGGCGTTTATCAGCCGTCTGGGCTATGCAAGTCAGGTGGAGATCGGTGAAAGCTTCGATCTGCCCGGAGCGGTGACCATCGTTACCACGGATGCCAGAATTTACATTCCCATGGATGAGCTGGTGGATAAGCAGGCCGAGATTGCGCGCCTGAATAAGGAGTTGGAGGCCGCCGCCAAGCAGCTTGCCCAAGCGGAAAATAAGCTCAACAATCCAGGCTTTACCTCCAAAGCGCCCGCTAACGTCATCGAGGGCGTCCGCAATCAGGCGGGAAAGCTACAGGAAAAAATCAATTTGATCCGTTCTTCCATTGAAGCTCTTCAGTAAATCCCAGCGTAAAAGAATATCGGCAAAAGGCGCATGATTTGCGCCTTTTGTTTTTCCTGTGAGCAGCGCCTGCGCGCATTCATCCAGCCCAGTCCAAAGAAAAACGCGGGCCGCAAGGCCCGCGAAAAAGTTTGTAAATTGACTTGGGATTGTTTTTTGTCCGATTATGAATTCGGACACTGGCCGTTTGAATGGCGGCGTTCCGCCATGGATGTACCCATACGTCGTTTGCTTGCGACGAGAGACGTTTTGGCTTCTAGCGGCTGTTGCCGGATGATTCCGCCAGCTTCTTTAACAGAGAGCAAATATTGCTGGCGCAATCGGATTTATCGAACGCTTTGCAGGCGTTTTTCATGGCCGCAAGCCGTCCGGGATTCCGTAGCAGAGAGGACACCGTGGCGGCGCATGTGTTCTCTTGAATGGACACCGCCATGTTGTGCTGAAGGAGAAACTGCTCGTTGTCCTCCTCTTGTCCCGGGATGGCGCCGAATACCGCCAAAGGGAGGTTGCTTGCCAAGGATTCCGATAAGGTGAGTCCGCCGGGCTTGGTGAGCAGCAGGTCGGAAGCGTGCATATATCGGTCCACATGCGCGGTGAAATAAACCAGCTTGGTGTCATGGGGGCTTCGGGCGGCCAGTTGCTGAAACTGCTGGTACAATGTTTTGTTCCTTCCGGTAATTACTATGCACTGCAGCGGATCGGAAAGTTCGCTGATCTCTTGATAGATCCTCCGAACAGAGCGCACGCCAAAGCTGCCCGCCATAAAGAGCAGGGTGGGCAGTTGGGGATCCAGCCCGATATGCAGCCGCAGATTGCGCGTATCCTGCTTACGAAAAAACTTGCTTTCCACGGGAATTCCAAAGGGATGGATGATCGCTTGCGGGACGCCCCGGGCCATAAGCTTTTCTATCATACCGCTATCAGACACCACATAGGCGTCTACATGAGGAGAGATCCACGCCCGGTGAGGGCCGTAATCGGTGATAATGCTGACAAGAGGCGTTCTGATTTGTCCGGTACCTTTTAGGTGGGAAACCATCTGTGCGGAAAAATGGTAGGTGGTCAGGATGACGTCCGGCTGAAACTGCCGGATCAAAGGCAGTAGCTTGCGGCTCATTCTGGCGGTGAGGGTCGGAACGAGATCAGCCAGAGAACTCTCTTTATCCGCGGTTTTATAAAACGCGCCAAAAATACCCGGCGCATATTTGGCAACCAGTTGATAGCCGTCACAGCAAAACTTGTCCGCCAGCCAGTTGACTTCCTTCAATGTGTCTACCAGAAGTATCTGGTGGCTGGGATCTTGTTCCTGTAAATAGGACTTTACCACTTCCGCCGCTTTTTTATGACCGCCGCCGGCGGAGGCGTACAACATTAATAGTTTCATAAATAACCGCCTCGCTCTGTCGTTTGATTTCTATTCTTTCCTTCAGTATAGAGGAAAAAAGTTCCGATGGCAAGGGGAGCCAAACACAGATACACAATACAATGAGAAAACTGCCGGATGAGTCCGGCGGAGCAAATGCCAAGGGGGAAGCCGCATGACTTATGAGCAAGCTGTAAAAAAAATCAATTCACTGCTTCGGTTTGGAATGAAACCGGGGTTGGAACGGGTTCAAACGCTTTTGGAGAAAATGGGAAACCCGCAGGACCGCCTCACTTTTATCCATGTGGCGGGTACCAACGGAAAGGGCACCACCTGTACTCTAATCTCCTCTGTGCTGACCCAGGCTGGATACCGCACAGGGCTGTTTACCTCCCCCTATGTCACTGAGTTTCGGGAGCGGTTCCAGATCAACGGAACGATGATTGAGAGAGAAACTCTTGCAGCCCTTTTGGACGAGATTTTTCCACTGGTGGAGGAAATGGCGGACAACGGGGAAGTGATTACCGAATTCGAGCTGATTACCGCCCTGGCCCTGGAGTGGTTCGCCCGGCAACGCTGTGATTTTGTGGTGCTGGAGGTGGGACTGGGAGGGCGGTTTGACGCCACCAACGTGATTGCCTGTCCCGCGGTTAGCGTGATTGCCTCCATCTCATTGGATCATACCGCTGTGCTGGGGGATACGGTGGAGCAAATCGCCTTTGAAAAAGCGGGGATTTTAAAGCCTGGAGGAGTTACCGTGGTATATCCCCATCAACAGCCGGGGGTGTGGCGGGTGTTGGAGCAGGTATCCCGGGAGAGGGACAACCGCCTGATCCGGGCAGAGACAGATGCGGTACAATGCAAGCGCGCCGGTATCACTGGCTCTGTGCTGGACTACCGGGGACTGGAGCTGACGCTTCCCTTTGTTGGAGAACATCAAGTGATAAACGCCTGCACCGCTCTGACTGTTATCGAAGCGCTCAAAGAACAGGGAGCCGCAGTCACGGACCTGGCCTTGCAGATGGGATTTTCCAAAGCGGTCCTTCCGGCCCGGATGGAGCTGCTTTCGGATTGCCCCGCCGTGTTGCTGGACGGGGGGCACAATCCGGAGGGAGCCGCCGCGCTGGCGGGGGTGATCCGCAGTTATTTAAAAGAAAAGCGGATTGTGGCCATCATGGGGATGATGGCGGACAAGGACAGCCGTGCGGCTTTGGCAGAAATCGCGCCGCTGTGCGAAGAAATCCTAACGCTAAGTCCAGAGAATCCCCGCTCTCTGTCCAGCCAAGAGCTGGCTCAGGTCGCCTTGGAATTTTGCCCCCGAGTCACCGCGATGGAAAATAGGGAACAGGCGTTCTTACAGGCGCTGAAGCAGGCGGGGACGGAAGGAGCGGTACTCATCTGCGGATCCTTTTTCCTAGCCGGGGAGATGCGCCCAATCGTTCAAAAGATTTTGAAACAGCGTCAAAAGTAGTTGGGTTCCGACAACAGGATTCCCGAAAAAAAACAGGAGCGATCCTTTATCCTATTGGATAAGGATTGTTCCTGTTTTTTGTTGCTCTTTTTCCGAATAAAAGACAATGATTTGGACAAGCTATACTGTTGACGCGCAGCCGTCTGAATATGAATCAATCAGGATAGGAGTTGTATTGCGAGATGGGTGTGGAGCTACTCACCGAAGGCCTTGAGATAACCGCGCTGCTGTCGGGGGATATTGATCACCATACAGCCAAGGACATTCGAGAGACAATTGACGCAAGGGCCGAAGAATGCAAACCTCAGCTGCTTAAGCTGGATTTTCGGCAGGTGGATTTTATGGACAGTTCCGGCATCGGGCTGATTATGGGACGGTATAAATTGATGCAAACCCTGGGAGGCGCCCTGCGGGTGGTCAATGTGCCGGGCTATATTGCCAGAGTGATCCGGCTTTCCGGTTTGGATAAACTTGGAGTACTAGAAAAGGATGTGAAAAGAGCATGAAACCCAGCAATGAAATGACCCTCTCGTTTCTAAGCCGTTCCTCCAACGAGAGCTTTGCCCGGGCCACGGTGGCAGCCTTTGTTTCCCAGCTGGATCCCACCATCGACGAGTTGGCCGACATCAAAACGGCGGTATCCGAAGCCGTAACTAACTGCATTGTACACGCTTATCAGGATGGCATCGGAATGATTTACATAACCGCCAAGATATTTGAGAACGGACGGATTTTTATCAAAGTGAGGGACAAGGGCTGCGGCATTCCGGATATCCCTCAGGCGATGGAACCGCTGTATACCACCGCCGGCGGAGAACGGGCGGGATTGGGATTTGCCGTGATGCAGAGCTTTATGGACAAGCTCAAGGTGACGTCCAGACTGGGAAGCGGGACGACGGTTACCATGGAAAAAACCATCATCCGCCGCCCTCTCCGCAATGGATAAGCGGGATCAGGCGGTCAACGACAATATAGGGCTGGTTCATGCCTGCGCCAAGCGATTCAAGGGCCGGGGCATAGAGTATGACGATTTGTTTCAGGCGGGCTGCCTGGGATTGGTCAAAGCGGTGGATGCGTTTGACGAGGGCCGGGGCGTTCGGTTCTCCACCTACGCAGTGCCTGTAATCCTGGGAGAGATGAGGCGTTTATTCCGTGATGGGGGCGCAGTCAAAGTAGGAAGAACTCTGAAAGAGCTTTCCATGAGAGCCACCCGGGAGTGCGCCGCCTTTTCCGCCAGGGAGGGAAGAGAACCCACCATTGTTGAGCTGGCCCAAGCCTTAGGCGTGGAAACCGCCGAGGCGGCGCAGGCGTTGGGCGCTTCGGTTGCGCCTCTCTCACTCACCTCCGATGAGGAAACTGGAGGGGGTCAGCTGGACATACCGGTGGATGCGCCGGAAGAAAAGGTATCCGAGCTATTGGCTCTCAAACAGGTGGTGGGAGAGCTGGACCCAAAAGACCGTTCGTTGATCGTGCTTCGTTTTTTCAAAAGTTTAACCCAAACAAAAACCGCGGAAGCCTTGGGAATGACCCAGGTACAGGTATCCCGCAGGGAAAAGAAGATCCTACAGGAGCTGCGGGGAAAGCTTACATAGAAAAAGGCCCTGGGAGACATCCGACTTCCAGGGCCTTTTCTCAAATTTTAATTGATATCCTGTAAGGTTTTTAAATCGTAGGGGGTCTGCTGATAAACATAGTAATTCAGCCAGTTGGTATACAGCAGGTTAGCATGGCTGCGCCAAGTTAGCGGAGGCAGCGCCGCAGGGTCGTCTCCGGGAAAGTAGTTTTGGGGAACATGAGGGTGCAAGCCTTTGTTGACGTCGCGGAAATATTCGTTGGCTAAGGTATTGCGGTCATACTCGGCGTGGCCGGTGACGAAAAACTGACGCCCGCTTTTGCTGGCGACAATCGCCACACCGGCAATTCGGGAGGTGGCCAGTACAATCAAATTGTCATGTTTCTGGACATCCTCACGCCGCACTTCGGTATAACGGGAGTGCGGGATGAGAAACCGGTCGTCGAAACCGCGCATCAAGGGATGGAAAACATCCAAAATACGATGGCGGAAAATACCGGACAGCTTTTCCGGAAGCGGATATTTGGGTATTCCATAATGATAATACAGAGCGGCCTGCGCGCCCCAGCAGATGTGCAGAGTGGAATACACGTTTCGTTTGCTCCATTCCATGATCGAACACAGTTCCTGCCAATAGTCCACCTCTTCAAAGTCCATCTGTTCCACAGGCGCCCCCGTGATAATCATACCATCATAATTTTGATCTTTAATCTCGTCAAAGGTTTTATAGAAGGTGGTCAGATGAGTAAGCGATGTGTTTTTTGAAACATGGGTAACCGTTTGCAGCAGCTCGATATCCACTTGCAAAGGAGAATTTCCCAAAAGCCGGAGCAATTGAGTTTCCGTATCAATCTTAGTGGGCATTAGGTTAAGGATGATAATTTTCAGAGGTCGGATATCTTGCGTGACGGCCCGGTCCTCGGTCATTACAAAGATATTCTCAGAATCGAGTATTTTTGCAGCAGGCAAGGAATTCTGAATCTTGATTGGCATAGCGTCCTCCGTATCGATAAAAAGAAGAATGAAAGTCTTTTTATATGTAGAATAAACCTATTATAGCAAAGTCTATGCGAGACTTCAACTGGAGGAAATGGATAGAAAAGAGCGGATTTCGGGATGAACAGAGGGAATTTTCAATTTTTTAAAAAAAGTGTGAAAAAAGCGTTGACAAATGAAAAAGGGTATGATATTATAGTCAAGCCGTCGAGAGAGGCGGGGAAAAAACGGAAAAAAGTCTTGACAGACAAAACCGAATGTGATATGATAACA
>JAAWNT010000012.1 GCA_022799115.1 Clostridiales bacterium | reverse complement strand
GTACTGAGACACGGACCAGACTCCTACGGGAGGCAGCAGTGAGGAATATTGGTCAATGGGAGAGATCCTGAACCAGCCAAGCCGCGTGAGCTGAAAACTGGAAACGGCCAGCGGATGAAGTACAGGCGCTAATGAAGCTGTTCCGTCAATATCTGGAGGAAGCGTTGCGGGATTTTCAGGAAGAAAACATTAAGGTGATTTTTATCGGGGATAAAAGCGGATTTGCCCCCAATTTACAGGCGTTGATTGAGGAAACGGAACGCGCTTCCGCCAATAAAACCGGCATGGTTTTAAATATCGCAATGAACTATGGCGGCAGAGACGAGATTACAAAAGCGGCGCGGGAGCTTGCTTTAAAAGTAAAAGAGGGTACGCTTTCGGTGGATGACATCAACGAACAGGCCATCAGCGATCATTTATACACAGCGTCCCAGCCTGATCCGGATCTGATTATCCGGCCCAGCGGAGAGCGCAGAATCTCGAATTTCCTGCTTTGGCAGTCGGCCTATGCTGAGTATGTAACTATGGACGTGTTATGGCCTGATTTTAAGCCAAAGGATCTAGAAAAAGCGCTGGACGAATATGCAGCGCGCAATAGACGCTTTGGAGGGGTATAAATGCTGAAACGAATATTATCAGGCGCAGTGGGCGTTGTCTTTGCCGTGGGGATACTGGTCCTAAGCCAGTGGTTTCCCATTATCATCAATATCATGGTGGCGTTGTTCTGTATATTGGCGGTTTATGAGGTCTTTACCGCAATGGGAATCTATAAGATGTACGGCGTCACAATTCCCAGTTTTATTTTCGCAGCGGTTATGCCGCTGGCCGGAGAGGGTTTTGTGTGGCAGATCGCATGGTATACCTATACCATTGTGATTTTTTCCATCATGATTTTTATGAATAAAGTGCTTACCTTTAAGGATATTGCCGTAATTTATAGCATGAATATGCTAATTACCATGACGCTGAGTAAAATTATAACCTTGCGGGATATCGGCTTAGAGAACGGAGCGCTTTTTGGAATCTTCTATATTGTGATCGCATTGGCCCTTCCATGGATGGCGGATACTGGGGCTTATTTTTTTGGCAGCTTTTTTGGAAAGCACAAACTTTGTCCTAATATCAGTCCGAAAAAGACAGTGGAGGGTGTCGTTGGCGGCGTGGTGATCTGCGTACTCTCTATGCTGGTGGCTGGAATGGTGTTTGATTTCTGGATATTCCCGTCGCAAACCACCATTCACTATCTAAATTTGGTGATACTGGCGCTGGTAGGTTCCGTATTGTCGGTGTTAGGGGATTTGTGTTTCTCGCTGGTGAAACGGGGATGTCATATTAAGGATTTTGGCAATGCGATTCCCGGGCATGGAGGTATCTTAGACCGCTTTGACAGTGTGGTTTTTGTTACCCCTTTTCTCTATTTTTTCGTGCAATATCTCCCTTTGTTTAGTGTATAATATGTTCAAACACGGAGGTTAACGTGGGCTATGACTACAAATCTTTCGATCCTGGGCAGCACTGGATCCATCGGTACCCAAGCGCTGGACGTGGTGCGTAAGCTGGGAATTCCGGTTTCCGCGCTGGCGGCGCATCATAACATCGATCTGTTGGAACGCCAGATCCGAGAATATCGGCCCAAGATTGCGGCAGTGTATGATGAATCGGCGGCGGCGGACCTAAAAAAGAGGATCAAGGATACCTCGGTTAAGGTGTATGCAGGAATGGACGGCTTGTGTCAGGCGGCCGGCTGTAAAGATGCAGATACCGTTCTTAACGCAGTGGTAGGCATGGTAGGACTCCAGCCCACTTTGCATGCGATTGAGGAGAATAAAAACATCGCCCTCGCCAATAAGGAAACTCTTGTGGCTGGAGGAGCGCTGGTCATGCAGGCTGCAAAGGAAAAGGGCGTTCAGATTTTACCGGTGGATAGCGAACATTCGGCAATTTTCCAGTGCCTTCAGGGATGTCCGGATCATCAAGCGCTCAAGCGCTTGATCCTGACGGCATCCGGCGGCCCTTTTTATGGAAAAACGCGAAAGGAATTAAAGGATGTTACTCCTGAACAGGCGCTTCGGCATCCCAATTGGAATATGGGCGCCAAAGTGACGATTGATTCCGCGACCATGATGAATAAGGGTTTGGAATTGATCGAAGCGTTTTGGCTGTTTGATATGCCGGCGAATAGCATCGATGTTGTGGTGCATCGGGAAAGCATCATTCATTCTCTGATTGAGTATCAGGATCATTCGATGATCGCTCAGTTGGGGGTACCGGATATGCGTATTCCGATTCAATATGCCATTACTTGGCCCAACCGTTATCCTTCCCCTGTTAGCCAGTTGGATTTGGCCAAAGCAGGAAGCTTGACCTTTTTTGAACCGGACGAGGAGACTTTCTCCTGTCTGCGCGCTTGTAAACGCGCCATTGAAAAAGGGGGCTTGGCTCCTGCCGCCGCCAATGGGGCAAATGAAGTCGCCGTGCAGCTATTTCTCCAAGGAAAGTTATCGTTTTTGGATATTGGAGATTTGGTAGAGCAGGCGGTTTTTCGCCAGACAGCCGGCTGCATATCTTGTCTCGAGGACATATTACAGGCTGATAACGCGGCCAGGGAATTTGTATTGGGCAGCGTTGGCGCCAGATGAGGTGATCACCATTACTGTTGTTTTACTAGTTATTATTGCGGTCTTATTGTTTGGATTTATTATTTTTATTCACGAGTTTGGACATTTTATTACCGCTAAACTCTCAAAGATCCGGGTTAATGAGTTCGCCATTGGGATGGGCCCCACCCTTTTGAAATTCCAAAAAGGTGAAACCGAATATGCATTGCGCTTATTTCCCATCGGCGGCTTCTGCGCGATGGAGGGGGAAGACCAGGAAAGTAACGACAAAAGCGCTTTCGGGAATAAACCAGTTTGGAAGCGTATTTTAGTGGTTGTGATGGGTGCGGTGATGAACATCGTGCTGGGAATCGTTTTAATGATGATTCTATGGGGGCAACAGGAGCATTTTGCATCTACCACCATTGCGGGATTCGCCAAGGACGCACCCTCCCAGTCCACCGGGCTTCAGGTAGGAGATAAAATCACGTCGGTAAACGGCTATGCCATTTGGTGCGATCAGGACCTGAGCTTTGCTTTGGCGACCGATGAGGATTTTAAGGTGGACATGGAAGTGATACGGCAGGGGCAACCTATGACCCTTAGTGACGTTACGTTTGCCTCCTCCCAAACGGAAGATGGCGCCAATATTCTAAAATTGGATTTTTGGGTGGAACCTATTCCGAAAAGTTTTGGAACCTTAATCACCCACTCCTTTAATCAGACGGTTTCCATGGTGCGCATGGTTTGGTCCAGCCTGGTGGGGCTAATCACCGGTCGATATGGATTTAATGATTTGGCCGGTCCGGTGGGCGCTGCGTCTGCCATAGGCGAAGTAGCCTCTCAGGGCTTGCAGAAAAATTTTTTAGAGGCTGTAAACAACATCATTCGGATGATGGCGTTGATTACTGTCAATCTGGGAATCGTTAATCTGCTTCCCTTGCCCGCTTTGGACGGTGGGCGTCTGGTATTTTTGGTTTTGGAGGGCATCCGAAGGAAGCCTGTACCGGCCAAATATGAGGGATGGATACATGCAGCCGGTTTTGTGCTGCTGATTTTGCTTATGGTGGCGGTTACCTTTAACGACATTGTGCGATTGGTCACCGGAAATGGAATGGGAGCGTAAGCATTATGATTCGAAGAACATGCAGAACGGTTACTGTGGGCGGGATCCCCGTTGGGGGAGACGCACCGATTACGGTTCAGTCGATGCTCAATATTCCTGCTGATGATGTACAGGGCAATGTGGCTCAGGCGGTTGCTCTGGAACAAGCGGGCTGTGAAATTATTCGGGTAGCTGTACCGAACATGAATTCCGTTCGGCTGATCGGAGCATTGAAAGAGGCGGTGAAAGCGCCGGTGGTGGCGGATATTCACTTTGACTACCGATTGGCGCTGGAGTCGGCGGCAGCAGGCGTAGATAAGATACGCATTAACCCCGGAAATATCGGAGAGGATAGTCGGGTAAAAGCGGTGGCGGATGTCTGTAGAAGCAAAGGGATCCCCATTCGTATTGGTGTGAATTCCGGTTCCCTAGAGAGGGAGATTCTGGCGAAATATGGCAGTCCCACCCCGGAGGCCCTAAGGGACAGCGCGCTCTACCACGCCTCTTTGCTGGAAAAGTTTGATTTTCATGATATCGTGCTTTCTATGAAATCTTCCCATGTGGATACGATGATAAAGGCGTATGAGCTGACCGCCCAGGCATGCGATTATCCTCTGCATTTGGGCGTTACGGAGGCGGGGACACAGCGGATGGGGCTGATAAAGTCCGCGGCGGGGATTGGCTCGCTGCTTCTGCACGGGATCGGGGATACCATCAGGGTTTCTCTGACCGACGACCCAATCCAGGAAGTTCGGGCGGCTGTGGATTTATTAAAAGCGTTGGATTTAAGAAAAGGCGGCATCCATTTTATCTCTTGTCCCACCTGTGGGCGCACCAAGATTGATCTGATTCGTTTGGCCAACGAAGCCGAGGAAAAGCTGGCTGGCTGCCAAAAAGATCTGAAGGTAGCCATTATGGGATGTGTGGTCAACGGTCCCGGAGAAGCCAGAGAAGCGGACGTTGGCATCGCCGGAGGAAATGGAGAGGGATTGCTCTTTAAAAAAGGGGAGATTATCCGCAAAGTTCCAGAAAATCGTTTGCTAGAGGAACTGATGGCAGAGATTGAGAGTATGTGAAGGGGATAAGGGTAGTTGAAAACAATTGGTGAACTGTTTAATCGTTATTTGGAAGACACAAATCTTATTCCTCCCATAGAAAAGGGCGCTGTGGAATCCATGGCGATTGACGCGAAAAAAAGAACAATGGATTTGGACGTGGCGTTTTCACAGCCTGTGGAACGCCGCGTGCTTTTTGATGCGGAAAAAAGCCTGGCCAAATCCAGACTAAATTTAAATTTTGTCAATATTCATCCCCGGTTTCCCGCTGAGACTTTTTCAGCGGACTATTATCCTCAGCTGGTGATGGAGCTTAGCCGCCATATGGCGAGTTTAAACGGTACAGTAAAGGATTCTACCGCCGTGCTGGAGGAAAACTGTCTGACCATCTTCTTAAAGCACGGTGGAAGCGAACGATTGGTAAAAAAGAAGTTTGATAAGGAACTTTCCAAACTAATCGACAGAGAGTTTGGAATATCCGTAAAGATAGAGTTTGACGGAATTTTACAAGTGGATCATACGGACGCTTCCTTTATTCAAAAGAAAAATACTCAGCAGGAAAAAGCCAAACGACAGGCGGTGGTTCAGGAAATCGAAGAATATGAGCCTCATAATTTCGAGAGAAAGAACAAGGAAAATACCAGCATCAGCATTCGAAAAGGGGAAACGCTGGTCCCCACCGTGGTTCTGTCCACAGCAAAACCGATCTATGGAAAGCCTGGGAAAGGAAAACCCATTCCCATCGAAAAGGTAGCGCCGGATTCAGGTAGCGTCACCATCTGGGGAGAGGTTTTCTCAATGGAGCAAAAGGAAACCCGGGATGGCCAACGTAAAATTTATTCCATTCAAATCACGGACTATACCGGCTCCATGACCATGAAGATCATCGAGATGAAGGATCAATGCAAGCAGTTGGATGCAATTAAAAAAGGGATGGCTCTGTTGGTCCGTGGAGAGATCAATTATGATAAATATGACCGTGAGATTGTGCTGCGTCCCCGTAGCATGTGTAGCGTGGAGAAACGCAAAGTAGTGGATAACGCCCCAGAAAAACGGGTGGAACTTCACTTGCATACCAATATGTCCTCCATGGATGGGATTAATACAGCGGAGGATCTGATTAACCGGGCCTACGAATGGGGACACAAAGCCATCGCCATCACAGACCACGGGGTTGCACAGGCGTTTCCTGATGCGATGAACGCGGTGGAAGCAATCCAGAAGAGAGGCGGAGACTTTAAAATCCTTTATGGTACCGAGGCCTATTTTATCAACGACATGGTGCCTGTTGTGACCGGAGACTCCAAGATGCCCCTTGATGGAACTTACATATCCTTTGACCTGGAAACCACTGGTTTAAGCGCGGCCAACGACCGTATTACAGAAATCGGAGCGGTGCGCATCGTCAATGGAGAGATTACCGATACATTTTGCACTTTTGTCAATCCTCGACGTCCCATTCCTGCAAAAATTGTCGAGCTGACCGGAATCACCGATCAGATGGTGCAGGACGCCCCGGAGGAAGAGCAGGCGGTTCGGGATTTTTTGGAGTTCTGCGGACAAGACAGCGTATTAATTGCCCACAATGCCCCTTTTGATACCTCGTTTATCAAAGCTGCGGCTCAACGATGCCGGTTGAAGGTATCCAATACCTACATTGACACGGTGCCCATGTGCCGAGCCATGTTGCCGGGCATCAAAAATCATAAACTGGATACGGTTGCAAAGCATTTAAAGCTTCAGGAATTTAATCATCATCGTGCTTCCGACGATGCTGCCATTTTGGCTCAGATCTTTCTGGTTTTGGTTTCCAGGCTCAAGGAAGAACAGGGAGCCTGTACTGTAGATCAGATCAATACGATGCTGGCGGGAGGCGATACCAAAAAGCTACGGCCCTACCACCAGATTATTCTGGTAAAAAATCAGGCGGGGCTGAAAAATCTCTACAAGCTGATCTCCAAAGCGCATCTGGATTACTTCTATAAGCGTCCCCGCATCCCCAAAAGCGTGCTGATGCAGCATCGGGAAGGTCTGCTGTTGGGCAGCGCCTGCGAAGCGGGAGAGCTGTTTCGAGCCGTAATTGGTGGGCAGCCATGGGAAAACCTGTGCGATATCGCAAAATTTTATGATTATCTGGAGATTCAACCCATCGGAAACAACTATTTTATGCTGAGAGATGGCTCTGTTCAGAATGAAGAACAGCTCCGGGAATTCAATCGCACCATCGTCCGGTTGGGAGAAACGCTCAATATACCGGTGGTTGCCACCTGCGACGTACATTTTCTAGATCCTCACGATTCTGAATACCGAAAAATTCTTATGTCGGGACAGGGTTTCAGCGATGCTGGAGAACAGGCTCCTCTGTATCTGCACACCACCCCGGAAATGCTGGAGGAATTCGCCTATTTGGGGAAGGAAAAGGCCTTTGAAGTGGTAGTTACCAACACCAATAAAATTGCTGATATGATCGAGCAGGTGCGGCCCATTCCGCCTGGAGTGTTTCCGCCGTTTATTGACGGGGCGGAGGAACAGCTTACCAGCATTACTTGGGAACGCACCAAAAAAATGTATGGAGATCCCCTTCCAGAAGTTGTGTACAATCGTTTGGAACGAGAACTGGGTTCCATCACAAAGCATGGATTCTCCGTTCTCTATATGACGGCTCAAAAGCTGGTGGCCGATTCTGAGGCCCATGGTTATTTGGTGGGTTCCCGTGGATCGGTGGGCTCCTCGTTTGTGGCAACGATGTCAGGAATATCGGAGGTAAACCCCCTTTATCCTCATTATGTTTGCCCAAACTGCAAGAACAGTGAATTTTTTACCGATGGCAGCGTGGGTTCCGGTTTTGACCTTCCAGAGAAGAAATGTCCCAAATGTGGCACGCAATACAACCGGGACGGACATAATATTCCATTTGAAACCTTTTTAGGTTTTGACGGGGACAAAACCCCTGATATTGACTTGAACTTTTCTGGAGAATATCAAAGCGGCGCCCATCGATATACCGAAACATTGTTCGGCAAGGACAACGTGTTTAAAGCTGGAACCATTGCCACTGTGGCGGAGAAGACCGGAATTGGCTATGTTAAAAAATATGAGGAGGAGCACGGGATAACCTTGCACAAGGCGGAGGAAGCCCGTTTGGCTGCGGGCTGCACAGGGGTGAAGCGTACCACCGGACAACATCCCGGCGGCATGGTGGTGGTGCCCCGGGGCATGGAGGTCTATGACTTCTGCCCGGTTCAGCACCCAGCTAACGACCAGAACTCCGACAATATTACCACGCATTTCGACTTTCACTCGATCCACGATACCATCTGTAAGCTGGATGAGCTGGGACACGATGTGCCCACTATCTATCATTATTTGGAGGAGTATACCGGAATCAATGTAATGGATGTATCTATGAGCGATCCTCAAGTGATGAGTTTGTTTACCTCCACCGAGGCATTGAAGGTCAAGCCGGAGGACATTGATTCAGAGACGGGGACTTTTTCCCTGCCCGAAGTAGGGACCAGCTTTGTGCGCCAGATGCTGGTTGACGCCCAACCCAAAACCTTCTCCGATTTATTGCAGGTTTCCGGATTGTCTCATGGCACCGATGTTTGGATCGGCAACGCTCAGGACTTGATAAAGAACGGAACCTGCACCATCTCTGAGGTAATTGGTACCCGTGACAGCATTATGACCTATCTGCTGCATAAGGGACTGGAACCCAAAATGGCGTTTAAGATCATGGAGATCACTCGTAAGGGGAAGGCTACCAAGCTTCTCACGGAAGAACATCTCAACGCGATGAAGGAACACGGCGTCCCCCAATGGTATATTGACTCCTGTATGAAGATCAAATATATGTTCCCAAAAGCCCACGCCGCGGCGTATATGATTGCAACTTTGCGGCTAGGGTGGTATAAGGTTCACCGTCCCGTGGAATATTACGCCGCTTATTTTACTGTGCGTGGAGAGGATTTTGACGGCGCTGTGGTTATCCAGGGAAAGGAAGCGGTACAGCGTAAAATGAGTGAAATCAACCGGAAGGGAAAAGAGGCCACCGCAAAAGACAACGCCTCTTACGCCACTTTACAGATTGTAAACGAAATGCTCGCCAGAGGGATTGAAGTATTGCCTGTGGATTTGTACCAATCGGACGCCACCCGCTATCTGGTGGAGGATGGGAAGATTCGCCTGCCGTTTGGTTCCATTGCAGGCGTAGGAGAGGCGGCTGCAACCAGCTTGGCCCAAGCCCGGGAATCGGGAGGCCCATATATCTCCATCGATGATGTACAAACCCGTTCTAAAGTTTCTAAAGCGGTGATTGAGTCGCTACAGGCCTGTGGGGCGCTTACCGGTCTGCCCCAAAGCAGTCAAATGACCTTATTCTAGCGATTTTAACAAGAGCGTACCGGGTAACGTCCGGTGTCGCTCTTGTTTGTTGAGTCAACAGACGGAGTGTGCTATACTGGAATCCAGAATTCCAGGTTGACAGTGGAAATTTAGTGTGATATTATATTAGCACGCTAAAGCGAGCAAGAGAATAAGTTAGCTTCCTGAATGACAGATCAAATGATGTTTTATTGGAGCGGCTGACCATCCTCTTGACTGAGAAAGGATAGACATTTAAATGAAGAAATACTGCAACATTACGCCGGAGGGAACGCGTGACCTTTTGTTTGAGGAATGTATTGCCCAACGGAATGTGGAACATATGCTTGCTTCCGCCTTTGAATCCAGAGGATTTCATGAGGTGGTAACCCCGGGCTTGGAGTTTTTCGACGTGTTTTCTCTGGGCTGCGCTGGAATTCCCCAAGAGAGTATGTATAAGCTGACCGACCATAAGGGCCGGCTTTTGGTGTTGCGTCCCGATTCCACCCTGCCCATCGCACGGCTCACCGCTACCCGTCTGCAAAATGAAAGCAGACCTCTGCGTTTATATTACACCCAGACAGTGTACCGCAATAATCCCAGCCTGATGGGCCGCAGCGACGAGGTTATGCAGACCGGTATCGAGCTTCTGGGCGCTAGCGGAAGACGTGCGGACCTGGAGGTTATTGTCACAGCAGTTGAGGCGATTTCTCGTTGCGTTCCGGATTTCCGGATCGAACTGGGGCACGCGGGATTTTTCCGTTCCCTGGCGAACCAACTTCCCATCAGCGATGAAGTTCGGGAAGATATCCGGCTTTCGATTGAGTCGAAAAACTATTCCGCGTTGGACACGATTTTAGACCGGCTGGAGCAGACTCCTCCGGTGTTGGCGATCCGGCGCCTTCCCCGTCTGTTCGGCGGGGAAGAGGTTCTACAGCAAGCCGCGGAGCTGTGCTCGGGAGAGGATGCCGTGCGTACTCTGGATTATTTAAAAGAGCTGTATCTGTCCCTGACCGAGTTGGGCTTGGGAGATAAGCTCATCATTGATCTTGGGCTGGTGCAGCGAAACGATTATTACAGCGATATTGTATTTAGCGGTTATGTGGAAGGATCGGGAGATGCGGTCCTGTCGGGAGGCCGTTACGATCATCTGTTGGAAGCATTTGGCGCGCCGATGCCGGCGGTTGGGTTTGGCATCAATGTCGATGCGCTAACCAAGCTGATGCTGGAAAGCGGCAACGTGCAGACTAAAAAACCGGCAGACGTTTTGGTACATGGAGAGAATGGATTTGAGATTAAGGCGCTCAGACATTCGGCCTTTTTGATGAAGGGCGGCCTTCGCTGTGAAAACAGTGTCTTTGCATCAAGGGAAGAAGCGCTCCAATACGCCCGCGCCCAGCATATTGCTCGGGTGGATTTTGTGGATGATGCCGTGCATAGCGTCAATCCTGCGGAGAAAGGCGGTAACCAATGAAACCATTACGAATCGCCCTGACCAAGGGCAGGCTGGAAAAGGACACTGTTGGCTTGTTTGAAGAGATGAAATTGGACTGCACTGCCGTGCGGGACAAGGGAAGAAAACTGATTTTACCGGTGGGAAACGGAGAGATTGAAGCGGTTCTGGCTAAGGCGGCCGATGTTATCACTTACGTGGAGCATGGCGTTTGTGATTTGGGCGTAGTGGGCAAAGATACCATTTTAGAACACGGAACCGGATTTTATGAAATTTTGGATCTAGGATTTGGCAAGTGCAAATTCGCTTTAGCCGGACCAAAAGATAAAGATTTTTTCAGTGGATATACCGCCAAGACCATCGCCACCAAGTATCCCAATGTGGCGAGAACCTATTTTGAAGCAAAGGGTATGGACGTGCGAATCATCAAGATAGAGGGTTCGGTGGAACTGGCCCCGTTGCTGGGGCTTTCGGACGCCATCGTGGATATTGTGGAAACCGGCTCTACCCTGAAGGCCAATGGGCTGGAAGTGATCGACGATGTGGCGCCCATCTCCGCGAGGCTGATTGCAAACACCGCCAGCCTTAAGCTGAGAAAGCGGGAGATTGAACAATTAATCGATCAAATGGAGGAAGCGCAAAAGAGGCTTCAAAATCAAAAGGATAAGGAGAAGATCAAATGATCGCATATGTAAAAGCGGATGGAACCGCGGAGCGGGAACTTATCCAACAGCTTCGGGAAAGAAGCGGGGAAGTGGATAAAAAGGTCACCGAAGCCGTGACCGAGATTCTTGAAGCAGTGCGCCGCCAAGGCGACGAGGCGGTACGGGAGTATACCGTCCGTTTTGATGGAAAAGCGCCGGAACAGGTGGAGATTGGAAAAGAAGAGCTAAAGTCTTTCTTGCAGCTGTGCAATGAAGAATTGGTTGAATCTATGCGCAGGGCAGCTCGGAATATCGAGCAATTCCATATTCGTCAAAAACAACAAAGCTGGCTGACTACCGAAGAGAACGGCGTGCTTATGGGCCAGCGGGTACGCGGCCTCCATCGGGTGGGAATCTATGTTCCAGGCGGAACGGCGGCCTATCCCTCCTCGGTACTGATGAACGCAATTCCGGCTAAAATCGCGGGGGTAAAGGAAATTGTTATGGTGACCCCGCCGGGCAAAAACGGAAAGCCCAATCCGGATATTTTAGCAGCCGCTGCCATCGCTGGAGTGGATCGCGTGTTTCTGATGGGCGGGGCTCAGGCAGTGGCCGCCCTGGCCTATGGGACCGCGACGGTTCCCAAAGTGGACAAGATTGTTGGGCCCGGGAATATCTATGTAGCTACGGCCAAGCGTCTCCTGTATGGTACCGTAGATATCGACATGGTAGCGGGTCCCAGCGAAATACTAATAGTAGCCGATGAAACCGCGAACCCCAAATTTTTGGCGGCGGACTTGATGTCTCAGGCAGAGCACGACGTGCTGGCTTCTGCAATACTGCTGACGAACTCGGAAACCCTGGCGCAGCAGACGATTGAGCAGCTCAAAGAACAGATTGCCGATTTGTCCCGGGCGGGGATTATTGAGAAATCTCTTCAGGATTATGGGGCCGTTATCGTTTGCCATGATATGGATGAGGCGGTAGCTTTCGCCAATGATCTGGCGCCTGAGCACTTGGAGGTATGCGCTGCAAATCCGATGGAATACCTGGGCCGCTTGGACAACGCAGGATCCGTATTTTTGGGCAATTATTCTCCGGAACCACTGGGGGATTATTTTGCGGGTCCCAACCACGTTTTACCAACCAGCGGCACCGCCCGTTATTTCTCCCCTTTATCGGTAGACAGTTTTGTGAAGAAATCCAGCTTCATTTATTATACAAAGACGGCTCTTACCCAAGCGAAAGACGATATTATCCGGATTGCGGATGCGGAAGGTCTGACGGCCCACGCCAATTCGATCAAAGTGAGGTTTTAAAGTATGGCATACCGCCTCAATCGTAAAATTTCTGATTTAGAGCCCTACGATCCTATCAGCGGGAATTACCGGATCCGTCTGGATGCCAATGAATCTTTTCTTCCGCTGCCGGAAGAGGTAAGGCAAAATTTGGCGCAGGATATCGCGTCCATGCCCTTCAATCGGTACCCCGATCCCTGCTGCACCAAACTGTGTAAAGCTTTTGCCGGGTATTATTCCATTGATCCCCAGTTGGTTACAGCGGGCAATGGGTCGGATGAACTGATCTCCTTGATTATGACCGCCTTTTTAATGAAAGGGGAGAAGGTCATAACGGTAAAACCCGATTTTTCCATGTATCAGTTTTATGCCTCAATCTCAGAGGCGCCGTGTGTGGTTGTGGATAAAGAAGAGGATTTGAGTATCAGCGTCGATCAGCTCATTGCGGCTTGTCGCAATGAAAACGCAAAAATGATCATCTTTTCCAATCCCTGTAACCCCACCTCTTTGGGCCTAGCCGCAGACGAGGTGCGCCGCCTGATCCGCTGCGTTAACGCCTTAGTGGTGTTGGATGAAGCGTATATGGATTTCTGGGATCAATCCTTGTTGGGAGAAGTGGAACAGTATGACAACCTGATTATTCTTCGCACCAGCTCTAAAGCGGTGGGAGGAGCCGCGATCCGCCTGGGATTTGCGGTGGCCAATCCGGTGATTACCAGAGCGCTGCGAGCGGTGAAATCTCCGTATAATGTCAATTCTTTTACTCAGCAAGCGGGAATTCAGTTGTTTTCTCACAAGGAGGCGCTGCAGAAGGCATGCGGTGAATTGATTTCTGCACGGGAGAAGTTATACCAGGGGATCTCTGAGCTGGAACAAAAGTTTCCCAGCCGGTTGCATGTGTATCCCACATGTACCAACTTTGTATTTCTTCGGATGGATCAAGCAAAAGAAGCCTTTGATTTCTTTTTGGAGCAGGGGGTAGCGATCCGTTTTATGGGACAATACCTGCGAATAACAGCGGGAAGCCCAGAGGAAAATCAAGAAGCGCTTCGCTTACTGCGGGAATTTATGAATCGTTGAGGAGTTGTGTAAAGTGCGTGAGGCTAAAATCAAAAGAAAAACCGGAGAAACCGACATTGATTTGAGTATATGCCTGGATGGTGGAGAGATTACCATTGATACGGGAATCGGCTTTTTTGACCATATGCTTACCGCCTTTGCCATGCATGGAGGATTTGGCCTTTCTGTAAAAGTCAAAGGCGATCTTGAAGTGGATTGTCACCACACCATTGAGGATACGGGAATTGTACTGGGCAAAGCCATTTCCCAGGCGCTAGGCGACAAAAAGGGGATTACCCGTTTTGGATCCTTTTATGTTCCGATGGATGAATCCCTGGCGTTTGCTGCTGTGGATATCAGCGGCCGGCCCTTTCTGGTTTTTGATGCCAAATTCCCGGAAGAGCGGGTAGGCGGTTACGACAGCTGTATGACCGAAGAGTTTATGCGGGCTCTGGCTTTTCATGCTGGACTCACCCTTCATACCAAGGCAGTTTATGGAACAAATTCCCATCACATGATAGAAGCATTGTATAAAGCGGTGGCCCATGCGCTACGTTTGGCGGTTACAAAAAACCAGAGCGGACAGGTGTTATCCACCAAGGGAATATTGGAGTAAGGAGGCGTTAATATTGATTATTTTGCCAGCGATTGATCTTAAAGACGGAAACTGCGTGCGGTTATTAAGAGGCGATTATGCCACTGCCCACAAGGTGGCGGAAGATCCTGTAGAAACGGCGTTGGCCTTTGAGACAGCCGGCGCGCAATGGCTGCATATGGTGGATTTGGATGGGGCCAAGGACGGATCTCCGAAAAATCGGGAGACTATTTTGGAGGTGAGTCAATCCACCAACCTGCAAATAGAGATTGGCGGAGGAATCCGGGATATGGAAACCGTTTCCTATTATCTGGAACATGGGATTACCCGGGTAATATTGGGCTCTGCGGCAGTGAAGGAGCCAGAGTTTGTCAAACAGGCGGTAAAGGAATACGGCGATCGCATTGCTGTGGGCATTGATGCGCGGAATGGCATGGTAGCTGCTGAAGGTTGGCTTCAAACCTCTGTGGTTTCTTATCTGGAATTGGCGAAGCAAATGGAATTGATTGGTGTAAAGAAAATAATCTTTACAGATATTTCCCAAGACGGCACCTTAGCCGGCCCTAATCTGGCGCAGCTGGACCGGATCAATCAAGCGGTTTCCTGTGATATAATCGCCAGCGGTGGGGTAGCAAATAGTAAGGACATCCTCAATTTGAAGGATTTAGGCTTATATGGCGCAATCTGTGGCAAGGCCGTTTATACAGGGAATTTGGATCTGCGGGAAGCCATTGCCATAGCGAAAGAGGGAAAACAATGATTGTTTGGAATCAAGAGACCAGCCAAAGAGATGATGGAGCTGTAAAGTTAAAAACCTTTCTAGAAGTTTTTTTTCAAAAGGCTGATTTAGTTCCTGCAATTGTGCAGGAGGAAAGTACCAAAGAGGTGTTGATGCTGGCCTATATGAATCGGGAATCCATGAGAAAGACCTTTGAAACGGGATATACCTGGTTTTACAGCCGTTCCCGCCAAGAATTGTGGAACAAAGGCGCAACCTCCGGGCATCTGCAAAAAGTGATTAGCATTCACGGGGATTGCGATCAGGATACCCTTTTGATAAAGGTTGAGCAGATTGGAGCGGCCTGTCATACTGGATCTCACAGCTGTTTTTTTCGAGAAATTTGGAGGAGTGAAGAAAATGAATGATTCGTTGTTATCGTTGTACAACACGGTAATTCAGAGAAAAGAAAATCCCGTGGAGGGTTCTTATACCTGCTATTTATTTGACAAAGGAATTGATAAGATTTTAAAAAAGTGCGGGGAAGAATGCAGCGAAGTGATAATTGCCGCTAAAAACGGAGACAATGGGGAAACCGTATTGGAAATATCCGATTTGCTTTATCATCTGATGGTGCTGATGGTGAATCAAGGGATCCCTTTGGAGAACGTACTGGCAGAGCTAGAGAAACGCAGTCAAAAAACAGGAAATTTAAAAACGTTTCATCAAGTGGATAAAAACAGCTGATAACGTTGAGATTTGTTGTGCCGCGAATGAACAAAAAGTTTATTCATAAAATGGGACTTTTTCATCACAGCGAAACAATATCGGAGTGCGCGGGTTAAACGTGATGTTAAAAGAAAAGCGAGTTAATGTGCTGGAGGATATTTTTACCTGTGAGGTAAAAAGCGAGCATTTCAGATTAGGTAAGGTTGACAAGCGGTGATGTGCAATCCGCTTTGGATTGGGCGGCTAAGGGAATTGATTCGCTGGCGGAATAACGCAATGGAAAAAGAGGCTCTACAAAGAGCCTCTTTTTCTGCGTTTTAGAACCAAGCGTTCAGACTTTATTTGCGATTGGTTTTTAAAGGATTTCTATAGAAGTTCTATGCCTTCCATGAGTGAAAGTCATCCACGAACCAAACGGTTGGAACAGTGAATTCCTTCCCATCTAAGTATTGTAAAATTCCACCGTCTGTGGTAAATCGAAAGATCAGTTTGTAGGAATAAAGCGCCTGCCTTTTATAGCCGGTAGCCTTATTTTGCGCATTTGTACCGTATTTTCCATCACCTACCAAAGGGTGTCCGATGGAAGCCATATGGGCTCGGATTTGATGCGTTCTGCCGGTAAGCAATTGAATTTCTAACAGGGAGAAGGAGCCGCGCTCCTCAAGAACCTGATATTTGGTTTTGATGGTACGGGTATTCGGGGTGGGACGTGTGGAAATATATACCCGGTTTTGCGATTCGTTTTTCTCAAGATATCCGGTTAATGTGTCCGCCTTTTTCAAAAGCTTTCCATGCACGATGCATAAATAATATTTTTCCAATTCCCGTTCTTTCATTTTGAGGTTTAAAATACGCAGTGCTTCCGCCGTTTTAGCGGCAATGACAATACCGCCGGTATTTCGGTCGATCCGGTTAACCAGGGCAGGAGCAAAGGAATGCTCCTCTTTGGGATTGTATTCCCCTTTGTCATAAAGGTAGTGCTGAATTCGCGCAATCAAAGAGTCAAAATGATAGTGTTCATCTGGATGAACGATCAGTCCCGGCTTTTTATCCACCAAAAGAATTTGGTCATCCTCATAGAGAACCGAGATTTCCTTGGGAGCTTTTAAAAAATCGAATTGAGCGGGCGCTTCTTCAAAAAATTCGTCCTTGATAAAGAGGCTAAGAAGGTCCCCTTCTGAAAGACGCGTAGAAATTTGACATCGCTTCCCGTTTAATTTGACGCGTTTTGTTCGGATATATTTATATAAAAGAGACTGTGGCAGCTTCGGAAACGTTTTGGTAAGAAACTTGTCCAACCTCTGTCCAGCGTCGTTTTTTCCAATGGTAACTGTTTTCATGTTTTAATCACTCCTGATTCTTATTATAGCATGCAATAGACTGGCTGGACAGAAATACTTTTCAAAAAATAGGAAATACGTTATAATAAACATAACAAAAAGTAGGTTATTTTTCAATAGGTGAATTAAATTCACGCAGGAGAATAGATAGAATGAGTAAAAAAGTGACTTCAAACCATAATGGTCACCGGGATCGGATGCGAGACAAATTTCTACTGGATGGATTGGATGTGTTTGAACCCCATGAAGCGCTGGAGATGCTGTTGTATTACGCTGTTCCCCGGAAAAACACAAACGAACTGGCACATATGTTAATCCAGCAGTTTGGTTCCCTATCCGCAGTGTTTGACGCGCCCGTTGACACCCTGATGAAGGTGGGAAAGCTCACCAAATGTGCGGCGATTCTCATTAAACTGACTCCACAGATCGCTAGAATTTATTTGGAGGACAAACACAAACGAAGCAATAAATTGGTATCCGATGATGTGGTAGGCGATCTGCTAATGCACAAGTTCGTAGGCAGAACAAATGAAACCGTCATTCTTGTGTTGATGGACGGCAAACGCAAGCAGCTTTATTGCGGGGTGGTTAACGAAGGAAACATCAATGGAGCGGATATCTATATGAGGAAGATTGTCGAGCTTGCCATGCGCTATAACGCGAGCCTGGCCATTCTTGCCCATAATCATCCCAGTGGAATTGCTCTTCCTTCCAGGGATGATTTGGTAGCTACCGCATCGGTGCGGGATGCTCTTCAGTTGATTGGAGTTAAGCTGATCGATCATATCATCGTTGCAGACGATGATTACGTTTCTCTAAACCAGAGTGATTTTGAAGATCCAATAACCGGTGAGTCCCTGTTTTTATAGTAATGCTCCGCGCGCTTTGGGTCGAATCATTGATAGAAATTGCCGTTGTTTTGATCGAGAAATAAAAGAATTTGCCTGTAAATGGAACATTTTGCAGGCTAAATAGAAAACGCTCACCAATTTGTATTTTGCGGATATACTGGAATAAAGCGAAATAATGGGGGCGATTTCTTGAGACATCGCAGAAGAATAGGCAGACGGCGCCTCAAAGTGAAATATAAACTGATACTGATTTTAGCGGTAATATTGGGATTGATTCTGTTTATTGATTGCCAGCTTCGCCCATTGGTTCGGGCTTTGTCGGTCAATCAGGCTAAAACCATTTCCAACAAGGTCATCAATCAGGTGGTGTTGGAGGAAATGACACAGGAGCAGGTTACATATAAAGATTTAGTAAACATTGAACGAGGATCTGATGGAAAGATTTTGGCCATTGGAGCAAACTCCATCCGTATGAATGAGCTGAAAGCGGCGGTCAGCCTGCATTCACAGGAGCGGATTGGGGAAATTATGGATGAGACGTTACAGATTCCGATAGGAACCTTGATTGACAGTGAATTTACACGGGGCCGAGGCCCCAAACTTCCCTTACACCTGTCCTTGTCCGGCAATGTACAAACTGAGTTTACCAGCAAGTTTGAATCTGCGGGGATCAATCAGACCAGACATCAGATCTACCTGACTGTACATACCAGCATCTTTGCCATTATCCCCGGTTATTATAATTCTTCCACAGAAGTGGAAACAAGCGTCATCGTGGCCGAAACCGTCATTGTGGGAGAGGTTCCCGAAGTATACGCAGGACTAACCGCGGATAACGCCACCGATATCGCTGATCTGGCCCGGCTCCGCGGGCAAACAGGCAGTTGATATACCGTATGGTTTTGGGTATAATATGGATTATTATGCAGTGAAAATCGCAACAAAATAAAGGGAAAGAATGGGGAATCAAATGATGGACCTTGAGCAGGCGGAAAAGGCCGCAGTTAAACTGAGAGAACAAATCAAGTACCATGGTCAGAAATATTATGTGGAAGATAATCCGGAGATCAGTGATTATGAGTATGATATGATGCTTAGGGAACTAGAAGGCATTGAGCTTGCCTTTCCGGAGCTTGTCACAGAGGATTCCCCCACTCAGCAGGTTGGAGGGGCGGCTTTAAGCAAGTTTGAACCGGTGACCCACCAGGTGCCGATGGAGAGTCTGCACGACTCTTTTACCGATGAGGAAATCCGGGAGTTTGACCGAAAAATGAGGGCGGCCGTGGAGCGTCCCGCTTATGTAGTGGAACCAAAGTTTGACGGCCTATCCGTTTCTCTGGAATATCGCAACGGCATTTTAGTAAGGGGATCCACCCGAGGAGACGGTGTGGTGGGAGAGGATGTAACCGAAAACATCCGCACCATTGGTTCCGTGCCTCTGAAACTCAAAAGCGCGGTGCCTTTTATTGAAGTGCGCGGTGAAATCTACATGTCCAATGATAACTTTTTGAAACTGCTGGAAAAACAGGAGCTCAACGAGGAAAAAACTTTTAAAAATCCCCGCAATGCCGCGGCCGGGTCACTCCGTCAAAAGGATAGTTCCGTTACGGCTGCGCGTAATCTGGATATCTATGTATTTAACATTCAGCAGATGGAAGGGGTTACTCTTCATACCCACAAGGAAGCGCTGGATTTTCTGTGTGAGTTGGGATTTCCTGCCCCTCCGTTTTATCATGTTTATGACAATATCGAAGATGTTTTGGCGGAGATTCAACGGATCGGCGGTCTTCGCGGAACCTTCTCCTTTCCTGTAGACGGCGCTGTGGTAAAGCTCAACGACTTCGAGCAGCGCCGTACCATTGGCAGCACCTCAAAATTCCCCAAATGGGCCGAGGCTTTTAAGTATCCTCCGGAGGAAAAGGAAACCGTCCTGTTGGATGTGGAGGTGAACGTGGGGCGGACCGGTGTACTGACTCCCACTGGGATATTCGAGCCAGTACTGTTAGCCGGTACCACCGTGAGCCGGGCGACCCTTCATAATGAAGATTTTATCAAAGAAAAGGATGTTCGGATCGGCGATACGGTGGTATTACGGAAAGCGGGCGAAATCATCCCTGAAGTGGTATCGGTCAGCAGCCATGCCCCAGGCTCAAAACCTTATGCGATGCCTGCCCATTGTCCATCCTGCGGCAGCCCCGTAATGAGAGAAGAGGGAGAAGCTGCCTTACGCTGCGACAATACCGATTGTCCCGCACAGCTTTTGCGACATTTAATCCATTTTGTATCCAGGGATGCTATGGACATTGAAGGGATGGGACCTGCCGTGCTGGAACAGCTGGTGCAAAACGATTTGGTGCATTCTCCTGCTGATTTGTATCATCTGGATTTTCAACAAGTGGAACAATTGGAACGAATGGGAAAAAAATCGGTGGAAAATCTGGCGGCCGCCATTGAGAAATCCAAATCCAGCGATTTGTATCGATTAATCTACGCATTGGGAATCCGGCATATCGGCCAGCGCGCCGCCAAGCTGCTGGCCGGGAAGTTTTTTACTATGGAGCGGCTGATGAGCGCGACCGCAGAGGAAATGGAGGCAATCGACGGCTTTGGCGCAATTATGGCGGAGAGCGCTGCTTGTTATTTTGCAATGCCGCAAACGTCCGAATTGATTGAGCGACTGAAACAGGCGGGAGTAAATATGGAATCGGCGGAACCTGACGTTCTCAAAGAGGATTTAAAATTGCAAGGTAAAACTTTTGTGTTGACGGGAACCCTCCCAAACTATACCCGGGGAGAGGCCACCCATATAATTGAACAACTGGGCGGAAAGGTATCGGGCAGCGTGTCAAAAAAGACCTCCTATGTGCTGGCGGGAGAAGAAGCGGGCAGCAAACTGACAAAAGCGCAAAAATTAGGCGTCCCGGTGCTCACTGAGGAGGAGTTTGTCAAACTGTGCGAACAAGATACCAAGGGCTTGAATGACTGACCGAGAGAGAGATGCCGCTTAGCTTGACACGATCGTGGAAAACCAGCTTTTTCGGGCAATTGTTTACAGATCTGTCGCTTGACACCAAGAATAAAATTCCTTAGAATGAAAGAAACAAACATATTGATTGCGCTCCCTCCGGTGCGACGACCGGAATACGAGGGAAACGACATGTCAGTGACAGTAAAGGCAGGATAAGAAATGTATAACTCGGGAAAAAACAATTGGGATTTTTATTCCTCCGGGCTCTATCGAATATTGATTTCTCTAATGGATTCCTTACGAGCGTGGCTGTTTCGGATGAGCTGGTCTAGAAACTGTTCCTACAATGGGCGTCCTCCGGTTGCTCCCCATGGGTCATCTCAGCCTCAATCCGGGGATAAAAACAGCTCCTATCGTTACTATAACAGAAAATATCCTTACCAAACTTATCATGGCGGGTATCGTCCGGAAGGACAGTCTGTTCCACCCACTGGGGTGAACCAGACCCCGTCTCCATCGGGACAAAACGCTTCCAGACCAGGACAGTCGGCGCCAACGCAGCCGGACGGTTCCTACCATTACTCTTATAAAAAGGCAGCGCCGCCCAAGGCGAAACAGCCTTCAAAAACAAACATTGATAATGCCCACAAAGACATGGAAGAGCAGACAAAAGAGACCAAGAAAGGCGTTTCGCTGGTTCCCTATCTGTCGATTTTGGTGTGTATCGTCCTGTATATTTTGCTATTTCCCCTGAGTCAGTGGTACGATTTTTTAATCTTAGGATTGCTGACGCTCAGTGTTTTTCTGTTGATGCTGCATTTCTTCCCTGGGAAAAAAAGGAAGGTTAAACGGGAGGAAAAAGCCAAGTTGAAACCCACTGGAAACCGGGAGATCGACAAGATGATTGTTGAGGGAAACAAGATGCTGGAAGAGATGCGTCAGGCCAATGTGGCCATTGAAAATGAAGAGATCTCCAATGAGATCTCAAAGTTGGAAAAGACCACCGAAAAAATCTTCCGTTATGTTGCAGAGAACCCGAAGAAGGCGTCGCAGATCCGCAAGTTTATGAATTACTATTTACCAACCACTCTTAAGCTGCTCCATTCCTACGATCGTTTGAGCGAACAGGAGATCGATGGGGAGAATATTACGGGAACAATGCACAACATAGAGGGCATTATGCATACCATTGTGCTGGCTTTTGAAAGACAGCTGGATTATCTGTTCCAAGATGAAGCGATGGATATCGCTACCGATATTACCGTGCTGGAAGGCATGATGGCGCAGGAAGGTCTCACCAATACAGGACCGAAAGCTACCGGTCACAACAATCGCACTCAAAAATAAGGAGAGAAGCGTGTAATATGGATAACGAAATGAATCAAAAACAGTTGGAAATGGATTTAAAAAATACGGTGGTTCCCAGCCTAACTTTGGATCCGGTGACGGAGTCGGCTCAACCTCAGACCTTTGCCGTCAACGATGGTAAAGTTGCGTCGGTAGCATTGGAAAAAAGCAGCTTATCTCCGGAAGAGCAGCGTATGGTGGATAATTTTGCGGATCAAATCGACATTACCAATTCAAACGTGGTGCTTCAATTTGGCGCTGCTACCCAAAAGAAGATTGCTGATTTTTCTGAAAATGCTTTGCAAAACGTCCGGGCAAAGGATCTGGGAGAGATCGGCGGTATGCTCACTGGACTGGTGACGGAATTGAAGAGCTTTCATGTGGAGGAAGAGGAAAAAGGCTTTTTGGGATTTTTTAAAAAGACCTCAAATAAACTCAACGCCATGAAAGCCAAGTATGATACCGCTCAGGCCAGCGTGGATAAGATCTGCACGGTGTTGGAGGGACACCAGGTACAATTGCTTAAGGACATCGCCATGCTGGATAAAATGTATGATATGAACTTACTCTACTTTAAAGAGCTGTCCATGTACATAATGGCCGGCAAACAGAAGCTGGAGCAGGTGAGGTCCACACAGCTTCCCGAGTTGATGGCGAAGGCGAGTGAATCTGGTCTGCCGGAGGATGCTCAGGCCGCCAATGATCTCTCCTCCATGTGCGACCGATTTGAAAAGAAGATTCATGATCTGGAGCTTACCCGTATGGTATCCATCCAGATGGCGCCGCAAGTGCGGCTGGTGCAAAACAACGATTCCATGATGACTGAAAAAATACAGTCTACGTTGGTGAACACCATTCCCCTCTGGAAAAGCCAGATGGTGTTGGCGCTGGGACTGGCTCACTCCCAACAGGCCATTCAGGCCCAGCGGGAAGTGACCGACATGACCAATGAACTGTTGCGCAAGAATGCCGACGCGCTTAAGATGGGAACCATAGAAACCGCGAAAGAATCAGAACGCGGCGTGGTGGATATCGAGACTTTGCAATATACGAATCAATCCCTGATTTCAACGCTGGACGAAGTAATGCAAATTCAGGAGGAAGGTCGGCAAAAGAGAAGAGAAGCGGAACAGGAGCTGGGCAGAATCGAGGAAGAGTTAAAACAAAAGCTATTATCCTTGCGGGGCTAAGACAATATTCATATCATCAAGCAAAGAAAACAGCAGGAAACGACATTTGTTTCCTGCTGTTTTAATAATTTAGATATCTTTTCATTGCAAAGAACTGCATCTATGATTAAGAAAGAATGAGCGTTCCCTTGAATTTTGATTAGAGATTTGTGTTCACAAACTGATCCAATGCGTCCTCGCTTTTTGTGTCTGGAAGTTTTTCCACCGTGAATACAGACCAGTTTTCCACATGGCGAACCATTTCTTTTGGTTCCAGACGATACAAAGGGCTGAGGGTTTGCAGCTCCAATAAGTCTTGATGCGCAAAAGCCTCCACAGAAGACCCATTGTCGGGATATTGCGCTTCGTGGTTATACACGAAACGCTTCACAAATGCGTATTGATCCATTAGATAAGCCGCCCAGCCCAACTGATTGTTCATCCCTATTTTAAATCGTGTGTTCTGCTCTGAAATCTGCTTTAACGTCAGGTATCGGTTGCCGAAAAAAAAGCGGGGATCTTGGATATCGGTAAATGGCCAGAAAGACAAGGTTCGATTGGGTGCAGCCGAAGCTCGTTCGTTTTGAGGAATGAGTAATTGTCCCCCTGGCTGTAATGCAGTAATGCCCCATAGGGAAAGCGTTTGTTCCTCATGGGAGATGTTTTGTGCGCAATGTACCACCATCATATCTTGTGTATCGCCGGTCATGACAATTTCGAAACTGAGCTGTACGGCGCTGTTCCTACCAATTGGGGCGGTAAATCGCACGCCTTCCGGCAGCAGGGTATACACCACCGGTGAATTATCGGGAATATAACTGTCTGGGAATCTCTCAGGCGCGGTCCATAGCCTGTGACCGCCATAAAGAATGAACTGGCTTCCTTCGCCAAAATGCGCTTGCAACTCCGTAGAATTCCAAATAAATTTGCGCTCTAAATCATTGTAGAGCAGATTCGGCCCATCCGAAGGTCCGAAAAAAATGATTCGGGGACCGACGTCGATGGTGACAATGGTCTGAATCAGCCCATTGTGGATGGAAACACATTTGCCGTAATTTTTATAATGGATTTCCCTGACTTCAACAGACAATTTCAACACATCCTTTCCTAATTGGCTTAATCGTCAGATCGCCTTTTTTCTGGAAGTGAAAGGCAATGGGAACTAGCGAACTTGAATAACACGAGTGGTTGCATTTGTTCCGCAGGGACGGATTACAGGGGTGGATAGGCCGTATTGGTCCGATGCGGCACATTCCAAACGCCATAACGCCAGCGCTTCCTCTTCAAGCTTATGGCTGTCTTTGGATCGAACAAGGATGGGGAGAGAAGCCTGTTGATTCATAAGGTTGAGAATATCCGTACCATTTTTTCCAATTCCAAGAATACGAAAATAAGGCGGCTTGTCCGGTATCTGATCTAAAGTAATATTCAAGTATGCTGATAATATTATACGCCGTATTCTTGCATGTGTATACCGTTTTGTTTTGATATTTTTAATGACTTCCTCCAGGGAACAAGCCTGCTGAACGGCTTTGACAATACGATGTTCCAATCCTTCCTTCACATCAGGAATCGAACGGAATTGTTCTGCGGTCATCGTTCGCAGTGTTGACAGGACCGCACGCTCCAAATGGGAGAGGCCAACCGAAAGATGCCCCAATTCATATTCCCTTAACAAAATATCCCATGAATAAGGAGGAAGATAAGCGGAGCATTCCTTCCAGGCGCAATCATGGACGAGTTTACGAATTTGAGAAGCCGACGCATACAAACCAACAGAACCCAATTGATCGTGGGATACCCCGATCCGTTTGAAAGTACAGGCCGTAACGGATGAACCGTGACGCTGCAGCGCCCTGAGATATTCCACGCCCAGGATATTATTGGGGGTGCGTAAAATCTGAGCATACTCTTGACCAAACTCTTGTTCCACAGCGCTTTCCCGTGCCTTTGCATAGGTCAACCCTTGCTTCAGAAACCGTTGCAGAGAGGTGGCCAAAAGCGGAGAATCAATCATCCGTGCCGTATCAGCCAGTATGGATATGTCGCCGATTTCACTGCCAAAGCTGATAAAATCCACACATCCCATTGCTTCCACCAGGGACATTGCGCCAAATGCGAATCGTTCAGCGGTAGCCATTGCCCAGGGCAATGGCAGCTCCACAACCAAATCCACACCGGCGCGCAAAGCCATCTCGGCCCGCGCCCACTTGGATAGAAGAGCCGGAACTCCTCTTTGAACAAAATCTCCGCTCATAACAGCGATAATGTGCGATGCACCCAACTTTTTGGTCTCATGGATGTGGTAAGCGTGCCCGTTGTGAAAAGGATTGTACTCGCAAACAATTGCCGCAATTTGTGATGAAGCTTCCATTTTCTAGACAGACTCCCTTGAAATTAGTAGGTTTATGTACTATTATATAATACGGTAATATCAGAAAGGTTGCAAGAACTAGAAAAAGGTTCTTACATTAGGAGGAGACGGAATGAAGGTTTTAGTCATCAATGCGGGAAGTTCCTCGCTCAAGTACCAACTCATCGATATGAGAGACGAGTCGGTTCTGGCCAAAGGAAACTGTGAAAGGATTGGGATCGAAGGCAGCTTTATTACTCATAAATTGCCGGACGGCCGCAGTAAAAAGCTGGAAATTGATATGCCCAATCATACCACCGCGTTTATGGAAGTCAAAAATATGCTGCTGGACGAAGAGATGGGCGTCATTAAAAGCCTGGATGAGGTCTCCGCAGTGGGACATCGTATTGTTCAAGGCGGCTCTTTGTTCAGCAAATCTGTACTGGTAACCGAAGAGGTTATCCACGGTATTGAAAGTCTGATTCCCTTGGCGCCTCTGCATAACAGCGCTCATGTCCAGGGAATCCGGGCCTGTATGGAGGTGTTTGGAGATCAGGTGCCTGAGGTTGTGGTGTTTGATACAGCGTTCCATTCCACCATGCCCCCCAAGGCGTATATGTTTCCCATCCCATATGAATACTATGAAAAATATAAAATTCGCCGTTATGGATTCCATGGTACTTCTCACCGTTATGTCAGCGCCCGCTGTGCGGAATTGATGGGTAGAGATATCATTGGTACAAAAATCATCACGTGTCATTTGGGTAACGGATCCTCCATTACAGCAGTAAAGGACGGTAAATGTGTGGATACCTCCATGGGTCTTACACCTTTAGACGGCTTTATGATGGGGACAAGAACCGGCACATTGGATCCCTCTGTAGTAACCTTTATTGCAGAGATGGAGAATATGACCCCCACTGAGATGAGCGATATGCTGAATAAGAAATCCGGCCTGCTGGGCATTTCCGGTATTTCGAGCGACGACCGGGACATTGTAAAAGCGGCCAATGAAGGGCATGAACGCGCGATTCTGGCTCATGAAATGCTGGAATATGAGATTACTAAGTTCATCGGCAGCTATGCGGCAGCGATGGACGGCTGCGATGCCATCGTCTTTACAGCCGGCTTAGGCGAAAACCAGGCGAGCCATCGTGAAAAGGTTTGCGAGAATTTGACCTATCTGGGGGTAACGATTGATAAACAGCGCAACCAGGAACTGGTTCACGGAAAAGAAGGAGAGATCTCCACAAAAGATTCTAAGGTAAAGGTATTCGTTATCTGTACCAACGAAGAATTGGTGATCGCAAGAGACACCAAAGATATTGTGGAAAAATTATAATTTCAGAAGATTAAGGGCTATCGTATCGCGTACAGCAATACGATGGCTCTTTTTGTTCAGAAAAAAACCTCGTAGGTCTTTTCTATGACGGAGGACGACATAAAAAGTTCTATAAGGCGTGAAGAATCCCCTAAAATCATAAGAGTCATGATACAGGAAATGGAACAGTAGCAGGGAGTTCCAGAAATCGGCTTATTGCTAAACGATTCAAAAGATGTTTTTCACCAGAAAAGAAACTTATTAATTGCAAATACTATTATCTTGAGCACATTGGCGTTATCTCCTTTTTAAAATAGTTTATTTATATATTTTACTGTGAGGAGGCGATTGGCTTCGCCCTGTTGCAGGAGAATCAGCCTGGATCAGTAGCTTTATAGAACTTATCAAATTTGAACGAAATTGGGCTTCTAACGACTTTGCTTTTGGCATAGCAATGTGATACGATTATATCAACGCGTAAGGGAGAAAAAAGCGAAGCTTCGCATCCCTTTTTAAGAAACAGGAGGTGTACAAAAATGGATCCTATGCCGTATATTTGGTTGGCGGTCATCATTGTCATGGCGATTGTGGAGGCAGTAACCACACAATTGGTTTCGATCTGGTTCGTATTGGGTGGCATTGTTGCTCTGATTGTCAGCTTGTTCGGCGTGACGTTGCCAGTGCAGCTGATAGTGTTTGTTTTGGTGTCTACAATGGCTCTGCTGATTACCCGTCCTTTTGTCAAAAAACATATGGGCTTTAAAAAGGAGGATACTAACGCAGGTCGCTATGTTGGCAAAGTTGGCAAAGTTATCGTGGAAATCAACAACGAACTCGGTGTGGGTCAGGTCAACGTGTCCGGGAGTATCTGGACGGCCAGAGCCATAGATAACTCGGTGATTCCTCTTGGAGCCAACGTCACGGTGGAATCCATTGAGGGTGTCAAACTGCTTGTAAAAGCAGAAACCTAGCAAAGAGTTGGATGCTCTGTATCCATTTGATCCCATGTCCGGCATTATTAAAATTTGAGGAGGTCATAGAAATATGGAACCTGTCATTTATGTTGCAATTGCTCTTATTATTGTTATTTTGCTAATCATAATCGCCAACGTTAAGGTAGTACCTCAGGCACATGCTTATGTCATGGAACGCTTGGGCGCCTTTCACTCCACTTGGGGCACTGGATTGCACTTTAAGGTCCCCTTTGCGGATCGTATCGCCAAAAAGGTTTCCCTGAAGGAACAAGTAGTGGACTTCCCTCCCCAGCCGGTTATCACCAAAGATAATGTAACCATGCAAATTGATACGGTGGTTTATTTTCAGATTACCGATCCCAAGATGTATGCGTATGGCGTGGAAAATCCAATTTCCGCAATTGAGAATCTAAGCGCCACCACGCTGAGAAATATCATTGGCGAAATGGAGCTGGATCATACCCTGACATCCCGTGATATCATCAACTCCAAGATTCGTGTCATTCTGGATGAAGCCACCGATCCGTGGGGAATTAAGGTAAACCGTGTGGAACTGAAAAATATTCTTCCTCCGCGGGAGATTCAGGACGCCATGGAGAAGCAGATGAAGGCGGAGCGCGAACGCCGCGCCAAGATTCTGGATGCGGAAGGCGAGAAGCGCAGCGAAATTCTGGTGGCTGAAGGACATAAAGAGGCTGCTATTTTGAAAGCTGACGCCGTTAAGGAAACGAAAATCCGTGAAGCACAAGGCGAGGCAGAGGCGATTATTTCCGTACAAAAGGCGTATGCTGATAGCTTGAAAATGCTCAATGAAGCCAGCCCAACCGACCGCGTAATTGCGCTTAAGAGTCTGGAAGCGTTCCAGAAAGCGGCAGACGGTAAGGCGACCAAGATCATTATTCCTTCGGATATTCAGTCTATGGCTGGATTGGCGACTTCACTAAGAGAACTGGTTGTGGATAGCACTCCAAAGGGAAATTAAGTCGAAACAAGTCAAAATTAACAAAATCACGAGGGATTCTAACCATTCCTCACCATATAGATACAAACTTGTGAACTTATACACGCCGCCTCTTGAATTTCTATGCATGATGCAATAGAATGATAGAAGAGTTATTTTCGGAGGTAGTGTGTAATGATGATTTCCTCTTTTGCGATGGCCGGTATGCGGCATTTTGCAAACGGTGGGGAAATTGCGCGCAAGTTTGATCCAGCATGAGAAATCAGGCTGTGGTGTTTCAATACCGCAGCCTGAATTTTTTGTTTGTGATCGCCTCCTTCCGATGACGAATCATACCGATAAGGAGCAATGAAACATGGTCGATTGTAAAAAAGTTGCAGTCATTATGGGAAGCGATAGCGATTTCCCCGTAGTTTCCGGTGCGATTAAGACCTTAAAATCTCTCAATATTCCGGTAGAAGTGCATGTGATGTCTGCTCACCGCACTCCAGAGCAGGCAGCTCAGTTTTCTGCTGCTGCTCGTGAAAACGGCTTTGGCGTCATTATCGCAGCCGCTGGAAAAGCCGCTCACCTGGCTGGTGTTCTAGCGGCGCATACCACCTTGCCGGTGATCGGAATACCTGTAAAATCTTCCACGCTGGACGGTTTGGACGCGCTGCTGGCAACGGTTCAGATGCCAAGCGGAATCCCCGTGGCCACTGTGGCGATCGACGGAGCCAACAACGCCGCGTTGCTGGCCGCTCAGATGCTTTCTTTATCCGACCAGCGGATTGCCGCGCGCCTTTTAGAAATGAAGAAAGAAATGGCCGATGGAGTAGCAAAAAAGGATGAGGCTCTTCGAGCGGCAGTGGAAGCCCTCTAATTAAGAATAAGAAGACACAACGCAATACAAGGAAAGGGAGGCAATCTTTATGATGGACAAACCTCATGAGGAATGCGGCCTGTTCGGAGTTTATGACCCGGCAGGCCAGGGAGTGGCGGACGAGACGTATTTGGCGCTATACGCGCTGCAACACAGAGGACAGGAAAGCGCTGGCATCGCAGTGAATGATGATGGCGTAATATCCTTTCACAAGGATGTGGGTCTTGTCCCGGAGGTGTTTGACGAGAAAACCTTGAAAGAACTGGGCGGAGGCAAGATGGCGGTTGGTCATGTTCGTTATTCGCCTGGCAGTAAGCAGGAGCGAGCCAGCGCACAGCCGCTGGTGATGCGCTATGTCAAGGGTACGATTGCCATTGGACATAACGGCGCCATTGCAAATTTTGAGGAAATCCGCCAGGAACTGGAAAAGGGCGGCGCTATCTTCCAGACCAACTGTGACGCTGAGCTGATCGCCTATGTAATTGCTCGGGAGCGCCTCACGGCAGGCTCTGTGGAGCGCGCCGTACAAAATATGATGGACAAGGTAAAAGGGGCGTACTCCTTGGTTTTGATGTCTCCCAGCAAACTGATCGGCGCGCGGGATCCTCACGGTTTCCGTCCTCTATCCATTGGCAAGATGGGCGACAGCTATATGCTTGCTTCTGAAACCTGTGCCTTTGACAGCTTGGGCGCCGAATTTATTCGGGACGTTAAGCCTGGAGAAGTGGTTGTGATCGACGAGAATGGACTGCATAGCTACACCGAAAAATGTCAGGGAAAAACCTCGTTTTGTATCTTTGAGTATGTCTACTTTGCACGGCCGGATTCCATGGTGGAGGGCGTCAGCGTTCATTTGGCACGCCAGCGGGCCGGTATGACCTTGGCTAAGGAGCATCCCGTCGAGGCGGATTTGGTTTGCGGTGTTCCGGATTCCGGTTTGGACGCCGCGTTGGGTTATTCCTTGGAGTCGGGAATTCCCTATGGAATCGCTCTGATTAAAAACAAATACATCGGCCGTACCTTTATCCAGGATACGCAGAAAAAGAGAGAGCGGGCTGTGCGTATCAAATTAAACGCTCTTTCCGCTGCGGTATCCGGAAAACGAATTGTTTTAATTGACGACTCCATTGTGCGCGGAACAACTTGCGCCCACATTGTACAGATGCTCCGGGATGCCGGCGCCAAAGAAGTACATATGCGCATTTCTTCTCCGCCGTTTTTACATCCCTGCTATTTTGGCACGGATATTGATTCCAGAGATAAGCTGATTGCATGCCGGATGCCGCTAGATGAGGTGTGCAAAGCGATTGGCGCCGATTCTTTGGGTTACTTAAGCATAGAGGGTATTCACGGCATTGCCAAAGAGGCCAAAATTGATTTCTGTGACGCCTGCTTTACTGGCGAGTATCCCATTGAGGTTCCAGATGAAAAGCCGGTTGATAAATTTTCGCAAAAGATCAAAAAATAATTCGTTCTCATCATAGAGAGACACAGACGAATCGATCTGAGCAGACTTGGATCGTCCGTTATAAAAAACGTTGCGGAGGAACAAAATGAAGAGTTTTAGCGAAAGCTATAAAGAGGCGGGCGTAGACGTTACCGCCGGTTATAAAGCGGTAGAATTGATGAAACAGCATGTGGCCCGCACTAAAATTCCAGGGGCCATTTCCAGCATTGGAGGGTTTGGCGGACTTTTTCAGCCGGATTTTGCCGGTATGGAGCAGCCGATTCTGGTATCCGGCACCGACGGTGTAGGCACCAAGCTCAAAATTGCATTTCTAATGGATCAACACGATACCATTGGTATTGATTGTGTTGCTATGTGCGTCAACGATGTGATTACCGTAGGCGCCATGCCGTTGTTTTTCCTTGACTATATTGCCTTGGGTAAAAATTTTCCTGAGCAGGTCGCCAGTATTGTATCCGGCATCGCGGAGGGCTGCGTGCAGTCCGGATGCGCGCTTATTGGCGGAGAGACTGCGGAGATGCCCGGTTTCTATCCGGTAGGAGAATATGACGTGGCAGGCTTTTGTGTGGGAATGGTGGACCGCAAAAAGATGATAGACGGTACCCGCATGCAGGCAGGGGACGCCATCATAGGAATTCGGTCTTCCGGCGTGCATTCCAACGGTTTTTCGCTGGTGCGCCGCATCTTTGATCTCAACGAGCAAAACGTCAAGCAGCATATCAACGAGTTTGGAAAAACATTGGGTGAGGAGTTGCTCACGCCCACTAAAATTTATGTAAAAACGATGAAATCCCTGATGAATCAATGCGATGTCAAAGCGGTTTCCCATATCACCGGGGGCGGCTTCTATGAGAATATTCCGCGAATGATGAGTAAAGGACTGACAGCAAAGATTGAGAAAGCCGCAGTTCCGGTTCTTCCGGTGTTCCAGGTCATGCAAAAACAGGGCAATATTCCGGAGCGGGATATGTTCAATACCTTTAATATGGGCGTAGGCCTGTGCATTGTGGTACCGGCCGATCAAACTGACCGCGCCGTTGCCGCGATTCAGGATGCCGGTGAGCAGGCGGTAATCCTTGGCCAGGTAGTATCTGGAGACGAAGGGGTCGTTTTATGCTAAACATCACGGTGCTGGTTTCCGGTGGAGGAACCAATTTGCAGGCGCTTTTGGACGCACAGTCCAGAGGAGAAATTCAAAACGGGCAAATTCACTGCGTGATCTCCAGTAATCCAAACGCCTATGCGTTAGAGCGTGCGAAGAAGGCGGAAATTGACACGGAAGTAATTCTGCGCAAGACATTCGAAACCGCGGAACAGTACGATCAAGCTTTGGTAGAGCTGTTAAAAAAGCATGATACCGATCTGATTGTGCTGGCAGGGTTTATGACCATCATCGGCAGGGCGGTGGTTGAGGCCTATCCCAATCGAATTGTCAATGTGCATCCGGCGCTGATTCCCTCTTTTTGCGGGAAAGGCTATTACGGGCTTCGGGTGCATCAGGCCGCGCTGGACGCAGGAGTTAGAATCACTGGCGCAACGGTACATTTGGTTGATGAGGTGTGCGACGGCGGTGCGATTCTAATGCAAAAGGCGGTGGAAGTCCGTCAGGATGATACCCCGGAAAGCCTTCAGCGCCGGGTGATGGAACAGGCGGAATGGAAGTTATTGCCGCAGGCGGTTTCCCTGATTTGTCAGGGGAAGATCCAGGTGCAAAACGGCAAAGCCATCATAAAGGAGTAAAAACCATGGAGAAAAAGAATATTCAACAAGAACTAAAAAATAATACTTATCCTGGAAGAGGCATTATTCTGGGCAAAAGCGCGGACGGCAAGAATGCGGTAATCGCTTATTTTATTATGGGACGCAGTGAAAACAGCAGGAACCGTGTGTTTGTCGAGGATGGAGCCGGAATCAAAACACAGGCCTTTGATCCGGCGAAGCTGGTAGATCCCTCCTTGATTATTTATTCTCCGATTCGTGTGCTGGGCCAGACCACTGTGGTAACCAACGGCGACCAAACCGATACCGTCTATGAGTTTTTACAGCAGGGAAAAAGCTTTGAAGAATCTCTGCGCACCCGCACCTTTGAACCGGATGCCCCCAATTATACCCCTCGTATCTCTGGAGTGGTAGAGTTGGAGGGAGGTTTGCAGTATAAATTGTCCATTCTGAAGAGTGCAAATGGAAATCCCGACTCTGTACAACGCTTTTTTTATGAATACAGTGCGCCGGAAAACGGTGTGGGACATTTTATTCACACCTACCAGTGCGACGGCAATCCCATTCCCTCCTTTGAGGGAGAACCGGAGGTTGTGGAAATCGAAGGCGATATCGATGCCTTTACCAATAATTTGTGGAACAGCCTGAATGAGGACAACAAGGTTTCTCTGTTTACGCGCTTTATTGATGTGGAATCCGGAGCGATACAGACACGGATTGTAAATAAGAACCAATAAGAAAGGGGAATGGCAACATGGCAAATGGATTACTTTTGAAATATGGATGCAATCCCAATCAGACGCCGTCCCGCATTTTTATGCAGGACGGGGGAGAACTGCCCATTCAAGTTTTAAACGGCAGACCTGGTTTTATTAATTTTTTAGACGCTTTTAATAGCTGGCAGTTGGTCAAGGAGCTCAAGGAGGCCACAAATCTGCCTTGCGCCGCCTCTTTTAAGCATGTGAGTCCCGCTGGCGCTGCGGTAGGAACCGAGCTTTCTGACACGTTAAAAAAGATTTACTTTGTGGATGATTTGGAGCTTTCTCCTCTTGCTTGCGCTTACGCCAAAGCTAGAGGAGCCGACCGTATGTCCTCCTATGGCGATTGGATTGCTCTTTCCGACGAATGCGATGCTTCCACTGCTACTCTGATCGCCCGCGAGGTAAGCGACGGCATTATTGCTCCGGGCTATTCTGAAGAAGCGTTGGCGATCCTTAAAAGCAAGCGCAGAGGCGGATATAATATTGTGGCTGTCGATGCGGATTATACCCCCGCCCCTGTAGAGCACAAGCAGGTATACGGCGTTACCTTTGAGCAGGGAAGAAACGAATTGCGTATCAACAATGAACTGCTGCAAAATCTCGTAACGGAAAATAAGGATATTCCGGACAGTGCAAAACAGGATCTCATTTTATCGCTTATCACTTTAAAATACACCCAATCAAACTCCGTGTGCTATGTCAAGGATGGACAAGCCATCGGCGTTGGAGCCGGACAGCAGTCCAGAATTCACTGCACACGTCTGGCGGGTAATAAGGCCGATATCTGGTACCTGCGTCAGCATCCCAAGGTTCTGGAACTTCCGTTTAAAGAAGGGATTCGCCGTCCGGACCGTGACAACACCATTGATGTGTATCTTTCTGACGACTATATGGATGTTTTGGCCGACGGGATGTGGGAGCAGTTCTTTACAGTGAAACCAGAGCCTCTTAGCCGTGAGGAAAAGAGGGATTGGCTTTCCACTCTTACGGGGGTTTCCCTGGGCTCCGACGCCTTCTTCCCCTTTGGGGACAACATTGAGCGCGCCCACCGCAGCGGGGTACAGTATATTGCTCAGCCGGGAGGATCGATTCGGGATGACCATGTGATCGATACTTGCAATAAGTACAACATGGCTATGGCTTTTACTGGCATTCGCTTATTCCACCATTAAACAACGATAAGGGCAGACGCCGTCCGTCTGCCCTTGTTTGGGTATTACAAGTAAAGAGAGGATCAGAGCGTATGAAAGTTTTAGTAGTCGGCGGCGGCGGACGGGAACACACCATTGTCCGCAAGCTGAAAGAAAGTCCCAGAGTGGCTGAGATCTACTGCGCGCCGGGCAACGGAGGTATTTCCCGCGATGCACAGTGCGTGGATATCGCAGCGATGGATATAGAAAAAATGGTGGCGTATGCCAGAGAACAGAAGATGGATCTGGTATTTGTGGCGCCTGACGATCCGCTGGCCGCCGGTATGGTAGATGCACTGGAGCAAGCAGGGATTCGTGCATTTGGCCCTCGCGCCAATGCCGCTATCATTGAAGGCAGCAAGGTGTTCTCCAAAGAGTTGATGAAAAAGTATCACATACCGACTGCGGGATATGAGGTATTTGAAGATCCGCAAAAGGCGGCGGATTATATCCAAGCTCAGAATCAATATCCAGTGGTAGTAAAAGCTGATGGTTTGGCTTTGGGCAAAGGGGTAGTCATTGCCCAGAATTTTGAAGAAGCCCAAGAGGCGATACACTCCATCATGGAGGAAAAGGTATTCGGGGCATCCGGCAATCGGGTGGTGATTGAGGAATTCCTTACAGGCCCCGAGGTATCTGTGCTGGCCTTTACCGATGGTAACTGCGTCAAACCGATGGTATCTTCTAAGGATCATAAACGGGCGTATGACGGAGATCAGGGCCGCAATACCGGCGGAATGGGAACAATAAGTCCCAATCCGTATTACACGGAAGAACTGGCGGAACAATGTATGCGCACCATATTCCAGCCGACAGTAGAGGCAATGAAGGCGGAAGGTCGGCCCTTCAAAGGCTGCCTGTATTTTGGACTGATGCTTACAGCGAACGGACCCAAGGTGATTGAATATAACGCCCGGTTTGGCGATCCGGAGGCTCAGGTGGTATTGCCCAGACTGGAGACCGATTTGATGGATGTCATTGATGCAGTCATAGATGGTACTCTGTCAGAGTTGGAGCTGAAATGGAGCGATACTGCCGCAGCTTGCGTAGTGATGGCCTCTGGAGGCTATCCTGGCAGTTATCCCAAGGGCATTGAGATCCGCGGTTTGGATGCAAATGGTCAAGTAGAGGGCGCGACTGTATATCATGCGGGAACTTCCTATCAGGATGGGGTTTTCCGTACAGCGGGCGGTCGTGTGCTGGGCGTGACCGGGCTGGCGGAATCCTTGGACAAAGCGCTGCAAAAGGCTTATGAGGCAGTAGACCAGATTTCTTTTGAAGGGGCGCACTATCGAAAGGACATTGGCAGAACGAAATAATCTTTGATATAAACGACTTGCCCATAGCGATAAATCTGTGGGCAAGTCTGTGTTTTATATGGGGCTTCTTCCTTTGCCTAGGAAGAAAAAAGACTGGAAAGTCGGTTTTTCCGTATCTTTTGCAAAAAATGAATTTTATATATGTCTGGCCTGCGTTTTCCAGAATTTTTGCTTGCTTTTTCTGGATTAAGGAATTAATATGGATACGTAGGAGATGATCGCATGATGAAACAACATTTATTGTCGCGCATAGAATCTCGGATGCCCAGCTTTTCAAAAGGGCAGAAGCTGATTGCAGGATATATAGAAGAACACTATGACAAAGCCGCTTTTATGACCGCTTCCAAGCTGGGAGCCACGGTAGGCGTCAGTGAATCCACCGTTGTGCGTTTTGCCACCGAAGTAGGCTATGATGGCTATCCCGAACTACAAAAAGCCATGCAGGAGATGATTCGCAGCAAGCTCACATCCGTGCAGCGCATGGAAGTTACCAGCAACCGAATCGGAGACGCCGACGTGCTTAACAGCGTGCTTAACCAAGATATTGATAAGATCCGGCGCACCATGGAGGAAATCTCCCATGAGGAATTTTACAACGCGGTGGATTCTATCGTAAACGCAAGAAAAATTTATATTCTTGCAACCAGAAGTTCCGCCGCTATTGGCAGCTTTTTAGGATACTATTTTAATCTGATTTTTGAACGGGTGGCTGTGGTAAGCGCTACCAGCGAAACGGAAATCTATGAACAGTTAATGCGAATTGGAGAGGAAGACGTTGTGATTGGAATCAGTTTTCCGCGGTATTCTAAAATGGCGGTGAAAGCCATGGGATTCGCCTCCGACAGCGGCGCTACGGTGATTGCGCTTACCGACAGTTTGATGTCTCCTCTGGTGCCCCCTTCCAATCATGTTTTATTGGCAAGGAGCGATATGGCTTCGGTGGTGGACTCTCTGGTAGCGCCGTTAAGCGTGGTAAACGCATTGATCGTGGCGACGGCTTTGCGCAAAAAAGAGGAGATTACCTCCACGTTTGACCGATTGGAACAAATTTGGGAGCAATATGAGGTCTATGAAAAAGTAGAGGAGAATATTGTTGAATAAGCATTTTTCCGTCCTAACAATCGGCGGGGGAGCCGCCGGAATGATGGCGGCTGGCATTGCCGCACAGAACGGCTGTCCAGCTGCATTGCTGGAGCGTAATCCCCGGGTAGGCCGAAAACTGATGATTACCGGAAAAGGCCGCTGCAATATTACCAACGATTGCGAGATCGACGCGCTGATCTCGCATATTCCGTCCAATGGAAGGTTCCTATACAGCGCTTTTCACCGTTTTTCTTCCCAGGACACCATTCGTTTTTTTGAAGAGCAAGGCGTGCCCACAAAAACAGAGCGGGGAAATCGGGTGTTTCCTCAATCCGACAAGGCGGCAGATGTTGTGGATGCTCTTCGTCGTTTTGTCAAAAAATCGGGTTGCAGCATGTTGCACGGCCGCGCCAAATCCCTTATAATAGAAAACGACCAAGTAATTGGAGTGGTCACGGAAGAGGGGCGGACCTTGTCGGCAGATGCAGTAATCATCGCCTGCGGGGGACTTTCCTATCCGGGCACGGGATCCACCGGAGATGGATATGAACTCGCTCGACAGGCTGGGCATACCATAGTACCTCCAGTGCCATCCTTGGTGCCTTTGATCGCTGATGAGCCTTGGTGTAAGCGGTTACAGGGACTTTCCTTGCGCAATATTGCGATCAAGGTGGAAGATCAAGCGAACAGAAAGACGGTTTATAAGGATTTTGGAGAGCTTTTGTTTACTCATTTTGGACTGTCCGGTCCAGTAATCTTAAGCGCCAGCGCTCATATGCGTCCTATGGAGAGAAAGCGGTATCGAGTGGATATCGATTTAAAGCCGGCGCTCTCCATCGATCAGCTGGATCTACGTTTGCAGCGGGATTTTGCCCAGTTTTCCAACCGGGATTTTATGAATTCGCTGCAAGGACTTCTGCCGCGCAAACTAATTCCAGTGGCAGTGGAGCTTTCTACGATTTCACCGTCCACCAAATGCAATCAGATCACCAAGGATCAGCGGATAGCTTTTGCTGCTTTGCTTAAAAACCTATCCGTAACCGTGGATGGATTCCGACCGGTGGAGGAGGCCATTGTCACCTCGGGAGGAGTGGCCGTGTCTGAAATCAATCCAAAAACTATGGAGTCAAAGCGGATCAAAGGATTGTACTTTGCGGGTGAGGTGTTGGACCTAGATGCTTACACCGGCGGTTTTAATCTTCAAATTGCTTTTTCCACCGGTTGGGTTGCCGGTAATTCAGCATCGGGAGGATATTAAATCATGATAGCAGTCGCGATAGACGGCCCCGCTGGAGCGGGCAAGAGCACCATTGCCCGCCAGGCGGCCAAAGCGATGGGATTTATTTATGTAGATACAGGGGCGCTTTACCGTGCGATTGGGCTATATGCCTTACAAAACGGCGTTGATTTGTCCTGTGAGCGCAATGTGGATCAAATGCTCTCTGATATAAAGATTACACTTTCTTTTGTCAATGAAGAACAGCGTGTGTTGCTGTGCGGCAGGGACGTTTCTATGGATATTCGTACCCCGGAGGTGTCTATGGCTGCTTCTAATGTGTCGGCACTTCCTAAAGTGCGCGCTTTTTTGTTTGACCTGCAACAGGAGATGGCCCACACTCATAACGTTGTGATGGATGGAAGAGATATTGGCACAGTGGTACTGCCCCATGCTCAGCTAAAAATCTTTCTTACCGCCTCTCCGGAGGAGCGGGCGAAGCGGAGATATGAGGAACTGCTGCAGAAAGGTGCTCAGGTGTCCTTTGAGGACGTGCTTAAAGACCTCAAAGAGCGGGACTATCAGGATTCCCATCGTGAGATTGCGCCGCTGAAGCCTGCACAGGACGCGGTATTGGTGGACACTACCGCCTGCACGCTGCAACAATCCATTGACCGGATCATCGACTTGATAAAGGAGCGGTTGTCATGAAAAGAGCCCCCCTTTATAATTTTGGAAAAGTAGTGGTAACGCCTATTTTTAAGCTGTTGTTTCGGTATCGGGTCAACAGCAAAAACAACCTGCCTGAAGATGGGGGATACATCCTTTGCTGCAACCATATTTCCCTAAAGGATCCTGTCTTTTTGGCATTGGGGCAAAAACGGCAAATTTTTTATATGGCCAAAGAGGAACTGTTTCATAACAAGTTTCTTTCGTCCTTAATCCGGGCACTGGGCGCCTTTCCGGTACATCGGGGAAGCGGGGATACCAAGGCGATTAACAACGCGGAGCTTTTATTGCAGGAGGGTAAGGTTCTGGGGATTTTCATTGAGGGAACCCGCTCCAAAACCGGCGAGTTACTGCGCCCTAAATCCGGAGCAGCAATGATGGCCTATCAAACAGGGAAGCCTGTGGTGCCTGCCTGCATTTCCTGTAAAGGGGGAAAGCTGCCAAAATTGTTTCGTAAGGTTACGATCTCTTATTCTAACCCGGTAACGCCAGAAGAATTGGGATTAAAAGAGGGCACGGGAACGGAATTTCGAAATGCAAGCCGCACCATTATGGACATAATTAGCACAATGAGAGAGAAAGATATACAAGAAACCAATTGATCGCAGGTGAAGGTATGTATTTCTTTTTGGTACGCATTCTCAGCGTGGTGGCACGGCTGATCTATCCAATTCGGATTTATGGCGTGCAAAACATTCCAAAATCCGGAAAGGTTATTTTATGCAGCAACCATAAATCAGTCATTGATCCTTTCCTATTGGCAAAAAAGTGTCCCAGACATATTTATTATATGGCTAAATCAGAGCTTTTTACCGATCATGGAAAACTGGCTCGGTGGTTTTTGAACAAAATGGGCGCCTTTCCCGTACACAGGGGTACCGGCGATACAGAATCTGTTCACAGCGCTTTGCAGCTGTTATTGCGGGGGGAACTTGTGGGAATCTTTCCGCAGGGCGGATGTGTCACAGACAGCGACACATCCTTTCAGCCTAAAGCAGGAGCGGTTCTGATCGCAGCAAAAGCCCAAGCGGATATTCTTCCCGCTTGTATTTACAGCAAAGGGAAAATCCGGCCGTTTCACCGTATTACCGTACGATATGGTGAGGTTATTCCATTTGAAGCATTGCAGATAACCGGTTCCAGTTCTAGGGAATGCCGCGTGGGAGCAAAGAAAGTTGCTGATCAAATCTGTAGCCTTTTGGGGGAAAAACATTGAGTATAACAGTCGCAGAAACCGCTGGCTTCTGTTTTGGAGTCAATCGAGCCGTGCAGTTGGTAATTAAACTGCTTGACGCAGGGAAAAAGGTATGCACACTGGGACCCATTATTCATAATCCACAAATGGTTGCCCAGTTGGAAAACCGGGGCGTACGTATCGTATCGAAGCCGGAACAGGTTCCAGAGGGATATATTCTGGTGATTCGCACTCACGGGATACCTGATGATACGTGGGATCAAATTAAGGATCGTCAGCTTTTTTATGAGGATGCTACCTGTCCTTTTGTAGCGAAAATCCACCGCATAGTAAAGCGTGCGTCGGAGGAAAATCAAGTTGTTCTGATTGCTGGGGATCCCTCTCATCCTGAGGTGGAAGGGATTCGTGGGCATTGTTCTGGTGAGAGTTATGTCTTTCGGGACAGCCAGGATTTGGAAAATCTGGTAAAATCAGAGCAATTTGACGCGAAAAAAGGAATTTGCATCGTCGCCCAGACCACATTTAGCGTGTCAGAATGGGAAAATTGTTTGAAAATAGTAAAAAGGGTATATACAAATCCATCAATTTTTGATACAATATGTAATGCTACGTCAGAAAGACAAGCAGAGGCTGTCCAATTATCAAAACAGTCGGATTTGATGATTATCATTGGTGGGAAGCATAGTTCCAATACCGCAAAATTGAGGGACGTTTGCAAGCCTAATTGCTTGACCTTTTTGATTGAGACAGCGGACGAGTTGCCCATCCAAGCGTTACAACAAGCTAGGAACATCGGAGTTACGGCAGGTGCATCCACGCCCGCCAGCATTATAAAGGAGGTACTAGAAACCATGACGGACATTCTGGAAAACAAGGAGAACAACGAAGAAATGACCACAGACAACTTTGAGGAAATGCTGGAAGAATCCCTCAAAAATTTTAATACAGACGAAAAGGTGCATGGTGTTGTCGTCGGTATTGCCCCCAACGAGGTTTTCGTTGATGTTGGCAGAAAACAAGCAGGTTTTGTTCCTGCTTCTGAACTGTCTGCGGATCCCAACGCCAAGCCGGAGGATTTGGTAAAAATCGGAGACGAAATGGATCTGCTGATTATGCGCACCAACGATCAAGAGGGTACTATTATGCTCTCTAAGCGTCGTTTGGATGCCATTAAGGGCTGGGAAGATATCGTAACCGCTTGTGAGGAAGAGGCCGTGGTTACCGGCGTAGTCACTGAGGTTATCAAGGGCGGCGTGATCGCTGTAACCAATGGCGTTCGCGTGTTTATTCCGGCTTCTCAGGCAACTGCTTCCCGCGGCGAGCCGTTGGAAGATTTGCTGAAAAAGGAAGTGAATTTCCGCATCATTGAGGTTAATCGCGGTCGCAGACGCGCGGTGGGTTCCATCCGTTCCGTGCTGAAGGACGAGCGTAAAAAATTGGCGGATAAGTTCTGGGAGACTGCTGAAATCGGCAAGACTTATACCGGCGTTGTTAAATCTCTTACTTCTTATGGAGCCTTTGTGGATTTGGGTGGAATCGATGGCATGGTACACATTTCCGAACTGTCTTGGAGCCGTATTAAGCATCCTTCCGAGGTAGTTAATGTGGGTGACACCGTGGAAGTTTACATCAAAGATTTGGATCCGGAAAAAGGAAAAATTTCTTTGGGCTATAAAAAGACCGAGGATAATCCTTGGGAGATCCTCAAAAAAGATTATCCGGTTGGCAGCGTAGTAGACGCTCAGGTTGTGGGTATGACTACTTTTGGCGCCTTTGCGCGGATTCTGCCTGGTATTGATGGATTAATCCATATTTCTCAGATTGCTGACCGTAGAATTGAGAAGCCCCAGGATGTGCTGTCTGTAGGCGAAACAGTCAAAGTTATGATTACAGACATCGACTTTGAAAAGAAACGCATTAGCTTGTCAATCCGCAAATTGCTGGAAGAGCAGGCAGCGCAGGACTCTGTAAACCAAGAGGATGAAGTAGTAGCTTCTACAGAAATCGATACCGAACAGTAAGACTATTATTTTAAACGAAGGGATCAACCTTTTATGAAGGGTTGATCCCTTTTTAGTAAAAATAGGTAGAAGCAAATAGAAGTCTCAGAGAAAAACGATAAGAGTCTATAAAATTTACATATTGTTAATTTACAAAGATACAAAGTATAGTAGAATGAAATCGTTATATCAAAGCACAATTAAAGGATGGTAGGTACGTTGTTTGGTTACATTCGGCCATGCAAGCCAGAAATGCTCGTAAAGGAATATGAGCTTTATAAAAGCGCGTATTGCAGCCTTTGCAAACATCTGGGTAAAAATTTTGGTCTGCTGTCCAGATTAACGCTGAGCTATGACGCAACGTTTTTGGCGATGTTTCATATGGCCTTAAAACAAGAGGAATGTCCTGGATTTACCAAAGGAAGATGTGTAGTAAATCCAATGAAAAAATGTGCATACTGTAAAGGTGGGGAAGAGAGCTTTCTGTTTGCTGGTGCGGTATCCATATTAATGACTTATTATAAAATTCAGGATGACATTCAAGATTCCGGGTTTTGGGGTAAAAGCCGAGCGTATCTTATGCTTCCTATTGTAAAAAGCGCTTATCGCAAAGCCAAAAAGAAATTTCCTGATATTGATAAAATTGTTTCAGACTGTATGGACAGGCAGTCAAGCGTAGAGCACGACTCTAATGCGGGGATTGATGCCAGCGCGGAACCAACTGCACAGATGTTATCACAGGTGCTTCTGCTTTTGTCGGATGGGACGAAATCGCAGGAGCTTGTTTTGAGTCAATTGGGTTATTTTATTGGTCGGTGGATATATCTGATGGATGCGGCGGATGATATAGAGAAAGATGAAAAACACCGCCAGTTTAATCCCTTTTTAAAAAAGCTTGTGCAGGATACAGAAATTCCGTTAAATAAAAAAGAACAGAGAGATTATTGTAATGGCGTGCTGAATCAGACGCTTTCCCAAGCGATTGCCGCTTTTCAGCTGCTTGAGTTAAAACATTTTGACACGATATTGGATAACACCATGAGATTGGGTCTGCCTGCGATGCAAAGACAGATATTATATGATAAGGAGATAGAACATGTCTGATCCCTATAAGGTTCTGGGAGTATCCCCGGACGCAAGCGATGATCAAATTAAAAGCGCGTATCGGGAGCTCGCAAAGAAATATCACCCGGATAATTATGACCAAAGCCCGTTATCGGATTTGGCCGCTGAAAAAATGAAGGAAATCAACGAGGCTTACGATACCATTGTCGCGGAGAGAAAACGCCGCAATCAGGGGTATTCCGGTGCAAGCGGAGGATACAGCGGGAATTACCGGAGAAGCTCCAGCTATACGGATGTTCGCAATTTGATTATGGGCGGCCGAATCGCGGATGCAGAACAGATTTTAAACGGAGTGCCCAGCAGCTCCAGGGATGCGGAGTGGTATTTTTTGAAGGGAACAATTCTGTTTAAGCGGGGATGGCTTGATGAAGCCAACAGCCATTTTAACACGGCCTGTAATATGGATCCGGGCAATGCGGAATATCGGGCGGCGCTGAATCAGGTATTAAACCAAAAAAATGGTGTTTATGGAGGATATAATACCGCCAATCGACCCACCACAGGCGGTTGCAACGCCTGCGATGTATGCTCCTCCTTGATTTGCGCCGACTGTTGTTGCGAATGTATGGGGGGAGATCTAATCAGTTGCTGTTAAGGCGCAAAGCTCATACTCATAGATAGAAAAGGTGGGGGAGATAGCATTGAATCAAAGCGGTAAAGTTGCTTTAGGCGGCATTATTACTGCGGTTTGCACGGTATTGATGTTCCTAACAGGATTAATCCCTATTGGCACATATGCGCTGCCAGCCATTGCGGGAGTACTCCTTATGGTAATTGTAATAGAATTGGGATCCAAATGGGCATGGATGGTATTCCTCGCGGTGTCGTTGCTCTCTGCATTATTGGCCGCTGATAAAGAAGCCGTTTTACTCTTTATTATCTTTTTTGGATATTATCCAATTTTAAAATATCACATCGAACATATTCATAGCCGCATCACTCAGATGATAATAAAGCTTGCAGTATTTAATGTCTCAATGATTGCCGCGTTTTTCATAGCCATCAAACTTTTGAGCGTACCCGAAGATTCCTTTGTATTATTTGGCGTTTCTTTGCCATGGATATTTTTGTTAGTGGGGAATCTTGTGTTTTTTATGTACGATTACTCTCTAACCGGACTAGTCTCCATGTACATAAGCCGACTTCATAATACGCTAAAAAAAATATTACATTTGCGATAAAAAAAGAGGGATTTTACTCCCTCTTTTTTATTTTTGACAGAGGATTGGAGTTTGCGGCATCCGCCATTTGATGATCGGATAAGTGGGTATAAATTTCTGTAGTACCAAGATTCTCGTGTCCTAATATATCTTTTAACACGCGGATATCTACATGTCCATGCTGATACATTAGTGTTGCGGCGGTATGTCGTAATTTGTGAACCGAATATCCTTGTCCTTCCAAGCCTATTTTAGCCAGATATTTTTTTACCATTTGTTGTACCGCTTGTGTCCCGATCCTTTTATTTAGCCGACTGATAAAAAGCGCCTTTTTATCAATAACCCCATCTACCGGACGGACACGTAGATAAGCCTCAACGGCTTCAATACAAGCTTCATTTAAATAAACCAGGCGCTCCTTGTTGCCTTTTCCCGTCACTTTCATAAGTTTCTCTTTTAAATGAATGTCGTTGATATTAAGATTAACCAGCTCGGATAAACGCAAGCCACAGTTTAGAAAGAGGGCAATAATACAGTAATCACGCTCTTTGTATTCTCCTTCCACACTATTGAGCAATTCAATACATTGTTCCAACGATAAGTATTTGGGCAATGATTTCTTTAATTTTGGTGTTTCCAACTCCTGAACAGGATTCCGGCTTAATTGCCCTGTCTTATTGGTCAGATAATGAAAGAATGTGCGCAAACTGGAAGCTTTGCGGGCCCTTGCCGCAGCGTGATTGTTTTTTTCTGAGAGAACAAAGTTCATAAATTCAAAGACATCCGTGAGAGTTACTGATTCCAGTAGCTTAATATCGATGTCTTCGATTGAGATTTCCTGAAAAGGAGTAGAGGAATCTACCAATCCCTTTGAAAGCTTTATATACCGGAAAAAGGTTCTTAAATCAAAAAAATATTCCTGAATGGTTTTTTCTGATTTTCCTTTGATTGTCTGCATATAACCAAGAAACTCTTTCAGTACAGCTGGTGCATCTGATAATGTTAGTGGATTCATAAGCCCTCCCCTCAACTATACAAAATATTCATTTTGTGTAGTATCTTGCAAATTTTAAACAGGTCCTGAGATTCACCTCCATCATTTAACGATTGTTCTAAGTATATCATATTTCCAGGACTTCTGATAGATCCTAATAATCCCTCCGTTTATATGATTAAGTTCTAAAATAACCAAATAAAAAAGTCTATCATCTGATAGACTTTTTTATTTGGTTATCATTCCAACCGTAAGGCGTCTACCGGTCTTAATCGTGACGCTTTTGCCGCTGGATAAACACCAAAAATCACACCGGACAGCAAAGAAAATCCTACCGCTAACAGCATAATATCTCCTCGCAGCTGTAATGTCATATTCACATAGGACGCTCCAATGAATGAAATAGCTATTCCCACCAAAACTCCCGAAAAACAACCGACCAAAGAAATGAGTACAGCTTCTAATAAAAATTCAAATAAAATGGTGGAACGTCTGGCGCCAATCGATTTTTTAATGCCAATTTCTCTCGTCCGTTCGTTTACAGAAACCATCATAACCGTCATAATACTAAGGCTAGCCACTAAAAGTGAAATGGCTCCAACCGCAGATAAGATCACTGTTACTGTATTTAAAATGCTTTTTAATCCGTCTTTTTGCTTGGCTAGATTATTTGCAGTAAATCCATCGATGACTCCAGTTGAACGAGACAATGTGCTCACAATGGCATTTCCCGCTTCATCCACATCATAATCCTCTTCCACTTTTACAGCGATCTGATCGAAAGATTGCTTACCGGTAGCACTTTGTAATGTAGTGTATGGGATATATAAGAAATTTGGAATATAATCGCCGATAAAATTTTGCAGCAGTCCGCTGCCGGTTTTGATTACCCCGATTACCTCAAACTCCTCTTCTACCCCACCGCAAAGTATCGATACCTTTTTTCCCACAATGTTATCTCGATGATAGACATTTTGTGCAAAGGTTTGATCTACCATACAAACATTGCTGTTGGAGCTTACATCCATACTGCTTATCATTCTGCCATATAAGACCTGTAACGAGATCACTTGATTCGCTTTGGAGTCGATCCCCCAAACCAAAGCATCCAACTGGGATAAGCCTGTGTTCCCTACCTTCGTATTTTGTATGACCAATGGAATGGCTTGTTTTACATGCTGTGTTTCCCGCACAGTATCCAACTCATTCTCTGTTAAATAGTGTCCGGAGGAACCATTGGTATTGACAGAGATAGTCAATCCCCCAAGACCTAAACTGTCCATTTCGTTATTTACAGCCGCTGTTCCGCATTCACTGATACTACTAATTAAGATCACGGAAGCGACTCCGATGGCGATTCCTGCAATAGTCAACGCGCTTCTCATCTTCTTCCGCCCTAAGTTGCGCAGTGCGCTTCGAATGCTGTCAAGCATCTTGATTCACCACGCTTTTCTCTTGCTTCATAATAACGCGAGAATTCGCATATAGCCTTTCCGGATTTGTAATGATTCGATCTCCGGTTTTTAACCCGGATAAAATCTCAAATCCGCTGTTGAATTCTCTACCGGTTGTGATTGTGCGTTTAACCGCCCTTCCATCCTGATAGATATAGACATATTCCTGGCCGTCGTCTTCGGCTCGAACCGCTTCATATGGGGCGATTAACATCCCATCATCATTGGATGTTGTAATCTCACACTTGGCCGTAAGTCCGGACTTAAGATCCTCTCCCGCATGATCCACTGTAACGATTACTTCCACAACCGTTTCCTGACCTGAGGTGCTGACAGTTTGGGTAGCCACATCAGCAATGCTTTTTACTGTCCCGGAATACTCAGAATTCTTGAATCCTGCTCCGGTAATGGTCGCTTTCTGCCCTATCTGTACCGCTGATATTTGAGATTCATTGACAGAAAGCCGTACTTGCATGCTATTGATATCAGAGATTACCATAATTGGTTTGCTGGTATCCGCGTAGCTGTTCCCTTTCACATTGATAACAGAAACAATACCGGAAACAGGAGCGGTTATGGTGTCAAGCTCCCCTTCCTCCTCCTTTTGGATGGGTTCGGCAGAGGAAGAGCTTCCACTACTGCTGCCATTGATATATTGATTGTATACTTCGGCGGCCTGTTCGCTGCTTAGCCCTGTCATTTTGGCAAATTCAGAAAAAGAACTGGGAAGAGAGCTGTTATCCGTATCCGAACGATTGTCAGAATCGTTTGTCGTTTTTGGAGCAACCCCTTTTCTGACCCGAAGCAAATCTTCCCCCTGTTCGACGCGATCCCCCACCTGAACCAACACCTCTTGCGCGATTGATGGTTCCGTGATATAAACATTTTTGTTATCGGATGGTTCTAATTGACCAGAACACACAATGCTGTTTTTTACTTCTTGTTCCTGTAAAACGAGCACGTCCACTTCTTTGATTTGACTTTTCACAAAATTGCCGCCAAAATAAAGCGTAAGTATCACAACAAGCGTAATTGCTACAAGAGCAGAATATTTCTTCATGAATCAATCCCCCTATCTTGGTATATTCTTTGATTGGGAGAAGGGATTTATGAATCATATTTTCTGTATATTTACGAATATTTTACGCCAGATATAAGAAGCTATGTGATGAGGTGGTAAAAATGAGCTTAATACCCTGTGACGATGATTGCATCTATCAGATTGACGGTTACTGCAAACTGGAGACGCCAACCATTATCACCAATCATTTGGGGGGATGTGTTCATTATGTGAAAGCGGCAAAGGATACACGTCCCGGACAGCAGATAAGAGAGGAGCCCGCAAAATCAGTTGGTTAACGCATCAAACGCCTCTCGGATATCTCGGACGCCGATTAACTGAATACGAACCGAATCGGCCATGGACATGGATTTTAAATTGTGATACGGCAGTATGCAGCGGCGAAATCCCAAACGGTCAGCTTCCAATACCCTGGCTTTCGCATGACTGACAGAACGGATTTCGCCAGCAAGGCCGATTTCACCAAAAGCCAAAGAATCCTCGCTCACTGCAACGTCTTTTAAACTACTGACCAGCGCCATGGCTACGGCCAAATCGGCGGCGGGCTCGTCCAAACGTAGTCCTCCCACCACATTAAGATAAGCGTCCAGATTCGAAAAATAATAGCCGGCGCGCTTTTCCAAAACTGCCAGCAGTAGTGACATGCGACTGTAATCAAATCCAGTGGACATTCTTCTGGGGTTGCCAAACCCAGATGAGGTGGCAAGTCCTTGGATTTCGGCCAATATGGGTCGGGAACCCTCCATAACACAAGCGACACAAGTGCCAGGCACCTTTTTGGGCCTTCCGGAAAGCAGCATGAGGGAAGGATTCTCCACCTCTGACAGTCCGTTGTCCTGCATTTCAAACACGCCTATTTCATTGGTTGATCCATATCGGTTTTTTACCGCCCTTAAAATCCGGTAGGACATTTGCCGTTCTCCTTCAAAATAAAGCACAGCGTCCACAATGTGCTCCAGCACTTTTGGACCTGCAATCGCTCCGTCCTTATTGACATGCCCCACCACCAAAATTGGGATATCCAACGATTTAGCGGCGCGCATAAGCGCGTTGGTGCATTCACGCACTTGTGTAATACTTCCAGGGGAAGAGGATAATTCGTGGAAATTCATGGTTTGGATGGAATCAATAATTACTAAATCCGGCTTATCGCTTCTTACTTGTTCGATGACGATTTCAATATCGGTTTCAGTCATGATAAAAAGATTATCGCTTTGTACTCCCAGCCGTGTGGCGCGCAGCTTTAGCTGTCTGCGGGACTCTTCACCGGATACATATAAAATGCGAAGAGTTTTGCCCATATATTCACAAACCTGAAGGAGAATCGTGGACTTTCCAATTCCCGGATCTCCGCCCAGCAAAACCAGAGATCCCTTTACAACGCCTCCTCCCAAAACTCGATCCAGTTCCTTTAGACCGGTGTGGTAGCGGGGTTCGTCTTTGGTATCAATCTCACTAATTTTTGCAGGACGTACCGCCTCCCGCCGCACAATCCCCTGAGCAGCGGCGGAAGCCTTCGAAGTTTCTCGGATTTCCTCATTCATGGTATTCCATTCTCCGCATCCTGGACATTTTCCATACCATTTGGCGGATTCAAATCCACATTCGCTACATAGATAGATGCTTTTACTCTTTCCGGCCATATGTATACTCCATTCTCTTGTGTTTTTTCCGTCCCTATGATTTTTGATTTTCTAATGAGTCGTTGGCGCTGTGTCCATTTCCGATCATTCTCCAATGATTTATTAACCCACAGTAGATGGAAAAGGCCATTTTGCGCTGATAATCCTCCTGTGAAAGCAAGTTCGCCTCCTGTACATTGGACAAAAAGCCACATTCTACAAGAACGGAAGGTTTCTTTGAATTCCAAAGCAAATAAATGGAACTATTTGCGGGTTTGATCTCCCGCGTATTGTTGGGCTGAATCATTCCTACCACAGAGTCTTTCAGGCATTCTGCCAGTTCCTTGCTCTGTGGGTTATTTGTGGAATAAAACATTTGAGCGCCGCTGTATTTAGAATCGGAAAATTGATTCTGATGGATACTGAGAAAAATACAATCGTCATAGGAATTTATAATTTTTAATCGATTATGGATATCCGAAATTTTCCGTTCCTTAATGGTATCTGCGGATTCATCGTGGATGGAACGGTCATCCTCCCGGATCATGACCACATCGAATCCGGAAGCAATCAGCATCTCCTTTAAATCCTTGGCGATCGCCAGATTGATGTCCTTTTCCTGGATTCCAGCTTTACTGACCGCGCCTCCATCCTCTCCTCCGTGTCCTGCGTCTAAAATAATCACAGGATGATATTCTCCCAGTGAGGCCGATACGGTATGGTCTACCTTCCGTGTTGCGGAGATCAGCAAGAGAACAATACAGCCGCAGATCAAAAGCGCCGATCCCAGAAATAAGAAGTCACGCCATTTTTTATTAATTCCGATCACCATTCATCACCCCACCAATCCTTATGCGGCGATAAGACAAATCATGACGGGCTTTTCTTGCCGTTTTGTTTTCCCTTATTAACACTCTGCTTTTGACAATAGGGAACCGGATATCTTTTTATGTGTCGATGATGCTCCCTGCACCGTTCGCAGTCCCCGTGTCGTTGGCAGTTTGTTCTTTTACAAGGGCAAAAAACAGATTTGATTTCTTCCAAAGCAACCTCCTTTCCGCCAGAAAACGTTTTTCAAACGGAAAAATCCTTATTTATCACATCATTTTATACTAACAACGGATGAAAGCAACATCGAATCGAGCCGGCTTTCATGATACAGCTTTCCGTCAGTTCCAATACCAGTAAAATTTATTATAATGGTAATTCCGACGTTTTACAATGGTAAACTTATCATCCCAAAAGCGAAAAGAGCCTCTGAATCAGGCTTTGAGCCTGATTGCAAAAGCTCTTTAGGGATCCTAAAGAAGGGCTTCGATATCCTGTTTTAATTCCTCCGGATCGATGTTAGGAGCATAACGCTTTACCACGTTTCCCTCGCGGTCAATTAAAAATTTAGTAAAATTCCATTTGATTTCGCTTCCGGGAAACACTTGATCCAGTTCTTTTAATTTTTGTAGGAACGGTCCGGTTCCGCTGTTTACAGAGTCCACAGGCTTGACTTGCTTCAAATATTGATAGAGAGGGCAGGTTTGGGATCCGTTAACCTGTACTTTTGCAAACCGAGGGAAAGCGGTTTGATAGTTTGAGGTACAAAAGTTATGGATATCCTCATCAGAACCAGGCGCTTGCTCTAAAAATTGGTTGCAGGGAAAATCCAACACTTCCAAACCTTGTTCCCGGTATTGGTCATATAGTTTTTGCAGCTGTTGGTATTGTGGGGTAAGCCCACACTGAGTAGCCGTATTGACAATCAAAAGCACTTTACCCTGATATGTTCTTAAGGCAACCTCGTTTCCATGATTATCATGAACGACAATATCATATAACATCAGAACACAACCTTTCTGGTTTTTACTATTCTAGTATGGGATGAGGAATGCTTAATTATTCCATGTGCACCGGGCTTCATCGAAAATTTTGCTTGCAAAAAAGCGGACAAGAAAAAACGCCGTTCCCTAAGGGTAAGCCTTCATAAAGAAGTTAAGGACAAGACAGACCACAACGGTCTGCCTTGTCCTTTTTATACTGTATAACCCACTATGACACTTTCAGGGAAAGTGCCCGTGAGAGAGCGCGGTAAATACGAATTTTCAAATTTGGACTGTTCTCCGAAAAGTTGGGCAATTTCACACTTTCTTCCATGTCAAACAAACCCCAACAATTGATCCCATCAAGACAAGCGGTGCTATTCTCACGAACAACCACTCAAATGCGTGAAACATTACTCCGATTACTGTGGTTTCGGGTTGGCTATAATCCCAACCCAAGTAAGGACTATTTAACGCTATTAGGACTGCAAAAACAGCAACTATAACCGTACACAATAAGATAAAAAGCCAATGAATCGCTTTTTGTCTCGTTGCTTTTCTATGCGCAAGTTGCAGGTTTATGACCTCAAGTTTCTCGGAAATTGCTCTTAAGTCATCAGCCTTCGTCTCGACAACGGTTTCTCCAAGCAGTGTGCTTACAGGTGTTTCAAATACCTCTGATATGGAAATCAGCATATCGGCATCTGGAACCGACAGACCTTGTTCCCATTTAGAGATTGTTTGCCTCACCACATTCAACTTGATTGCAAGTTCCTCTTGCGAAAGCCCTTTGGATTTTCTGATTGTTTTAATGTTTTCATTTAGCATCAGGGATGACCTCCTTTCACTGCTATCATACGGAGGAAAACCCGTTGCGGCAAGCAACACAAATTAACATTACAGCGTCCTTTCGATAAACGAAGATTTATCGGCGAAATCGGTATAAAGGAACACCCGCTGAAAAGCAACTTCTTTTCAACGGGTGTCAGGCTTCCTTATGGCAGACTGCCTAACAGCAACGGCGTTCAAGGCTCTATGATAAAATAAGCGCTCCTTGTTCCAGCATGGACTGAGCGGCCAACATAACCCCTAGTTTTCCGCTATGGAAATTGAGACTCCCCTGCATCCAGGCCGCATAGGGCTCCCGAAGGGGAGCATCGGCAGACAGTTCAATGGAGCCGCCCAGAGTAAAAGCGCCCGCTGCCATAATCACTTGGCTATCGTAGCCCGGCATATCCCAGGGTTCAGGAACCACAAAGGAATCCACCGGCGCGCCTTTCTGAATTCCCTGGCAAAAGGCGATCAAGGACTTTTCATTGCATAGCTTAATTACTTGAATGATATCCGCGCGGGGATCGCAGTAACGGGGGGTGACTTCATAACCCAATCGTTCAAATAGGGCGGAAGCAAACGCGGCGGTCTTCAGCGCTTCCCCTGTTACATGAGGAGCATGGAACGCTCCCATAAAAAGCTCCCGGTTCTGTCCCAATGTGGCGCCGATCTCCTTCCCCGTTCCTGGGGTGGTGAGACGGTAAGAACACTGTTCCACCAGATCCTTTCGTCCGGCAATATAGCCGCCGGTGGGGGCAATTCCTCCGCCGGGGTTTTTAATGAGGGAACCCGCGATCAAATCCGCGCCAAAGGAAAGGGGCTCCTGGGTCTGAACAAATTCTCCATAACAGTTATCCACCATAATAATCGATTCGGGCGCCAGCGATTTGGCCAGCTCCACAATTTTCCCGATCTCCTCCACAAATAGTGAGGGACGAAGGGTATAGCCCCTGGATCTCTGAATATAAACCATTTTGATGCCGGAATGGATTTCTCTTTTCATTTCCTCATAATCGAGGGAACCATCCTTTTTGAGATCCACCTGACGATATTCTATACCAAATTCTTTGAGGGATCCCGAATGATTTCCGCTTAAGCCAATAACACCCTGTAGCGTATCGTAGGGTGTTCCGGTAACGCTCAGCATGACGTCTCCCGGACGCAGAATTCCGAACAGAGCTACAGTGAGCGCATGGGTCCCGCTGACAAAATTATGCCTTACAAGCGCGTCCTGAGCGCCAAAGGCATTTGCAAAAACTTGATCCAACGCATCTCTGCCCCGGTCTCCATATCCGTAGCCGGTAGAACCTACGAAATGGCTTTCGCTGACGCCGACATCAGCGAAAGCTTTTAGCATTTTTTGTTGATTGTATTCAGTGATCTGGTCGATCTGTTGAAACGTCTGAGCGCACTGATCGACAGCCTGTTGTGCTGCTTGTTGAATACCAGAATTAAAATGGAACAATGACGATGACATGTAATTACTCCTTTATGTAAGTCAGAGACTGTAACGAGATCGAAATAGCCGATCAGAAGGCCGCTTCCTCCCATCGGCAAACATTAATAAAACCCAATCGCTCATAAAATTGCTGGTTTTCCTTTAAGCCACGAAAGAGAAACACCTCTTTTCCCTCTTCTTTCAATTGAGCGGTCAAAGTGGAAACCACCGCTCGACCCAGTCCATTGCCCTGCCTGTCTGGATGAGTGGCTACGGCGCCCAGCACCGCACAGCAATTGGTTTCCGCCACCGTACAGGCACAGCTGATTAACCGTCCCTCTTCCCAAACGCCCACACATCTGGCGGCCTGATGGCGTATACGGTGTGACATGTCCACATAAAAGGGCGCAAAAGGCGGAGGCCGAAACCCCTCTTTTGCACAGGAACACAACAGGGAATGCACTTGTTGTAAGGACGGGTTATCCTCCATTAAAAAAGAGTGACGAAACACGTTTTCTTTGCAGGGGTCTGCTGAGGCAATCAACTTCATGACCCAACCAGTCTTTTTGTCTTGAACCTTGGGGATTGTAAGTTTCTCGGGACAATAAAGAGATATTTCAGCCCCTGTCATAGATAGAAATTCCCGCAGCTCCGTTGTATCCGCACAGTCCTGTGCGCACAATACGGCGGTCCCTTCCAGCTTAGAGAGCACCGCTGTAACCGTTCCTTTCGGATCAGTCTGTATCCAAAATCCCGCGAAGGGAGTATCCAGCCCATAGGCTTGGGCCAAAGATGCAATTTTACATCCAAAAGGATCCCCTTGGCAAAAGCAATCCAAGGAAGGCAAGGTGTTTTCATTCACATACTGAATCATAGATTATCCTACCGGCGATCCTGATGCAATGCGTTCGGCAAGCAAGGCGGTAAGGGATTCTACCGCTTCCAGATCGCTCTTACTAATCAGGCTGACGGCTGAGTGCAAATAACGGCAGGGCAAGGAAAGCGCCAGGGTTCTCACTCCGCCGCGAGAAACATGAATGGCGCCCGCATCGTTGCCTCCAGCTACTGCCTGTTTCGCCTGACAGGGAATATTTTGTTCCTTTGCAATGTGAAATGCCAATTGAAAATATTCCCTGTCGTAGATCGTCCGCTTATCCATAAAGGACAAAACCGCCCCACGCCCTACGGCGCAGACACGCTTGTCCTCATCCACTCCATGAATATCCGCAGCAGTCGTGGATTCTATCACAAGAGCCGCCTCCGGATTTACAGAATAAGCGGCAGCGGCAGCACCTCTCAGACCCACCTCTTCCTGCACAACAAATGTAAAATACATGTCATATGGAAGCTCAGAACGAATCATAGAGATAAGCACCATACAACCGGCCCGGTCATCCAATGCCTTAGCTTGGATCGCCTCTCCAGCAACTTCAAAGGAACTTTCAAAGCAGACGTCGTCGCCAGGCTGTACCCAGCGAAGCGCTTCCTCCTGGTCTTTTGCACCGATATCAATCCGCAGATCATCCATCGGAACAGCCTTTTCCTTTTCCTCTCCCTTTAACAAGTGAATGGGCTTAGCGCCAATAACGCCGGGAATACGCTGATCTCCTACTGTTACACATCTGCCGGGGATTACCCTCTGGTCGATTCCCCCCACACAAGTAAGGGAAAGTGTTCCATCCTTCGCGACCCGGGTGACAAGGAACCCAACCTCATCCATATGTGCGGAAAGCATCAGCTTCACTTTGGGGCGCTGTTTCCCCTTTTTCCATACGATCAGATTTCCCAGGCCGTCCACCTGCCATTGATCTGCATAGGGCTTTATTTCTTCAAGAATTAAACTCCGAACCCGATCTTCTCTTCCCGAGATTCCGGGAGCCAGACACAGTTTTTCCAATAGTTTGAGATCAGGCACGGCTCATCCCTCCTTTTGTTACATAGTCCGCTAAAAGCTGTGCAGTGCTTTCAATATCGCTAAGGTCGATAAGCTCCGCCTGGGTATGCATATTGCGCAGAGGAATGGAAAGCAGCCCGGACGGCACGCCTCCCCGTGCGGTGGAAACCTCATCCGCGTTGGTTCCCGTGCCTCCTCCCATGACTTCCAACTGATAGGGAATGGCATTCTCTTTGGCCAATTCCAAAAGTCGATTGGATATCTCTCTAGAAAGAGTCGGGGCGATCCCAATCATCGTGCCCCCTCCCAATTTTGCCGATTTTTCTAAGGTTACGCCAGGCTGTTCTCCAAAGCTAACGTCAACCATAATCGCTTCGTCGGGATGCAAAGCATAGGAAGCGGTCTTGGCGCCCGCGCCCCCGGTTTCCTCCTGTGCGCTGCATAAAAAGGACACGCGGCAGGACAGATCTTGATTTGACAGGATCTGAGCACAGCGAATTAAAGACGCAACGCCCGCTCGATTGTCCAAAGCAGGAGCCGTAACCCGATTTCCCAAAAGCTTTTTTAGGGATGAAGCAAATAAAATTCTGTCGCCGGGAGAGAGGATGTCTTTGACGGTTTTGGCCGGAAGTCCGGTATCAATGGCCAATTGATCCATTGGAGGGATTTTGTCTTCCCCGCCATTTGTCAAATGGGGAGGCATGCAGCAAACAATCCCGGATACAACCTGCTTTCCATAGAGCTTAACCCGGCTTCCCATGAGGACTCTGCGGTCTATCCCGCCACAGGGCGCCGCCTTTATAAAACCCTCGTCATCAATGTGGGTGACCACCAATCCAATTTGATCTAAATGCGCATCCAGTAAAATGTGTTTGGTTGCATTTGGATTTCCCATATTGACAATGACATTGCCAAACAGATCGACGGACGCCTTTCCATAAGGCGAGAACATTTCTTTGACCGTCTGTGCGGCGGAGCTTTCATCTCCGGAGGAACCCGGCGCGTCGCACAGACGGCGAAGCAAATCTATCATGTAAATTTTTTCATCCTTTCTGGAGTCTGGGTATTCATATTATTGTAACAACGGAGACATGCATTATTTTTTGTTGTTTACAATTGATTCACCAGTTGTTTAAAGTGGTTGCCCCGAGCTTCGAAGTTTGGGTAAAGGTCAAAGCTTGCGCAAGCGGGAGATAAGGCGACTACGTCACCTTTTTGAGCATAAGAGGCGGCGGTTTGCACGGCCTCTTCCATGGTGTTTACACGCAGGATTTCCGGATTTCCTTTATAGTAAGAGGAGGCGTTTTTAACAGCCTGCTCAATTTTATCCGATGTGTCGCCCAGGAGGATCAACAACTTAACTTTATCCACAATAACAGGACCCAATACATCGAACGGAATTTTCTTATCATAACCGCCTGCGATTAAAAGAATCTTTTGCGAGAAAAGGGACAGGGTACCGGAGATACAACGGGTGGGGCTGGATGCGATGGAGTCGTTATAATAGCGCACGCCGTTTCGTTCCCGCACCAGTTCGGTGCGGTGCTCTACGCCTGCAAAACGCTTAGCCACTTGGGCCATCGTTTCGGGCGGCACGATTCCCCACAGCGCGGACATGGCGGCCAAATAATTCTCCACATTGTGGGCTCCGGGAATCAGAATTTCTTCCGCCTTGATAACCGGGATATCCTGTCCGCGGTATGACATCATTAAGGCGCCGTCTTCACGAAGCCATGCGCCGTTTTTACAGGGATTCCTGCGACTGAACAGCAAGGTTTCTCCTCTGACAGCGCTTACAAAACCCTTGGTGATATCGTTGTCAAGATTCAACACCGCCCGCCCAAAGGCGTTTTGATGGATAAGGATGTTCTTTTTTGCGTCGATATATTCCGCCATATCCTTATGTATGTCCAAGTGATTCGGCGTAACATTGGTAACCACCGCGATATCCGGGCTTTTGCGCATAGAGATCAGCTGAAAGCTGGAAAGCTCTACCACAGCCACGTCATCCGGCGAGATGGATTCTACATCGGGCAGCAAGGGACGACCGATATTGCCCCCTAGATGCACAGTCTTTCCCGCGGCCTTGAGCATTTCGGATAAAATCGTGGTGGTGGTGGTTTTTCCGTCGCTGCCTGTTACCGCTACAATTTTGCAGGGGCAAAGATCAAAAAATACTTCCATCTCCGAAGTGACAACCGTCCCATTGTCGCGGGCTTGTTCCAGTTCAGGCATATGGTACCGCATCCCTGGGGTACGGAAAATAATGTCTGCATCTATCTGTTTTAAATAGTCGGGACCCAGGCACAGCGAAACGCCCTCCCGCTCTAACTGTTCCGCTTTACCGCCTAATTGCTCCCTTGTCTTTCTATCACAGGCCATCACGCTGGCGCCTTTGCTGCGGAACATCTCAATAAGCGGAAGATTACTGCCGCCAATCCCGCAGAAGGCGATTCGCTTTCCACGCATCTCCTCAAAAAAACGTTCCATGCGATTTTCATTTGTTTGACCCATGTTTGTAACCCCCAAAGCGTAAAATTAGACCGGCGAACGGATTTCACCGGCAACAATTTATCACTGCAATAGGTATTATTATACTTTTATATTCCCAAAATATCAACAAGAGGCGTAATAAAATATTGACACTGAACCTGTAGTATACTAAAATAAAAAATGCGAGCAGGCTGGACAGCCGCGGGTATGGTTCCGAAAGGACGTACGCGAGGAAAGTCCGAGCTCCACAGGGCAGGATAACGGCTAACCGCCGCCGGGGGCGACCCTAGGGAAAGTGCAACAGAGAGATACCGCCGCATTTTGCGGTAAGGGTGGAAAGGCGAGGTAAGAGCTCACCAGCGCGCAGGAGACTGCGCGGCTCTGCAAACCCTATCCGGAGCAACACCGCAGAGGAACTAACAGCGTCGGCCCGGCGCGTTCCGAGAAGGTGGCACTGAGCCGTGGCGGTAACGCCCGGCCAAGATAGATGGCTGTTCACGACAGAACTCGGCTTATAGGCCTGGTCGCATCCTTTGAACAAAAAAGTGCCGAAAATCCATGGAAACGGGGTTTTCGGCACTTTTTGTATTCTTAAAGACGCCCGCAAATGCGGTTCTAATTCTTGAAAAGGCATTGGTTTTCTGAGTAGAGTTTTTATTGATTTGCTCTTTAGCGGTATCGAAAGCGGCGCTCCGCAAAAAAGCATTCGCTTCCAAGTATGAGCCAAGCCGAGATACGAATGGTCCAACCAGAAAGTCAGGATAGACTTGGCAGGAAGCAGAAACGCCCTTTAAAAAGATCGATTTCACCCTTTGGCTTTGCCGGAAGTATGATTTATGGGTTTTCTTGTATAAACAAAGCTGCGTTGGAAAAATATCGTTTAATCGGCCCAGGCGCTTTCTCTTTTTGAGATCGCCGGCCTTACCCACAAGGCAGATTATAAAAATGCTCGCTGGGTGATTTTGGTTCTCTCTTTCGTTTTTGGGCAGGAAAAGAGATCAGCGTTCCGACTTCTCCCCTCTTATTTGGAAAAAAGCGGGGGTAAAAGCTCTACTTTTTTTAAAATCTGATAGAGAATAAACATCAGGGTAAAATAGAGGAGAACCAGAAAATTTCCCGCAGCCAATGCGAAATAAAGAGCTGCAAGCATACACAAAGGATGAATCTCCACCGAGGAAGATACCAATTTGGGTTCTAGAATCTGACGGATTATGGTTATCACCAGCCAGGCAATGGCTAGGGCCAGAGTGGTTGTCGGTTTGCCCTGTATCCATTGGCTGACCGCCAAAGGAAAATAGACGGCGCCCGGGCCCAGAATGGGGATTAAATCGGCAATCCCCGCCAATAGGCTCAATACCAGAGGGTATGGAGTTTTTAAGAGCAAAAAGAGAATCAGCGACTCTATAAAGGTAACAAGGTATAACAGCAGATACGAGGATAAACATTTTCCCATAACAGAGACGCCTTGGGTGGCTGCTTTGCTAATCCGGGTGGCGGTGGAGCGAGTAAAATGTGAGATCAACCAGGCTTTTATGCGTTCCAGATCCTTTGTAAAAAAATAGGTGGAGGCGATCATGACTAACACCATGGTAAAAACAGCGGGTATTGAGGTTAGAAACGAAACCAGCCCCGACAGCAGTTTGGTGAGCAACACAATACTGTTGCCGGCCATAGATAAAAGCTGCTCCTTATTTTCCTCCAGATAGTGGGCGTCGATAGTTCCAATGTAGATGTTGATGCGGTCTAAGAGCCGTTCGACAGGTTTCCAGTCCCATTGGGAGATCCAATCGATCAACGATTTGATCTCGGAAACCAGGCCGCAGCAGATCCAAAAGAGCAATCCAAACACAAGAAAGAAAGCCGCCAATGTCCCGATGAACGAAGCGGCTCCCCTTTTCAGGCGCAGATGAACCGTCATAAATCGAACAAGCGGTTGAAGCAGCAAGGCGGTTAGCATACCGGCAAGAAAGGGAAACAAATACTTCATTGCGGCGCATAGCAGCACAAAGAACAGGGTATAGAGCACAAGGAACAGAAGCAACAGAAGCTTATCTTTTTGGTTGGATGATAGGAGCATGGCGCGCTCTCTCCCCTCTTTGCTGTCAGCATATGTGCGGTGAGCATTCGTTATTCATGAGATTAAAAAAGAAAAAGCGCCCTACAACAAGGCGCCCTTCTCTTTTGACGTATTCTGTTTAATCCTCGCGTCCAAGCAACCAATCAACAGATACCTCTAAGATATCTGCAAGGGCTACCAGCTCCATGTCGGTGACAAAGCGAATTTGTCCTTCCAGCTTTGACAGACCGGAAGCGTTCATATCCACTCCGTTGACCTGAAGCTGGGCCAGCAGCTCTTTTTGCTTCATGCCCTGCCGCTTGCGAGCCAATTCCACACGAGCTCCAACCAAGTTGCGGTTGCCTAAAGCCTGCTTGCGCAATCTCATTGCCTTCCACTCCCATACAAAATAAAATATTCTATTATAAAAACGAAGCAACTCTCTGTTATATTATATAATATTGTACCAATTAAGACAACATAGATCAATACGAGTTATGTGAATTTTATTGTAAAACCCTTGGATCCGCAAGTATATTTTACGTTTTTTTATTAAATTTAATTTGGCTTTTATCGGTTTCGCCTATAGAATCCTTGGAAAGATGTTGAGTCTCTCATTTCTTTATGAGATTTTAATTTTATTCAATTGGCATATATTGTATCATAAATTATGCAAAACAGCAATTTTGTACAGATATGAACGGGGGCCTTTAAAATTAGAAATATATTTGTGATTTTATTTGACTGTTGTTATAATGGAAAAAATAGGATACAAAAGGAAGTATGTAATATATGGAACTAAGAGTTTTTGATTGGGATAAACTTCAAAGCAGCTTGATGGAGATATGGAATCATCTCTCTAAGCTGGAGCCGCTTTCACTTTCAACATTGCCGGCTGGGAAAACAGCGCTCATCATCGTGGATATGGTCAATGGATTTGTGAAAGAAGGGCCTATGAGCAGCAAACGTGTGGAATCCATCAATCATAGGGTGGCTAATCTGCTGAATCACTGCCAACGCTATGGAATTTTGTGTCTAGCGTTTGCGGATTGTCACACATCAGACAGTCCGGAATTCCTCTCTTATCCCCCACACTGCCTGGCCGGAACCACGGAGAGCGAAGTAACCATGGAGATTTCTCAGTCCGGCCGCTTTCAGACCATTTGTAAAAACTCCACCAACGGCTTTTTGGAGCCGACGTTCTCTCTTTGGAGAAACCAGCACCCCCAAATCGATCATTATTTGGTGGTGGGAGACTGCACCGATATCTGTATCAGTCAATTTTCCATCGCCTTAAAGGCCGATTTTAACCGAGAAAATCGCATTGGCAAGGTGATTGTTCCCATAGATCTGGTAGAAACCTACGATCTGGGAATGCACAACGGCGATCTGATGAATTTGACCGCTCTTTATGAAATGGAATTAAACGGCGTGGAACTGGTTTCCACCATGATAGAATGAGGAAGAAAAAATGAAGCAAGAGGAAAACCAAACATTGCAAAGAAATCTAACCATGCTCACTGATTTTTATGAGATTACCATGGCCAACGGCTATTTTGAAAACGGCTTTCAGGACACCATCGCTTACTTTGATATGTTTTTTCGCCGGGTTCCTGATCACGGCGGCTTTGCCATTATGGCGGGCGTTGAGCAGATGGTGGAATACCTGGAGAATCTGTCGTTTACCCAGGAGGATATCGCGTATCTTCGCGCCAAAAACCTGTTTTGTGAGGAATTTTTGCGGTATCTCGGCGAGTTTCGCTTTGAATGTGATGTATGGTCGGTGCCGGAGGGGACGCCGATCTTTCCCGGGGAGCCGATTGTGACCGTGCGAGGCCCGGTGATTCAAGCGCAATTTGTAGAAACTATGATTTTGCTTACCATCAACCATCAAAGCCTGATTGCCACCAAGGCCAATCGGATTGTGCGGGCCTCCCTGGGACGGGCGGTGATGGAATTCGGATCCCGGCGTGCGCAGGGCTATGACGGCGCGGTGCTAGGGGCCAGGGCTGCCTATATCGGCGGGTGCGCTGGTACGGCCTGCACCCTATCCGACCGGGATTTTCAAATTCCAGTTATGGGGACCATGGCCCACAGCTGGATTCAACTGTTTGACCGGGAGATTGACGCCTTTCGCGCATACGCCAAAGCCTATCCCGGTTCTTGTACTCTCTTGGTGGATACCTATAACGTGCTGAAGTCTGGAATTCCCAATGCTATACAGGTATTTAACGAGGTTCTGGTTCCTAATGGGTATCGGCCGGCCGGGGTGCGGATCGACAGCGGTGACATCACCTATCTCTCCAAAAAGGCCCGAAAGATGTTGGACGATGCAGGGTTTGAGGACTGCAAAATTTGCGCATCCAATTCATTGGATGAATATATCATCCGAGATATGCTCATACAAGGGGCGCAAGTGGACAACTTTGGCGTTGGAGAACGGCTGATTACCTCTTCTTCCGAGCCGGTATTCGGCGGCGTTTATAAACTGGTGGCCACGCAAAGCAAGGAGGGAACCATGATTCCCAAAATCAAGATCAGTGAGAATGTTTCCAAAATCACCAACCCGTGCTTTAAAAAGCTATGGAGGCTTTTTGACCGGGAAACCGGCAAGGCCATCGCAGATGTAATTACGTTATTTGATGAGATCATCGACGATACCAAACCCTATGAAATTTTTGATCCGGAATTTATCTACAAACGGAAAATGGTGGAGAATTTTCGAGCGGTGGATATCCGGATACCTCTGTTCCGGAATGGAAAACGGTGCTGCAAGCTGCCTTCCCTGGAAGAAATACGGCAAAACTGTTCCGACCAAATCGATCGTCTTTGGGATGAGGTCAAGCGGTTTGAGAATCCCCACACCTATTATGTGGACCTATCGGAGAAACTTTGGTGCGAAAAAACCCAATTAATTTCACAACACTCATTTTAGGGGCTTTTCTAACGGGGATTTTATGGTATAATCTTTAACATGATTCATTGAAGTCTTAAAATGCTTTGTTCCAATTTCCCACATCGGGTCACACAAGGAGATTTTATGGAGAGAAAGATTATTCTAAGCGCTGATAGTACCTGCGATCTTGGAGACATATTAAAAGAGAAATATTCTGTGAATTATTATCCCTTTCATATCATTTTAGGCGACCAACAATATAAGGACGGCGTGGATGTTACGCCGGAAGACCTATATTCCGTATATCGCGAAAAAAAGATCCTTCCCAAAACCGCCGCCATTGGCGTGGGGGAATACATCGCCTATTTTAAAGATTGGGTGCAGCAAGGGTATGATGTGATTCATTTGAATTTGGGCTCCGCCCTGTCAGCCGCCTATCAAAATTGCTGCATTGCGGCAAAAGAATTGGGGCATGTCTATCCCATTAATTCCTGCAATCTCTCCACTGGGATTGGATTGCTTGTAATGGAAGCCGCTGAGCGTATTGCGAAAGGGATGCCCGCCCCGGAAATTCAAAAAGAGATCAACGCCTTGGTACCCTATAGTCATGCCAGCTTTATCTTGGATACCCTGGAATTCATGCATGCGGGCGGACGATGCTCCATGGTTACCGCCTTGGGCGCTAATTTGCTGCATCTCAAGCCCTGCATTGAGGTGAACAATCAAAATGGCGGCAGCATGGGAGTGGGCAAAAAATATCGCGGTACCCTGGATAAAGTGCTTGTCCAGTATACCAAGGATAAGCTGCAAGGCCGCGGCGATCTAAAACTGGATCGCGCCTTTATTACGCATTCCGGAATTTCGCAGGAACGCATTGATTTGGTGAAGCAAACCGTACAGGAGTACGCCGATTTTAAGGAAGTTTATGTAACCAGGGCCAGCTGTACCATATCCAGCCATTGCGGCCCCAACACCCTAGGTGTTTTGTTTATGACAAAATAAAATTGTTATAAGGACGCTGTGATTTTCTGAGTAGAATCGCAGCGTCCTTTTGGTTTGGCGCTTGATGCAAATTATCGGGAAAGGATTTCGGCAATGATCTTTTCGTAGATTTGATCCGCCTTGCTGTAATCCATACAGTCGGCGTATAACGCTTCCAGTTCGTCATGAATCGCTTTGGCCATAGCGAGGTAGGCAATGGATTCATTGAGCAGGATCCGCTGGGTTTTCCGGTTGAAGCTTAGCCTTTGCCGCCGGGTACTCAAAATACTATGATCTATAAACCTCCGGGCGTGAATGGTGCGGTAGGGCTCGATTGAAGTGAGCGGATGCCAACTATTGGACACTGCAAAGGCAAGGTCGATGGAGGGGATCAGCAAAGCGTCCATTTTATTTAAGGGGGACATCGGGCAGTAGCTGCCTACCACATCCAGCCCAGCCTGCAGGGCATGATCCTTTAGCTCGGTGAGCAGCAGGCTGCCCACGGCATCGTATTCGTCTTCTATAAAATAGACGTTGGAGCATTGGGAGGAAATGGTATCCTCAAAGTATATGAAGCCTTCCGGAGTAATTCCGCTTAGCAGCCGTACTTTTTCTTTTCCTTTGCAGGTATGTTTGGAACCAAAAAACTTTTTGCCTAAATTGGCGGCGAAATTGACGGCTTTTTGTTCGTTGACGCTGCTTCGGGAAACCCGGATGGTATCTTCATGAAGAGAGCCGCAGGCGGAGAGATACCGTTTGGAGCGTTGATGCATCCCACTATTATGAAGGGTGGTGGCTATAATCTGTTCTTTTCTTTGGGCGAGAAGAGCGGTGTCCCAACAGTCCCCCATGTTCACAATGGTATCGGCCACACCGGGATATCTGGGATCCATGGTGTGGGGCGCCGTTCCATCTACAATACAGACTTTGATCTCCGGAAAGATGACGGCATCCAGAGAGTTGGGATCGGAAGAACAATAAATCAGCTCTACGTCGATTTGTGCAGAACCTGCTTCTTTTGCCGCTTTTTTCATCAAGGTTGATTTACCAGTCCCCGGACCTCCCTTTAAAATGTAGCAAAACCAACCGTCGTTGGGATCATACAGATGGTCGAACCGGGATACGAAACCGGACGGGCTATTTGCTCCTAAAAAATATTTCGGTAGCTCATAATGCATATTGGATCCCTCCTGTTCAATCTAATCTATGCTATGCGACAGACAGATTGTTTGATACTGCTGAAACAAGCCAAATCCAATAAAAAAGAGCAATACCGCCGACACAACGGCAGTATTGCTCTCCCTTTAATCATTTTGTGTATAGGTATGGTCGCAGATCTCCTTGATCTTGTCCCTAAGCTTAAGGAAGTCCTCAAACGCACCCGGTTTTTGCGCCGGATTGCGTAATAGAGCCGCGGGATGCAGAGTTGCCATCATGAATATTCCATTCTTTTCGTAAAACACCCCATGTTCCTTGGTAATCTTTAAGTCGGGCTTTATGATTTTCATTCCAGCAATTCTGCCCAAACATACAATGATCTTTGGCTTTAGCAGCAACACCTGGTTTCGCAGCCAATCGATGCAGGCGTCCTGTTCTTCTTGCAGAGGGTCACGGTTTTGGGGCGGACGGCATTTGACAATATTGGCGATATAAATGTTCTTATTGCGATCCAAATCCACTGCGTTGAGCATTTTGTCCAAGAGCTGTCCCCCGCGGCCTACAAAGGGTTCCCCTTGTAAATCCTCATTTTCTCCAGGACCTTCCCCAATAAACATCACCTCAGCGTTTCGATTGCCAACCCCCACTACCACATGGTTTCGGGTTTCACACAAACCGCATTTGGTGCATCCCTTACAATTTGATTCCAGTTCATCCCAACTTTGATACATTGCAATATCCTCATTTTCCTTTATGTTTTTTTCTATTATAGCATATACTCTTATCCAAGGCAAATTACCATTCATCGCGAAAACACTTGCTTTTTTCCCAAGAGTTCGCTATAATATATAAGCTTTCTGATTTCATCGTTTTCAGTGAGCAACCAATATGCGGGTATGGCGGAATTGGCAGACGTGCAGGATTTAGGTTCCTGTGCCGCAAGGCGTGTGGGTTCGACTCCCATTACCCGTACCAGAAAACGACAAGTTTCGACTAGAGTTGAGCTTGTCGTTTTTTATTTTATGCAGTTTAACATTGCATACGTTATAATGAAGATGAAGTAAATGGTTTATATGTTCAATACATTACAAACAAAACCCGGCTTAAAAAGTTGCGACAATAAACATTCTTGGATTTATACTTTGATTGAAAGGAGAGAGATTCTTGGACTTAATGACCCGTATGAGTTTGGCACTGGCATATGTGGAAGATAATCTAACAGGCGAAATTAATCCGGATACGCTTGCTCAAATTGCAGGCTGTTCGGTGTACAACTACTATCGGATGTTTTCGTTTATTACAGATATATCTCTTACGGAATACATCCGCAGAAGAAAATTAACATTGGCAGCTATCGATTTGCAAAGCAGTGACATCAAAGTGATTGATTTGGCCTTAAAGTATGGTTACGATTCCCCAGTTTCATTTTCCCGCGCCTTCCAAACACTGCACGGAGTTACACCGACAGAAGCGCGCGCTGATGGTATAACGCTGAAGGCCTATCCAAGGATTTCCTTTCATATTTCAGTCAAAGGAGAGAAAGAAATGGATTATCGAATTGAAACAAAAGAGGCGTTTCAGGTTTTTGGCTATGAGGGTATTTTCAAGGCGGATGGCAGCGGCGCATATCCGAATAATCCACACGAATTATGGAACCAAAATCGCACCAATGGAGCATATGAAAAACTCGCGTCAGACGCCGGAGATTTGCCATCGTTTGTCGGTCAGAACTTGTGTAAGGTACATGGAGTTTGTGATTACAAGCAAACAGAGCCGGGCACATTCGCGTATATGCAGTGTGCATTCAAAAGCAAAAACAGCAAGACAGACGGATATACGGTAGTGGATATTCCGGCGCACACATGGGTTATATTCCCGTCAGAAAAGTTCAAGTGGGATCAGGTTGTTGAGGTTTGCAATGATCTCAATAAACGCTTTTATTCAGAATGGCTGCCAACTTCCGAATATGAACAAGTAAATGGTATGAATTTTGAAGTATATGGCGGGGATACCGATATGGGATATCTTGAGTTATGGTTTGCGGTAGAGAAAAAAACTCGCTAAGAAGCCCTATTAACAGTAATTAAAAAGTATATCCGTTTGGGGAACTGCCCGTTTGGACAGATCCCCATTCCGATATGCGGAGGGCGGTTGCATTTTGCAGCATTTTCTTGAGAAAATCGGGTGTACATCAAACGCTTAATTTTTTGATAACTTTTCACGCCTATTTGGAAGAAGCCATATCGCAAAACCGAAAACAAGTACCTATAGATGATGATAACGAGAACAATAAAATGTACAATAACATGATACAGCATAGATAGCGCTCAAAGACTGTGGGTATGCTAAAAACCACCGTTATCTCTTTCGTTACCTTTTGTATAAAACAGGATGAAATAAATGCATAACCCATCTTTTTCAACCTGTTTTATGTTATAATAACTGAAACATCATCAATATTGTTCACTTATTTATCATTTATGAAAGAATTAGCAAGGAGCGCGCAAATATGGTCAATGAAATTCACGGCAGACTGCTTCCAGCAGTCAAAAACGGCGGTTTTTTCAAAGAAGATCTTATGATCTGGTGCGGCAGTGTAATAAAAGGCGAAGACGGACGTTTTCATATGTTTGCATCCAGTTGGAACAGAACCATGGGCTTTGGAAATCAGTGGCTGTTTAACAGCCAAGTAGTACGGGCCTCCAGTGATACGCCCGAAGGTCCGTTCCATTTGGAGCAAGTTGTGCTTCCCCGGCGAGGTAGAGAATTCTTTGATGGTATGAGTACCCACAATCCTTATATCCGTGAATGGAATGGAAGATACTATCTGTATTATATGGGTACCACTTATGGAGGACCAATTCCTCAGCATGAGGAAGAAATATCACCAGAACGAAGTTTAGAGGTATGGAATAAAAAACGGATTGGGCTTGCGGTCTCCGAATCCGTCTTTGGCCCCTGGAAGAGAAGAGACGAGCCTCTTCTGGAGCCTAGAGATTGTTCGCACTGGGACTGCACCATTACAAGCAATCCGGCAGCGGCTATTTTGCCCAACGGCAATACCTATTTGTTGTATAAATCGAGAAGCTATGCCAATGCCACTTTGAAAATCGGGGTTGCATACGCGGATCATCCGCAAGGACCGTTTCGACGATTGACGGAGGATCCTCTTTTTTCCTTTCAGAATCCTAATTATCATTTGGAGGATCCCTATCTTTGGTTTGAAGATGGTAAATTCCGCCTGTTAATCAAGGATGATTTTAAGAATCAAAGTGGTGGTATCTGTGGGGAATGGGGCGCAGGTCTTTATGGGGAGAGTATGGATTGTATCCATTGGTCGTTTGCAGAACAGCCCAAGGCCTATAGCAGAACTGTAACATGGGACGATGGAAGCGTAACCACCCAATGCAATTTGGAACGGCCATTTTTGTTGTTGCAGGATGGCCGGCCAACCCATCTCTACTTGGCAACAGGTAATGGAACAAATCCCTATCAATCCACATGGACGTGGAATATTGTGATGCCGCTTGCGGGTAGACAAGCTGAAACTTGAAGAAACCATTTGTATTTAAGATAGGATATGAGAGTCGTAAGGACGGGATATTTTCCTTTTGGCCGGGGACACAATCACACGATGTATTGTGCCCTCGGCCTTTTTGATTAGAAATTTCTGAGGACGCTGGAAGAGGCGCTTCCCCAAAAGCGCTTGTTGAAACGTCAATTGAAATGAGCCAACCGAAATACAGAGTGATAGAAAGCGATATTCCTTTATAGATGAAACAGCAGATATCAAGAAGTCTTTTGCTTTTGTTGAGCCAAATGAAAATCATATGCATACTATGGCAGCAGGGACAACTCACGCATGACAAATGAACCATTGCAATTTTGTGCGGTTATAGGCAGTCCAATAAATATAATGAAAAACAGCGGCGCTCTTATTCAATTTCTGTTGGCAGTCGTCAAAACGACAACCAATAAAGCAGGAGTGATGTTTCTTGCATTGGAACATAAACGGAAGCCATTATAATCCACACATGGAGGAGTATTCACTTTATGAAAATGAATTGGAAGGTTCGTGCCAAGAATCCGCATTTTTGGATTCAAATCGCACTTGCTTTTATTACGCCAGTTTTGGCATTTACTGGATTAACCGGTTCCGATTTCACCACTTGGTCTATGGTGGGAAATACCATTTTATCGGCGGTGTCCAGTCCCTATGTGGTTAGCTTAGTAGCGGTCAGCGTATGGAACGCATTGCAGGATCCGACCACCGCTGGAATTTCAGATTGTTCTGAAACCATGAACTGTACATCGCCAAAAAAACCACAAAAATAACAGAAAAAGAAGCCTCTTTCCAAAAAGGCTTCTTTTGTTTCTTACAATAATTTTTTCAGATATTGTCCCGTATAGGATTCTTCCACCTTAGCGATTTGTTCCGGAGTACCGGCAGCTACGACATAGCCGCCCTTATCTCCCCCTTCCGGTCCAAGATCGATGATATGATCGGCGGTTTTAATCAGATCCAGATTGTGTTCGATGACAACCACAGTGTTTCCTGCATCCACCAGCTTTTGCAGCACATCAATCAGCTTATGCACATCAGCAATGTGAAGACCTGTGGTTGGTTCGTCCAGAATATAAATGGTTTTTCCTGTGGAACGTTTGCTAAGCTCGGTAGCCAGCTTTACACGCTGTGCTTCACCGCCGGAAAGAGTGGTGGAGGATTGGCCGATTTTTACATATCCCAAGCCTACATCCTGAAGTGTCTTTAATTTGCGGGCAATTTTGGGAATACTGGAGAAAAACTCCAAGCCCTCGTCCACCGTCATCTCCAAGACGTCATAGATACTTTTGTCCTTATAGCGAATTTCCAGGGTTTCCCGGTTATAACGTTTTCCTTTGCATACTTCGCAGGGAACATAGATATCCGGCAGGAAGTGCATCTCTATTTTTATGATTCCGTCACCCTGACAGGCCTCGCACCGTCCTCCCTTAATATTAAAGGAAAAACGGCCGCTGTTAAAGCCGCGCAGTTTGGCCTCCTGGGTGGAAGCGTAAAGTTCTCGGATATCCCCGAACACCCCCGTATAAGTGGCAGGATTAGACCGCGGGGTTCTGCCGATGGGGGATTGGTTGATATCAATAACCTTGTCCAGCTCATCGATCCCTTTTATCTCTTTGTGCGCGCCGGCTCGGCACTTCGCGCCGTTGAGCTGGGAGGCCAGCCTTTTATATAAAATCTCATTGATTAAGGAAGATTTCCCGGATCCGGATACCCCGGTAACGCACACAAACTTACCCAATGGGATATCAACACTGACGTTTTTCAAATTGTTTTGGGTTGCTCCTACAATTCTGAGTTTTTTCCCGTTCCCTTTGCGCCGCTTTGCAGGAATTTCTACCTTTTTCTTCCCGCTGAGATACTGGCCGGTAATGGAGCCGGGACATGCCTTGATCTCATCCACTGAGCCGCAGCATACCACTTCTCCCCCCTTGATTCCCGCACCTGGACCAATATCCACGATGTAATCGGCGGCATACATCGTATCTTCGTCGTGTTCCACCACAATCACGGTATTACCCAAGTCGCGAAGGTGTTGCAACGTAGCCAACAATTTGTCATTATCACGTTGGTGAAGTCCAATGCTGGGCTCGTCCAAAATGTAGAGCACTCCCATCAAAGAGGAGCCGATTTGTGTGGCCAGGCGGATGCGCTGGCTTTCTCCCCCGGACAGGGAGCCAGAGGAGCGGGATAATGTCAGATATTCCAGGCCCACGCTCTGCAAAAAGCCCAGGCGGTCGCAAATTTCCTTTAAAATGGCGTCTGCAATCATACGTTCCCGTTCAGAGAGCTGTAGCTGTTGAATGAACTGTAAGGCGTCGGAAACCGATTTTTCGCAGAACTGACTGATGTTGATACCGCCCACGGTTACCGACAAGCTTTCAGGGTTCAGTCGCTGGCCTTTACAGGCGTCGCAAGGAATGGAGGCCATATAGGACTCTATCTCCTCTTTGATCCAGCTGCTTTGGGTTTCCCGGAACCGGCGCTCCAGATTATTGATAATGCCTTCAAATTCATTCTGGTATACGCCGCTCCCATACTCGCTTTTTCGGATCAGTTTCAATTTTTCTCCCTTGGTGCCGTAAAGAAGAATATCCACAATTGTATCGGGTAACTGTTCAATGGGGGTATCTAAAGAAAAGTTATAATGATTGGCGAGGGCGTCGAAATACATGCCGGCAATGGTGCTGCCCTCCATAGCCCACCCGCTGGCTTTTATCCCGCCTTGACGGATAGAAAGCTTTTTATTTGGCAGAATCAATTCCGGATCTATTTTCATGAAGACGCCCAGGCCTGTACACTTTTTGCACGCACCAAAGGGATTGTTAAAGGAAAACATCCGGGGTGTGAGCTCTTCAATGCTGATTCCGTGTTCGGGACAGGCGTAATTCTGGGAAAAGGTCATATCTTCCCCATCCATCACATGAATCACCGTTAGGCCGCCGGAAAGGCTGGAGGCGGTTTCCATCGAGTCTGTCAGACGGGAAACCATATCGGGCTGAATCACCAGCCGGTCTACCACCACTTCTATGGTGTGCTTTTTGTTTTTCTCCAGTTTAATGGTTTCGGATAAATCGTAAATGATGCCGTCTACCCGAACGCGGACATATCCGCTTTTACGGGCCGATTCAAATTCCTTGACATGTTCTCCCTTACGCCCCCGCACAATGGGAGACAGCACCATGATTTTTGTTCCCACTGGAAGCGCCATCACTTGATCCACAATTTGATCGATGGTCTGCTGCTTGATCTCCCGGCCGCAGACAGGGCAATGAGGAATTCCAATCCGGGCGTAAAGCAATCGCAGGTAATCATAGATTTCGGTTACCGTGCCCACAGTGGATCTGGGATTTTTGGATGTGGTCTTTTGATCGATGGAGATTGCCGGTGACAGACCTTCAATATAATCCACATCAGGTTTTTCCATCTGTCCCAGAAATTGTCTAGCGTAAGAGGACAAGGATTCTACATATCTTCTTTGCCCTTCTGCATAAATGGTATCAAAAGCAAGGGACGACTTCCCCGAACCGGATAATCCAGTGAGTACAACCAGTTTGTCCCGGGGGATGGTGATGTCGATATTCTTTAGATTATGTTCCCGAGCGCCTTTTACGTGTATTGAATGATTTGACAATTCTTTCTTTCCTCCGTTTCCCATCTGGGGCCGCTTGATTTACTCGCTATTTGCCCTCGCTTAGCTTTTTGATTTTGTCTCTGAGGTAGGCGGCGTGTTCAAATTCCAGCAGCTTTGCGGCTGCTTTCATTTCCTTGGTTAATTGTTCAATTAGCTGCTGACGTTCCTGTTTTGTAAGGCGTTTCTTGGATTTTTTATCCTCTTTGGCATGGCTTGTGATCTCCAGAACATCGGAAACTTTTTTGACGATGGTCTTGGGAGTAATTCCATGCTCTTGATTGTATTTGATCTGAATGGAGCGGCGTCTCTCCGTTTCCCGCAACGCGCTTTCCATTGAGGGAGTGACCTGATCCGCATACATAATAACCTGGCCTTCCGCATTTCGCGCGGCGCGGCCAATGGTTTGAATCAGCGAACGTTCCGAACGAAGGAACCCTTCCTTGTCGGCATCCAAAATTGCCACCAACGCTACCTCGGGAATATCCAATCCTTCACGCAGCAGGTTGATTCCCACCAAAACATCAAATTCGCCCAAACGCAAATCACGGATGATCTCCATCCGTTCCACCGTGTCGATATCATGATGCATATATCGCACACGGATCCCCATATCCTCCAAATAAGATGTGAGATCCTCCGCCATTTTCTTTGTCAAAGTTGTGACCAATACGCGGAACCCTTTGGCAGTTCTAAGATTAATCTCTGAGATCAGGTCGTCGATTTGACCTTCGGTTGGCTTTACAATAATCTCTGGATCCAGCAGGCCAGTGGGACGGATGATCTGTTCCGCAATTTGCGTGCTCTTCTCTTTTTCCAGATCGCCCGGGGTTGCGCTGACAAATACCGCCTGATTGATACGCTCGTAAAATTCATCAAAGTTGAGAGGACGGTTATCGTAGGCGGAGGGCAAACGAAAACCATATTCGATCAAGGTTTCCTTTCTGGCCCGATCTCCTGCAAACATCCCCCGCACCTGAGGCAAAGTAACGTGAGATTCATCCACAAACAATAAATAATCTTTGGGAAAGTAATCCAACAAAGTGAAGGGGGCGCTGCCCGCCGGTCTTCCTGCCAGAACGCGGGAATAGTTTTCAATTCCCTTGCAAAAACCGATCTCCTGCAACATTTCGATATCATAACGGGTCCGCTGCTCAATGCGCTGCGCTTCCAATAGTTTTCCCTTTTCCCGGAATTCTTTCAGCCGAAGGTCCAGCTCCGTTTCTATCTGCTGCACCGCTTCCTTCATTTTTTCTTGAGGAACAATATAGTGGGAGGCCGGATAAATGGCGATATGTTTCAGCAGGGCCTTCAACTCCCCGGTCACCACATTAATCTCACTGATGCGGTCTACCTCGTCTCCAAAAAACTCCACCCGAATTGCAGTATCATTGGAGGTTGCAGGAAAGATTTCCACCACATCGCCCCGGACTCGAAATTTATTACGAATAAAATTGATGTCATTGCGTTCATATTGAAGCTCTACCAGTTTTTTTAACAACTGATCCCGGTCTTTTTTCATGCCAGGACGCAGTGAGATTACCATAGTGCGGTAGTCAATCGGATTGCCCAGACTGTAAATACACGAAACGCTGGCTACAATAATCACATCCCGCCGCTCGGATAAAGCTGACGTAGCGGAGTGACGGAGTTTGTCGATTTCATCGTTGATGGCGGAATCCTTTTCAATATAAGTATCCGTTGTTGCAATATAGGCTTCCGGTTGATAATAGTCATAATAGGACACGAAATATTCGACTGAGGACTCGGGAAAGAATTCGCGAAACTCGCTGCAAAGCTGGGCCGCCAAGGTTTTATTATGGGCCAGAATTAGTGTCGGCCTTTGTACCTGGGCAATAATATTAGCCATAGTGAACGTCTTACCGGAACCAGTAACCCCCAGAAGCGTCTGTTCCCTATCCCCTTTTTTAATCCCTTCCACCAGTTTAGCAATCGCCTGCGGCTGGTCCCCGGTAGGTTTGTAGGGGGATACTAATTTGAATAATTCTTGCTCACTCATAGGCATTTTCTCCTGTTTTTATCAGTCCTGAATCGGCCAATCAATGCTCTTGTATATCCATAAGCTTTTAGATTTGTAATCTAAAACTCGGATTTGCGCATCAAGAGCAAATTAAGAACAAACGTTTGCAACCTAATATTACTTCAAAATCACCTTTTTGTCAATGTAATAGTATAGCACAAATCGTCTTTTTTTCAAAACCCCTGTTTAATCTATTTAAGCCATCGTGTATTTTATCAATCATTCAATCTATCCGTCTGAAATCACGAATATCCGAACTCTCCAGGCTATTGTAACAAACAGGAACCTACTCTTTGTCACCAGGCAAAGCTTCTGGTAATGTCTCGCCATCTCCATAAAAAAGTGGGGTAAAATAAGTTCCACGAGATGGTGAAAACGTTTGAAGACTACAGGCTTTCCTCAACAAATGTATTACATAAAGTATGGCGCAATCCATGCCATTTTATATCCAGCAGATTCTGTTTTCCGATGAAGTTCCTTAATTGGCATAGCAAAGGGGACCCGCTACACAATCGACCGTAACTAAAACCGCAGATGTAATCCTCCTATCGCCAGAGCCTCTTCGCTGTAGCAATTAAAACAAAAGCACCGGCCTTACAAATCTTCGTGTAAGGCCGGTGAGTATTCGGACGAAACTTTTCAGGCTTTTAGTTCAGCGGTGTCCATCCCTCGTAAACGTGTTTATCCGCCTGCTCATTTAGCATTACGAGTGAACAAACCCCACCAAGGATAGTTCCTTCGATATTCGAGCCTGCCTTTCTCCGCCGATATCGTGATAAAAAAATCGATGGATAAACGATTTTTTCTATAAAAACATGGTAGAATTCGATTATCCTAAATACTTTTTCGGGTTGGTCCGGAAATCCGCGTGGTCATAAGACAGATTTGGGTTGTAATAGGGATCCCCCTGATTCAGCGGTTCTTCCCATCTTTCGATAAAGCGGTCTACCTCTCCTTGGAAGCGCTGCTGTTTTTCAAAGGTATCCTCCTCTCCTCGAGAGATGGATTCGTGATGATACAGCTCGGCAAAAGGAGTCCAAACATTTTTATATCCCTTTTCTCGGATGCGCATACAAAAATCGATATCGTTAAAAGCCACCTCAAAGGTTTCATCCAGTCCATTTACCTCATCATAGACTGCGCTTTTCACCATTAAACAGGCGGCGGTTACTGCTGATAAATTCTGTTGATATGCACAGCGGCCAAAGTACCCCGGACTTCCCTTGGGAAAGGTTCGGTAAATATGGGCCGCAACACGCATCACTCCGACGATAACGCCAGCGTGCTGAATGGTATCGTTGGGATAATACAGCATGGCCCCCACTGCGCCCACATCGCTTCTTTGCGAATACATCAGCATTTCTTCAATCCAGTCCGGTGTAATCACTTCAATATCATTGTTAAGCAAAATCAGGTGTTCCCCATTTGCAAAGGATCTGCCATAATTGTTTATGGCTGAATAATTAAACCCGCTGGTTGGATGATACACAACCACCTTGATATTATCATATCGCTTTAACGTATCATAGAATCGGAACGTTTCTTCATCGCTATTGTTTTCTACAATAATAATTTCATAGTTGGGATATGTGGTCTTTTCAAGGATCGAATCCAGGCAGGTGGAAAGGTCTTTGATATGGTTATAATTGGGAATGATGATGGAAACCAGCGGTTGTCTTTCTAGTTCGTATTTCACCCGGTAAATATTGGGGTGAACCTTTGTGCTTTCCACCGTTCCTTTCAGTCCGCATCGCTCCAAATGTTCGGACACCGCGCGAATTCCCGCCTGAATTGTGTATGGTTTTGCATAGGGATCCGATGCCACCGACGCGCTGCTCACTCTCCAATGATAAAGGATTCTTGGAATGTGCACAATTCGTTTGGCCTTCTCCGTCAGCCGAAGAATCAGATCATGGTCCTGGGAACCATCAAACTCTTTTCGGAACGTTCCGGCCTGCTCCAGCAGTTCCTTTTGAAAGACGGTAAAGTGGCAAATATAATTGTTGCTTCTCAGATTGTCCTCCGCAAAGTCCGGCTTGAAGTGAGGGTCGTAATACTTGCCCTTCAGAGTTTCAAATTTATCTTCGTCGCAATAGATAAAGTCCGCGTCTTTTTCGCAGATCACCTTCATATACTCGTAAAGCGCGCTGGGATGGAGGACATCGTCATGGTCGAATAGGCCGATATAATCTCCAGTGGCCATTTCTAGACATCTGTTTGTGTTCTCTGAAATTCCCTCATTGGAAGCAAGACGGCGATATTTAATGCGATCGTCTTTCTTCTGCCTTTTCGCCACATATTGGCCTACATAGTCGTGCTGGCTGTCACTGCCATCGGCCATGCAAAGCTCCCAATTGGGGTAAGATTGATCCACCACGGAATCAATCATCTCTTTTAAGAAGTTTTGCGGTGTATTATACAATGGTACCACAATACTAAATTTAATTGGTCTTGCAAACGTCGTCTTTTTCTGGGCCTTTAGTATGGACCTGGGCGGATAGGGATTCCGATAATATTTTTCTTTTTTATAATCCTTGATTTTCTCTACCGTTTCGTCATATCCTAAATTTTTCAGAGATATCAGGGTCATATAGGGAAGGTGTAAAAAGGGAATCCGATGGATAAACCGTTTCACCAGCTCCGTAAGTTTTCTGCCTGGTTTGGTGATCTTCCACCAGGTGGAGGATGCAATCAAATTGTACATATTTAAGACGGCATAATATTGTTTGGTCAATTCCAAATTGTGTTTGTTTGCACTGGTATACAAACTTATATATTTATTTTTGTCGTACTCTAAATTGCTGAGTTTTTGGATATATTTTTGCTCATTCTCCTGCAATAATATCTGTAAACTCTTATTATATTCAAAGGCCTTCACAGCCTCAGGCAATAATTTGTGAAGCGACGACTCGCTATCAAATTTCATATAACTGGGCTTACAGCCATTGGTAATCTGTTGATACAGGTTGTCGAAATGTTCGTTTACCCGCTTGATTACCCGATCGACCTGTCCCTTTTTGGCGTCAGCCATTCGTTTTTCCACAACATGCAACAATTGATCCGAAGAGTCGGTTACATACTCCTCCAACCCAAACATTTTGAACATTTCCTGATTTTTATAAGGATGGATATAATTATAGCTGACTGCCTTTCTGCCGTAACTCACTGCGGTAACGGCTCCATGAAAACTGGCTCCAACATAAATCTCGCATCCGGACAGGATCGAGGCCATCTCGAAGATCGTCAATTTCTTTTGAATCCGTTCGCACAGGCCATCGGTTTCTCTATGAAACTGTTCAATCATCTGGTCGTCCCCGTGGGTATAACCAAGCGGCAACAACAGCACTTTTAATCCGGTGGACGCCAAATACCGGATCACCGACATCAAACCAGGAATTTCTCTTTGTGGCAGTTGGGCGTTAAAATGGACCACCGCATAGGGCGAGGAAAACGGTAAGATGGTTTCGCTGATTCCTTTCAGTTCCTTTTCTGATATATATTGTGGGATGCAGCAGACGGTATCTGGTGTCACAAATATCTCTACCGGTTCTTCCTTTTCTCCAAATACAGACATCACATGGCTTTTCGATACCTCGTCCCGTACTGATAAATAATCAATCTGGTCGATAAGAGATTTTGTGATGTCAAACAATCTTTCATCAAACGGATAGGGTACTTGCGGCGCGTTAAACAATATCTTTATATTATTTTTTAAGGCAAAAAGAATCGGGGCCATCCAGGTATCCAGGATCTTATAGTCAAAAAAAGCATCTTGCTCCGGAAGTTTTACCGGGACCTTTGAATAGTGTATGATTGCACCGCCGCCGATCACAATGGCATCCAGTGGATATTGTTGATGAATCGTTTCAAGATCATTTACCGGATATACATTATAATCCACGCCAAGCAATCCGCTTTTTTGAGATACGACGGGTGAAAATGCAAACAGGTTGAAGTCGAGCTCTCTCGCTTCCATCGCTTTTTGAAAAACTACTGGGAAAAATACGTCTCCGTAGTTTTCTACATCAAACGTACCAAACATTCCAATGTTATATTTCATATTGCACTTCCCTCTGCAGATATATATCTTTTATTATATCCCGCCGTATATCTCATGTCAAATAACGACGGTTTTTCCCGCACAATCATGTGAGAGCTATACAATTGAACCGCCGCCTGTCTAGGGAATTTATAGCTTTCTGCACGGATAATTTCCTTATATATTATCTTCAAGTAAAAAATTGATATCCAAACTATATTTATCTTCCATCCGCAGATTTATTCAGATAACCTTTATTGCTAAATCTATCTGGCTTCCAATAGCTTTTATTGTTCCTATCCGATTTTATCTTTCAACAATATACAAAAAACGGATGTCCAAAGACACCCGCAATAGAAACGATCCCATTATTATTTAATCAATAGATGCCGATGCCTTTTCCTGCTTTAGCAGCACCTCATGAATCATATGAAGCAGTTCCAAGGTACTTCTAAAATCATTGCTTCGTTCCCTGTTAATCCATTCGATATGACCCTGCCAGCTTGCATTCTGACGAAAAAGCACATGGATATAAAACTTTTCTTTACAAGAGTTGCCGTTTTGTTCTATGTCATGCGAACAGAATTCCGCCTCTGTCTTTTTGATTTCTCCCTGTTTATTTTTTCCATGAATAAAGCTTTTAATTTTTTGTGCATTCTGGGGAAATTGCAGTTCATCGAATTGATGCTCCAATTTTAATACAAGTTCTGCAAAGCTAGAAAAAGGAATCGCAGATTCCTGCAGAGGCGTATAAAAGAGACCGCTGAAATCATATTGATTATATTTTTTTACATGGACTAAAATTTTATTGGCTTGTGAAGTAATGATTTGCATATGTCAATCACCAATCCTAAACGTTCTGTAAGTTATTCGCAGACAAATTTCTAGGTCTGAGTCATTAACGGAAATGTTTTTGATTATAAAGCGCAAGAAAGTGATTATGCATATTATCTTCTGCTAATTTGTAAGCCTGGATTGCTGATACCAGATGTAGATCTAAGGAAAAAACCTTGCTCTCCAGCGGCAATCTGTGGAAAAACAAAACGCCCCCAATATTCCGCTCTTGTATATTTAAGTCCGAAAATTTGTGCAAATACTGTTCCAACCGGTCAATGACAGATTCCATTAATTAGCTATTTTTTCCTCTTGAATTTATATTATTGTAGCATAGGTATTGTGTTATTTCAAGGCTCGTCAAATATATCCCCTTCCGGATTCACCAAATTAGGATTTCGTCGTTTCAGGAAACACAGATGAGAAAACCACAAAAAAGCCTCTCTGTTTTTCCATTTCAACGACAAAAAATAATCTATCATTGGCGCCTGGAAACAGAATGCAAACATAGATATTGTTTGTATATTATTTGGACAAAACGCCGCCTCCTGATATAGTTTCTATTCTATATCAGGAGGCGGCGTTTTGTTCGCTTATTGGGGGATCATCCCTTGAAATATCGGTGTGAAGATTTTAACTGGCGGATTTCATTTGCAGCCTGAGTTTATCTGAGATCATGGCGATAAATTCAGAATTGGTGGGTTTTCCGCGGCTGTTATGAATCGTATAGCCAAAATATGAATTAAGAATATCCACATCGCCGCGGTCCCAAGCTACCTCAATGGCGTGTCGGATCGCGCGTTCCACTCGGCTGGACGTTGTCTCATAGCGTTTGGCAACGCTGGGATACAGCTGTTTCGTCACCGCGTTGATGATTTCAGGATTTTCTACCGACATTATGATAGAGTCTCTGAGGTAATGATAGCCTTTGATGTGAGCCGGAACCCCGATCTGATGCAAAATTTCCGTTACTTGAACCTCCAAACTGGGAGCTTGGGTGTTTTTCACTGCTGACATCATCATGGATGGTCCCGAATAATTCCCGCTGTTGTGCATTTGTAAAATTCGTTCGCATAAATCCCGCACTTCAAACGGCTTCAACACAAAATAGGAAGCGCCGGCGCTCATCACTTCCCGTTCCAAGGTGGGGCTGTCAAAGCTTGATAGGATGATGAATTGCGGTTGTTTGTTCTTTTTTGATTTTGCCACAGAGCTCATTACACCAATGCCGTCAAGACGAGGCATAAATAAATCCAATAAAACTACATCTGGACTTTGCTCTTCAATGGCTTGAAGCGCTTCCATTCCATCTTTCCCGCAAAATACCACATGAAATCCAAAATCCTGAAAGACGTTTGTACTCTCTCGAGTAAATTCGTCACGATTGGCTGCAATGAGTAATTTTAATTGATTTTCCATTTTAAATCCCCCAGTTGTTATTTATTCTGTGTTTTTATATTACCATATTATGGAAAATTTGGCAATACCTTTCAGAAATTATTTTTCTTAACTGGAGAAAATACTAGTGTTGGCGCCATTTTACGAGGCTTTTTTCTTTAAGTCCTGGAAAATGCTACTGGAAACAGATACCATATTTTCGGCAAAAATTCCATATCCCCGCTCTGGTTCATTAACAAACACATGGGTTACCGCTCCAACCAGCATACCGTTTTGTATGATTGGACTTCCGCTCATTCCTTGAACGATTCCTCCGGTGGTTTCCAAAAGCTTAGGATCTGTGATGCGAATGACCATGTTTTTTGTCGGGGTATGCTCTTTGTAATTGACACTTTCGATTTCAATATCATAATATTGTGGGGTTTGTCCGTCAATTGTAGTTAAAATCTGGGCTTTTCCCGTTTTTACTTGCTGCTTCATCGCCACAACGACAGCTTCATTTTGGATGGGAGCAGTCCCCATCGTTCCATAGACGCCCGTATTCACATTCGCTAAAAGACCGCCTACCGCACGCTGATCGTTGAAATAGCCGCGCAGTTCGCCTGGCGTTCCTTTGACGCCTCTCACAACTCCGTTGATGGTAGCTGTTACAATGTCTCCGTCTCTGAGCGGCATTAACTCTCCGGTATCTACATCACAAATTCCATGACCCAAACCCGCAAACATTTGCTGTTCTTCGTTATAAAAAGTTAAGGTTCCGATCCCGGCGGAACTGTCTCTTACCCAAAGTCCTGCTTTAAAATGATTATCCGCGCTGGATTTTACCGGTTTGAGCTCAGTGGTAAAGGTCATATTTTCCCGACGGACACATAACATCAAAGATTCGCCGTTACAATTCTGGATGCATTTTGATACTTCTTCATTGGAGTTGACGTTTTGTCCGTTGATCTGTAAAATAACGTCTCCTGTCTTTAATCCCGCTTGCCTGGATGGGTTGGCGGTGGCATTGTCCACTTTTACATCGGCAATTCCAACAACCACCACTCCGTCGGTAAAAATTTTAACGCCAAATGGAGTTCCGCACGGAATTACCTTCGTCTCTTCCACTACCTGCACTTTTACTTCTTTTAAAGGAATTATATTTAAAAGTTTTAAGTTGGCGTCGTATGTCTTATTCGGTGTATTGAGAACACCAGCTTCTACCAATTCCTTTCCGTTTTCTGTTTGCACCGATACCGGCACTGGATTATGAATTTCCAACCCGCTTTGGCTAGTAACTTTATAATCGCTGGGTAATCCCGCGCTCAACAGACAGCCTGCCGCCAAAAGCACGCAGGAGCACAGAGCTAGCCCCAGGGACAACCCTTTAAAAAACTTTCGCATGGCTTTTCACCTCTTTCAAATTATGGTATGAATCTTATCCGCCAGCTGCACGGTCTTGATTCATACAAGGTTACTTTTCCACCGCAGCAAATTTATATTTTGTCAAAATATTTTTATACAGAGCAATGTTGGAAAGATTACAGACAAATCAATGAACTAACTTCTTTTTAGCTGAACTTTCCTAACTTGGTATGATCTTAGTATAAAAGTAATAGTGAAATAAAATTATTTGATTTTTAATATTTTTGGACTTAAAATATATGTAGTAATCAAAATATAATTTTAAACTTAGACACGGTAAGGAGGTAGTCATATGAATCATCGAAATAAAACCATTAAAAAGGTTAGTATCTCTATTGCCAGTTGCGTAGCACTTTTAAGTTTTGCAGGATATTGTATGTCCTTTCATACAGTAACTGAAAATAATTCACCACAGAATCAGGATAATACTTATCTTGCAGAAGTCCCCGCATGGGATAAGCTTAGTAAGCCTTCTAAATACAACAGACTATATATAAAGGATCGCCTATATACATCTACCGAAACATTGTTAAATAACAGTAATATTGATAATTGCCTTTATCATTTATCTGTAACAGGCTATGATGAAAATAATCTCACTTTTTATTATGACGAAGACGGTATAAAAAGATCTCAAGCACAAGAACACTCCATTGGAGCAGAAATTTATTCCTTAAAATCAATTGACCCTTCTTGTATCGTTGGAGTTAAATATGACGGGAACGAGGGGAAATATTATTCTTTTTTGCGAAACAACTACGAGCCTAACACGTTAGGCGATCTATTAACGGATTTAAATCTAGAAGAAAATCTCAAAATTAAAGAAGCATATTATAATAGTATGAATTATTCCCTTTGGGATACTAACGTATTATGGGAAATGTTGAGATCGAGTCAAGATGCTAACTATATCAGCGCTAATGTAAAATATGACTTTACCTGGGATTTAACAATTGCTGTAACAATGGAAATAACAGGCCAAACAGAAAACACATCCATCGTAATATCCAAAGACGGATATCTCTTCACAAATATTTTCAATTATACTGGAAGCGTATTTTTTATTGGGAAAGAAAAAACTCAGCAATTTATTGACTATATTTCATCTACATAATCTCCTTCAAGCTTTTTGTCCATTTGAGTGTCTTCCAAAAGTCTTATTTGTTCTTTTTGTAAATTATATTATTTGAGTCCTCCGTATGGTTTAAAAATTTTTTCCTTACAAAAAACATAAGAAGGATCCAGATTTTACAACTGGATCCTTCTTTCATAAAGTCTTATCAAAAATATTATCAATTTGATAAGGTAGAATAAGTTTCGCAAATAAAAGAGGACAAGGAAAGCGCGCTCTGATAGAATGAAGTAGGCGAGACCACATTCAGAAAGGAGCGAACAAAC
>JAAWNT010000011.1 GCA_022799115.1 Clostridiales bacterium | reverse complement strand
CGTCCTTTCTTGCTCGTACAAGAAAGGACGCAAAGAATACGCCAAAGGGAGGGATTCCCCCTTTGGAATCCTCCCAAGGTCGCTGCGGCGGGTCTCCTAAGTAAAGCCTTGTGGAATGATGGCTCAAAGTGAACGTCTACGCCGTTCAAATCGCCATCATACCCCAACCTTTCCGCTCGAGTGGAGGAGCGGCCCAGACCCCCGCGCAGTTGCCCAAATTGTTTCTGTCGGTTCTGTCCTGCGCTTGAGATTTCTGTTTTTTCTCTTGCGCTCGAAGGTTTTTGCCGGTATATCTGGATAAATATATTCTTGACAATGGCCACACTCATCCACCGTGATCCCCTCTGATACACACCGATCTTCTTCATATGGACCTCCTAATAACCTTTTAATAGAACCATTGCTAAATATAGTCTATTTGCATTTATATTTTGTGTGATATAATATAATTTAGTAAAACTTTTTATTTTAGTAGAAAGGAGATTGGTCTTAAGATAATACTATTTAACTCTTGAAAGAAGGAAAGAAAAATGAAAAGAAAAATATGTCATCTTCTATCCGCTCTTTTAGTAATAACAGTCTCTTTCTCAGCGCCAATCTATGCGTCTCAAGTAAACCCATTCGATATTAATAAGTATTCTGCTCTAGACGATTACTCAGTTGATATTGCTGATAATTTCAATACTCTCCATCCCAGTATAATTCTAAATGAGGATGATTAAAAAAAAGATCTGGCCAATTATTATTTCGGCTATTGTCATTGGACTTTGTTCCACTATTGTCGTAAATAATATTTTGGTATACAAAACTGTGGCGGACGCTTATCAAAACCCGGAATCTTCCCAATCTCTTTATATCACAGTCGTACAAGATTTATTAAAGTATAAACAAGAAATGGATCCGTCATCTATGCAAATCTGTCAGGGGCTATATTTAGAATTCCCCAAAAAAGACTCAGAGCAAATTCATATCAAAAACATTCTTCAACAGCTTACAGAACTAACCGGTATCCCTGCAAAACAAAATGATCTTGAAACAGCGCAATCTTTTCGAGATACTCATCTCTATATCGGTATTCATCTTCAAAGGATCGGCTATGATTATGTAGAATTGGATATCCAGTCCTTTGGCTGTCCATCAGGTGGACGCGGCTATATGGCCAGATACCGCTATGATCCCGGATGTCATACTTGGAGTATCTCTAAAATGGATCACGACTGGGTATCTTAATCGATTTATTATTCAATCAAATTAAAATTCCTATTTTACAAAAAGCACTTGACTTGTAGCATCTAAAACGCCCCAGATTGTGCGGACAGCACCATCTGGGGCGGTTTAGATTGCTTTTTTGTAAAACAAAGCGGATTGCTCCGCTTAAAATGAAGTAAATCGAACCATATACACCTCTATTGAGCAAGATTTACTCTGGCTATAAACAACTCTAGAATTGATTTTTTCACGCTTTCTGCCCTGCTTTTGAGCGATCATCTCACAGCGATATTCATCATGAACACAAGTATAAATTGGGAAACAAACAAAGGGTAATGAATAAAGAAAAAGGAACCGCAAAACCTACCGGTTTTGCAAAAAAGAACACCCTCTGCGGTCCAAAAAACCACAGAGGGCGTCAAGCCGATCAAATCTTCAATTATTGAAACACCTGAATCACATACCGCGCCAGGAATAAAAGGGTAATGACATACATCACCGGATGCACCTTCTTGGGCTGACCTTTAACCAGCTTAATCACAGTGTAAGAGATGCAGCCGAAGGCAATTCCATCCGCAATGCTGTATGCCAGAGGCATCATCAGCAGGGTAAAGAAGGCGGGAATGGCAATCTCTATATCCTGCCATTCAATCTCTTTAATGGAACTGGCCATCATCACACCCACCACAATGAGAATTGGAGCGGTGGCGGCGCTGGGAACAAACCCCAGCAGCGGCATGGCAAAGATCGCCAGCACAAAGCAGGCCGCAGTGGTCAGGCTGGTAAGACCGGTTCTTCCTCCTTCGGAGATTCCGGAGCTGGATTCCACATAAGTGGTGACGGTGGAGGTACCCAGCACAGCGCCGGTGGTGGTGGCAATGGCGTCCGCCAGCAGCGCCCGGTTTGCATTGGGCAGGTTGCCTTCTTTATCCAAGAATCCGCCCTTGCTGGCCGCGCCCACCAGGGTGCCAATGGTATCGAACATGTCCACCATGGTCAGGGAGAGCAGTACGGAAATAATGGAGAAGATGAGCACGCCCACGCCCTTGCCGGTGCTGAACAGCTCGCCGAATCCGGTGAAGCACTGGCCGAAGGTGGGGCCCAGATCCAGGTTGAAATTGAAAGCCACGTCCGTGGGCATGCCGATGTCAAAGCCCATGGCGTACTGCATCACAGCGCCGATCGCGGAGGTCCCCAGGATGCTGATAAGCAATCCGCCTTTGACCTTCCACACCACCAGAGCAATGGTGAGAATGAGGCCGATCACCGCCAGAATGATATGGGGATTGTTAAATTTGTCCAGAGACACAAAGGTGCTCTCGCTGGCAGCGATGATCCCGGCGTTTTTCAGGCCGATAAAGGCGATAAATAAGCCGATTCCGCCTCCGATGGCCTTTTTTAAGAACAGGGGAATGGCGTTGACAATGGCGGTGCGCAGTCCGGTGACGGTAATGATGATAAAGATCACGCCGGACAGGAATACCGCAGCCAAACCCGCTTGCCAGGAATATCCCATCTGCCCGCAGATGGTGTAGGCAAAAAAGGCGTTGAGGCCCATACCGGAGGCCAACGCAAAGGGATAGTTGGACAACAGGCCCATCAGCACGGTTCCCAATGCCGCGGCCAAGCAGGTGGCGATGAGGACGGCGTTTTGATCCATCCCCGCATCCTTCAACATCGGCGGATTAACGAAGATGATATACGCCATGGTGAAGAAGGTGGTCAGTCCCGCGACAATTTCAGTACGCGGGTTGGAGCCGGTTCCTTTAAAGTTAAAGAAATCGCCCTTTGGGTGAATCGCGTTGCTGGGTGCTTTTGTACTCGCCATGAAACAATTCCTCCTTAATGAAAAAAATATAACCCGACAACTGTAAAAAGATGCCGGGCAAGCTAATGATTTAAGTATAAACAGGCAAAGCAAAAAAAGCAATACCCAAATGAACAAATAATGAACAAATTCCAAATTTTTTTCTTATTTTCAGTCAAATTCCCCCAATGAATGCCTATTCTCACCGAAGGACGCTTTGGATCCTTTTATCGCGTGATATAGGTGGCACATAGCTCCAGTGAAATCTCTGTCATTTTCTATCGGAACCTCTTTTGAGACAAGTCTCTCATTGAAACCTTCCTCTATTCATCCATCCAGTACAAGTACAAATCCTCTAAATTTGGCTTTACAGAAACAGGGGACCATTGTGGAGAAACCGCATCTCCAACGATTCTCATGGTAACTCTGCCATTCCCCCCAATCATGTTGCTCACTTTATACTTATTTTGTATAGCGCTAATCTGACTTTCCGGAACCGTTACTTCCCACACTTTGCGCTGCATTTGTTCCAGCAGCGTTATTTGGTCTCCGCTCATGAGCAGCTTCCCGGATTTAATCAATAATATCTCTTTGGCAATGTACTCGATGTCCGTAACTACATGAGTCGCCAAGATAACAATTTTATTCATGGAGATTTCACTAATGAAATTCCGGATTCGTATACGTTCCTTGGGATCAAGACCAGCGGTAGGTTCATCAAGGAGCAGAACCTTAGGATCATTGAGTAAAGACTGGGCAATGAGTATGCGTTGTTTCATCCCGCCCGAAAAAGAACCCAGTTTTTTATGCATACTGTCCTCTAGGTTGACTAATTTAACAAGAAAGGAAATACGTTCTTTGGCATAATTCTTTTTAAGTCCCTTAAGAGTAGCCATGTACCATAAAAAGCGCAAAGCAGTAAAGTCATCGTATAGCCCCTGCTGCTGAGGCATGTACCCCAAAATATTCCTAAACTCTTTTCCTAACTTCTGCGTATCTTCTCCGTCGAATTCAATCCAGCCGCTGTCGGGGGACAAATTGTCGGTAATGATATTCATTAGAGTAGATTTTCCCGCTCCGTTTGGCCCCAAAAAGCCATAGACTCCAGGGGTAAGCTCTACGTTGATATGATCCAGAGCATTCTTTTTCCCTTTCGCATATCTCTTGCTGATGTTGTGTATTGTTAATTTCAAGAATAACATCTCCTTTTTCGCCCGATACGGTATCTTCTTAGAAGGAAATACTGGCACAAACCAATAAGCAGAATCATCCCTGCGGCAATTAGCGGGAGCCAAATTCCTCCTTGCTCGGAGAGCAGTAGAGGATAAAATACATAAGGAATGTAGCAACTGATATATTGCGCGGGAGCAAGACCAAAGCTGTAAAGAATCACTGGCAAGATTAATACTACAGATCCGAAAAAAATCGCGTTTAGATAATTGCCGGAAATCTCCGAAATCATAAGAATAATCATCATTAAGAGTAAAATCGTCAGTACCTGAAAAACTAGCTGAAGCCCCATAGCCTCAAAGACGGAAATATCCCAGGGAACAGCTTCCCATCCTGACACGCTTTGCAAAGGGGTATCCTTCGGAGTCAGACGGAAGCTATGAAATAAATTATAATAATACAAGATTTGTACAACCATTCCAGCTACGAGGGAATAAGCCGTACAGACCAAAATTTTACTTCGTAGCATTGGCCCTCTTCCCCGTTTGGAACTAAGCAACAACTGTTTTGACCCTTTTTTGTGTTCATAACAAAACATTCCGCCGCATCCCAGTATCAAAACAGCCAAAAGAAGAATCAGTGCGTTTGCATAACTGAAATAACGTTCTGAAATATAGTCGGTTTTGCTGGTGAATAATATGCCATAAGCCCGGTCATCAATCATCCCAGGCTCTATACCGGTAAGATCCATACTGTCCATTAGTTGCTGATAACGCTGTTCATAGCGGGCAAATGCGGGCTTATTCCCTTCTAATTGACTGGATTTTCTAAGCAATTGATCGTATTCCTGCTGTGATAACGTTCCCTCAAGCAGCTTTTGCTCCGCCTCTTCAATCTCTCTACTGCTCTTCTGCCGCTCCTCCTTACACTGAGCGATGTACCGAGAGGGCTCCTGAGAGATAGGACCGGAATGGAGGCTAACCATTTGATAGAACATTGCTTCCTCTGAATCAATGGCCACCGGGTTATAAGAACCCATGGAGGAAAGTTGGATGAGCGCCACCAGGATCAAAGGAATTCCCGCCTTATATTTGATAAACAGCTTGTAGCATTCCTGACTGAAAAGTGACATCGCATAGCTTTTCGGAGAATGGGTCTTTCGGAGGGCCAATCGTTCCATCCAAGCGGAAGATGTTGCGGCGGCCTGAAAGAAACGGCCGGATCGGTAAGACGCAGCGGAGAGAAGCAACCCCAGCAGCAACAGGAGGCCGCCGCCGAAGACGGCCAACACCCGTAAATTGACCGCTTGGGAAAAGAGATTCAAATTTTGATAATTTTTGAGTAAACCGGCAGAATTCAGAAACGTAAACAAGTTAATATATTTCAGATGGTTTAAGTAGGCATTGGATGGTATGTAAGTGTAAAGTAGATAACTTCCGCCGAACAAAGCGGCCAGAATGATATAAGAAATCTGAGTGCTCTTACAGAAGCAGAGAATTGCAAAGCACAAAAGTCCGATCAAGCAGGCAAAGACCAGCTTAATTAGAAAGGTTAACAGGAAAAATTCTCCAACTGTAAGCACGAGCTCCATGCTTAAAAATGAGGAAATGGATTGGACATAACGCCCCAAATTTCCGAAGCCGAACTGTATTCCGGAAATCAGCAGATTGGTGGTAAAAATGAGAACAGTGGAAAGGGCACAGCCAGCCAAAAGAACCGCTAGTTTGGCTCTTAAGGTGTGTCCTCTTCCCATTAAGGTAGGCTGAACCAACTGAAGAACACCGGATTGCTTTTCTTTCGCAATCAGGCCCAGCGCAAGCACCACCACAATTGCCAACAGAAGAACATCGGAAAGTCCTCCCTTTCCCACCTGTTCCACACCGTAATCCATATCTAAAAATAGAGGCAGCTCATACAGACTGGAAAAATCCCGGGCGGTTTTAATAATATTATTCCTGGAATAGCCGGTCGAATCTTGGAACACATCGGTAGCCAGCATGGTTTTGCTCTGTGTTTGGATCTTTGTGATTTTTGATTCATAATCCCGGATGTGGCAAAGCTGATCCAGAACGCGAGTAACCGCCATGGTATCAGCGTCCTCTTGATCCGAGTAAATGGGAGTCCAGGAATCACTGAATAGCTCTGGATTGTCGTCTTTTAGGTCTTGCATCCAAAGCGTGTCTCCCGCCATCTGCGCATAACGGTATTTACCGCGCATTTCGAGCTGTTGCTTGTATTTTTCCAGCTGGATTATCGCTTGATCTACGTCCATCCCCTTAAATTGATGAAGTACCTTTTCATAGACAGGCAGGGTATCAATCTCCTGGGCGTACACCAGCCGCTGTGTGTTCCAATAAGAAAATCCGTTAAATAGGAATAGGAAAATCAGCAAAATTAAGATGGCTTTTTGGGTCAGCAGCTTATAGCATTCGTAAAAAAACAGGCGCATGGTTGTGTGATCCCTCCTTGCAGATTGGCACTTTCCTAAGATCGTTTCAACACAAAACTGTCCGCGAATCAAAGATAAAAATAGAAAAACGAGAGAGTATAGGAAATCCACCATACTCTCTCTGGGCTCCATAATTTTCTCAACCTTTAAGTTCTTGAAGTTACAACCATATAGATATAAAAACTATAGCACTGTATCTTAATTTGTATAAGAATCTGGAAAAGGCAGGGTATGCGGGTTTTTCTTCCCCCCTCTTAAGTTGCAAAATCAATCGTAATATAAAATTTTATTATAGGTGGCTCCTCCTCCTGTGCTACCATAGAACTCACCCATACCAAAAGCGATATATACATCTTGATTCGCTGTATGGGTAGCTCCTATAAAATAACTATTTGCAGATTCGCTTCCCCTAAAGTTATAACTAGTCGCGCTTCCTGTTTGTTTGTATGTGCCCTGGATTTTCGCGCTCATGTAACCAGAATACATACCATTCCCCACACCGCCGTTTATGACCTTACCTGAATATCCTGTTGACGAACTAAAATTCCCTTGGGTATGGGACTGACAAATTTTAGCAGATGCTGGTATAGCGACCGCGACCAAGCATACCACTGAACTTAATAGAGTTGCTAAACGCATACTTTTACGTTTTATCATGAGAATTCACACTCCTTAGATTTGTTGCTTAATTACATTCTAATTTTCAGCAATCTCCAGAACTAAGACTTATGGCTCTAGCAACATATCAATATAATCTATTTTTCCAGTAAAACTATCCATTGCTGCTAGGAATGCCAAGTTTTTCAGTATCATAAATATGGTAATTAAAATAAAATATGAGAATGAAACGTAAATAGATGATGTAATAATAATTAAAAAAGAATGGTAAGTTCTCCGGTTGTGAAATCCAAGTAACCATGTTTTCGCTCACCCTCTATCCCTATGGAAAGAAATAGCTTATCTTTTGTGCTTCCTTCTAAACAAGGGGGCTTTTCAGAGGATTCCAGTTCAAAATTCCCTTGAACCTCTCCTTTTCCGTTATAAAGAGTATAAGGAACTTTTATTTTATCCGTATTTTTGTCGGGATAATCGTAGCCTATGATATAGGGGCCGGCAACACTGCCGACAAAATTCTTGCATTGTTCAGATAACTTGGTGGGATTTTTCCCATCCAAATCAGCGAGATATAAGCCATCCTTTTTTTCATTATGCGTAAGCAATAATTTTCCTTCATAAAAGTTTAAAAGCTCAAATGGGTCTCCTATATTTTCCAAATGGGAAATCATGGAACCCGTTTCCACATCAAACCGGTTATAAAACAGCGCTCCGTTTTCATCTACCGCTCCAATATATAAATAATTCCCATAAAAAAATTTCAGGGTAGGAATGCTGCTGCTGGGATAAGTATAAACTTTTTCCGGCGGCTTGTCATACTGTCCCATAGGTAAGCGATACAAAACGGAATTTTGGGGCGATTGAACGATATAATATAAATATCCACGATGTGGTCTTACCACTCCAAGAAGAGAAACAATCGCCCCCCCTTCAATCGGATCTCCATTTTCATCATAATTTTCCTCAAACCGGAAAGAATAAAGCTTCTCTTTCTGCGTGCCGTCGGCAGAAATCCGGTACAACGCCAAATCCTGGCTCAAGGCGTCAAAATTCGCTATAACATAAAGAGAACCGTCCAGGAAAAAAAGATTATTATAACCTTCCAAATAAGCATTGCATTCCATTCGGAAAGCCAGAATTTCCTTAAGAGAAATGCCCTTATCTTCACGGGCATAATGCTGACAGTTTGGTTTATTGCATAAGGGGATTGGCTGCATGGTATCCTTGGGCATATAAAATAAATATATGCCCGACTCAAAACCACGCCTAAAATAAAATCCTGTATTTACTTCTGTATATTGCCAAAAAGCATCCCCATCCAGCATATAAGGATAATCATCTTCCGGCTGATAAAGGTCGCCGTAGGGAGACTCCGACCCCGATCCATTAATTTCACAAGATAAAAGGAAAGGAGCTCCTGATAATAAGTTGCTATTTTCAGAAAAATTGCTAAATATAGTAGTATCTCTGGTGGTACCTCTAGAACCGCAGGAAGTTACAACCATACAGAGACAAAACATCGTGAGAAAAACGGCAAGAATCCTTTTTCTTGTTTTCATGGTGGTCATCTCCTTTTATATCAATTATCCTAACGCTGGAAAAGGGGGAGTATGTGTATCTTTCCACTTACTCCCCCTCCTCTTAAACTACAAAATCAATCGTAATATAAAGTCTTACTATAGGAAGCGCCTCCTGCGCTACCATAAAAATCACCAAATCCGGTAGCTGTGTCTACAACTTTATTTGTTGAATAGGTAGCGCTTTTATAATAGCCACTTCCAGACTCACTTGCCTTAAAGTCATAGGAAGTAGTACTCCCTGCATATCTATATTTACCCTGAATTTTTGCGATCATATTACCAGAATACATACTATTACCTACACCACCATTTATGGCAGTACCTGAATATCCCGTTGACGAACCAAAATTCCCTTGGGTGTGAGACTGACAAACTTTAGCCGATGCTGGTATAGCGATTGAGACCAAGCATACTACTGAACTTAATAGAGTTGCTAAACGCATACCTTTACGTCTTAACATGAGAATTCACACTCCTTCAACATTTTGTTACATTATTACATTAACAATCATATCACAATATTGTATAAATCATTTAAATATACCGAAAGCACTTTTGGTATATTTAAATTAACATATTAATTATTGAATGTCAATATGTTATTTAACATTTATCAAAAAATAAATATTATAAATTGTTTCTGCAGCTACACTTGCAAGGATTATCAAGCAACGCACGGGCAGCCGGAATCGCAGGAAAGCACAAAAAGGCCGCCGTACATTAAGTACGGCGGCCTTGATGGAATCAAGTCGCAGCTTATTTCGCCAGTCTATCCTTCAGAGCGTTCAACTGGTTCTTGAGTTCCTGGGGCAGCTTGTCGCCAAACTTGCCATAGAACTCCTCAATGCCCTTGGCTTCCTCGGCCCAGACATTGTTATCCACTTCCAGGATTGCCTCCAGGTTGGCCTTGTCGAGATTCAATCCCTCCAGATTGATGTCGTCGGCATTGGGAACATAACCGATCGCGGTTTCTTTTGCACCTACTTCGCCGTCGCATCTCTTCAGGATCCACTCCAGCACGCGCAGGTTGTCGCCAAAGCCCGGCCAAATGAAGTGGCCTTCGTCGTCCAGACGGAACCAGTTGGTGTTGAAGATCTTGGGAGCCTTGTCGCCCAGCTTCTCGCCCATTTCAATCCAGTGAGCGAAGTAATCGCCCATGTGATAACCGCAGAAAGGCAGCATCGCCATGGGATCGCGGCGCACAACGCCTACGGCGCCGGCGGCAGCCGCAGTGGTTTCAGAAGCCATGATAGAACCTACGAACACACCGTTGTTCCAATCGCGGGACTGGTACACCAGCGGAGCAGTCTTGGCGCGGCGTCCGCCGAACACAATCGCGGAGATCGGCACGCCGGAAGTCTTCTCAAACTCAGGGCTGATGCAGGGGCAGTTCTTGGCAGGCGCGGTGAAGCGGCTGTTGGGATGCGCGCCCTTCTCGGTGGAAGCGGAGCCGTCCCAGGGATTTCCCTTCCAATCCACGGCGTTCGTGGGCGGATTCTTGTCGAGGCCTTCCCACCACACGGTGTTGTCGTCCAGATTGTGGACAACATTGGTAAAGATGGTGCCCTTACGGGTAGAAGCCAATGCGTTGGGATTGGACTTCTGGTTGGTTCCGGGCGCAACGCCGAAGAAGCCGTTCTCCGGATTGATGGCCCACAATCTGCCGTCGGGACCCTTGCGCATCCAGGCGATGTCGTCGCCCACGCACCATACTTTATAGCCGTTGGCCTTGTAGCCCTCCGGCGGAATCAGCATTGCCAGATTGGTCTTGCCGCAGGCGGACGGGAAGGCGGCGGCGATGTACTTGACTTCGCCCTGCGGGTTTTCGATGCCCAGGATGAGCATATGCTCGGCCATCCAACCCTCGTTCTTACCCAGGTAGGAGGCAATGCGCAGCGCAAAGCACTTCTTACCCAGCAAAACGTTTCCGCCGTAACCGGAGTTCACGGAAATAATGGTATTGTCCTCCGGGAAGTGGCAGATATATCTCTTGTCTTGATCGATGTCGCACTTGCAGTGCAGACCCTTCACCCAATCCTCGCTGTCGCCCAGGGTATCGAGAACCTTCTGGCCCACGCGGGTCATAATGGCCATGTTGAGCACCACATAGATGGAATCGGTCAGCTCAATGCCGATTTTGGCCAGAGGAGAACCGATGGGGCCCATGGAATAAGGAATCACGTACATGGTACGTCCCTTATAGCTGCCGCGGGCGATATCATACAGCATTTTATAAGCTTCCTGCGGATCTTTCCAATGGTTGGTAGGACCTGCATCTTCTTCTTTTTTAGAGCAGATAAAGGTGCGATCCTCCACACGGGCCACATCGTTGACAGCGGTGCGGTGCAAATAGCAGCCGGGCAGCTTGTCCTGATTCAGCTTGATGAGCTCGCCGGTGGAGCAAGCCTCTTTGCGCAGGGCTTCCAGTTGTTCTTCAGAGCCATCGATCCAGACTACTTGGTCGGGATTGACGAGCGCTTTCATTTCCTCAATCCAATTGAGAACAGACTTATTGTTCGTCATTGTATAAATCCCCTTTCTGCCCCAATGGGCAAGCAAGCATACTTGATTTCCGCATGCTCTAGCGGTTTTGGTATCCATTATAATATAATCGATCGCTTTTATCAATGACTAATTTGTTAATTAATTATCAGAAAAACGATCCTTTGTCTATTGGTTTTGCATGAAAACAGATGGATTCCTGCAAAAATTCCTCGTTATGAGAATTAATTACTCCTCAATCGACATCGCTGCGCAAGCGTTTAAGTCCAATCCTGCCGAACGTCCACTAAGAAATTCATAGTAGGCTTGCGCGCCCACCATGGCGGCGTTATCCCCGCATAATGAAAGAGGCGGCATGAAAAGCTCCCAGCCGTTTTGCCTGCACTCTTCTTCCAATCGGGCGCGCAGCAAACGGTTCGCGGATACGCCTCCCGCCGTTACCAAACGGGTGGCCCCGGTATCGCGGGCCGCCTTTATAAACCGATCCAAAAGGCAATCCACCACTGCTTTGCGGAAAGAGGCGGCCAAATCGGCCACGGGCAGCTCGATTCCCTTCTGGGCGGCGTTATGGATTTGGTTGATTACCGCGGTTTTGAGCCCGGAAAAGCTGAAATCATAGGGGGCTCCGTCCACTCTGGGATGAGGAAACCGGAAAGCGCCGTCGTCCCCGCCGCCCGCAATTTTATCCATATGGATGCCGCCTGGATAGGGCATCCCCATTGCGCGGGCCGCCTTGTCAAAGGCCTCGCCCGCCGCGTCGTCCCGGGTACGCCCGATCACCCGCAGTTTGGTGTAATCGCTCACTTCAATGATGTGGCTGTGTCCGCCGGATACAACCAAGCACAAAAAAGGCGGCTGCAAGTCCGGATGAGCGATGTAGTTGGCCGCGATGTGGGAGCGTAGATGATGCACGGGGATCAGCGGCTTTCCAGTGGCCAGCTTCAGCCCCTTGACAAAGTTCACCCCCACCAGCAACGCGCCAATGAGCCCCGGGGCATAGGTGACCGCCAGAGCGTCCACCTGTGATAGCTCCATCCGGGCTTCCTGAAGCGCCTGGCTGGTAACTCCCACAATCGCCTCCGCATGGCGGCGGGAGGCGATTTCGGGCACCACCCCTCCATACAGCTTGTGTTCCTCCACCTGAGAGGCCACCACCGAGGAGAGAACGGTTCTCCCATCCTCCACCACTGCGGCGGCGGTTTCATCGCAGGAACTTTCAATCGCCAAAATTCGCATCCGATTCTCCTCCATTCAAAACGGTCTTTGTCACCGACCGCAAATCTCCACGTAAAACTATAAGTAACGGGTCAGAATGAGCCCGTCCTCCTTGGGCGCATCATAAAATCCTTTGCGTCTGCCCACTGGTTGAAATCCTTCCTTCTGATAAAGTTCCACCGCGGGAAGGTTGGAAGGCCGCACTTCCAGAGAGACAAACGCGCACTGCTTCTCCCGGGCTTGGGTAATCAGCGTCTTAACGAGAGCGCGTCCAACGCCTTTCCCCTGCATCTCCGGAAATACGGCCACATTGGTAAGATACCCTTCCCCGCAAACAACATGCATGCCAGCGTATCCAGCCACTTTTCCATCCTTGAGCGCGGTGAGAAAACAGGCGGTGGGGTTTCGCAGTTCGGCGGCAATCCCTTCCTCACTCCAGGGCTGGGAAAAACAAGCTTTTTCCAGACGCGCAATCTCCTTCACGTGCTCTTCTGCCATAGGTACAATCTCATATAGATTCTGTTTCATGCTCTATCCCAATCTATTTTTTATCAGTGTATACAGCGCATTCAGCGCTCCCTGGATGCGCTCTCGGCATATCCGATAGGTATTCATGTCCCCGCCAAAGGGATCGGGAATTTCCCCGGGCAATACATAGAGCTTGTACTCCGGCACGCCCGCCTGCCGCAGCACATAAGCGTGCGTGGAAGTCATCACGGCGAACACGTCAAAGGCCTCAAGATTTCCCAATTCGGAAATTTTTTTTGACCGGTGTTTGCTGATATCCACTCCAATTTCCCCGCACACCGCCACTGCATGTTCCGTGGGCGGCTCTCCCTCCACCGCGGCAAGACCCGCGCTCATGCAATAGAAACGCCGGCCGTCCCCATGCTCCTCGGTCATTTTCCGAAAGATTCCTTCCGCCATGGGGCTGCGGCAGGTATTTCCGGTGCATACAAACAAAACTTTCACGGTTTCGATATCCTCTCTATCAGTGAATAAGCGCAGCTACAGAATTTCAAATCCATCCCAGTCTCCGTTTGGTACCAAAGCGAACGCCTCGCTGTTTTCTTCTCGCAGAAAGATCTTGAGATAATCCGCGATTCCGTCGGACAGCCGGGGACTATGAATCAGGTCTGCAAGCTCCATCCAGAACACCTCTCCCTCCTCCGTCTCCTGGACCAGCGTCCCTTCAAACTGAGACGTCCGATACAGGAAAAGGACTCTCCGGTCCCCAGTCTCAGGGTCGCACCAGTGGACGACACCGCACAGCCGCTCGCCTTTGATGGAAAGCCCCGTCTCCTCTCTGAACTCCCGGCGCACCGAATGAGAAAAGCTCTCCCCCGGCTCCACGTGGCCGCCGGGAAAGGTAAGTCCGCTCCACCTGCAATGTTTCTTATCCAGTACCAGCACCGTTTGTGTGCCGGGCTTTGTGACCATACACATGTTCAACAGCACTGTTTGAGCCATTCTGCACCCTCCTACTATGTAATGAACCGTTTTATTCCGCTTCTTCCCCGGACAGATCTACATCCTCAAGATTTTTAAGCTGTTCGCGTGCCAATTCCGCTTCAATCATCGTGCCGCCGTTCCGGGCGACAAACTCCAGGCGTTCTTTGGCCTTTCGGCGGTCTCCCTCCATCAAATCGATACAGGCCAGCTGGTATTGGATGGACACCTTTTGATAGAGCACCTTTACCTTGCTCAGCCGGTTTTGATGATACTCCCGAGCCTTGATGAGCTGGCGCTGGTGCAGCGAAAGCTCCGCCTCCACCAAAGCCAACGCGGTGCGGGCCGCCTTCTCCGTCGAGGAACGAAGCTTGCCCGTCTTAATCAGGATATCGATATCCTCCCGGGTACGCTCCACCATATCCCAATTCTCAAGCCTTGCATAGCATTTGCTCATCAGGTTATAGCAGCGCAGAACGGCGTTTTTTCCCAGTCCCTTGGAACGGAGGTTGATGGTATTTAGCAGATCCAGCGCCTGCTGATACTCCCCCCGAAAGATCATCCCTAAGGCCAGCTCGATTTTGATATCCGCCAACCCAAATTTCAGTTTTCTGCTCTTTAAAATCAGGGCGTAAACATCCCGGTAGGTCCTGGCGTCGCACTGGTCGTACAAAATAGAAAACAGAGCGTTGCGGTTGCGCCCCTTTAAAAACCTCCAGATCAGGTACAGCACGCACCATCCCAAAAAGGCCCACATCAGGAGCATCACATTCCATTGCCAGATGGAAACCCCAATCAATCCCAAGGTAAGCAGGGCAAACGCCACGTCCATCATCAGGCTTTTTACTCGGTAGCTGCGAAATATCTGCTGTGCTTTGTTCATCGTTTTGACTATCCTTTCTCATCCAAACCGGAAGTATCGGCAATCTTCCCACGGCTATGCAATAAAAAACGCCTGATTCACCCAAATCTTTTCCATGCGTTTCTCTCAAGGGGAATCTTACCCCTTGGCATCATACCATGTTTTTCCAACGGCAGCTTCAGCCACCAAAGGCGCCTTAAGTTGAGCGGAACGCTCCATCTCTTCCCGAAGCAACGCCGCCACCCTCTGCGCCTCCTCCTCGGGGGCTTCCACGATTAATTCGTCGTGCACCTGCAAAATCAGACGGGCGCGCATATTTTCTTCGCGAAGGCGGCGTTCCACCCGGATCATGGCGATTTTAATAATATCGGCGGCCGCGCCCTGGATGGGCATGTTCCGGGCCACCCGCTCCCCAAAGGCCCTCAAGTTGAAATTTGAGGAGGCAAGCTCGGGAAGATATCTCCGGCGGCCAAACATGGTTTCCACATATCCCTGGTCTTTGGCCTGCTCCGTGACTTCCTTCATGTAGCGGTCTACGCCGGAATAGTGGGCCAAATAATCCTTGATATATTGATCGGCCTCCTTGCGGGACACGTGGATATCTTTGGACAGGGAAAACGCGCCGATGCCGTATACGATACCGAAATTGACCGCCTTAGCCCGGCTGCGCATCAAGGGCGTGACCATAGGCTCCGGCATATGGAACACCTGGGAAGCGGTGATGGCGTGAATATCCTCGTTGTTACGGAAAGCCTCTATCATATTGGCGTCGTCGGCCACATGGGCCAATACGCGCAGCTCGATCTGGGAATAATCCGCGTCCACCAGCAAAAAGCCCTCCCTTGCGCAAAAGAAACGGCGAAGCTCCCGGCCCAGATCTGTGCGCACAGGAATGTTTTGCAGGTTGGGTTCTGTGGAGCTGATGCGCCCAGTGCGTGTTTCGGTCTGATTAAAGCTGGAATGAATGCGTCCATCCTCCCCGATCACCTTTAATAAGCCGTCGCAGTAGGTGGATTTGAGCTTGCTGAGCATTCGGAATTGTAAAACCAGCTCCACCGCCGGATGGGCGTAGCGCAGATTCTCCAGCACCTCGGCGCTGGTGGAATAGCCGCTTTTGTTCTTCTTGCCATGGGGCAGCCCCAGCTTGACGAAGAGAGCTTCCCCCAGCTGTTTGGGGGAGTTGATGTTAAATTCGTAGCCCACCGCTTCATATACCTTGCGCTGCATCTCGTTTAAATCGGTCTCAATCTTGTCTCCATATTCCCGGATTCCCTGTTCATCCACATCAAAACCGACGCACTCCATGCGGGCCAGCACACGGGCCAATGGCAGCTCAATGTCCTGCAACAGAGAGGTCTGGTTATTTTTCTCAATTTCATCCCGCAGCTTTTCCGCTACTCGCGGGAGAATGGCCGCGTCCAATAAGAGCGCTTTCTCTTCCTCCGGCGCGTTTTGCAGAGAGGGCGTCGAAAGGCCGTACTCCTGTGCAATGCGCTGGAGGTCGTAACCGGAGGCGGAAGGATTTAAAAGATAAGCCGCCAACATGGTGTCAAAACGAATGGCTTCTCCCAACTTTTGAGAGCAGTCTCCCGCCAACCTGTCCAGCGCGGCGTAGATGGGTTTGCTGTCATGGACGCACAGCGCAAGAGTTTGGTCAGAAAACACATCCTGCAACAGGGAAGAGCATAGGGATTCCCCCCGAATCAGCAGAATTTTCTCCGCCAGGCAGCAGGCGAAACACTCAATGCCTTGTTTTCCAAACCGGACGCAAATCCCCGCCTTTTTTTCTCCCCTGAGCAGGGAGAGCAGCTCTTCGCCCTCGATCTCCTGAACCGGCAGAGCCTCCTGCCCGGCCGTCTCCTCTTCAACCGGATCAACGGTCACATTTCCCAGCCCCAGCTTATCCATCAAAGAGAAAAACTCCAGTTTGGTCATCAGCCTGGCGGCGGCCTGTCTATCCCCTTCTCCGGGAATATAATGACTTAGTTCCGTGTCTACCGGCGCGTTGGTCACAATGGCGCCCAGCATGCGGCTCATATAAGCGCTGTCTTTTCCCGCCGCCAGCTTTTTGCGCATGCCATCCTTGATCTCCAAGGTATCCAAATGCTCGTAAATCGTGTCCAAGTCATGAAATTTCTGGATAAGTTCCGCAGCGCCCTTTTGACCGATGCCCGCCACACCGGGTATGTTGTCCGAGCTGTCCCCTTGAATGGCCTTGATATCAATGAGCTGCTCCGGCTCAACCCCGTAGGTTTCCACGATCTTGTCCCGGTCGTACACCGTCACCTCAGGACGGCCAAACTTGGTGGCTGTGATGCGAACGGTGACGTTATCGCTGACAAGTTGCAGACTGTCTCTGTCGCCGGTGGCGATGACGCACTGATTCCCAGTCTCCCGGCAACGCCTTGCAAGGGTGCCCAAAATATCGTCCGCCTCATAGCCCTCCGACTCGACGATGCGATACCCCAGCGCTGCCAGCAATTCTTTGAGCACCGGCAACTGGCCCGCCAGTTCCTCCGGCATGCCCTTGCGCTGAGCCTTGTAGCCGTCATAGGCCTTATGGCGAAACGTGGGGGCGCGCATATCAAAAGCAATGGCCACTCCGTCGGGAGAGGTTTCCTCCTTGAGCTTTTGCAACATCGTCAAAAACCCGTAAATTCCATTGGTATAGCTGCCGTCCTTGGTGGTGAGCAGCCTGATGCCGTAAAAGGCGCGGTTGAGGATGCTGTTGCCGTCTAGCACCAATAATTTCATAGATATTCTCCCATACAATTAATTACAATCTATTATAACATCTTTTTCCCCATAAAATAAGGTCGTATTCGCGCCTGCCCGCATCGATTCCAATTTCTCTCCGATGGATAACCGCCGTCCTATTCCTCTCGTTCATACGGCTGTCCTGGGCTGCAAGAGCGCTTTTTTACAAAAAGTCCGCCCTTTCCATAGCCATAACAGGAAAACCGAAAAACAATCTCATCGAATTTTTTCGCGTTCTATGATATAATAACGCACAGTTTAGGAGGTTTCAACATGAAAATTGGAAATCGAACAATCAAAGGCCGCGTTTTTCTGGCTCCCATGGCCGGGGTGACCGACCGCCCCTTTCGGGAGCTTTGCGCCTCCTTTGGGGCGGGATGCGTCGTCACCGAAATGGTAAGCGCCAAAGCCCTCACCTTTTCCGACCGCAAATCGGACGCCTTGATGGAGCTTTCTGAAAACGAGCGCCCCGCCGCCATCCAGCTGTTCGGGGACGATCCCGAAACCATGGCCCAGGCTGCAAAACTGGCGTTGCTTCATCGTCCTGATTTTATCGACCTTAATATGGGCTGCCCAGCCCCCAAAATTACCAATAATGGATCGGGCAGCGCTTTGATGAAAAACCCGGAACTGTGCGGCCGCATTGTTTCCGCGGTAAAAGCCGCGGTGGATCTTCCGGTTACGGTAAAAATCCGCAAAGGGTGGGACAGCCAATCCATCAACGCGGTGGAGGTGGCCCGCATCTGCGCCGCGTCCGGAGCGGACGCGGTGGCGGTGCATGCCCGCACCCGGGAGCAGATGTATTCTCCTCCCGCAGACTGGAACATCATCCGTGAGATAAAACAAGCGGTTTCCATTCCGGTAATTGGTAACGGGGACGTCACCGACGCGCCCAGCGCTGCACGCATGTTGGAGCGCACCGGCTGCGACGCGGTTATGGTAGGCCGGGGCGCGCTGGGCAATCCGTGGATTTTTTCCCAAATCAACGCCTATCTGGAGCACGGCGTAACCATCCCTGAGCCTGGAACCAGCGAACGAATGCGGGTACTGCTTCGCCATATTCATGCGCTGTGCGAACAAAAAGGGGAATTTCTCGGGATGCGGGAGGCCAGAAAACACGTGGGGTGGTACCTCAAGGGAATGCGGGGGGCCGCCGGTTACCGAAGGGAAGCCTGCGCCCTGGAGACCTATGAGCAATTGGAGCGGCTCACCCAGTCCATTCTTCTGGAAAATCCCTAAAAATAGAATAAACCGTTCCTTTCCGGAAACAATTGGTAGTGGATATGCGAAAAAACAACGGGAAACGCCCACCGCCATAGTTTCCGGTTTTTTTATTTGATAGAAACGCGCTACTCAACCGCGCTTGCATCATGTTTCCCGTTTAGCCGGAACATTTTATCAGCCGTCTTTTGTATCCCTTTGTAATTTTATTTAAAAAATGCGCCGGTATAAAAGCCCGCCCGGACGGCTTTACCGGCGTGTTTCCCGCACGGCTCACGGAGGAAGCGCAACTTTCATCTTGAGATTCTGCATGTTCCACCGCCAGGAGCGCCGTGTCTATCCTCAATCTCTCAGGAGGGAATCCCATGGAAGCTAAAAAAATCGCCCTGCTCACCGACTCCGCCTGCGATCTCTCGGAGGAACTCCTCAAACGTTACCAAATCAGCGTTATCCCCTTGCGCCTGATTTTCTCCGGCAGCGCTTACAGGGATCGGGTGGAGCTGCCCGCCGCCGACCTTTACCCCATGCTGGAACAGGAAATCCCCTCTACTTCACTGCCCTCCGGCGGGGACATCGCGGAAGCCTTGGAGCAGGTCAAACAAAGCGGCGCGGACCAGGCGCTCTTTGTAGGCATGTCCTCCGGACTTTCCGGCACCTATCATTTTGTCAAATCTCTGGGCGAGGAGCGAACCGATCTGCGCGTTCACGCAGTGGACAGCCGAACTCTTTCCTGCGGGCAGAGCAGTCTGGTTCTCACCGCAGCCCGGGTGTTGGAAGCCTCCGGCAACATTCAGCAAGCTGTGCGGGCTATGGAGGAGGTGCGCGCACGGATGCGCTGCCTGTTTGTGGTTCGCAATCTCTCCTATCTGCGGCGGGGAGGGCGCATCGGCAAGGTGGAGGGAACGGTGGGCGCGCTTCTGCGCATCAACCCGCTCATTGAGGTAAACCAAGAGGGCGTGTACGAAACCGCCGCCAAAACCGTCGGCTTTCAGCGGGCGATTGGATTGCTGGTCAAGGAGATAAAGCGGCAATTCTCCGGCAAACGGATTGTGGTCAGCGCCGTGCACGGTTTGGAGGAGGAAACCGCTCTGACCGTTATCGACCAGATCAAATCCTTTGCCGATGTGGCCGAATGCTCGTTGACGCCGGTTTCCGCCGCTTTGGGCGCGCATACAGGTCCGGGGCTGGTGGGAATCGCAGCCTATGAATTGCTTTAAACGGACTCTTTCCCTCCGTGCTGTAGGCTGCGACCGGTTTGGCCGCAGCCTTTTCTATTTTGCTCAAGCATTTGCAATCGCGAGTATTTGAATGAACAAATGGGAAATCTAACCAAGTATAGGGGGTGATCCATTTGCAGCAGTTATCCAAACGCATCTTATGGGTCTGGCGCATCCGCGCTTTGTGCCTGGCGGCAGCCGGATTCTTTTTGTGCGGTATAGCGGCGGTGTTCAGCGGCGCGGCCGCTTTTTTTCTCGGCGCGGTTTCGGCTTTGCTATTCCTGCTCGCCTGTGTCTGGTACTATCCCCAAAGATACCGATCCAGCCGATGGGAGATCACCCCTCAAGCCGCCAAACTGGCCGTTGGGGTCATTTTTTGTTATGAACGCACCCTGCCGCTCTCCCGGGTGCAATACGCAGAGCTGCTGCGCACCCCTGCCCAACGGCTGTGCGGCGTATGCACTCTGATTCTCCACGCCGCCGGGGCAAAGCTTTCCATCGGCGGGCTGTCTCTTTCGCAGGGAACAGAGCTTTACCGCCGTATCAACGGGAGGGACACCCATGAACAATCTTAACCGTATCCATCCATACGCCGTCTGGGAATACATCTCCCGCTGGGCCCTGCTTCTGCTTATCCCCCTGTCCCAGCAGCTTTTGATGCGTCCGGAAAACTTATGGGAACAAATCCGGCTGGCCTCGGTGCAGCTTATGCTGCTGGCCGGCTTCTTCGTCCTCTCTGCGGCCCAACGCAGGGCCACCGGATACCGCTCGGACGAACAAGCCCTTCTTTATCAGCGGGGCTTGTTTTTTCAAAGGCAGATGCGCATTCCCTACCGGTGTTTTGATTCCGTCACAGTGAAACAGACGCTGGCCCCCGCCCTCTTTGGGGCGGCCCGCCTGTTTTTAGACACCCCCGCCGGAGGAAAAAAACATGCGGACGTGGGGTTGACCCTCTCCCGCAAGTATCTATGGCGCACTGCCGTCGCGGTTTATCCCATCTGCCGGCAGGAGCTGCTTTATCGGGCCGGAGCTTGGCGCATCCTGTTGATGTCCGCATTTTGGTCCAATCCCGGCACTGGGCTTTTACTGGTAGCTCCCTTTATCAAACGAATGGGCGATGTGCTGGGCGCAGAAATCAGCGAACGGCTGTATTCCACAGTGGATCTAAGCCTTCAACTGGCAGCCTGGGGGATTCCCCCAGTTTCCGCGGCCCTGGCCTATCTGCTGTTCGCGGGCTGGGTCATCGCGCTGCTGGTGCAGCTGTTCCGCTATGGGAACTTTAAGCTGTTCCGCTGCAACGATTTGTTGACCATCCGCCGGGGACTGGTAAATTCCAGCCAGCGCATGTTCCGATCCTCCCGGGTCAGCGCCCTTTCCATCCGGCAAACGCTGTTGATGCGGATGTTTCGCTTATACAGCGGCTATGTGCACAACATCGGTTCGGGCAAAGACAAAGGGGACCGCAGCATGCTTGTGGCCGCCGCTTCCCATCAGGAACTGGCTTGTCTGCTTCAGCGCGCCGTTCCCGGACTTCCCACGCGGCACAAAGAGCCCATCCGCCCGCCCAAAGGCACGGTAAAAAGCTATCTGCTCACTCCTTTGTGGTTTGCCGCCGGTTTTTTCGCGGTCACGCTGTCCCCCTATTTGTTTGGGTCCTACAGCCGCCTGTTCTCGCTGGTTTCGGTGTTCGCCGCCCCTTTCTTCTGCTGGTGGTGCGCCCTGCGCTTTGCCGCCCAGCGCACAGCCGGGCTCTCCCGGGAACAGGAGGCGCTGCTAATCAGCGGTTACCGCAGGCTGACCCTCTATTTCGCCTCCATTCCCTGGGACCGGGTGCAGATGGTGTCAATCTCTCAAAGCCCTTTTCAGCGGCGCTCAAGGCGGTGCAACGTGCGTGTACATCTCTATTCGGAGTCCAGTGAGAGCTTTGTGGTCAAGCATCTGGAGATCCAGGCTGTGCGGGAGCTGTTGGGGGAAAATCACAGCGCTTTGAGAGAATAACTTCTCTGCACGATATCCCTTCTTATAAAAGCTTCCCTACGATTTTCGCTTGGGACGACTTAGAATAAAAAAAGAGAGCGCGTCCGCTCTCAATTGGGTTCTTTCTCGTTTTTTATCTCTGGTGTAAACTCTAGATTGTCTAAAGCATATTGCAACGCCATGCACATCAGTTCATTTCTGGTTCGACCGCTCCGTTTGGAGAGTTTATCAAATTCTTCCTGTAAATTCCTGTTTAATCTCAATGTCATAACAATCGATTTCTCTTCCTTTTTCGTTGTGTCTTTTGGGGTCACAACAAACTTATTCTCCATCCTTACACCTCCATTTTTCTATTCAAAGTATACTATAATTATGTTCACATTTATATATCACAATATTATAATACTATCATGTATTACACAAAAGAATTCCTAGACAAAAAAGGAGTGGGAGGATGAAGAATTTTATTCCAAAAAGTAAAAGTACGGACTGTATCAGCATACGAATCCAGTCTGACAGGCTAGAATTAATCAATTCCATTGCTTCTGAATATACTATGAGCCGTAATCAATTGCTTAACCAGTGCATTGATTTTGCCTTAAAACACATGCAACCGTCGAGCGCAACGGCATCAAGTATGGAAAAGGATCCGTCTTAAAAAGAACCGGCGACTTCACGGCTTAAAGCCGTTTCAATCGCCGGTTCTTTTCTATGTCCGCTTTTAAATGGTTACTGTCACCTGCTGCCCTCTCCGGGTCAGCGGCACGATCCGCTCCCGGTAGCCGTCCGCCCGGGGATCCTGCTCCAGCCAATCGAACGCCTCGATTGCGCGCCCAAAATGCATGGGGATCACATGCCGGGCGTTGGCCCGCTCCATAAACGCGTTCAGCCCCAACAGGTAGTTGTGCTCCTGCCTGGGGTCCATAGGCACAAAGGCCACATCTATGTCCATCCCCCGCAGGGAATCCATCTCCGCTAAAAAACGCCGGGCCATGGACTGATTCTTTTCCTCCGGCTCTCCAATCCAGTGCCACCAGTTTAGATCGCCGCCGTGGTAAATGGTCATTCCATCCGCCTTCAGCAAAAAAGCGACCCCCAGGTCGGTGGACCGCAGGGTGTGGATTTCCATCCCGTCAAACGGATAATCCCCATCGGGCGCCACCAGCAAAACGTCCGCTCCCGGCTTGCATTTCACATCATCGGACAGTATGTATCCAATGTGAGGAACCTGATCCCTCAACTGAAAAATCCCTTTGTGATAGTGATCGTAATGACTGTGGGACACAAACAAAACGGCGCGCCGATCCCCGATGTCCTCCGGATTTACCACGCCCTGGGAAAGCCGGCCTCCCTTCGGTTTCGGATTGTAATAATCGAATACCAGAAAGCGGTTCTCGGTCTCTACCGCAAACCCGCTGTTGTCCAAATAGGTGATTTTTACGGTTGCCTTCAAAATATACTCCCTTCTGCAGGCCGCCGCTCGCTCTGCGGAAAACGTTAAATCCCTCTTCCAAAATCCAGTTCCACGCGCTCCTTGCACTCGTCCACCAACTCCTGGATGGACACATTGTCCACCACCTGGTTGACGGCGTCTCTCAGCTTGAGCCAAAGGGAAAGGGTGGTGCAGGTATCCACCCGATCGCAATTGGGCTCCCCGCCGCCCGCCAGGCATTCCACCGGGGCCAGATCTCCCTCCAGCACCCGAAGCACCTCTCCTGCGGTGATATCCTTGGCGGGACGCGCCAAATAATACCCGCCCTGGGAGCCCCGCACGCTCTGCACAATCCCCGCCTTTTTCAGGGGAAAGATGATCTGTTCCAGATAATTGTCGGAGATACCCTGCCGTTTGGAGACCTCCTTAATGGGAATCTGCCCCTCCGCGCTGTGCGCCGCGATATCGATAATGGCCCTTAGTCCGTACCTTCCTTTTGTAGAAATCCTCATACTAACCTCCACCGCGTTGTAACTGCATTGCCGTACTCTCCTCTTGTTTATTATCATACCATTTCGATAATAATTGTCAAGTTTTTGCCGCTGTTTCTCCCCGCCTTCCTTCCTTTTCCAAGAATCCCTAGAAATTTTCAAAAAAGCGCGTTTTCCTCTTTACTTTAGGATGCTAATAGGATAAAATATGGATATCAATTCGGAAAAACCGTATTTGACAGGAGGAAAAAACATGAAAAAATGGATGTCTCTGCTGCTGGCCTTGGTCACGATGGTCACTGTGCTGGCTGGATGCAATGCAAATTCCAAACCGTCCTCTGGGGAGGATAAATCCTGGCAGGAAGTAGAAAAGGCCGGCGAGCTGGTGCTCGGTATGGACACCGCTTTCCCGCCCATGGGCTACAAGGACGAGCAAACCGGCGAACTGGTCGGCTTTGATCTGGACGTGGCCACTGAGGTGTGCGCGCGCCTGGGCGTTACCCTGAAAAAGCAGCCCATTAACTGGAAAACCCAGGTCAACGAGATCAACAACGATAATGTGGATTGTCTGTGGAACGGCCTGAGCAAAACCGAAGGCCGGGAGAAAACCCTCAACCTCAGCATTCCCTATATGAAGAACAACCAGATCATCCTGGTGAAAGTGGATTCTGAATATAAGAATCTCACCGATCTGGCGGGCAAGAATTTGGGCGTACAGGCCGGTTCTTCCGCCGCAGATGCGCTGGACGCTTCCACGGAGTTCAAAAACTCTCTGGGCGACATCATCAGCATCGACGACTACAGCAAGGCCATCATCGAGATGAAAAACGGCACCATCGACGCCATCGCTATCGATGAAGTGGTCGCCCGTTACTATCTCACCAAGGAGCCCGACACCTACCGCATTCTGATGAAAGACGACAAAAATGTGGAATCCCTGGCGGTAGAGGATTATGTCATCGGCTTTAAAATTGGAGACGACGCTTTGAAAGCCAAAATCGAGGATACCCTCAAAGCCATGGATAAAGACGGCAAGCTGGCCGAGATTTCCAAGAAATGGTTCGGCGAGGACGTCACTACCATCGGCAAATAAACCGCAATTGTAGCAAGGCAATCGCCAACCGGCTCCGTTTTCGGATGCGTAGATTGTTTCGTTTACCAATCGCAAGAAAGCATAGGGTTGACTGTTGAGCGGTTAACCCTATGTTTTTGACTTTGAGTAAGGAGTTCGCCTATGAATTATCAGGTGCTATTGTCGCAGATGCTGGAATCCACCCTGATGACGCTTCAACTCTTCTTCAGCACCATTCTGTTCGCCCTTCCATTGGGCTTTCTGGTAGCCTTTGGACGGATGTCCCGGTTTAAAATCATCAGCCTGCCAGTCAAAGCCTATATTCTGCTGATGCGGGGCACCCCCCTTATGCTGCAGCTTCTGTTCTTCTTTTATGCCTTAAAGCCCCTGACCGGCATTCAGCTGGACCGTAACGTGGCGGCCATGCTGGCCTTTGCCCTCAACTACGCCGCCTATTTCGCGGAGATCTTCCGCGGCGGTATGGAATCCATCCCGATGGGACAGTACGAGGCCTCCAAGGTGCTGGGCTTTACCAAACAGCAAACCTTCTTCCGCGTGGTTCTGCCTCAGGTAATCAAGCGCGTGATTCCTCCCATGGGGAACGAATTTATCACCCTGGTCAAGGATACGTCACTGGCCAGCGTCATCGGCGTAGTGGAGCTTCTCAAGGTTACCTCCGACTGGGTGTCCACCACCACGGTGATGACTCCCTTCATCATTGCGGCTGTTTTCTATCTGGTCATGAACGGCATCGTTACCCGCTGCTTTACCGTGGCGGAAAAACGCCTCGGCTACTATCGGTAAGGAGGAAAGCCCCATGCAAATGTTACAAGCCAAGGATATCTACAAAGGCTTCGACGGCGTCGAGGTGCTAAAGGGCATCTCCTTTCAGGTGAACAAAGGAGACGTGCTCGCCATCATCGGTCCCTCCGGTTCGGGAAAAAGCACCCTGCTGCGCTGCATCACCCAACTGGAAAGAGTGGATCGTGGGGAAATCACCATCTGTGGGGAGCAGTTGGTAAAAGACAGCGCCGGCGGCCAGGCGGTGTACAGCGACAAGAAAACCTGCGCGAAGATCGGCCTCCATCTGGGACTTGTGTTCCAGAATTTCAACCTGTTTCCCCACTTTTCCGTGCTTCGGAACATCACCGAAGCCCCTGTGCGGGTGCTCAAGCAATCCAAGCAGCAAGCAGAAAGCACCGCCCGAGATCTGCTTAGTAAGATGGGCCTTGCCGACAAGGCGGACGCCTATCCCCACCAGTTGTCCGGCGGACAGCAGCAGCGGGTGTCCATCGCCCGGGCGCTGGCGATGAACCCGGATATTCTCTTCTTCGACGAGCCCACCTCCGCGCTGGACCCCGAGCTCACCGGCGAGATTCTCAAGGTTATCCGAGAGCTAGCTGCGGAACATATGACCATGGTGGTGGTCACCCACGAGATGAAGTTCGCCCGGGATGTGGCGGATCAGGTCATCTTTATGGACGATGGAATCATTGTGGAATGCGGCACTCCGGAGCAAGTGTTCCAAAGCGCCCAAAACGAGCGCACCCGCCTCTTCCTCTCCCGGTTCAATGAGGGATGATTCCTACAATTTTGATCGTTTCATTTTAATAAAAAAACGGAGTCTGCGGTATAGCAATTGCCACAGACTCCTCTTTTTATCCCTTTTTAATCGATCTTCCGGGCGCACACTTACCCTTTCCGCGGAAAGGGCGAATGTCCAATCAAGGAACTGGATAAACCCTCACGAATCCTTGCCGGTTCAAAAATCTGGAAGCGGCGCTCTCCGCATTGTTTCGGACGTGCATCCGCGTTTCAGCAGCGATAGAGCCAAAACATCTCCTCTGCTATCGCTCCACCAGTCCCCGGTATATTTCCCCCTTCTTGATCCCGGTGTCCTTGGCGGCTTTGCGGGCGGCTTCCGAGGCGGAGGCTCCCTCTTCCATATACCGCCTGGCCAGGGCTGCCGCCTGTTCCGGGGTGAACGCCTCTTGCTCACGCTCCTGGCACGCGCCCTCAATCACCAGCACAATCTCCCCCCGGGCAGCCTCCTGGGCATACCGTTGAGCGGCCTCCGTAAGGGTAGTGCGAATGACCTCCTCATGAATTTTGGTCAGCTCCCGTACAATGGCAATGCGCCGGTCCCCCCAACAGTCCAGCATGTCCCGCAGCGTGTTTGGCAACTTGTGGGGAGCCTCATAGAACACCATGGTGCGGGGCTCTCTTGCCACCTGTTCCAGATGCTCCCGCCGGCTCTTCTTGTTCATGCTGAGGAATCCCTCAAAAGTAAATCTTCCGGTAGGCAAGCCGGATACCGCCAGAGCGGACACCACTGCGCTGGGACCAGGCACCACCGTCACCGGGATTCCCTTTTGCGCGCACTGGCTCACCAGCTGTTCCCCGGGATCCGAGATGGCGGGCATTCCTGCATCGGAAACCAGTACGCAGGTTTCTCCCTGCTGGATACGTGCGCAGATAATCTCGCCCCGCTCCCATTTGTTGTGCTCAAAGTAACTAACCATGGGCTTCTTGATTCCCAGGTGATTGAGAAGCTTTAAGGTTACCCGGGTATCCTCCGCCGCGATAAAATCGGCCTGTTCCAACGCTTCACAGGCCCGTGGGGAAAGATCTTTCAAATTCCCGATGGGCGTCCCCACCACCACCAATGTTCCCGTCATACCAATCCTTCCTTCCGCGCATATTCCCCATAAATTTCCGCCATCTCCCGGGAAGGTTTCCCCTGTTCGTCCTCTAGAATGAGAGTGGGTTCCACAACCAGTCCTCCTGGTCGTCCCCCTTTCCGGGCTTCCAACAAAAAGAGCTTTGGCGCTTTGCCGAGCCTGTGCTGCACCAGGCGCAGCCGCTTGGGAACAAGACCCGCCCGGCTGCAAGCCTGCATCACCACATACAGTCGTTCCGGGCGTTGGCAAAGACACAACCTCCCCAATGGCCGAAGCAATCGGGCGGCCGCTTGCGTTACGTCTTCTATGGTACACTGGCTTTCATGGCGCGCCGTGCAAAGCGCGGGAGCACAGTTTGTAATCCCGGCCCCCAAGGGAGTATAAGGGGGATTGCAGGCCACCAGATCATAACCATTGCCCTTTAATACGGGTTTTAAGCAGCGCAAGTCCGCCAAAATGGGGAAATAGCGGTCCTCCAATCCATTTGCTTCCACTGAACGCCTCAGCAGTCGGCAGGCCTCCTCCTGGATTTCCACCGCATCTACCCGCAGCGAAGCGGGGGCGGCCCGGAACCATAACAGAGACAGCGCCCCGCACCCGGCGCAAAGCTCGGCTGCCCGCTTTTCCGCGGGCCTTGGATGGGAAAACCAGGAGAGCAGAATGGTGTCAGTGCCGAACCGATGCTCCTTGGATACTTGAACCGCCATTCCCTGGCCCAATGGTTCCCACTGTTTTTGCTGCCTCATTTTCCCGTTCTCCTCTCCTTGGGTCTATTCGCAACCCATGATTTCTTCTATCATTCTAAGGGGCTTTCCCTGCATAAAGCAAAGGCGGGGCGTATACACGCTCCGCCTTCTTCTGTTTGGTTGTGTCGATTAGCCTTGAACCGGAGCGCCCACCGGGCAAACCCCTGCGCAAGCACCGCACTCGGTGCAGGTATCCGCGTCGATCACATATTTGCCGTCGCCCTCAGAGATCGCGCTCACCGGGCACTCAGCCTCGCACGCGCCACAAGAGATACATTCGTCAGTAATAACATATGCCATTGGAAGTGACACCTCCTTCTTTGTTTTCTCCTCTATTTTATCATGCAATCCGAAAAATGCAATGCATTTTATGCAAAAAGTAATAATTGCTTGAAATTTCGCACATATTACGGCATGATTGGAAGCAAAAAGAAAATTTTCTTACTTCTAACAACCCAATCCGCCCAATTTCTTGTTTATTTTCACACTAATTATACAATTAGTATGATTTACTATTTATCCTCCAACTGCTTCAGCTTTTCAATTTCTTCTTTGGCCAGGCGAATCTGGGCGTCCCGCACCACCCGGATGTCTTTCACGTGGAAGGTCATAGGCGCCGCTTCGGGAGCCCGGTCCATGCGCACCTTAAGCATTCCAGTGAGCAGGTTTTGATCCACCACCACGCCTTTTCCTTCCGGCGTGTTCACAATGGCCCCCACCTTGGGGGTGGTTTTCAACAGGTCGGCATAGGCCGCCTGCTCATATTTCAAACAGCACATCAGCCGCCCGCAGGTACCGGAAATCTTAACCGGATTGAGAGACAGCCCCTGTTCTTTTGCCATCTTGATGGACACAGGCTGAAACTCCCCCAAAAAGGTAGAGCAGCAAAAGGGCTTTCCGCAAATCCCCAATCCGCCTAACATTTTCGCTTCGTCGCGCACGCCGATCTGCCGCAGCTCGATACGGGTACGGAACACCGACGCCAAATCCTTCACCAACTCCCGAAAATCCACCCGACCGTCTGCGGTAAAGTAAAATAGAATCTTGTTGTTGTCAAAGGTATACTCCACGTCCACCAGCTTCATATCCAGCTTATGGTCGGCAATTTTTTTCAAACAGATATCAAAGGCGTGTTTCTCTTTTCTACTGTTTTCCTCCACCTTTTTGAGATCAGCCTCATTTGCCTTCCGAATCATTTTTTTCAGGGGATGTACAATGCTATCCTCCGCCACGTCCCGGTTCTCCATGGCCACTTCGCCGCACTCGATGCCCCGGGCCGTCTCTACAATCACCTTGTCCCCTTTTTTCAGCAGTTCTTCGCCTGGGTCAAAATAATACACCTTGCCCACATCTTTAAAACGAACTCCGATTACTACTGCCATGCTTACCTCCTTTATTGGAAGCCCGGACCGATTTTCCTCCATCCGGGTCATATTGCTGTTATTCTGAAATTACCGTCACTGTCTTCAAGTTGCAGGCCTGTCCCCACTCACTGCCACGCATCAGCTGATTGCACGCGCCTTCTCCTTTTGCCGTAAAAGGAGAAAGCTCAGCAGGAACGAAGTCCCGCGCAAAGCCAGGTGGCCAATAAGTTCTGGTTTACATTGCGCTCAAACAAAGCGGCTATCCGTTCCAATTCCTCCATCATGTCCATGATCCTGCGCCGTGTGAGCCGGCGGGCCAGGGCCTCCGCCGCTTGCCCGCTGGAAAGGAGCGCTTCTCCTCCCGCCGCCTTTACGCAGGCGTCCCGGAAGATCCGCTGCAACCGTTCAAGCGCCTGGCGAAACAATTGTTTATCCTTCACCAGCCCCCCGGTAAGACGGAGAAGCTCATATTCCCGCGTGGCCAACAGAGCCAAAGCCATCCGCTCGGCCAGTTCCTGCGCGTCGGAGTTCTCCTCCCCTTCGCCCGCGCCTGGGGACAAAGCGATCACCTGAGCGCGGGAACGCACTGTGGAGAGCAGAGCCGCCGAAGAGACGCAGGTCAACACAAAAAGCACCCTCTGAGGCGGTTCCTCCAGAACCTTGAGCAAGGCGTTTTGGGCCTGCTCCGTCATGGTGTCGGCGCCCAAAAGAAGATAAACCTTCCGCTCCGCTTCGTTGGGCAGAATATAGGCGTCTCCCCGAATCTGCCGTATCGCATCCACATGGAAAGAGCGGGATCCGCTCCCTCCCTGGGCCACAAAGATATCTGGGTGGCCGCCGGAAAGGGCCTTCCGGCAGGCGGCGCATTCCCCACAGGGGCGTTCTCCCGGGGACGTGCAAACCGCCCACCGGGAAAGCAGACGGGCAAGCTCCGTCTTGCCGCTGCCCACAGGACCTTCCAAAATGAGAGCGTGGGGAATATGGTCCGTTTTGTCCAGGGCGTTCAGTTGCAGAAACGCCCGTTCCTGATTCTGTATTCCGTCAAACCGCATGATGCTTACACTTTCTCATACCGCTCCACATTAAGCACAAAGATGGTGGATCCGCCCACCGTCACCTCCACCGGATAGGAAGCATACATTCCCATATCCACAGTGGCCGCGCTGGGCACAATTTGGGTGCGCTGGCTGCTTTGAGCGGAAATAATCTCGATTACCTGATCCACTTTATCATCGTCCACACCGGTCAGAAAGGTGGTGTTGCCCGCCATCAAAAAACCGCCGGTGGTGGCTAGCTTCGTAACCTGAAACCCTTGTTTGGTCAGTGCGTTGGAAACCATAGAGCTGTCGTCATTGCTGACAATTGCCAATACCAGTTTCATCCTATGAACCCTCCTCTTTCATCCTTTCCAGGAAAACAGGGAATCCCCCTGCCACTCCCGGGGATTTTGGTCCGTCTAAGAAAATTCGATTGAGCGCCACGGCAATCCGCGTCCTAGGCGTCCCTTGGTATCTATCTTATTTCACTGGAATCAAAAACTATCCTTATTTTATCACTTTTATAGTAGAAATTCTATAGTTGGATAAAAACTCCACCGTTTTTTCTGAAACGGTTTCCCCCGGCATTACCACCGGCACGCCGGGAGGACAGGGGCAGGCTGCCTGGGCCGCCACTCTTCCCACCGATTGGTCCAGAGGGATCCATTCGGCGGAAGCCAGCACAGCCTCCCTGGGGTCCGCCGCCTTCACAGGCAGAGGAGGAAGCGCCAGTTTAGGCAGGGTCAGCGGGGATCCAATGGGAAATCCCAGAAGCGCCTGCTCCAACCGGACAAGATCCTCTTGGGTATTCATGGGGGTGAGGATAAAAACCACGTGCCCCGCATCGGCATATTCCGGCTCAATTCCCCGTTCCCGCAGCCATTGGGCAGCCTTTTGTCCTTCCATTCCCACCGATGCGGTGTTCAGGGTCAGGCGAACCGGGTCGCAGACTCCCTCAGGCTGCCCAAAGCCCCGGGCAGCGGCCAGCCTTTTGAGACGCCCCACCTGCTCTTCCAGCCGGGCAAAGGCGGCTTCTCCCTCCATCTCCAGCCATTCCCGGCATAAATCCAGGGAGGCCATTACCGGATAGGAGGGGCTGGTGGATCCAAACAGCGCCATGGCCTCCTTGATCCCATGGCTCCATTTTTCCTCCCGGATATTGAGCCACGCTCCTCCAGTGAGCACAGGCAGAGTTTTGTGGGCGGAGCAGGCGGAATAATCCGCGCCTTGGGTAATGGGGTGCATTCCTCCCCCTACATACCACAAATGGGCGCCGTGCGCATTATCCACCAAAAGAGGAACCCCCGCCTGCCGGCAAACCCGGGCGATTCCAGCAATATCCGCCAATGTTCCATAATAATCCGGGCTGGTGAGATATACCGCTTTTGCGCCGGGATGCTCCCGCAGCGCCTGTTGCACGTCGTTGGGATGGATTCTCCCGGGCAATCCGGGACCCGCGTCGGGCCGCGGCAGCACCCACACCGGACAAATGCCCAACAGCGCCATGGTGTTGACCGCCGATCGGTGGATGATCCGCCCAGTCACCACCTCTCCCCCTTGGGGGGCGGCCGCCCGGAGCATGGCCTGAATGCATAACGTACACCCACCCGCTGAAAACACCGTGCGGTGAGCGCCGAAGAGATTCGCAGCCTTCCGTTCCGCCTCTAAAATTGGACCTTCGGCTTCAAATAGGCTGTCGGTATCCGGCAGTTCCGTATAGTCGAGAGACAGCAGATCCGCAGGAAATACTCCCCCCCGGCTCTTATGACCCGGGGTATGGTAGGAAGCCCTTCCCAGGCTTTTATGCTGCATCAGCGCTTGGTAAAGGGGAGCCGACTCCCCCAGTTTTGCGTTCATCTCTACACCTCTCCTACATAGCTAAACGTGGTGTTGCGCCACTTCACATAACCGTCTTGTTGATGCGCGTCAAACACCCCAGTCAGCGACTTTATGAACTCCTCATAACCACACTCGCCCTTCTTAGGCGCATAGGAGGCGGAAAGATACCGCCCTAAATACTGTTCCTCGTTCATGATAAGATCATTGGGGAACGCTCTGGTTTCATACGTTCCGTCCCGAAAAAAAGAGCGGTAGTCCCCCGGCGTTTCCTTCCCGCCGGAAAACCCCCGGAATTCCGGGCATATCCTTTTGCAAATAAGATAGCTCTCCTTCGTTAGCGAGTCATCCTCATTCCTGTTGTTCCAAACCAAAGCCACTTTTCCCCCGGGACGGAGAATCCGCCTGCATTCTTCTTTAAATTTTGCCTGGCTGAACCAATGAAAGGCTTGGGCCGCTGTGATAAAATCCACGCTCCGCTCGGGCAGCCGCGTGTTTTCCGCTGTAGCGGCCACCCATTCCCACCGGCTGTAGTCTTTTAATCGTTCCCGCGCCACTGCGGCCATATCTTGGTTGGGTTCCACGCAAAGAACTCGGCTGCCCTTCTCCAGCAGCAGCCGACTCATCAGCCCGGTCCCCGCGCCCACATCCGCGATTATCGAATCGGAGGAAATCCCCAACTCCCGGTAATAGTAGTCGATTAACGCCCGAGGATAGGACGGGCGGTATTTTTCATAGCCTTCCGCTTTGCCGAAAAACATATGGATTCCATCCATGCTTGGAGCTCCTTTCCAAAAAAGGCTCTACCTTCTTTTATGCCTGCCATAAAACCGCTTTTATTTCGTCCCTGCCATTATACCATCTTCCTTTGTCCAGTACAAACCGCCTTTTCCCCGCCGGTTTTCAGCTTTGCCCAATCAGGCCCTGGACAGGGCAAATCCGATCTTTCCTCTGTTTCTCTCCCATACTGCATACAGAAAAAGCCGTCCCCCTTCGCAGCTGCAAAAGGGGACGGCCGGCACATCGGTCAAAAATTATTTGATCTCCAGGGGATGCTCCTTCATATAAGCCAACAGCTCGTCTACAGTAGTGAAGGCCAAGCCGGTAACTGTATCGGCGCAGCCATAATAGATGGCAATGCGGCCGGTTTCCGAATCCGCCAGAGCGGCGCAGGGGAAGGTGACGTTGGGCACGTCCCCAGTCAGCTCATAAAGCTCCTGCGGGCCGAGGATATAGTAGCTGGAGCGGGCTTTCACCTTCCAGGGCTCGTCAATATCCAGCAAAGCGCAGCCCATGCGGTATACAAAGCCGTTGCAGGTGTTAATTACACCGTGATAGATCATAAGCCATCCCTCGTCGGTCTCAATGGGAATCGGGCCGGGGCCGATCTTTTTGGACTGCCAGGCCGAGGCGTCGCCGTTTATGGTACCCATCACATAGCGGTGCTTGCCCCAGAAGGTCAGGTCGGGGCTGACGCTGTAAAAGATATCGCCAAAGGGGGTGTGGCCGGTATCGCTGGGACGGCTAATCATTGCATAATTTCCGCCGATCTTGCGGGGAAACAGCACGCCGTTGCGGTTATACGGCAAAAAGGCGTTTTCCATCTGATGGAAGGTCTTAAAGTCAAAGGTGTACGCCACGCCGATGGTGGGGCCATGGTAGCCGTTGCACCAGGTGATGTAGTAGCGGTCCTCAATAAAGCACACGCGGGGATCATAACGGTATTCCCGCTTTGTAATTTCGGGGTCGCCCTCAAAGGTGATGGGGGTGTGGCTGATCTCCCAGTTAATTCCATCTTTACTGAAGCCGGGGAAAATGTCCATGCTTACCGACTTGCTGTCGCAGCGGAATACACCGGCAAATCCGTCCTCAAAGGGAACGACGGCGGAGTTAAAAATACTGTTGGAGCTGGGAATGGCGTCGCGCTTGATGATGGGATTGGCGTCATAGCGCCATACCGGCATCTGATATCCTTCCGGCTTGTCCTGCCAGGGGATATTCTTTATGGGTTTCCCGATGATTTTACTCATAAGATATCGACTCCTTTTTGGTGATTGCCTTTATTATACCAGAAAAAATTCCATTTGGCTCTCTTTTTTTCCGGATTTTTGTTGTTAAATTCACTTGTGTTTCCGAGATGGGTTTGACGTTCCTCGTGCAGTTTGCCCTTAACCGGAAAAAGAAATCGCAAATATGGCAAACTGCTACAAAAAGCAAAGAACTGCAAAGGACCACAGACAAAACTTAGAATCCAGTTTCTTCCCTTATCGGCAATGGGGCCGCTTTCGATTGGATTCAACCGCTTGTCATTGACAATGTTCCATTTCAAAGTAATTGGATTATAATGTTCGGTCTTTTCTACTGTATGACCTTCCAGCTCTGATCCTGGGATATAAATTCCCTTTGGAGCAAATCACAAGCGCATGCCGCCCGCCGCTTTCCCTTCGGCGGATGCTATCAAAACTGGTGGCAATCCCATCTTACCCACTTCCAAAAAAACGCCGCCAGGCGGCCGGATTGCTCCGGTTGGCCTGGCGGCGTTCTTCGTTTCTATTCAAACGTCAAATTAGTCTCTTTTCTTCCTGGAAAATACCACCGCAGCGGCTCCTGCCAGAACGGTCAGCGCCAAGAATCCAAAGGACCCTGCGTCGCCGGTCTGGGTGGGCGTGCTGCCGTCTCCGGTATTCTGCACGTTGCCTCCGGTCTGTCCATTGTTGCCGGGAGTAACCACGGGAAGTTCCACACTGGGATTGTCGGTGGTTTCTTTTACCAGTCCTGCCTGAGCGGCGGCGAGGTTTGCGGCTGCTTCGTCAACTGTTGCCTGGATTGCGTTGACATCTGCGGCAACCTTCTTGGCCTGGGCCAACGCATTGTTCAGCGCTTTAACGCTGTCTGCGGTGTAACCGCTCAGATTCATGCCGCTCACCTGAGCAATCAGGTCGTTGAGAATGTCCTTATTGGCTGCCATCTTCAGATTCAGCATCGCGTCCATCAGGGCGTTGTAAGCATCGTCCACATCGTCCTGCATGGAGTTGCCGCTGGCAAGCACGGCCTTGGCATTTTCAAAGGCGGCAATAAACGCCTCGGTGTCCAGATACAGGTTAATGTTTTCGTTGATGGAGGTCGCCACGTCAACCGCAACTTGCAGCGCGGTCTTATCGCCCTGTTTCCAATCCACCTTGGCTACCCAGCCCAGCAGATCGGCAGCGGCGGCGTTGAGTTCGGACTGCGTCGCCTTGGGATTCTCAAGCAGCGCCTTGGCGTTTTCCAAGGAGGTGTTAAAGCCGTTGACAATCACTTCCAGCGTGTTGTCCAGAGCGCCCTCAGCCTTAATTTTCTCCGCATTATTTACAATTGTCTGCAACACTTCGGTAACCGCTTTCACATTGCTCAGAGCGTTGGTCATGGCTTCCACCTGAGCGGCGATTTCGTCGAAGTTGGCGTTTTCATTGCCGGCGACGGCCTGAGCTGCGGCAATCGCCTTCTGCAACTCGGCGTAGCCGATGGGATAATCGGCCTTTGTAACGGCTTCCGCCTCAGCCAGCAAGTTGTTGAGTGCTGTCAAAGCGCTGACCTCGTACTTATCGGAGATCATCATACCGTTTCTCTTCACCTGCATGGTCAGACCGGTTCCCTCGTAGGGCAGCTGCACGCGGTCGATGGTGACGGAAGTCTGTCCGGCTGCCACAGGCAGAGACTTCTTGGTATGCAATCCAGCGGTCAGGTTATCGGGATCCGCGTTCTTCTCATAGAGATAAACCACGTCGCCTTCCTGTAAGCCGTTGACGGTCAAGCTGGTATAAACATTTTCTTTAAAGCGGGAATCGGTTTCGGAACCGATTGCGTTAAATTTCGTGAAGGATACATCGGTAGCCGCCGGAGTCTTCTGCGCATTTTCACTCTCATAAGAAGTGCTGAGCACATCGCTTTCTCCGGTGATGCCGCCCTGCACGGTGTAATACACACGGCCGGCGCCCGCGCCGAAGTTCAGATTCTCCAGAACCACTTTGCCGTCGTTGCCGGCTACTGCGGAGCCCAGAAGATTCTCTTTATTCAGATCAGCGTAAGCTCTCACGGTGCTTCCCGCAGGAACATGGCTCAGGCTGAAAGTATCGGTTGCGCCCGAATTGTTCTGGGCGGAAGCGAACTGCATGCCAACCGTATCGGCGGGAGGCAGGGTGCCGTCTTCAAACATCTGCCATTCGTAGATACGAATCGCGGTCCACAGACCTGCGTCGGCATATGTAATATTGAGCTTCCACTCCTCAGCGGTGATAGGCTGATCCAGCACAACATCGGTCACCGCTTCGGTATTGCCGGAAATGGATTTGGCAATCTGCCAGTTTCCGGCTGCGTCTTTATACTGCAAGGAGAAGTCGCGGGTGTTGTTGATCTTGCCTTCGCCGCCCGCTTCTGCGTGCTCCACTCTCCATCTGCGGATGGTTTTGGGACCGTCAACGAGCTTAATGGTCATCCAGCCGCGGTTGGTGCTCGCCTGGCACCATTTGCTGCCGTTGAGGGAAGTTCCGTCAATGGCCTTCCAGGCGGGCTCAGCAGCGCCCTGGCCGGAATAGCCGGTGACAACGGCGCTCACTTCGTTGAGGCAGACGTTGGGAGAACTGGGAATCGGCGCATACGCTGTCGCTTCCTCCGGAAGCTCCCAATCGATAACCAGATCCTTATACTCGCCTCTCACCCCGTCTGCGTTCACCGGGACAATACGCACGGTAGCGGTATCCTGGCCGGCTTCCTTGGTGAGGTTCTCCATGTAATAAGCGGTATTGGTAAGCGCGGTAATCATCTGGGTGGAGCCGTCGGCCTTCACCTGATACAGCTCATAATACGCGGCGTTGTCCACGCCATCCCAGTAAATTCTCGCCTGAGCTTTGTTGGCATCCTTGTATAGAATCTCGTCCAGAGTGGCGGTCTTGGGCGCGCTGCACGTTTGAGCCGCGGTGTCGCTCAGGGAGATGTTGCCAAGGTTTAACTGATAGTCGGTCACCTGTCCATCCACCTTGATGGCAATGGCTGTGATAGGCTGACCCTTGCCCGCGTCGGCGGATACATCCACATTGGCGGTGGTCCACTCGCCGGCGGTGCCGGAGCCCAAGTCATAATATTTGAAGTTGGCTTCGTCGTAGTTGTCGCCGTAGCACAGGCCAAGCTGCACGTTGGAACCGTCCTTGTTCACCTTATAGGTGACGGAGGCGGATTTGGCGTTTTCCACCTGGGTGGAATACAGCATGATCTTGTTGGCGGCGTCCAGATCGCCGGCAAATTTCACCGAGTTGCCGCCGTTGTACGCATCGTTAAAATCATAAGCGCCCTGCAGCTTGCCGCCCTGGGACTGCACTGTCCAGGTCCAAGTGGGCAGGATATCCTGCGCGGAGCGGTTGTTCCAACCCTCGGTGCGGGATACCTCTCCGTCTACAAACCACTGAGAGCCGTGTCCGGTGTTGAAGTTGGTGGTAAAGGGAGCTTCCGTAATCACCGTCTTGTCCGCGAAGAAGCGAGCCATACCAACCCACTGGCTGTTAGAAGGATTCGTAGGATCCAGCGGCTCGTTGGTGGGATCTCCCGCGCTGCCTACATAGAAGCGCTTCTCCTGCTCATGGAAGTCCGCCGGATCTTTGGCAAAGCCCATGGTGGAGTTGGGGCAGTACAGAGCGATGGAAAGTTTCAGCTTGCCGTTGCCGTCCACCAGCAGATGGTCGCGGATCACGGTATTAAAGCTATTCTGCTGCACTTCAAATCCGGCAAAGGCGTCATACTGGCTTCTGCCGTATTTGTTCATGGTGCTGATGGTAGTAGCAATTTGAGAAGCGCCCCAGTTGTAGTTCATAAAGAACTCGTCAACCGCATAGTAACCCTCTTCATCCCGTTCAATCCAAAGTTTGTTGGCTTCGGTGACCGCATCCTGATAGCTGACGCCGCCGGATTCCACCATGGAATCATACCAATTGAACATCATGTCGGGATACTTTTTCTTGACATACTTCATCATATTGGCCATCTCGCGGGCCACCTGAGAGGTGGAACCGTAGGTTTCCTGATTGAAGAAGTATCCGTCAAAGCCATAATAACGGGCGATTTCCACCATCTTGTCCGCCACCGGATAGTTGCCGTTTGCATCCTTCTGGACAAACTTGCGCAGCTCCTCCAGTCTCAGGCCGCCGGTGCTGTCAGGACCCCAGGGGAAACCCAGGGTGGCGGTAACCGGAACGCCGTTTTTATGTGCGGAATCGATCACATCCGGGGTGGGAATGACGAAAATTCCTTCGTCGGAGCCCGCCCAATATACCATGGAATTGACATACTGCCAATAACCAAACGCATAGCTGTCAAAGGTGTCGCTTCCCTGCAGATATGAATTGTCATGGTTGGAGTTTGCCAAAGAGCAAACCATCAGTTTCGCATCCGGATTCGCATATTGGTTGACCAGCGGGCCAGTCACACGGTCGGTGACCAGCTCAACGGTGGATCGTGCAAATTTGGCGTCAGGATCGCTTTCCGGCGTCCATTTGAGCAGGGTGTCCACCTGAAATGCCTGGGGAGTAGGCTGAAGGGATTCGTGAGAAACGTATTTCTCATTGATCGCAATGGTCCCATCGCCATTGACTTCCGCGAAAGCCGCGGGAGCCACTGCCAGGGAGGACGCCACAACCGCCGCTGCACACAGAACGGAAATGGACTTCCTGGGCAAGTTTTTGGACTTTCTCATGTTTTCTTCCTCCTTTAAATTTAACAAAGCCATGAATTTTGCTCGTTGCTAGTTTATCAAATTTGACAAACATTTGCAATCACTAAAAACGTTTGATTAAATTAAAAAATATTACATTTTGATGGTAGATTTAAAGCAACATATATAAATTTAATTTTAAATCAAATGAAAAATAGGCGAATTATTATAAACAACGCCAATCGCTGTGATCTATCTCTATTTTATTTCTTGTATATTATAACAGTTTCACACTTTTATTTTCTATTGCAGAATCTAATTTGTTAATAATAAATAAAAACCTCTGACAAATTGGCGGTTGACTTTGATCTCCGGAAACATCGGTACCTACTGAACTTGGAAAATATTCCTTACATCGCTTGCCCGGCAACTATAAACTTTTGACGTCCTCCTTTTGTATCAACGGGTCGCTTGTTTTATTTTCCAGTACAGCGCCGGAGGTCTTTCACGCTAAAATGTTAAAAAGCCCCTTTCGCGTTTTAAGCGAAAGGGGCTTTTATTACCGGGCCGGGCCGGTTTTATTTTTGAAATTCCACCTTAAAGGTCTTGATCTCAAACGGTTTGATGTCGAAGGAGAAGCCCATGCCGTCGGCGGCACAGTCTACGTTTCCAATCACATTTTCCATCAAATCGCACTCTTTTACGGAAACCGCTTTGGCGCCTAACGTCACATCAACCGGTCCGCGGGCGTTATAATACTCGAACATTCTCAGGATCACGCCGCTGCCGTCTTCAGCCATTTTGACCGTCTCAGCCATGACGTTTTTGCAGTTCACAGACAGCATGGAGCAAACGTCTCCGGCCTTACCTCCCTGCACGCTGTAAGCGGGCTGGTTAAGCTTTACTGCTTCTCTGGCTGTGTCGGCTTCCTTCCAGGTACCCGCATGGGGATACAGGGAATAGGTGAAGAAATGCTCCTCTTGGTCGGTGGTGGGGTTGGGCTCGATTCCCGACTTAATCAAGGTCAAAGCCACATTGCCGTCCTTAACAGAGTGTCCGTACTTGCAGTCGTTGAGCAGGCTGACGCCGTAGCCGCCTTCGGAAAGATCCATCCATTTATGGCCGCAGCTCTCAAAACGAGCCATATCCCAACTGGTGTTGCTGTGGGTTTTGCGGGTTACATTACCAAACTGGATTTCAAAGGTGGCCTCATCGGTATGCACCTCCACCGGGAAATGAACCTTAAGCAGCTGCTGGCTTTCGTGCCAATCCACATAGGAATCAAAGTCAATGCGGCGGTCATTGGCGTAGAAGTATACCTTCTGACGAATGACGGAGTCGGAGAACTTACGCTCAATAAGAAGGGTTGCGCGCACAGCGCCCACTTCCAGCCATTCCAGTTTTACGATATTGTCCACATCCCAGAATTTCTCGGTGTAGTAAATATCAATGTCCCAGTTGTCATAGTAAATGGGTTTGTCCTCATATACCCGCATCAGGTTGGCTTTCTGACCCTGCTGCAGCACTTCGCGCTTATTTTCCTTATCAAAGATAGAGGTAAACAGGCCGTTTTCATCAATTTTAATCTCGTAGAAGGGGGTCTGAATGTTGTTGCCCTCAATGACGAAGGGAACAGCCTCTTCCGCCTTGTCCGCTACGGCAAATGCCTTAAAGCCCTTGGAGGGCAGATTTTTCACATAGGCAAGCGCGCCGCATTCAGTCTGCTGAATGGGATATACGTTGTCGCCGTCGGTGATGGCAGCCGCCTTGACGTCGCCCAAATTGACGATGTCGTCACGCTGGAAGCCCACGGTATTGAACACGGTAACCGCGTCGCCCTCTCCGGCCAGAGCGTGCAGGCGCTCGTCGATGATGGCGTCGCCCTCTTCCTTGATCTGGGCATACTCGGCCTTGGTGACCTCGTATACCTCTTTGATGGAGGAACCGGGCAGGATATCGTGGAACTGGTTGAGCAGCACGGTTTTCCACATGGATTCCAAATTGCTGCCGGGATAGGCGATCCCCTTGCTCTGGGCCAGCACGGACAGCAGCTCGGCGTCCATCAGCATCAGCTCGCTCTTACGGTTGCTGCGCTTATTGCGGGCCATGGAGGTATACGTGCCGCGATGATACTCAAAGTACAGCTCGCCAACCCAGGTGGGCAGACGCTTATTGTCCTTTACGCGGGCCTCCAGCTCCTCAAAATACTTGCGGGAGAACTCCTGGCGCACTTTCGGAATCCCCTTGACGCCCTTTTCCATACGGACGGAGGTTTCCAGCATCTCGCGGGTGGGTCCGCCGCCGCCGTCTCCGTAGCCGAACGCGATCAGGATATCGTTGTTGATTTCCTTATTCTGGTAGCGCTCCCAGCCGCCCATGATGGCGTCCGGATGCAGCATTCCGTTGTAGGTGGTAAAGAACCGTTCAATAGGCTGTCCCACACCAAGGGTGGTAATCATATGGGTAAAAATTTCGCTGCCGTCGATACCGCGCCAGTTCATGGTATCGAAGGGAACCTCATTAAACTGGTTCCAGGACAGCTTGGTGGTCATAAAGTAATCAATGCCGCTCTTCTTGCAGATCTGGGGCAGCGCCGCGGAATAGCCAAACACGTCGGGCAGCCACAGCACCCGGTTGTCCACGCCGAATTCCTCTTTGAAGAAGCGTTTGCCATGCAAGAACTGGCGAACCAGGGATTCTCCCGAGGTCAGGTTACAGTCGGCCTCCAGCCACATGCCGCCTTCCGGCTCCCAGCGTCCCTCGTCGATGCGCTGCTTGATCTGAGCATACAGCTCCGGATAGCGCTCCTTGAGGAAATAGTACAGCTGGGGCTGGCTGGACATAAATTTATAGTCCGGGAACTCCTCCATGAGCTTGAGTACGGTGGAGAAGCTGCGGGCCACCTTTTCCCGGGTCTGGGCCACCGTCCACCACCAGGCTACGTCAATGTGGGTGTGACCGATGCAAGTGGCAACCACATCATCGAAGCCGGCCATATCCTCATACATGGCCTTCTGAATATAGGCTCTTGCCTTGTCCACCGACTCATAGAAGGCCGGGGTATGGGGCTTGCGGAGATCCAGCAGATTAATGGTATCATTGAGGCAGGTCTCAATATCCAGACGGACCTTATCGTCCTTCTTCATGCGCTCCAGCGCCCACAGGGGAACCTGCAAATCGTAATACAGGCCGTTTACCTGCGCGTTGATCTCGGCCATCTCGCCGATAAGCTGGAACTCCGTGTGCAGGATGCCGGTGTAGGACTGTAAATCCAGTTTGTAGGTTTTGCCCGCCTGGGCGCTCTTGGTAATCAGCACCTCCCGGTGGTTCATATCCACACCTTGGGTAATCTCATCGTCCACAAACAGCAGGAACTGGGGATTCTTGGCGTCGTCCCACTCGTCAATCTGGGTATGCACGATCATCCACAGCGGCTTACCCGCAAAGCTTTCGGGAACAGTAAACTGGGTACGGAACCAATAGTGCTTATCCGGGCCGTACCAATGCATGGTGCGGCTGTCAAAGTCCTTCCACTCTCCGGGGGCCTTATCCGCATCCTGGGGATAGAGGAAATTGCCCTCCTTCACCTTCCACGCGTCCAGGGACACCTTTTGGACTTTGGACATTTTCTTGAGCTGCTCGCAGATCACCTGCGCGCGTTCCTTTGCAAATACCATATTGTCACTCCTTCGTATCATCGGCGGCCGTTATACGCGCCGGCGCTCTGATCCCAATTCCAACAAGGGAATCCGCTCGGACGGCTTTTCACAACTCGTCCTTACGCTGAGGAAAGAGAATCAAACCGCGGCGGCCTCGGACGCCGCCAATCTATGGACATATCACCAGCATTGAACGTTGTCCCGTAAAAGCGGGCCGCTTCAACACTTGGGCGCTCCATTGCGTTAATTTAGGGATTTTCGGAAGGGGATTTGGATTGTTTAAAATCGTCCAGCTGCCGTTGCAGCTCCTCCTTCACTTTATCCAGACCAGCCAGCTTCAATTCATGGATAAACTTGGGCAGCTCCGTCTGAGGATCCACTGTGCCGGTAATCAGGTTAGACCAATATTTTTGAGATACATTGCTGATGAGATTGAGCTCGTCGGAAATTTCACTACGATCAGCCACAAAGCCCAGGGTTGAGGAGGGAACCGCCTTTTCGTTAAAGTCCTGGAACTGCTCCCACTTATCGTCTGGATCGGCCTGGGTTAGATTGAGAAGAAAGAAATTCCCCTGGGTATATTGTATTCCTGTATAGGTCCGCTCCTGAGGCAGCACCACCTTGTTGCGCTCATCCAGGGTATAATGCTCCCCTTCAATGCCGTATTGAACCAGGTTGCGCAGCTCAGGGTCGGTGTTCAGCAGGTTGAGAAACTGGACGCACGCTTCTGCGTTCTTGGTGCGGGCATTGACGCACATTATGCCTCCACAGGTCGAATTAGGCGTGATGTATGCCTTGGTCACTTGCTGGGCCACCACCGGATATCCCCGGTCGTTGGACCAGGCCACCTCAGACGTGGGCCCCCCGGCGGCCACCTTTAAAAAGGTCTTGCGGTCTCTCACCAGGCTGCCGTTGTCGTTTACAGCGGCGTCATTGTTGATGTAACCCGCTTCATAATAGCGATGCAGGGTATCCAAGGTATCCCGGCCATATTCGGTCTCGAAGATACTAACCACCTGTAGGTCGTCATCGTTTTTTACCATCAGCGGGCAATCCTTGTCGATGATCCAATCGTATCCGTCCAGCAAAAAGAAATTATGCGCCTTTTTATCCAGTTCAAACACGATATAATCCGGCTCGTTGCGCTGGATCATCTGGAACAGCGGCTCTAAAGATTCCAGCGTGCGGTATTTTGTGATGTCGATGTCGTACTTGTCCACCAGTTCCTTGGGATACATCCACCATAACGGCACCGCCAGTTCTTTATTGGTGGGAATCCCATAAATCTTCCCATCCACCTTTACGCCGTCCCAAAACCTTTTGTCGATCGCCTGATACATATCATAGCCGGAAGCCCCCGGCACAAGATATTCATCCAAGGGAAGCCACGCGCCGTTTTGCGCGTAACCGATGTAATCCCCCTCATCGACCTCCGCCGACGCAAACATGATGTCAAAATCGCTTCCCGAATTAATCAAGGCGGCGATCCTCTGCCCATATTCTTCCCAAGGAATCTTATTATATTGAATGGTTACATTAATCTTCTCTTTGAGTATCCGATTGATTTCATCATTCACCAATCCTAAATCCGGATCCGGCGCTCCGATTGTATAATAAATGAGATGGTCTGTCTGGTCGCTGGGTTCGGGTTTAAGGTTTTCCTCCCGGGAGGAGGAATCCGGCGAAGCAGAATCGCTGCAGCCGGTACATCCCATGCAAAAGGCAAGAATACACGCCAACGCCAGGGCTAAAAACTTTTTATACTTCACCTTTACTCTCACCTATTTATGAAATTTTATCTTTTTGGATTCCATGAAATCCTCGGTAAACTGACCCAATCGACGCAGTCCCATCGCCTTTTCCGACCGCTTATCCCGTTTTCTGTAAAAGCAGCGAAATCCGCGGGCGCACTTTGCCAAACGCCTGTGAGAATGCGACTCTATTTTACCTGTATTGTATTCGGGTGTCAAGACTAATCTGGAGAAAGCAACGGGATTTTGCCTGCCCCCTCCACACTGCAAAAATTTATCTTATATTATCCTCATCAGGAAAAAGTCACCCGGGTTTGCAGCGGAACGCAGCACAGATAGGACTGCCCCGGAAGCAGCGTCAGAGGCTGCCCGTCTTTGGTGGTAAACACAAAAGGAGAATCCTCGGTTTTTCGGGACCATCTGATATCAATACGCTTGCCGCCGCCGAGGTAAACACCCTCCCCGGAACCCGCTAAATCCATGGCCATCAAGCCGTAATCGTCAATGGGGTAGGTGTTGATGCGCAGCAACAGGACGTTCTGCTTAACCACCTGCTCGTTAAGATTTCCATCTATCATAGGCTTATCGAACTGGGATACCAAGTACCCTCTTTTTTCTTCATCATATGTAAATTCCGTGGTTTTATAAGAGGAAAAATTCACCGACATTCCAGCCGTGTTCTCCCCCTGTAATACCGGCGAGATCTGGGAAAATTCCAGCGACTGCGCCTCTTCCTTCCGGGAGGTACGAATTTCTTTGTCGTCGATGGCCTCCGTCAGCCGCTGTCCAGAGGTCAAGGCGCTGTGCTCAAAGCCAAGCTGCGCCCGACGGTCGGCGTCCCGCCACATATATTGTTCCATATAGACAAAATCGAAGTCATCCACCAAATTCTGTCTCAGCAAATCTCTTGCCTGATTGCTTCCTCCCACATGAACATACACCGCATCAAGGCTGCTGGCCAGGTGAATATAGTACGGGCGCGCGCTTCTCACGCTTCCCACCACCGGCGCCGATTGATAGTCCTGATACACCGCCATCAGCCGGGTGATGCCCCCTTCCACCAAGCACTCGTAAAGAAGGTCCGCCTGCTGAACCCCCATCAAAGGCTGCGCTTTTTTCAAATTGTTAATCATCACAGCCACCGGCCGGCTGTCCTGACGGCCTTTTTCCACCGGCATCCCAGTCAGAGGGTTGACGGCTCCCGTCTCAGCGGCGGAGGAAGTCTCTCCCGCCTGAGAGGAGTTGTCTCCCAGGCTTTCCACCAGCGACGTCTCGCTTTGGGCATCCTGTCTGTCCCGCTGGGTTTGCAGTTGGTTGGTAAACGCCATTCCCGCAGTTCCCACCAACAAAGCCATCGCCAAAAGCACTACAATCCACTTGCTCCCCTTTTTCATTGCGACCTCTCCATTCCTTTCGCACCGGGTCCCTTCCTCACAGCGCATGACAATCAAAAAGCCCGACTCAAACATGTAAACAGGGGCAACCGTAATCAAAAATGTTTCCAACATCCATTTCCGATTTTCCGGGTCCTCTCCGATTTGCATCCTTCGCGCCAGGCCAAAGGCCCCGTTTTCCTTCCCTATCCCCGTTCTGGTTGGGGCGGCGTCCTACCCGTCCGCTCTCGTTCCTGAACGGTTACTTCCACCAGATCCCCGGGCTGCTTGCCAATTTTACGGCGAATCTCCTTGCGCAGCCCCAAGATATGACACGGCGTTCCCATTTTCACGAGGCTCCCCTCGTAGGGTACTCCGTCAAAATGAGCCAGCACCGGCACCCGTCCCTTGCCGAACTCCTTTTTTACATCAAAGGGAATTTCCACATAGGCCCCGTCAATATCCGGCACCTTTTGAATCACCGCAGTAAAACGATACACCGCATTGTTCATTGCCTCTCACCCACTTTTTTCTCTTAGGATGCGTACAAAGGCGGCAATCTATTCCCTGCGGATATTCCATAAATCCCCCTCGGACGTTTTCTTTATTTTACCATAAAATAGACGGAGAGTGAAAATTATTTTCCAAACTCTCCTCTTTTTTCTGTGAATATTTGCAGGCAAACAAAGCTTTTTTGCAATCCGCTTCGTAAAAACCCTATAATACATATATGTTATCGGGGAGAAATGGCTTCTCCTATTTTTTGTCGGCCTCTCCACTGGAAATAAAAAATCCGCCCACATGGTGATGCAGGCGGATCTAACCTCAAACGATCTTGTTTTTTTATGGTTTTCTAACGCCGGTCCGCCCATACATTCCAGACGTTATAAAACGGCCTCTTCTGACCTTTTGGCTCAAAAAACAAACCGAACGGCCGCTTTGAACGGAATCGTTAATCGATAACCTTTTTCTCAAGCCACTTCTTGCCGCGGAAGCGCAGCCAAAAAGCCACGGTGCGCACGGCCCATTCGCCCACCATACAGAACCACACCGATGAGATGCCCAGTCCAAGCACTACGGCGAACAGATAGCCCGCGCCAACGCGCAGCGCCCACATGGTAATCAACGACACCACGGTGGAATAGTTGGCGTCTCCCGCCGAACGCAGCACGTTGGGCATGATGTTGGACATGGGCCAGAAGAAGGGCATTCCAATCACGCCAATGAGCACCAACTGACTGATTAGCCCCAACGTTTCCGGCTGGGGAGAGTACATCTGTAAAATCAGCGGCATCATGGGGTAGAGTATCGCGATGGACAGCAGGCTGACAGCGGTTCCCAGCAGAAGCATTTTCCTACCGTACCACCGGGCCAAATCCCGGTTGTTGGAACCCACGCACTGACCCACCACAGTAATTGCCAACGTACTCACCGCAGAGCCAGCGGAATAGAGCAAGCCAAAGGCGGAACTGGCTACGGCATTGGCCGCCACGGCCACTGTTCCCAGAGTTACCATATACATCTGTACCAAAATGGCACCGCCGTTAAAGAACAGCTGCTCCACGGAAAAAGGAATCCCCATGCGGAAGATGGATTTCATCATCCCCCGATCCAAGCAGAATATTTGCCGAAAGGTTACCGGCAGAATGCCGTTGGGCTTCACCAAAAGCCACAGCGCGGATGCCGCGCCGATAAACCGGGCGATGTTCAAAGAGAGCGCGGTTCCCACTATGTCAAGCTTGAGAACGTTTAAAAACAAGACGCTGGCCAACAGATAGGCGGCGTTGACAATGATGGTCAGCCTAAGGCATATCTTGGTGGCTCCCACCCCTCGGAATACCCCGAACACCCCCGCGTACACCGAGTGCAACATTAGGGAAATACAACTTCCAATCATATACTCCCGGGCCTTGTGAAGCACCAGTTCGTCCGCCTGCCCGAACATCATATGAACTACAGGATCCGCAAACACGATCAGCACCAATCCCACAGCCACAGCAGTCAGAGTGGTAGCCAGCAGGGTCTGCCCGGCGGCCTTAATTACCTTTTGGTTGTCTCCATGACCCTTATATTGGGCGACGATCACCGTTCCACCGGCGGCAATGGCGCTCATCAAGGCCATCACCAGGTTGGTCACAGGATTCACCAGACTTACGGCGGACACCGACTCCTGACTGCTGGCGCTAATCATGGAGGTGGTCAGCACGCCGATTAAGTTAATAAAAAAGGAATCCAGGATCAAAGGTCCCAGCATGGATAATATGACCCGATGCGAAAACAGCGGGCTTGCCAGATGATGATAAAGGAATCGGTCCGCGCGGGATCCCACGGGAAGAAGCTGAAACTTTTTCAAAACACACTGCCTCGCAATTTGTTGGATTTTTGGAATGTTAACGTTTTCAAATACAGGTTCTTATTTTAATGAATTCAAAATGAAAAAGCAACTTCCAAAAAGGAGAAATCACACGTGCAGATCATGGTATTTTGGTTGTTTTGACCCTTTTTCGGCCAAGACTCAACCTTTCGCATAGTCGCGGGAGCTCCCTCTCAAAAAACTGCGGAATGCGACTCGCTTATCATAGGTAAGGATTCATTGACAAAAAGATCTCCGCCACAAGTCCTCAAAAAACAAAAAGTCTGCGGTGTACAAGATTGTACACCGCAGACTTGGCGCGCCCGGAGGGACTCGAACCCCCGACCTACTGGTTCGTAGCCAGTCACTCTATCCAGCTGAGCTACGAGCGCGTATTTATGTTGCCAAAATATAATATCATATCACTTCTCAAAATGCAAGCCTAAATTTCAAATTTTGTCAAAAAAATGTCACCCCTGCCAAGTGTTCATAGTTCATTCATAAAAAACGCTCCGCTTATGCTATACTAAATGCGATTACTGAAGGAGGTAAAGAAAAATGGAATACACCGCAAAAATCAAAGGCGACAAGAAAAAACTGCGCTCCCTGATCCTCATCGGGGTGATTGTAGTAGCGGCGCTGATCCTCATCACCAGCTCGGTGACTATCGTACCGGCGGGCTCTAAAGGAATTATGTTGAACATGGGCGCCGTCAGCGGACAGGTACTGGATGAAGGCGTTTCATTCCGCATCCCCTTTATACAAACCGTTAAGATCATCGATGTGCGCATGCAGAAATATGAATCCGCAGATAACGCTTCAGCCAGTAAGGATCTGCAGTCCATCAACAGCAACATCGCCGTTAACTACCGGGTGGACTCCACCGCTGTGGACCAGCTTTATAAAAACATCGGCATGAATTACGAGGCTACGGTGGTGTCTCCCGCCATTTCCGAATGTATGAAGGCGGTCACCGCCCAATATACCGCGGAAGAGCTGATTACGAAACGCTCCGAGGTGTCGGCGAATATGAAGGAATTTCTCCAGCAGAAGCTGGCGGATAAGTACATTGTGGTGGATAGCTTCAACGTAATCAGTTTTGATTTCAGCGATGCTTTCAATAAGGCCATTGAGGAAAAGCAGATTGCCGAGCAAAACGCGCAAAAGGCCAAGTATGATCTGGAGCGCATTAAAACTGAGGCGGAACAGGCTATTACAAAGGCAGAGGGCGAAGCAGAGGCTATGCGCCTGAAAAATCAGGAACTGACGGATAACATCATTTTGTTGGAGTACATCAACAAATGGGACGGCAAAATGCCCACCTACTACGGCGGCTCGAATGGCTCCGGGGTGATGATCGGCTTGCCTGACCTCTCCGACGATACCGCTTCCAGCCAACCTTAATCGCGAAGCGACGTATCTTTCCTTTCGTCAGCATATGACTTCTTTGCAAATACAAAGCGGGTGTGATACAACTCACACCCGCTTTGTTTACACAACCGGATTCCAACCCGGGATAAGCAGAGCGCCGCCCAATCCGGCGGGCTTGGTAAGCGGGAATGACTCCCACGCTTGCTTTCACCGAATCAGCAGCTTTCTCCAGCATTGATTCATGCAAACGTAAAAACACTCCCGCGAATGGTTTACGCAGGAGTGTTTGTTTTTGTATTTTATTCAGCGTTTTCCGGATTATCAACAGCAATGGGCTGTGTAAAAATCCCCTGATCCACATTGTCCATTTTTACTTGGATGGCTCCCTGCAATCTGGCGCCTTCGCTGATGGCCAGACGGGCGGTGGTGACGTTACCCATCAACAGCGCGTTACTCTGGAAGTCGGCCATGCTATCCACATGCATATTACCCTTTTGTTTGCCGTCCATCAGGATATTGGCGGCAGTGGTGTCTCCTACCACAACCGAATCACAGTCGATGGTCAGGGTGGCGGCGGCGATGATGTTCCCCTGCACCTCACCGGCAATCAAGTCGATGTTATTGCCCCGGATATCCCCCATAATCTTACCGCACAGCTTGATGTCTCCCACGGTTTCGATGTTGCCCTTTAAGGTTCCCGCCATATCCACATTGGAGCTGGAGTGAATTTCACCCACAATTGAAGTCTCCTTGGAAATCACGGTAATCCCAGAGGCCGGGTGCGCATAGGCGTTTTCATACTGACTATAATTGTCCTGCCCCATATTTTGATATCCACTCTCTTCCGCCTGGACAGCAGGCATAATATCCGGCTCCGGAATAATTTCCGGTGTTGTCTCATTCGACACAGCTACCGATTGCATGTCATCGTCCTTGTTCTTAGGCTGACCGCTATCACGCAAGTTCTTCATGGCCTGCAAAAAACTATCCCTTGAACCCATCTTTAGATTCCTCCAAATACTTTAAATTCTTTTAACTAAACCCAAAAAACAAAATTCATTTGAAACAAAACGCGCCTTGTCCTTCGCCGGGGCAGTCCGCACCTTTCCGCAGGATAAGGCTTTTCAATATGAAAACAAATGTAGTCTAACTTTTTTCCATCCCATTGCTTTCGACCGTATTCTATTTCAATCTGCAAATTCTTTCTATTATTATAATGAGAATCCTCTTGCATGTCAATCAATTTATACCAACCGCGCTTTGTCAATTCGCATATTCTCCGATATTTTCACATAATAACTGTATCATTACGCACATCGGGGTGAATTTATGTATTCCTTTGGTAAACGACTCCGGCAAACCCGCATGCACTCCCAGGTTTCTCAGGTAAACTTCGCTAAAAAAATCGGCGTTGCCAAATCCACACTCTCTCTTTACGAAAGCGATAAACGCGAACCTCCCATTCGAACCATCCGCAAAATCACCTGTGAACTGGGAACCAGCGCGGACTATCTTCTGGGCATTGAAGACAACCCGTCATTTTCCCTGTCGGAATTTGAAAAACAGCTTCTCCTGCAATTTCGACGGAAAAAGGATCTGCAAAAGGCGGTGTGCCTGCTGTTAGAGGTGGACCCCGACGACTGGTATTTTCACAGTTATCATACAAAAGTTAGTGAACCCGCAGACCAACAGACACCGTTCCCGCCCGAGCCATACACAAAATAACGGCAACCTGCAAGGCGGCTTTATCAAACGTCTGTATCTCGCCATATGCAAAACGCGGACCATCGCAATGGCCCGCGTTTTTGGAAATACGGCTGAAAATATTAGCATCCGTATCGTTTCAAATGGCTATTTGCCTATCCTTTGCAGGTTTACTTAATAAAGCGAATGCCCGGCGCCCTCATGTAGAAGCGCGGGATCACCGCTCCATCTGATTCATCACCAATCCGGTAATCAGCTTGGGATAGAAATAGGTGGATTTCTGGGGCATCTTTTCCCCGGCGGCAGCCACATCCCGAATCTCGGTTACCCGAGTGGGATTGAGGATAAAGGCGCATTGGGATTCCTCTTTCTGCACCGATTGAACCGCTTCTTTAAATTCTCTGGTATAAGTCAGATTGATCTGCTGGGCCATGTTCTCCTTGTCAATGCCAAAGATCTTTTCCAGTACCAGGCTGTGCAGTACCGTTACGTCCAACCCCTGGGTGGCGGCGCATGCCTCAGGCAGCAGCGCCTGTACAGGCTCCATGCTTTTTAAGGTCAACAAGGTCCATTTGTCGCCCCCGGTATAAAATCCGAAGGCCTTCTTTCCCTGCTGATAAAGAGCGTCGAGCTGCGCCTCCATGGAGGCAATTCCCTCTTTCTCCTCCACCGCAAAATACTCTTCACAGGCACGCTTCACCGCCTCCGGATCAAAGGACGCCAAGTCCCTCACCAGGCGATGTGTCGGAAACACCACCAAGCCGTCGTGCTCCATGTCCACCAGCATCATCATGATATAGTCCACCGCGTCGCCTTCTTTGGCAATGCCCCGTTCCCTGCAATCATTGCGGAAATTCAGCGCGGTCTCATACCGGTGATGACCGTCTGCGATGTACAGCTTGCGTTCTTTAAAATCTCCGCAAATCTCACGGATGGCCTGCGGATCGGTCACTACCCACAAGCGATGCACCACGCCGGAGCCGTCCTCCATCTCCACCTGGGGATCTCCTTGGGACAACCGGTCGATCTTTTGCTGAGTGGAATGGGTCTCGTCCATATACAGGGAATAAATCTGACTGAAGTTGCAAAAGGTTGTCTTCATCAGATTCAGCCGGTCGGTTTTGGCTTTGGAGAGGGTTTCCTCATGGGGCAGTACCACACCCTTGGAGAACTCCTCCACCTTCACCCGGCAGATCACTCCCTTGACGCGCATGCGCTGTCCATGAGCCTCAAATTCCTCTTCATAGATATAAAGGCCATCCTGCTGGTCGCGTTTCAGGATTCCCTCATCCTGCCACTGCCGCAGAAGCGCGCCGGCCTCCTCGTAAGGGTTTTCTCCCTTGGGAAGCTCCAAACGCACCACATTGTGTTCATTCACGTCCAAATATTGCCGGCGCTGCTGCTCGCTGATGATGTCGTAGGGCGGGCAGCAAAGCTCCCTGATGTCCCCCGCCGCCTGGGTGTCGAACCGCAGTGCGCGGAAAGGCTTGATCTCAGCCATGGTTTCACTCTCCTATTCATTCCATTCTTTCTCATTGTTATTTTTTTATTGTAACGTAAAACATTACATCCCGTCAACAGAATCCATGGGTTTTTTCCATATTTGCGAAACGTTTTTTAACATTCTGTCCCCAAATGCGCTCCCTGATTCCAAAGGTTTGCAATTTTCCGCGCAAGCGAGTAATATGATTGCTGGAAACTTTCGCGCCCCGCATCGGCTCCCGTGTGCCCATCGTCCACATACTCGATGTAGCTTTCAAATTCTTCCGCATGGTTGAAGGCAAAATTGATGAGAATGTCGCGTTGATTTTTCACGCTGTTGCTATCGTCAAGCCCCCGGTTGATTTTCTGTAAATCCTCGCGGGGAATCCGGATATAGACGCCCATTTTCCAACGCCGGATGGTGTAAGTGGGGGGCAAGGGCTGCTGATACCCTCTGTTTTTTGTTCGTGCCATTGTTCCCCATTCCCTATCACATTACACTTATATTATAACTCTGTTTCAGAGTATCACCAAGGATGCCGCCAGGCATGAAAAGGGGGCGACACCGCAAAAATGTCGCCCCAGCTTTGGGACATTTCGCCCCAAACTTTTTTGAAATTTATAAAACACAAGTAACTTTCAAATTATTTCGTAGTCTGCTTGCGGATCAGTATTCCCCGATAAACTGGACGTTATCGTTTCTTATATACGATAATCTGTGGCTCTGTCCCATTGCATCCATATTCACACACAAGCAGATAATGGTCATCCGCCACAATGCCATAACATCGATCGCTGCCAGGAATCTCGATTTGATTCCCCAAATAAACACGATCATCTTCAAGCAATTTGACGGATTGCCCATTTGTCAATGTGTATTCCAAATTAACGTAAAACCCATTCAATAAATTGAGGTCGTTTACCTGTAGACCTTGAATTCCAAGCGCGTTAAATTCCGCAATCAACGTTTCTTTCATTTTGTTGAATTCTTCCAAGCCGCCGCGCTTGACGCATTCCGCCGCCACGCAGGTTCCCCCAAAGGGGCGCCCCTCCGTTTCCGCGCAGCCGCCGCAATCGTTTTTCCTATTACACGCACCACAGCACTCGACTCCGCAAATTGATAACATGAATTTTCCTCCCCAAATTCCGGTTTATCGATATATTCCTGTGAAAGGATAGCACAAAGTCGACCAGGGTTCAACCCCTGTTGCGGAGTCTTCACCTAATTCGCAAGCAATTGGGGTGTGGCCACACTCCGAAATTTTTGCTGGGCTGTCGGCCTGCAAAAATGCTTGCTGAGGAGCCTACCCAAAGAGGTTGTCTGCGTCACCGCCGCTGTCACGTCTGTTCCTTATTTGCTTGTTAGCATTTGTGGAATGAATAAGGGGCAGGGCATATAAACATCCCCCTGCCTAACGCACCCGGAAACCCTTGATACAAGCGGATTTCAAACGCCTACATGCTAACAGTCCGGCCATGGAAAATAGGTGGTTTTACAGCGAGTTCAACCCTATCCCCCTGCCCTTTCCCATTCATGGGAAGGGTGCGGCTCTGGAGGATATATCCCCCGCCGCGCCGGGAGAAGTGACACAGCCGGGGAAGGCAGGCAAGGGCAAGCCGACGCAAGCTGCGATGCTACGCACCCTTGACTGCCAACGCCCGCCTGTGCTCAACAGTAAGCGGCGACGAGGGTATACACCAGAGCTCCTATATAAAATACGCAGGGACAACGATTGATTTGGGACATTTTGTCCCAAAGTCACTACGCAATAATTTAGACTTTTCGGGTGGAATAGCCGGGGTCTGCTGGGGGCCGCCTTGTTAACCAAGATAGAGCGGCCCTCATTGGGCCCCGGCCATATCGCGCAAAAAAGCCGCCCTATTTTCAAGGACGACTTTCTGCGTAATGTGATAGTTTCAATCTGTTTTCTTGTGTTTTGGTGTTCCTAATAAGAGTTAATCAAAGGGAGTGTAGCCACACTTCTGGAAAATTGCTTTTAGGGAAGCGTCCCAATCCCTCTTTGTTTTTTATGGATATCCGCGAATGCTACCCAAATGAAATGGTAAATCAACAAAGGATATGGTATAATGGAATCCCAAAAAACAGCTGTGATATTTTTATGTTTTGTGCAGAGGAGGTTTGCGCTATGATAGAAGGTCACATTCATAATGCAATATTTATGCGGTCTACGACGGGAGTAAGCCCCGCCCTACAAGGGGTATTCCATTATTTTATATGAAAAAACAACGCAAACCGTTCCCCGCTCCCTCAACCAGGAGCCCGTGACCCCGCAGGATTATCCGCGAAACGGTTTCACCAAACGTTTAGGAGGCGTCCCTATTTATGGTTGATTGTATTGATTTTCACGCCCACATCTACCCGGATGCCATTGCGCAAAAGGCGTCCCAGTCCATCGGCTCCTTTTACTCCATTCCCATGGAGTCCTCGGGCACCGTCCAGTCCCTGCTTGCAAGCGCGGACAACGCCGGGATACGCCGCAGCGTAGTGCAGTCGGTGGCCACCTCGCCAAAGCAGGTGCGCTCCATCAACGAATTTATTCACCGGGAGTGTTCCGCTCATCCCGACCGTCTGATCGGCCTGGGTACCCTCCACCCCGAACTGGACAACATGGAGGAAGAAATTGAGCGCTGCCTGAAGCTGGGGCTGCATGGTATCAAGCTGCACCCCGATGTTCAGCGGTTTCCAATGGACGACCCTCGCATGCTGCCGGTATACGACCAGCTTCAGGGGAAGCTCCCCCTGCTGATCCACTGCGGTGACTATCGTTATGATTACTCTCATCCGCATCGTCTGGCCCATATCCTGAAGCTTTTTCCCAAACTACAGGTGGTGGCGGCCCACTTCGGCGGCTGGTCCCTGTGGGATCTCGCTATGGAATACCTGCTTCCCCTCAATTGCTATTTAGATACCTCCAGTTCCTTCGCTTTTTTGGGAAAGGTTCGCAGCCGGGAGATCATCAAGGCATATGGGGCCGAACGCATCGTGTTCGGCGTGGATTTCCCCATGTGGGATCATAAAGCGGAATTGGATACTCTGCTTTCTCTGGGGCTCAGCGAAGAGGAGTATCAGCTGATTCTTCATCAAAACGCGGAGAAAATCCTGTTTGGCTAACGGTAATCCGTTCCGGCTCTCCGCCGGGCTTACCCTCCGGCAAAGCCGAAGCTCCGGTTATCCCCCGGCGGGAACGGCGCCAAACGGCGCTCGCAAGCGCACACTTCTCCCTTTGCGTTTCAAGCCGTACAAACTTGTTGCTATCTGTACGGATAAATTCACGTTGCTCAATGGTTCAACCAAACGCTCGTTAATAAAAAGGCCTTGCCCGGCAGGTTTCCCCTCCGGACAAGGCCTTTTTATTAACCAAATTTTTGTGGGAAGTTCTCCTCCCCGCATCACGGAAAATTCCAGTCAAACCCCCGCCCACAGGCGACTAAACGTCCCCTGATTCTCCCTGGTCGCGGGTAGGCTCCAACGTTCCCAGCAGCTCCCGCAGCACCGATTCCGGGTGATTGAGGAAACGTCGGGTCAGCTGATAGTGCTGAGTGTCCCGGTAGTCCACCCGCTCAAATCGATCCTGTGTGATTTCAAACAGATCCGCTCCCGGATAAGCCATCAAAATGGGGGAGTGGGTCGCGATGAGAAATTGAGAATCTCTCTTTTCCAAATCAAAAATCAGCGCCATCAGCGCCAATTGGCGGGAAGGAGACAGCGCCGCTTCCGGCTCGTCCAGGATATAAAGACCATTGCCCCGGAACCGCTTTCCCACCAAAGAGAGAAAACTCTCCCCATGGGACTGCTCATGCAGGGATTTTCCTCCATAACTGTTGAGCAGTCCTGGGGGCGCTCCCTCCACCTGATCCAGACACTCCAGTTCGGTGGATAGGTTATAAAAGCTCTCAGCCCTCAAGAAGAACCCGTCTCTGGGTCTCCTGGGTCCCTTCACCAGCTTGAGATACCGGTACAGCGGAGAATGGGTGGAATGGGTGTCAAAACAGAAATTCCGGGATCCTCCCTCGGGATTAAAGCCACAGGCCACAGCGGCGGCCTCCAATAAGGTGGACTTGCCGGAACCGTTCTCTCCCACAAAGAGAGTTACCCGGCTGCGCAGGGTAAGCTCCCCCATCATCCGCACCACCGGCAATCCAAAGGGATATTCATTTCCTTGCCTCTTCCATTCCGGGTTCCACGCCAGCTTGCGCAGATACAAATCGGTCATCTGGCCTTTCTCCCGTTTCTGGCATCCTCAAAGATATCCACAAAATTATGGAACTCCTCGGCCCGGGGAAACCGCAGCTCGCAATCCACGGCGTCTTCCTTGCCTTTCAACGAAAATATCACGCTGTGCCCTCTTCCCAGGCGAAATCGGGCGTCCATCTTTCCGATCTTATCCACCGAGATCACCGCAGGCGGCAGCTTAATGGCGCCGTGGTACAGCACGTTGGTATAAATATTTTTGTCGGTCAGCACGATATATCGGTCCCGATCCCATTTATAATAGCGGTATAGCTGCCCGCAGATCACCAGAGAGCACAGGGCAAATCCCGCCGCCAGAATCAGCCGAATCGACCAATCCAACGCAAACATGCCCAGCGCCAACAGCACCAGGCTAATCACCAGCAATAAGCTCCACATCACTGAAAGCAGCACCTGATCTCCACTGTTGCGGGTGGTGTACAGCACAAATTCCCTTCCGTCAAGCTCCACCTGTCCGATTCCCGCAACACTCGCTTTACCCGCAGCCGTGGGCCTGTCAGCCCCCGGCTTCTCTCCCTTGTCATAGGGAATCATCGCGTTGGTCATTCGCTTCCCCTTTCTATCTCTATCTTTATCACAATTGCGGCCAAGCCCTTCCCTATTGGATCCTGCCCCGCTGAAAGGCATGACAAAAACAGAGCAAAAATTGCAGTATCCATCTCCCCAAGCAACGCCAGCGGCGTCTCGCCTCAATCCGGTGAAACGCGAAATCTGTTTTGCGTTTGCCTGTTCTGTCTTCTCGCGCTTACTGCCCAACCGTGAATTCCCGTTTCATTAGAACGTCTTGCCGCACAGGGCGCGCCCCCTGCAAGGTTCGCCCTTTCACATCGCTTGCATTTCTTATTCATTGTACCTCAAAAGGAAATATTTGTAAACCAGACGCGGCAACAATTTTGCTTCCAAATTGTCACGCTTTTGTCCCAAACAGGCGCAGGAAAAGGCGCTTTCCCTCCTCAACGGTGTATCCTCCCGGGACGTTGTGAAAATTATGGAGCCCCTCCCAGCGCGTTGCGTACCGATCAATTGTCTCCGGGGACATGCGCACCCCGGCCGTTTCGCTCATCATCCCCAAACGGGCCTGGGATTCCTCCAGCGAGCACCCCAGCACAGCCAGCAAATCCTCCGTCCGCTTGGGCGCGTTCGCCTGAGCGTGCTCCAAAAGGCCGGGCAAAAAGGCGGCGCAAGCCCTTCCATGGGGAATTCCGTAATCCTCGGTCAAGCAATACCCAAAGGGATGGGGAAACGCGGTGCCCACAGCGTTTAAAACCATTCCTGCCCAAAGGGAACCGTAAAACAGCGATTCCCGTAGCCCGTTTTCAATTTCCTTTCCGTCCAAAAGGCGCCCCAGTCCCTCCCAAAGCAGAGGCAGCGCCTTGCGGGCGAACCAATCGGGAACATCGGTGCAGCGCGGGGACAAAAACCCCTCTGCCGCGTGGGAAAAAGCGTCCAACGCTGTGGAGATGGTAACGCTCCGGCTCATGGTTATCGTATAGCGGGGATCGGCCAGCACCAAAGAGGCATACAAGTCCGGGTGGGAAACGGCCCGCTTGCGGCCGTCCTCCCAGGTAAGCACCGAGGTGCTGCTTACCTCGCTTCCGGTTCCTGAGGTGGTGCCTGTCGCCACCACGGGAAAGGGCGGGTTTACCCACTTCTTTTCCAATAGCGTTTGAGAGGAAATCTCGGGATTGGCAGCCAGCACAGCCACCGCTTTTGCGGCGTCCAGCGGAGATCCCCCTCCCAGCCCGATCACCATCTGCGCGTCCATCTCCCGGGCCAAAACCGCGGCCTCCCGGCAGGCGCCGATCAACGGATTGGGCCCGATGCCGTCATAAATCCGGTACGTCATCCCCTGTTGTTCCAGTATGGTCTTATAATCATCCAGCGCCCCGCTTTGTTTGGCGGAATGTGCGCCGGTCACCACCAGCGCCCGGGTTCCCAGCTCCCGGATCAGCGGGCCGTTATTCAAAACCGCGCCGGGTCCGCTCACTACCCGGGCGGGCATATATAATGTAAAATTCATGGGATACTCCCACCTTTCGTAACATTCCTGCCGCCATTATACCCCACCTTTCTTCTTCCCGCAAGAAAAAACGCCCTCTGATTCGGGTTTGTCCCAGCGGAATGTTGAATTTTCGCAAGAGAATGGTATAATAAAAAGAATCGGCAGAAAGGGAACCGCTCCACCGCCCCGCAAATCCGCCAACCGGCGGGCTTTTCCGGGGCCTTTCGGAGCTCTCCGCACCGAACACTCAATTTGAGGGGGTAGAACGTTTGAGGGGTCCGTTCCTTCAAACGGCTCCTGCGAAAGGATGGTCAAAATTATGAGCAAGCCAACCTATTACATCACCACGCCCATTTACTATCCCTCGGGCAACGCGCACATCGGGCACAGTTACTGCACGGTGGCCACCGACGCCATTGCCCGTTATAAACGAATGCAGGGGTACGACGTCATGTTCCTCACCGGAACCGATGAGCACGGTCAGAAAATCGAACTCAAGGCGGCACAGGAGGGCGTCACTCCCAAACAATATGTGGACCGCATTGTGGCAGGCTTTCAGGACCTGTGGAAGCTGCTTAACATCTCCAACGACCGGTTCATCCGCACCACTGACGACTATCATGAGAAGGCGGTACAAAAGATCTTCCGAACCCTTTACGACAAAGGGGAAATCTACAAAGGAAAATATGAGGGTTGGTACTGCACCCCTTGTGAAGCCTTTTGGACCGAAACCCAACTAAAGGACGGCAAATGCCCCGACTGCGGCCGGGAAGTCAAATGGGCGGAGGAAGAGGCCTATTTCTTTAAGCTTTCAAATTATGCCGACAGGCTGCTGAAGCTGTACGAGGAACAACCCAATTTTATCCAGCCGGAAAGCCGTAAAAACGAGATGATTAACTTCATCAAAAACGGGCTGGGCGATCTTTGCGTGTCCCGCACCAGCTTTACCTGGGGGATCCCGGTGGACTTTGACCCCAAACACGTGGTTTATGTATGGCTGGACGCGCTGACCAACTACATTACCGCCATGGGATACGGTTCGGACGACGACTCCGACTATCAAAAATATTGGCCTGCGGACGTTCACTTTGTGGGCAAGGAAATCGTGCGTTTCCACACTATCATCTGGCCCGCCATGCTGATGGCGCTGGATCTGCCTTTACCGAAACAGGTGTACGGCCACGGCTGGCTTCTGTTCGGCGACGGCAGCAAGATGAGCAAGAGCAAAGGCAATGTGGTGGATCCCCTGATTCTGTGCGGACGCTACGGCGTGGACGCCATCCGCTATTTCCTGTTGAGGGAAATTCCCTTTGGGGCGGACGGCCTGTTCACCAACGAAGCGCTGATTAACCGCATCAACTACGACCTAGCCAACGATCTGGGCAACCTGCTGTCCCGCACCACCGCTATGGTATGCAAATACTTTGGAGAGAAACTTCCCGCTCAGCGGGAGAGCGATCCCTTAGACGACGATCTGATCGGGATGGCCACCGCCCTGCGGGATCGGTTTGAAAGCAGCATGGAGGGCTTCCAGTTTTCCGCCGCCTTGGGGGAGATCTGGAAACTCATTGCCCGCTGTAACAAATACATCGACGAAACCATGCCCTGGGTGCTGGGCAAAGACGAAAGCAAACGCGCCCGCCTGAGCGCTGTGCTCTATAACCTGTGCGAGTGCCTGCGCATTGTGTCCATTCTAATCACCCCCTTTATGCCGGAAACCGCTCCCAAGATCCAGGCTCAGCTGGGCGCGCCGGAAGAGGTTCTCACCTGGGAAAGCGCCAAACATTTCGGCCTTTTGCCGGAGAACGCCGCCATCAATAAAGGAGAAACCCTCTTCCCCCGTATTGATGTGGCCAAAGAGATCGCCGAGCTTGACGAGCTGCTTAAAGTGAAACCGGCGAAGGAACAGCCGTCCGAGAAAAAGGAGGAACCTGCCCAAAAGCAGCCGGTACCGGGCGTGGCTCAAATCGGCATCGAGGACTTCGCCAAGGTGGAGCTTCGGGTGGCCGAGGTTGTGGCCTGCGAGCCGGTCAAGCGCGCAAAGAAGCTGTTAAAGCTCACCTTGAACGATGGAGAGGGTACGCGCACCGTGGCATCGGGAATCGCAAAATATTACCAGCCGGAGGAGCTTGTGGGCAAGCGCATCGTGTTGGTTTCCAACTTAAAACCGGCCGTGCTGTGCGGGGTGGAGAGCCAAGGCATGATCCTGGCGGCCGACTGTCCCGGCGACGAGGTTAAGGTAATCTTTGTGGATGGCATTCCGGCGGGTTGCAAGATTCGATAAACCGGCATTTGGATTCTTCAGCGGGACACTTACGCACCTCTCCCGTTCCGGTATCAGGTACTGTTCTCTGAAAAAGGCTGATATTTCTGTAACGCAGCCTCTTTTAACAATCGTTTGAGACAGTAACTCTTCCGTTATTCCCTGGAAAAACCACCCCTCCATTCCTTTTTCGGATGGAAGCTTCCGTTCCATACAATTTTTAGATCGATGCAGTAAGCATAGCAAAGGACTTATTCTATGAACGCTATTTTTGATTCCCACGCCCATTATGACGACGCGGCCTTTGATGAAGATCGGGACCGACTGCTTTCTTTGATGCCCTCTCTGGGGGTGGGCCATATTTTGAACGCCGGCGCCTCTCTCCGTTCCAGCCAAACTTCTGTAGAGCTCGCCAAGCGATATCCCTTTGTGTACGCCGCCTGCGGGATTCATCCCGAAGAGGCGTCCGGCCTGCCTTCAGACTATCTCGGGCAAATCGAGGCATTGTGCGCCTATCCCAAAGTTAGGGCCATTGGGGAAATCGGTCTTGATTATCATTATGAGGACATGGCGCCGAAAACGGTGCAGCAGGAGCTGTTTGCTAACCAGCTGGCCCTGGCAAACCGTCTCCATCTGCCCGTCATTGTTCACGACCGGGAGGCCCACGGCGACGTGATGGCTCTGCTGCGCCGATACCGTCCCAGAGGAGTGGTACACTGCTTTTCCGGCAGCGTGGAAATGATGAGAGAGGTGGTGTCCCTGGGTATGTACATCGGTCTGGGCGGCGCGGTGACCTTTAAAAACGCCCGGGTACCGGTGGAAGTAGCCGGCGCGGTTCCCTTGGACCGCCTGCTGCTGGAAACCGACGCCCCCTACATGAGCCCGGCGCCCTTTCGGGGCAAGCGGTGCGATTCCTCTCTGATTCGATATACCGGAGAGGTCATCGCCCGTATCCGCGGAATTTCCATTGACGAATTATTCCGCATCACTGCGGCAAATGCCGCGCGTTTGTTTGACATCAATCTGGAGGAGCCGATACCGTTATGATCATTTCTTACGTTTACGAGGGCAAGCTATACATCAATTTAACCAATCGCTGCCCCAACGCCTGCGAATTCTGCCTACGGACCCATGGGGACGGGGTGGGAGACGCGCCCTCCCTGTGGCTTGAGCGGGAACCCACCCGGGAGGAGGCCCTGCGCGATATTCTGGCTCGGGATCTCACCCAATATCCCGAGCTGGTGTTCTGCGGATATGGGGAACCCACCTGCCGTCTGGAGGATATGCTGTGGCTGTGCCAAAAAATCCGGGAAGTCTCCCCCATTTCTATACGCGTCAACACCAACGGGCTGTGCGATCTGATTCACAACCGCTCCACCGCTCGGGACTTTGACGGCCTGGTGGATACCATCTCCATCAGTCTGAATGCGCCCACCCCGGAAAAATACGACGCCATTTGCCACTCCCAATATGGGTTGGAGGCTCTGCCCGCCATATTACGCTTCACTCGTTCGGTAAGCTTCTTCGTACCCCAGGTGGTGCTGTCGGTGGTGGACAAGGACCTTACCCGCCGAGAGGTCGCCGAGTGTGAACGGCTGTGCAAAGCGGCCGGCGCCATCTTCCGGGTCCGCCAATACATCGAAGATTGACGGTTTAAAAAAAAGAGGCCCCCGGTTCTAAAAAACCAGAGGCCTTTTTATTTGTTCGGATGGTTCGGTTGCAGTTTCAGGAACTTGGTCTAGGCCTTGTTTGATAAATAGCGAAATGTCCAAGAGCGAAAGGATTTTTTCGTCAGACAAGGCGAATTTTCGCAGGCATACTTGTCGTATGGCAAGAAAATTTAGCGCAGTATGGCGGGAAAAGACCCGCCATTTGGGCGTTTTGTCTTTTTTCAAATAAGACCTAAAGCAGAAAGGTCTCAATAAAAGAGAGCAAGGCCTCCTGTTTTTGCGGACTTAAACGGTAAATCGCAAGCAAAGCCCGGTTCTCCCGAATGCTTCCCACCAAATCTCTATCAAAGAAATCATTAAGTGAGATTCCCAGCGCCTCGCACAATAGGAGAGGCTGTCCACAGTGGGATTCTTTCTACCCAGCTCAATTTCTCTGACAAAACTTTGAGAAAGTCCTGCCATGTTTGACAGTTTGTTGACGCTGATCCCTCGTAACTCCCGAAGTTCTTTTAACCGTAGCGCGACATCCAATACGATCACCACTCTCACATTTATTTTATAGCTTTAGTGTAAAATATCTACAGAGAATTATTTACATATATTGCGCTATATTTATATATCTTTAACGACACAATAATAATTATAGCGGTTTAATCCGGATGTTTATTGTGATATGGCCGCCTCCGCTTCTTGAGTCCACACGCGAAACGTCCCTTAACCGCCCTATCATTGAAAGCCCCTAAAAAGGGACATCCCGGCTAGCCTTTGCCAAGCATTGAACGGCTTGCTTTCGACGTCCCGCAAACGGGCCGTGATCGTTCCGAACAGCCGACATTTATGATTTCCGTTTTTCTCCTTGTGTTCTGATTGGCTTGATACTGGTAACAAACGCTTTTTCACGCTCTCTGGTTCACCCTGGAGGTATCTTTCCGCTTACGCATACAAAATAGGAAGGGCTGCCGGCTTTGTCTAAGCCGGCAGCCCTTCCTAAATAAGTCTCACAAAGCCCGTCCTATCTCTTTTCTCTATCCTCCTTCCCGATTCGTCCGCCTCTTCGTTCTAAGAGCAACTACTCTTAAGGGACGGCTGAGAGAATCCTTTTCTTCTGTCTATATAGGATAAGGCCTGTACGCTGGCTGCTTCTCCCAGTGCACCACCCCCTTTCATCGTAGAATACATTCACTTAATTTATTCCTGTATTTGTGAATAGATAAAACCATAAAAGCGATAATAACCGGCGCAAATCCCCAAAAGGTATTGGCGGTCGGTCCGCTTTTCCTCCTGCAAAAACCGTTGCTCCCGTCTATCGGTGTAACCGGATGGCAATGGCGGTCACATCATCGTCATGGCCGTCGGTGCGCCGACGGGAAGCCTCTTTCACCACAAAGTCGGCCAACTCCTGTTCGTCCTCACCCTTCCAGGCGTCTAGTTGCCGTTCCAGCCATTCGTCGCCGTTGGCAATTGCCCCGTCGGATACCATCAGCACCCAGTCGCCGTCGTCCAGGACGATGCGCTCCCGGGCAAATCCCACCTCCGTCAGAATTCCCGCCGGCAGCGAAGGGGCGTCAATGCGCATAACTCGCCCTTTTTTCTTCACCAGGGTCAGAGGAGCCCCCGCCTTCAGAATTTCAGTCTCACCGCTGAACAGATCCAAACAGCAAACATCCAGAGTAGCTAGCGACTCGTCCCCCGACTTGACTACAAGCGCAGAATTGACAATCCGCAAAGCGCAATCAAAGCTTAACCCCGCCTGATACAAACGAGAAAGGATTCCCGCGGCCATCGCGCCGTCTACCGCCGCGCGTCCGCCGGTCCCCATGCCGTCGCTCACCACCACTACCAAACGGCCCCGTCCATCGTGGAAATAGTCGTAATTATCTCCGCACAGCTCGCCGTTGTTACACACGTGCTGGGCCCGTCCTATCACGGCGGTGATTTGAGGCTTCTCCCCAAATTTCACATAACAGCCGTCCCCTGCCACGCTGATACATGGACAATCCATGGCACGGTCACAGGCTTTATCAAGGGCGGTCAACAAATCCTTCCGGGAGAAAGCGCCCCTGTCCTGCCGGTCGGCCTTTAGCTCCACCGTCATACGGCTTTCCTGGTCCAGCCTGCAAGAAAGCTCCTCCACTCGCACCCCTTCTTTGCGCAGCAGCTCCATTACCCGCTGTTCCGCGGGCTGGTCAAATCGGTCGCACTGTTCCAATTCCTTACAAAGATCATTCAGCAGCTCGCTCATCCCGGAAAATTGGCCGGATACCACGTCTCTTACCTGGGACACTCTCCGTTCCGCCACCTCCCGAGCCACATAAATGCTGTACTGCTCGTTGACGCTATCCAGTACCTCGTTGATTTTGCTGCATTTGCGGCTAAAATAGGGGGCGAAATCCTCTTCCTTCACACGTCCCTTTTCCCGCAGTTTTCCCATAACGTCGTTGAAAACCGCTATCGTTCCCTCGTAGTTTTGTTCCCAGCAAAATCCTTTCATACCGCACCGGCGGCAGGTGGTATCGGCCACCCGCTGGTAAATCCCTCCTAAGCTGGAGGCGCTGAGCTTCTTGAGCTTTTGGGAAACCTCCTCCACCGACCGGGAAACGTCGCACAGGGCCTGTGAAGCAAATTGTAAACGGGAGGCCACTGCCCGCTTAACGCCGTCGCTTCTTCCCGGCTGGATATGTACGGAGGCTGACTCCTGAGCTGTAAACAGGGAGGACAGCTTGCCGCCCATCCGTTTGGGCAGCAGAACAAAGACAACCGTTGAAATCGCTACCTCATAAAGGCCGCCGATTACCGCCGCCGGATCGCCGGAACTTAGAGAGACAATGGCGTTGGAAATGATAAAGGCCGCCACGGTACCCATCTTGCCCAACGGGGAAAATATCCCTGCCATTAATCCGCCAAAGGCGTATGAGCCGGATAAATAAGAGACCCCGGAACCCGACAGGCTGAATACCAGCCCCGCTGCAATTCCGGATATGCTTCCCCCGGCAACCCCGCCGTAATGGGCGCACATTAAAATAGCAAGCACCGCCAACACCCGCCCCAGCGAGAGGCCGCCCACCGTCACATCGGCAAAGGAAAGCACCAAAATACATACTGTAAGCGCCGCGCTTGCCAGCTCCTGTTGCCTGAGCGCGGTGATCCCCCTGGGGGAATCCATCGTTTTTACCGTTCGGGCGAAAAAATACGCGGCGCCTGCCGCCAGCAGCCCTTCGGTGAGGCTCATAATAATGGTGTCGGATGTGATTCCCTCTACCGTGCCGATGGCGATCCCTGTGGCCACCACAGGTCCCAGCGCTACCAGCGGGGCAAACAGGGGATGCGCGCGCACCCGTTTCAGGTCGTTCAGCGTCCACCGGATGGCTGCCACTGCCAATACTGCCGCCAAGTAGCGCACCCCATCCCCAATTCCAAAGGGGAGAAGATAGCCCAGCACCGAGCCTCCGACCGCCGCCACTAAGTTTCCAAAGGGTGCCGCCGCCGCCAAGGCCGGCCCAAACGGCGCGTAGCTGCCAAACACCGTCCCCTTGGTCACCAACATTCCCAATCCAAAATATACCGCTTGTGCAATCAGTTTTTTGCTGATTTCCGAGGAGACGCGTCCTCTCTCCTCTTTTTTGGAAAAGGTTAGCGTCCTGCTTTTCAACCTCTATCACCACCATATTCATTTTCACGTCTGTTTGTCCTATGTATTCCTCTTTTTTTACTTCTATTTTTATTTTTAAGATTTGTATGTGATTGGAACCGTTCACAAACCTGCTGGAACTTCCGATGACGGCCCGTCGATTCTGACGCCTGGAGATTCCTGCGGTATCCGCTTTACACGCCCTGCCGTCAACCGCCTTTCTACATAACACAATAAAGGATACACCCAGCTTGTCCGTCAATGACTCCATTATAGAGCGGGCTGCCGCAACCAAATGTCAAATTTTGGAATTCAAGAAAAAGAATTTTTCCCTGTATGTCCGCGCTGTTTCGTGGTGCAAGTGTGTGTACGCGTCTGTTAACGCCTTCCCGGTGGCTTGGCTTCCTCTCCATAAAACGCGCCCTCTTCGGCAACAGCTATTGTATTCCAGTTGTTCCAATTTCCTTTTTTCCCGGTCCCTGAAAAATCCCATGACAAAGCTGTAATCTACCTGACTCATCTCCTCGTAGGGATGCCGGAAAGATCGTCTGTAAGGAAAAAAGAGCCGAAGGATCCCGTCCTCCGGCTCTTTTTTCATCGGATCGATGGTCCCCCCGCCGACACCCGCAGCTTGCTCCCGTCAGAGATAACGGTGACAGTTCCCTGCTGGTCGGTACGAAACACCTCCGCCTGATTTTTTGAAAGGTTATTTAATGTTTCTCTGTGGGGATGTCCATAGGAATTGTCCTTTCCACAGGAGATCACCGCATACTTCGGATCAACCGCCTGAATAAAGGCCTTGGACGACGAGGTGGAGCTTCCGTGATGGCCGCACTTAAGCACATCGGCCTGTAAGGAATACCGGTCGATCATCTCCTGTTCGGAATCCTGTTCCGCATCACCCATAAACAAAAAGCTGGTGGTTCCATATTGCAGCCGCACCGCGATGGAATAACTGTTCAGTCCCTCGTACCGGCTGCTGTTTGGGGCTAAAATTTCGGCGGACCAGCCGCTTTCCCGCGCGATCTCAACACCTGCCCGGCCTGTTTGGATAGTTAGTCCCCTTTTTTCCACCGAAGTAAGCACATCCTCATAGGTACGGGTGGTAGGAACCTGGCTGTCATCCACTCGGGGCATATAAAGCGCCCCCACGTCCAACCGGTCGATCACCCTATCCAACCCTCCGATATGGTCTTCATGGGGGTGAGTTCCTAGCAGATAATCAATCCGGGTAATCCCTTGCTGTTCCAAATACTCAGTCAGGGCGTCCGCCGTGGAATTTCCTCCCGCGTCGATAAGCATGGTCTTTCCGCCGGGCAGCAAAATCAAGGTGCTGTCCGCCTGCCCTACGTCCAGAAAACGCACCTCCAGGCTATTGCCAACGGACGAAGAATCCATCCCCTGCCCGGAACCCTGTCCGCCTTGCTCCGACCCGTCCCATACAAAATAGCCGGTAGCCATTCCCAGTATCAACAGGACCGCTGTCACTAAGCCGGTCCAGCCGAACCGTTTGCTTTTTGTTGTTGCCATAATTGCCCCTTTCCAATCGTTACACAAAATCCGCTTCAAAAATGGAAGCGTGGGCTTCCCTGCATCTGCGCTTGATTCCTTCCACAAAATACTGAACGCTCGTATCCACCCTGCTTGCAGCAATTTGGGACATTATAACATAAACCGGAAAAAGTCACAATGTGCCCATCCAATTCCCCCACAGGCATTTCCCATATGCTCTTCATCGGTTTTACTGCGCCTGGCTGTCTCCCTGTTTTGGGGAACCATTCCCGTATGGAACGGCGTTCCCAAATTGGACGAGCTTTCCCGCTCCCACATTTAGAAGGAACGGACAACAGCCGGAGGAAAACAGACGCGTCTGACTGCGCCCGTTTTCCCCCGGCTGCTGTTTTTTCGTGAATCCTTTCCCCGCTAAACCGTCATCCGCACTTGGAAAACCCGCAGTTGCGGCAGATAACGCAGCCGCTCTCATGCGCCATCTGCGCGCCGCACTCAGGGCAGCTCCCCATCTGCCGTTCTTCTTCGGCGTTGACTGGCGATTTACATGCCTTCCGCTCCGGCTGGGGCTCGGCCCAATGGCCCAGCTCGGTCTGCTGTTTGTAAACCCGTTCGATGGTCTTGGCGATGGCGTCCGGGCAGGAGGTGCATTTCATTCCGCTCTGTCGAATTGTGGAGGGACACCGGATTCCCTTCAGTTGGTCCACAATGCTGTGTACATCGATTCCGGAGCGCAGGGCGATGGAAGCCAGCCGCGCCGTCGCCTCGGACTGTGAGGGACAGCCCCCCGCCTTTCCGGTGTTGGTAAAGATCTCGCAAATTCCCTTATCGTCGTAATTGACAGTGATGTAAAGATTGCCGCATCCAATCTTCACCCGTTCTGTGATGCCGGTCACCAGCTCAGGACGGGGACGGGGCACAATGGCGTCGGATGTCGGCTGCTGCGTCGCCTCTGCTTCCCCTTCCTTTTTCACCTTGCCGATGTTGAGCACCTGCTCGCTGCGGCTGCCGTCCCGATAGATGGTCACGCCCTTACAGCCAAGCTCAAAGGCCAGCCGATATACCTGGGCCACCTCTTCTCGGGTTGCGTCATGGTTAAAATTCACCGTCTTGGAAACCGCATTGTCGGTGTGCTTCTGAAACGCAGCCTGCATACGGATATGATATTCCGGGCTCACCTCGTGGGCGGATACAAACACCCGGCGGATATCCTCCGGAATCTCCTGAATGCGGCTGAGGCTTCCCTGGGCGGCAATCTTCCTCATCAGCGAATCGGTATAAAGTCCCCGATCCTCCAGCGCCTGCCGCAAAATGGGATTGACTTCGATCATCTCGGTGCCATCCATGATATTGCGAATGTACACATAGCCGAACACCGGCTCCACGCCGGAGGAGCAGCCCGCCAACAGCGACAGGGTGCCCGTGGGAGCGATGGTGGTAACGGTGCCGTTTCGCTGCGGCTCCCCGTCCCGCAGAACGCTCTCCTCAAACAACGGGAAAGCGCCCCGCGCCCTGGCAAGCTCCCGGCTTTGTTCCCTGGCGGAAACAGTAATTGTCTCCATCACCTTCTCCGCCAGCTCCACCGCCTGATCGGAGTGGTAGGGAATCCCCAACAGCAGCAGCATATCGGCCCATCCCATTACCCCCAGCCCGATTTTTCGGGTCTGCTTGGTGGTGACGTCAATCTGTTCCAGCGGATATTTATTGGCGTCGATGACGTTATCCAAAAAATGCACGGCCTTCTTTACGGTGGCAATCAGCTTCGCCTGATCCAGCTCATAGCCGCCTGCCGTCTTTTTCACCATTTTTGTCAGATTGATGGAACCAAGATTACAGGATTCAAAGGGCAGCAGCGGCTGTTCTCCACAGGGATTGGTGGATTCGATCTCCCCCTGTCCCGGCACGATGTTGTCCCGGTTGAGCCGGTCCAAAAAGATAATGCCCGGTTCTCCGTTGCGCCAAGCGGCGTCCACAATATGGTCAAACACCTCCCGAGCGGAAAGCTGCCCTGTTACCTGCTTACTGTGGGGATCCACCAGATCGTAATTTTTTCCCGCCTCCACCGCATTCATAAACGCCTCGGTAAGTCCCACCGAAATATTAAAGTTGGTGATCTCCTTGTTATCCCTTTTACAGTCGATAAACTTGAGAATATCGGGGTGATCTATGCGCAGAATGCCCATGTTTGCCCCGCGCCGGGTTCCCCCCTGCTTTACCGCCTCGGTGGCCATGTTGAACACCTTCATAAAGCTGATGGGCCCGGAGGCCACCCCGCCGGTGGAATTGACGGCGCTGCCGTTGGGGCGCAGACGAGAAAAGGAAAACCCGGTTCCCCCGCCCGACTTGTGGATCAAGGCCGCCTGTTTGATGGCCTCAAAGATGCCCTCCATCGTATCCTCCACCGGCAGCACAAAGCAGGCCGAAAGCTGGCCCAACGGACGTCCGGCATTCATTAAGGTAGGGGAATTGGGCAAAAACTCCAACTCGGTCATCATCTCATAAAACTGAGCGGCCGTCCCCTCGCAGTCAGCCTGCGGGTCATACAGCCGGTCGGACTGCGCGATGGCGTCGGCCACCCGGTGAAACAGCTCCTCCACCGTTTCAATGACCACTCCCTCACCGTTTTTTATCAGATATCTGCGCTCCAGCACAGTAACCGCGTTTTGCGACAAATTCATTCCAAAATCCTCCTATCTAGTCATTCCATCCCGTAAAAGACACTACATATTGTATCACGGAATTGTTTGAAGTCAATTGTTTTCCCAAGAAAAATCTCCGGCGCAATTGCAGCGTGTGAGAAACTCACGCTGTTCCCGGCTCGCTCCAGCCTCCTATACTGTGAATTTTAATATCGTCCATGCTTTACAGATCTACTCCTAATTTCCGAGTAAATCATTCACACAACAATCTATTTCCGCATAGCCTGGCATGGCAGATTTTCCGCGCGCATGCAAAGCGGCCAACCCCATGCCGCCCGATTCCCGCATTCCAGAGCGCACGGCTCATTAATCTGAACCATTCCAGCTAAGCAGATTCAAACTCTTCACCCATCCGTATGAAGAATTCATGCCGGCAGGCTTTGAACCGGAGACCCGTACGCTTATCAGAATCATTCCAAATAAGGCCGACATGATCGCTTCCACCGCCATTCGGGCGGCCCTGCCTCCCGGCAAACAGCCAATGCGCTGGCAGCAAACCCCGGCTCAGGGGAACAGACTTCATTTGAGGCAGCCTTACGGCTCAGCCGGCGAACAAAGAACCTCATTCTGTCGTTTTACGGCGATTGTATCAGGGATCTCTCAACGCCTGCTGACGTCCGTTTACTTTGAAACTTATTCTACGAGGAGGATCCTTTATGGAGCGAGGCAAACGAAACAGTAACGACACATTTTTTGGAGAGACTCCGGTGGCCAGAGCCATTTTAAAGGGCAGCGCCCTGAATCCCGAGATCACCGGCGTGGTCCAGTTTTACCCCTATCGGGAAGGCGCCCTGGTGGTAGTGGAGGTCAGCGGACTGCCTGAGCATATTCCCGCCATTCTGGATAAGCCGCCCGTGGGTCCCTTCGGCTTTCATATTCACGAGGGGGGCACTTGCGGCGTTACCACCGGAGACCAGCCCTTCCAAACCGCTGGCGCCCATTACAACCCCACCAACCAGCACCATCCCCAACACGCGGGCGACCTACCGGTGCTGTTTTCCAACGACGGTTACGCCTGGATGGCGGTATATACCAATCGGTTCCATCCCAGTCAGGTAATCGGCCGCACGGTGATGATTCATCAAAACCCGGACGACTTCCGCTCTCAGCCCGCGGGAAATTCCGGCGTTCGCATCGCCTGCGGGGTAATTGAACGGCTTAAATAGCCGTCTGCGCCCCCGGCCTTTCGCCCTGCAAGAAAACAGCGCTTAATCTCTGGAACAAATTTTCACACTCCAATTTCACATATAAAAAAGCGTTCCGTTATTCCCGGCGTGATAAGGATATATAGCAGATTTGTAGTGGAGGGCATATCTTCGGAAATGCCCTCTATATAGCGTTCGTGCCGCATCACGTATGTAAGCGCCTAAACTTTGCAGGTTAAACCGCCGCTTTATGGCGGATACAAAGCTGTCCACATAGCCCCGCCGTATCCGCTCTTTGTAGGTACGCGTGTCTATGTTTAATTTCTCCACCCCATGCAAGAGAAACTCCCGGATTTGCTGGATATCCGTTCTCCAAAAGATTTCGTTCATGTAGTTCATAAAAAATTTACACCTCCTTCATGTTTGTTAATTAACAAATATTATACGTTCAAAAAGGAAGTTTACCAATGACACATTTGGGATTATCCTAATTTAATTCGCTTTTTAATTGAATTTATTCGTAAAAAACCGTATGATTTAAGAAAACGAGGTGATAAAATTGTCTGCTGCAAAGAAAATCAAAATGCTTTTAGTCGAACGTGAAATGACACTTACAGATTTGTCTAAACTGCTAAATAAAAGTCTATCAACAATGAGTGGAAAAATGGCACGTGATAATTTTTCGGAAAAAGACTTGAAACAAATAGCCGGTCTATTGAATTATGACTATGAAGCAGTATTTACAGATAGAGAAACCGGCAAACAGATATAGAAGGCATTATTTGCCAATGTAGATAATGTTCAGCAATTATGGAAATGCGATTGTGTCCAAGCTGACGGGACACTTGCGGCATGGCACGGCGGTCATAGACTACGCCGCGCCTGTCTTTTTTGCAGAAATACTTTACCTTCCGGGCCGGCGTGTGCAAAGGCCGGGATTTCTCCGTACATTTTCGTTTTTTCGTTGTCTCCCCGCACTCCATCTTTATCTTTTCCTGCTTCGTTCACCACCAGAGTTTTTCCCGCCTCACCTTATGTATGATGGATATGAAAGCAAAAAGGCAGGCTGACGGATATTTTTCCGTCTTCCTGCCTTTCACATTATGCCTGGTTTCCCTCTCGCTCCTTAACACCCTTATCAAGCGGGAGAGTTCCTACGGAATGCTTCTTTTTCATTATTATAACAGTGCATCCCGTTTCTCTGCGGCGATCATCAAACGTCAGGCCCCTCCAGGCGCCCCTTGCAAACAAAATTTTTTTGAGCCTATTCCTTGCGCCTCCAGCTTCGGGCCGCCTGCAAAAGCGCCTCTTTTTCATTGGGCAGCGTCCCCTCCATCACCTGATCCAACAGCCTGCGAAGGATATCCCCCAACTCTTTCCCCGGCAGCATCCCGGACTGGATCAGGTCGGCGCCCTTCACCGCCAGATCCTTTAAGCAAAAGCATTGGCCCTCCTGGATGATCCGGTCCGCCAAGGAAGAAAGCTCCTTAAGCTCCTCTACACGGCAGGATAAATCGGGACGTTGGGCCAGATTGTCCGCCGCCTTAACCTGTAGCAGCTGGCGAAACGCCTCCTCTGAAATCCGGTTGAGCCAGCGCTTCACGCTTTTGGGGCTGCACGGAATCAGTACATCGTGATACTTGACCAGCAGCGCTACCCGGTCAATGGTGGCGCTGTCCAAACGTAATCTGGTTAACGCCTCCCGGGCGATTCCCGCGCTTATGGATGCATGTCCGTAAAAGTGGCCCGCCCCCTGTTCATCCCGGGAAAAACAGAGCGGCTTTCCGCTGTCGTGGAACAGCACGGCATAGCGGAGCGCCGCCGTGCCCTTTACCTGTTCCAGGGCGTGGAGGGTATGCTCCAGAACGTCATAGATGTGATGCGGATTGTGCTGCTCAAACCCCGCCATGGGCAAAAGCTCCGGCAAAAACACGCCCGCCACCGGGTAAAACCGGCGCAGCACTGAAGAAGCGCCGTCTCCACACAGCAATTCGGTAAATTCTTTGCAGATGCGCTCCCGTGCGATCCCCTCAAGCAGCTCCTTCCGACGCAGCGCAGCTTGAGCGGTGGCCGGCTCCAGTTCAAACCCCAGCGAGGAGGAAAAACGAAGCGCCCGCAGCACCCGCAGCGCGTCCTCCTGAAACCGTTGTTCCGGATCCCCCACACAGCGAAGAACGCCCTGCTGGCAGTCCTCCCAACCGCCGAACCAGTCCACAAGCCCCTCTTTTGGACTATATGCCATGGCGTTGACGGTGAAATCCCTGCGGGATAGATCCTTCTGCAAGCTCCGGGTAAAGCGCACCTGATCGGGCCGCCGGTGATCGCTGTAACTGCCGTCCACCCGATAGGTGGTAATCTCGATGGGCATACCGTCCAAAAGAACGGTCACGGTTCCGTGACGAATCCCGGTTTCTATCACCGGATAGCCTCGGGATAAAAAAATTCCCCTGGTTTCCTCCGGACGCGCGGAGGTGGTCAGGTCCCAATCCTTGGGAACCCGTCCCAACAGACTGTCTCGCACACATCCTCCTACCGCGTAAGCCTCGTGTCCAAACCTTCTCAGCAGGCCAAGAGCCTCCTCCACGGGACATGGAATCTCAATCTTCGCCGGAGTCCGCCCTTCCTGCCCTGACAATGTGTTCTTTTGCGGTTCACGATTCAAGGTCCTTTCCTCCTGTCGCACTCCTTCCCACTGGAAGTGGGGATTCATAGGCTTCAACCATCCGCTTACCCTGGAAAGAGGCGTCAAACATTACGATTGCATCACAGCCCCGAACGGACAAACGGGCAAGATACGGGCCTTTTGCAGATGGTCACGGAATCTTGGGGATCTCTCGTCCCCTTTCGCACTCAAAAACGGGGCCTCCGCCCTCCCTCATCGGCAAAGCGGACAGCCCCGGCTGGTTATTTGTATTTATTTTTGCGGTAATACTTGTCATCCAGCAGATGTTTCTTCTTGCTCTTATAGGTTCCCCTATGATACCGCTTGCGGCCCACCGATTTGTGAGAACCGCTTTTTGCACTGGTAAACAGCACAATCAGCACAATCAGAATACCCACCCCAATGAGCACCCAGGCAAGAATTCCAAGCAAGCTGTTATTTTCGGTGGGTTCTTCCACCCCGGATCCGATCAGCTGGGGAATGGACAGATCCATGGAATCCACATCCGGCAGACTGATGGTACTGCTGGAAGATTCCTCACTGGACGCCCCCATAGAAGACGTCTCCGAAGAGCTTTCCAACTGTGAACTGGTTCTGGACGTCACCGTTCCCCCATTGGGACGGCTGACACGGGAGGAAGGAGACGATTGGTTTTGCGTAGGCCTGGGGCTGGAAGTCTGCGTTGGAGTCCTGGATGAAGAGCTCGGGGGCGAATTAGAGGAGGGCGCGGCGGTCGATGACGGCGGCGCAGTGGATTGAGGATGATCCTGACTGGGGGTGTCGGGATCAGGGTTCACCGACGAATCCCCGGGGTCGGGAGTTGGATCGGGTGTGGGGTCTGTGGCGGGATCCACGGTGAAGGGTACGGTCCCTTCCCATGGCTGGGTAATGCCGGACGTGGTATAAGCACGCGCTCTGCCAGGGGCGGCAAAGGCCGACGTGGTGCCAACAGCCGTAATCAACGCCGCGCAGGCGCACCAAGCCGCCACTCTTTTCAACTGCTCTTTCATTTATTCGAATCCTCCAAGATCTACACACAAATTCACAATCCTGCTATTCCCATACAACGAATGGCAGCAAAGGTTTTCCTTCTGCAAACAAAACAAGCAAGCCGTATCAAAAAGAGCCGCCCGAATCGTTCCTCAGCTTTCCATATAAAAGTTGATCTCGCGCGGCTTCTCAGTATTTCGTCATTTTATCTCATTATATCACAAAGCACACACAATGCAACTGCTCAATCTTTTAGAAAGGAAAAGAAATCGCAACTTTTTTGTGAACAAATCATTATCCCCTGCAAGTCAACCGCCAACGATTTTCCATGCGGCCATTTCAGCAAGAGTCCTCTTCTCCCGCCGCCAAGCCGGTTGCATCGTTACCACCCCTTTGGTTCCATTTGCTGTGCCCATGCGTCTCCTACCTCCGACACAGCCCGGCCGATCTTCTCCCATTCACGGGCCAAAGATTGCGCCGCTTCAAACGCCGGGGTTACATCCACGATATAATGGTTTCCCATCAGATAGAAAGTAAGTCCCCTACGGTTTCCCTCTCCCTGATACCGGGACATCACCGGCGCGGTCTCTCCAAAGCCGATCCGCCGGGTGTTTCGGTCGGCAACCACACACCCGGCAACCATCCCCAGTGTGATTATCAGTGCCAGCAGGGCTACAAATACTGTTTTCCCTTTCCTTTTGACCTTAGCCATCTTTCCTACATCCTTTCCCGTCGCGCGGAAGCATTTGATTGGAGCCCTGCGCTCAGTGAGACGCCGGAACATCAGTTACGAATCGGTCAGATTGTTGAGCACATCGGTAAGTACGTCCCCCAGCAGAGAGCCGCTGTAAATCGCCTCATCCAAGGTATTGGCGTCGGTTCCCACCTCAATGAGCAGGGATCCGTGTGTGAGATACATGTTGTACTGCATGGAGGTAAAATTCAGTGGTCGGGTCATACCGGGATACCGATTTTCCGCGGCCTGCTGTAACTTGAGCGCAAAGCGCATGTTGTATTGCCAGTCTGGAAATTTGTTGGCTTTGTTGTTATATCCGCTGACAATCATGATTTGAGCGGCTTTTTTTCCATTGGCCACAAAGGTGGGCTTTACCTTGCCGCTTTCGTTATTTCCCAATGCGTCCCGGTGGATGTCCAGAACAACCTGGATGGATGGATATTTTTCCAAATTCTTTTTGATCGTATTTTCCGAACGGGTGTAGGAACCATTGTAACTGGGATCGTCATGCACTGTAACGTCATGAATTACGCCGATTCCAGCAGCGGTGAGCTTCTGGGCAATGGCGTCCCCCACCCGGGTGACGTTGTAATTGTTGTCGGTGGTGCGGGGATAAAAATCCGACGGATAATATCCCAGATCCTCTCTCATATAGGATTCACAGGTATGGGTGTGCATAATCAGCACTTGCGGCTGTCCATCCTTTTTAATATGCAGATCGGGCCGCTGAATGAGCAGCTCTGGAATGGCAATCTGGGCTCCCGCATTGTTTTTAAAATAGAAATTATCATATTTTTCACCCGAAGCGCCGAATTGCGTCTCCCGAATTTTGATGCTGTTGGTGGGATCAGGAATAGGCTCGCTTCTTCCCTGTGAAGAAACATTGTCCGGGGAAGCGGAAGAGGAAACGCCGGACACTGAGGACTCGTCCTCACTGCGGCTGGAGGAGGAGCTAGAACTGGTTGCCGTTATAGAAGCATCCTTATCAGGCGGCCCGCTGCCTTCGTTTCCCTGCCCCAAAGCGGTTTTGGCGCCGTTGGGAAGGATGAGCCCAGCCGCCCATGTAGCCAGGGTATCTCCGCTTCCCCCAAAGAGAGCCGGCATACGGATAACCAGACAGGTCAAAGCCAAGGCGGCGGCCGCACAACCCAATATTATTTTTGAGACAACCGTCGCTTTTTTACCATTGATAAAACGCACAGCCAAGCCCCCCGGTATGGACAAGATTGAATCAGCTCTTTACAAGCTATGCGCAAAACACGGCGTTTATGACTGTGGGATAAGCGGCGTCCATCGCTGCTTACGACAGATCCGCCCGATACGTTTCATCCTTTGGAGTTCACGGCGCTCAGTAACAGACACGTAGTGCGTGCAGGGGCAGTACAAAAAGCGTGTCTTAACGGAACATCGCTTCTGCAACAGGGGCTGCCCTCCCCTTTCTATCCAACGATTCCTTATTGGCAATGTTTGTTATCTCTTTCCCTTGCTCTTTATGGAAACAAAACGCGCCGTTTTTTTTGGCATGTTCTCATCCTTCAAGATACCAACGCGGCTAAATCCTGCACCGAGAACCCCGGCTGAAGGGCGCAGTTGATGGCCATTCCCGTCAGATAGGCGGCGCGATCGATCAGAAGGTCAATCTCCCGCGGGGTAACCATCATTGCTTCTCCCCTGGGAGATACCTTCCGCCGTACCATCTCTTCTTCCTGATCGCTTTCACATTCCAGCAAGTCCGTGGCCAAAGTAGCGGCGTCCACCACTGTGGGCACTCCCATACTGATTACCGGGATCCCCATGGTATCCCGGCTGATATGGGGACGCGCATTGCCCACACCGGAACCAGGAGAAATCCCGGCGTCGCTGATTTGAAGAGTACATCCCAGCCGGTCCAGACGGCGGGAGGCCAATGCGTCCACCACAATCAGAGCCGAGGGCTTGAGCCTTTGAATAATGCTATACAGCAATTCCCCGGTTTCAATGCCGGTCTGTCCCAACACTCCCGGGGCCAGCACCGCCACAGGACGAAGCCCCTCCAGTCCTACCGCCCGGGCCAGCTCCTGGGAGATGTGCCGGGTGGCCAGCACGGTGGAGGCGGTGCGTGGTCCCAGATCGTCCGGCGTAATGTCCGAGTTGCCCAGCCCCGCCACTAAAACCAGCCCCTTTTCAGGAAGCAGGGTTTGAATCCTATCCGCAGCCAGCCGGATCCGTTCGTCCTGATTTTGGAAATCGTCGGTGAGCGGGGGAACTTCTATGGTAATATACTGCCCCTGGGGCTTTCCCAGACTTTGAGCGGCCTGTTCGCTGGAAATCGTGATATGAGTTACCGTCATCTCTCCCTGCCGAAAGGTGGAGCTTTCCAGCCCGCTGATGTCGGAACCTGTCATTTCCTGGGCTTCAACCGCTAAATCGGTGCGAAAAAACATTGCAAATCAACTCCTTATATGATATTATTACAACAATCTATTTTACTATCCACAAATAATTTGAAAAATACATTGCATTTTTCCGGTTTTAATGGTATTATAAATTGTACATGACTACGGGCAAAAGGAGGTGTGACAATGCCAAACATCAAATCGGCCAAAAAACGCGTAAAAGTGATCGCGACCAAGACCGCCAGAAACAAGGCTTATAATTCCGCTCTGAAGACAACGGTCAAAAAGGCTACAACTGCTATCGATACCGGCGCTGCTGACAAGGCAGAGGCTGTGCGTCTTGCTATGAAGAACATCGATCAGGCTGCTGCGAAGGGAATTCTTCATAAGAATACTGCTGCTAGAAGAAAGTCCGCCCTTGCTCGCAAACTGAACGCAAGCGCCTAATAACAATTGTGTAGAATAGACCGCCGAAAGCAGAGCCTTGCGCCCTGCTTTTTTTCTTTGTCTTAAAAAGTTTACAAAGATCGGTTTTTGTTGGACAAGCCTGCATTTTTCCTTTTTTTGTATGGCGAACATCCGATTCATGGAACCCGGGCTCCCTTGACAGAGTATTATAAATTGGATATGATATACTATAAAGAGAGTCGATGAATTTTGTTTTGGAGGTGCTCTGTCTTGAAAAAGCTAAATAAACTTTCTGTCCTGATTACCATTGTTACCATCGCCGCTACGGTTGCCGCCGCGGTTGCTACCATCCTTGTCTTCCACGAGAAAAAGAAGAAGGATGAGGAGGAGCTTGAGCACTATCTCGATTGTTCCATACAGTAACTCCTGATTATGAGCATTTGCAATCTCTTGTCCTCCTATGATATGAGGAGGGCATAAAAAAGTCCCGGACACGTTGTTCGGGGCTTTTTTATATATTCCAAATGCAGTCCATTTAAGCGAATGAAAACTCTTTACTTCCAGGAATTCTATTCTTGCACCCAGGAATGGATCGACATAGGCTCCACGACGCTTCCCTCAGCCGACCGGTCTCCTTTTGATTTGCGGTTCTTTTCTCTTTGGGGACTTCTCCGCAACCTGAATGCAGAAAAATCCAGTCGGGTTCCGGTTTATACGTTCAACGCTTTAAAGGACAGATACGTCCAGCCACAGATTGCTGTGATTCCGATCAGCACGGTAAGAACGCTGCAAAATATTCCATACCCATACCGCAGCAAAATTCCCTCCAATATTAATACGCCGAATACCAAAATTACATTGTAAAGTAAAATTTTTTGAACCAGCCGTCTGTTTTTAAACCATGAAAGCAAACTGGGTAGAAACAGTACCACAAGTCCAATCCCACAAATTATAAATTCCATCACTCTTTTCCCCTTTATCCTGGTTGTTTTTTTACTGTTTTGGATTCTTCATCCTTCCTTATTGTCCAGTAGCCTAAGAGATCCACATATGAAATCGAAGTTTCACCCTATTTAAACTTCTTCCCGGCACCACAGAATCCGTTTAATCCCCATACGGCTCCCCTTTAGCGCTCCAAATTGGCTCAGACACAAAATCATATACTGGGAACAGCTTGGACAGAATATACAACGGCGGCGTACCGATTCCGGAGACAATCTCTGATAGAGACGTACCCCAAAAATCAAATAGTCCCTCAAGCAAATTGATAGGAATAGCACGATGAACAGCGCACCGCAGACATATCCGGCGGCATACGGCGACCCGATCCGGCGGAATAAGAAATCTTCCTGACAGTGAGGACGAATTGTAATGCTTAATTCTCCAAGTTCCCACAGTCCCCACCACAGGGCGCAGCTAACCGCGCCGCCAAGCAAGGGAACCGCCCATAGCTGGAATACTTCCCCAACTTCAAACCGAGGACGTATGCGTTTCTGTTCCCCGTTCAGCCGGACAAGCGCTTCACAGATTCCATTGCGGAAATTCTCTAACCCCATCGAAACATCCCCTTTGCTATCCGCTCATCCTTTGTTACACGACTTTGGAATCACATGGCGTGCCCTTCAGACCGTGTTGTTTTCGTAATGTAAACTTCGTAGAGTATTCTACTCCACGACTTGTGGAGCCGCCCTGTAACAAATATGCCGAAAAACTCTTGTCCGACGGCGTTATTGACGGCGGATTCTTTATCAATTGTATCGAATCAACTTATTCATGTTTGCTCTTTTCAAACTCCGGGAGGAATGCACATAGCGAGATAGGGTAATATTGACGTTGGCGTGGCCTAGAATTTCGCTGAGGCTTTTCATCTCAAAGTCCGCCTCTACACACCGAGTGGCGAAGGTATGGCGAAGGGCGTGAAAATTCGCCCCTTTGATTCCACATTGCTGCAAATAGGATCGAAACCGGTTCTGATAGGTGCGGGGCTCCATAAATTGATCCTCCTGGGCTGTAAGAAAATATCCCGTTCCGATCGACGGACGAAAGGGCGTCACACGTTGTATAAGAAATTCCGGCAATGGGATTTCACGAAAAGAACTCCGGCTTTTGGGTTGAGAAATTATTACCTTGGTTTTTCCTTTTTCCTTCCCATCAATATCCTGAATCCTCTGTATGGTGCGCCGTACCTGAACCACGCCATCTGAAAAAAGAATATCCTCCCAACGAAGGGCGCAAATCTCTCCCAGCCGCAGCCCGGTATACAGGCAGAAATAGATCCCCAATTTACTCAGGTCCGGATTCGCAAGTAAAAATGACTCCAATGTTTTTTGTTCTTCCCTGCTTAGTACCCGGATCTCCCGCACCGGTTCTCGAGGGTAAATCACCTGGAGGGTTGGCGCCATAGACGGATATTCCTTGCATGCAAAGGATACTGCGGCCCGCACGATACACAGGATATCCCGCACGGTTTTTTCCGAGAGTCCTCCCCTATGGTCCAAACGGCCCTGTTCCAGCTTTTCACGGGTAAATTGTTGAAGGATCCCGGTTGTCAACCGGGTGACAGGCAGGCTTCCCAGTTCAGGGATGATATGCCTGTGGATGAGGTTGTAATATTTTACATATGTGGATGGCTTGTTTTTATCTTTATGGAGGACAAGCCACTCCATAAGCAGTTGGTCAATCTGGACTGGAATTTGAGATTGCTTCTCCATAACCGTCTGCTGATTTCCCAATTGACCACGCTTTTCCTTGACCTCCCGATAGCTCTTTCCATAAACGTATCCATACCTTGCCCTACCGGATGGGTCGTGTCCCTTGATATATCGGCCCTCCCAGCGGCCGTCCTTCCGTTTATAGATATTTTCTCCCTTTCGCGGCATGACTGATCCACTCCTTTGCTGATTTGTTGACGGATTCATTGACGGCGATAACACATAAAACCGTTCTGTACGCTTAATTTTCCGAATAATTTCTACGATTTTTGATTCCTTTTTCTCTTTTATTGACATTATTTTGAGAAACGTCTATAATAAAACCTAATAATTCCGTAAGAAATCCGCATCATGGAGTAGAATACTCTACGAAACAATCAAAAAGGGCCCATCCATCTACAACTGATGGATGGGCCCTTTTATTTTACCGACGGTATTCAGAAAAAAAACAGACGCGCGGATAATCGCACGCCTGTTTGGGGAATCTCTCTTTTACGATTTGTCGCCTGGCTTGGACACCAGAGCCGCGATGTAGCCAAAGAATACCGCTGCGCTGATCCCCGCAGCCGAAGCAATCACGCCGCCGGATAAAATCCCCATAAATCCATGTTCCTGGATGGCTTTTTCTACTCCCTTTGCCATGGTATAACCGAATCCTGTAAGCGGAACCGTCGCTCCGGCCCCAGCAAATTCCACCAACGGTTCATAAACGCCGACAGCTGTCAGTACCACCCCCAGCGTGACAAACAATACTAGAATCCTTGCTGGCGTCAGTTTGGTGCGGTCAATCAAGATTTGTCCTACCACGCAAATCAAGCCGCCTATAATAAAAGCTTTGACATAATCCAAAAGAATCCCTCCTAAGATGTTACACTGCTAGTGTTTCCCGCTCATTTGGAATTATGCCCATTTTTAATTTTTAAAAAACGACGTTTTTCCTTTTTAATTAAACACAGGTTTTCTTCCTGTCCCCGCTGACCAGCACCGCGCGGACAGGAGCCCCCTCCGCGCCGTCCAGTTTGATGGGGAAAGCGCACAAGAGATACCGCCCATCCTGGGCTTGCGACAGATCCAAACCCTCCAATATCGCAATTTGCTGGGACAACAGCGCCTGGTGAGGACCCAGCTCATCTTGTTGCGCTCCCACCGACTGGGCGTCGGTTCCTACCAGCACAACTCCACGAGCAATAATTGCCAATGCTGCCTCTTTCGTGAGATAGGCATTACCGCCGCCACGGATCAGAATCCGTTCAACTCCCTCTTGAACCGCCGTATCGACCCATTTCGGGGTAAGCGCTCCCCGCGCAGTTATTACATCGCAGAATCCGTAATAGCGCCACAGCTCCACTTGATCGATGGTTTTTCCGTCAAGGATACAATGAGAGGGCGCGTCCGCATGGGTGGCGGTATGCACACAACCTGATACGCAGGAAAGGGAAAACTCGTTTCCCTCTTCCAACCGGGTAAGCCATTCCTGTTTTGGTTCAGGATCTCCCGGATATCCCTTGGACTGAAAAAAGCTTCTGGTTATGTCGATCAGCTTCACTTGATTTCCTCCATCTGACCCAATCGTTTAACCAGACTTTCCACCAAACGGATAGAGGTTTGAGCCGCCGGACCCACAAACTCCTGATAATCCATATGGGAATCGTCATCCGCATTGTCAGAAATGGCGCGTATTACCGCAAAGGGAACACGATTGCTCACACAAACTTGTCCGATGCTTCCCCCCTCCATTTCACAGGCCGCCGCACCGAACTCCTCTCGCAATCGTTTCAAAGTTTCCCGGTTATTGATAAATTGGTCCCCAGTGGCCACAGTGCCCAAATGACAGGGGGGAAATTCGCCGCTTTGGGCAGTTTCCTGAATCAATGTAACCAACGGCTTCCAGCACGGAATGAATACCTGGTCAATTCCCGACAAAAAGCCTTTGGGATCGCCTACCGCACTGGTATCCATATCGTGTTGCACCACATTCTCAGCGACCACTAGATCCCCAATGGCAATGCCTTTCCCCATTCCTCCAGCTACACCGGTGTTCAGCACAACTGACGGCGCATAGCGAAGGATCATGGTTTGCGCACACATGGCGGCATTTACCTTTCCCACTCCGCACCGGGCAATCACACATTCCACACCGCACAGCGTTCCGGTGGAAAACTCCAGCATTCCCACCCGATCAATTGAAAGATCCCTTAACTTTTCTTTTAATCCTTCCACTTCCACTTCCATTGCGCCAATGATTCCTATCATGCTGTAAACCCATCCTTCCAAAGCAAAACAGCGTAATTTCTTCGTCTGTTGATTCTTTAATACGGATTTCATTGTAGCCTTGCAGAGCTGGGAAGTCAATAGGATTTGGCTCTGCCCTGATAATTACTGTTATCTGGACGTTTCAGAAGCAAAGCATTTATCCATATAAACAAACATCGGCAAAACCATATTTGCAAAAATTCTCTACGAGACAATTCCAGCCCCTAAAGGGAAACAAGAAACAAAAGGAAGGCAGCAAACATATTTGTTTGCTGCCTTCCTGACTGGCTCCCCCTGTTGGGCTCGAACCAACGACAACGCGGTTAACAGCCGCGTGCTCTACCAGCTGAGCTAAGGAGGAATATTTGTGTTGGCATCTTCCTATTTTTCC
>JAAWNT010000028.1 GCA_022799115.1 Clostridiales bacterium | reverse complement strand
GGACGCACTCTTTGCGTACTTTCTCTTGCGCAAGAGAAAGTACGTGCCCCCGCGGCATGAGCGGGTACAATACAACAAAAGGGATCTATGCCAAAACAACAAGTTGGGAAACCCATAAAAAGCATCCAATAAGGATTAAAAACATAGCAGGTTAAGAAAACCCAAAAAGCTCAAAAAAAGGAAAAAAGAAAAGGGGCTGTCAAGCAGCCCCTTTTCACCATATAAAAAATAAAATTACACCCCAAGCGTCATCCTCTTTTGCAACAGAAGCTTCTTCCCATACCGGCAGTATCGCTCCAGCGCGCGCAGGGAATCGATCAGCTCTAGGTATTTGCACTTGGCGGATTCCCACTCGGACGTTCGGTTGGTCAAAAACCACAGGCGCTCATTTTCCTCCATCAGGGAGGTCACCTCGTCGATCAGCGCCGTGATGGCGGGCAGCTGGGCCATGGCCTCCTCCCGACTGCGGTAGGGTCGGTCCAGGATCAGCGCCGCCTTGCGGCAGGCGGCCAGACTGCGCTTGATGTCGAACAAAAACACTTCATAGGCTGCGTGATTGCGCTTTGGCGTAAGTCCGCCAAAATAACGCAGGCCCCGCGCGAAGCGTTCGTCCGCGCCCGCGAGCTTTGCCTTGAGATCGGGGTCCCCGGGCAGTGTAGCGTCCTGAAAGAACTCCCGGAACAGCCGCATGCCCGCGGTCAGCCGGTCGTCGTACCAGAACTCAATGGGTTTGCCGTCATAGTGTTCGGGGATGTACTCCGGCTCCGCAAAACACACGTCGTAGTCCATTAGATTGTGGTACTCATTGAGATCGACGGACACCCCATAAAAAAGCTGAAAGAAGGAGCTTACCGTCTCGTCAAAGGAGACGGCGGCCCGGCAGTTCCAGGAATAGAGCGCTCCGCCGTAAAGACCCATCCAGAACTCCTCCCGCAGGTTGAGCCCGTCGTCGCACCAGGAGGACATGACGATTCCTTCGGCGTCGTCCGCGCCGTCGCGGGCCATGCTTTTGGAGTTGAGCCACGAGAGAAAGTGGTTGGGCAAAAACCGACTCCAGTTGTGGGTGGCCGGGGAGAGCAGGAACCGCTTGCCCCGCTCGTGCAAATCCTCGATGTTGGGATAGCGGGCCCGGCAGGCGTAATCCCAATAGACAAACTGGATGTCCTCGGGCATTTCGTCGATGGCGTCAATGCCCAGCTGGTAATCTCCCCAGATCTTGGTGTACATGTCGCTGTACATCATCATTTGAACGCCTTTTTCGGCCAGATAATCCCGCAGGCGGCGAAAGTGGCCGTTGTAAAGCCGGATGGCCTCGTCAAGAGGGAACAAATCCTTGTAAGGCTTGGCTTCGTCCCCGCCCACATGCAGCACGCCGGGATTGCCGAAGATTTCCAAGGTTTCGTTGACAATGTGGTCCACCATATCCCGCACGCTCTGCTTGCGCACGTCTAGGGCGTAAAGGGGCGCACCGTCGGGGGAATCCCCCTCATGAAGCACGCAGTCCTGGAAAAACTCCAACCCGGCGTTTTTGTCCCAATGTCCCAGGGTGTTGACGATGGGCACAACGTCTACGTAATAGTCCTTGGCAAAGGCCGTCAGTTCTTTCCACTCGCCGGCGGACATGGGGTCGGAGAACTTGCCCGACTGGGGCAGACATTGTAAAGAGAGCACGTCCTCGATGTAGGGCATATAGCGGTTGCATTTAATCAGGGACATCCGCCGGATGATATCCTTAAAGTTCTCCAGGGTGGAGATTTGTCCCCGGGAAATGTCGTCGGAAAACCCCCGCACCGGCATGTCGGGCGCGTCCTCCACCTCGCAGCAGGGCGCGGCGCCGCCGTTTAAGTCGAACAGCTGGCGCAGGGTGCACAGGGCGTAATAGGCCCCTTTTGAGGTGGAGGCTGTCACCCTTGCTCCCGTCGGCTCCACGATAAGCCGGTATTGCTCCTCTTGCAGAGCGCTGTCCTGGGAAAGGGTTATGTGCAGCTTGCCGGCAGCGGGAATAAGCTCCGCTGCTTTGGGGACAAAGGCCATAAGCTCGGGGGCGGGGCGGCAGTGAGACTCGGAAAGCGTTCCGCCGGTGAGCCGGATGGATTTTGGCTCTGGAATAAGAGGAAGATTCATAGGAGTTCCGTCCTTTCTTTTCATCCAAGGTGTGATTGAAGGGAGCTGTTTGCTGTGAGAACGGGGGAATTCAAAACAGAATAAATCCTATTTGTATTTTAAATAGAATATTATTCAAATAGTAAAACAAAAATCGCCTGTTTTCCATAAGCGAAGGGAATTCCCCTTTAAGATACCACAACCGATGCGGTTTGAAAAGAAAAAGATTTCTCCTCCCGTAACGACTCAATCCGCCAGCAGTATTGTTCTTCCGCGCTCCAATTCCAGAGCCATCTGCGCGCCCAGATGGAAGGCGTAGCGAAATTGCTCCACATCGAGAATCCAGCCGGTTTGCGCGTCCGCTTCAAAGTAGGCTTCCAGCCATTGTTTTTGGGTGTCGGAGAGGGTGGCCATCAGGCGGCTGAGGGTTTCGCGTTTGCTTTGGGTGGCTTTTCCAAACGCGGAATCCGGCTCGCGCATCTTGTCTTGAAATACGTTGAGGGAATCGTAGAGCAGTTCTACTATGTTTTTCATTGGAGTTTCCATCCTTTTCAATAAATTCACACAGTCCCTTGCACGGACGGTTTTTGGGAGAATCGGTACTGCTTTGCAAGGGTAAGTACCGCCACCCTTGTTTTTATGCAGTTACAGGTTATACCTATTTTTAAGACCAATTATCCGATTCCGCAGACTATGCGTATTCATTGTAATATAAAATTTATGTTAAGCAGCTTATAGGTGTAAGCAACATAAAAAATATTTTACGAGATATCCCCACCGCCCGGTAAAGAATTTCCAAAGTGATGCAGGAAAGAAAAATAGCAGCTTGTGAGAGCGCGCCGATTTTCTTACTGTTTATCCGCATTTAGAAAAGGTAAGAAGTGAAAGTTAAAAATAGTGATTTACAAAATATATAAAATGTTATACAATAAAAATGTAAAAAATAGATAAAGAGGATGGTTCCAATGGTGTCTTCTTTCGAGTGCAAATCGCAGTAAATTAGGAAACGTTCGGATGTGTATACGGATACGATCCATTCGCTTGGTCAAGGCGGTAACACAATACGGCGAAGCGCCTCACCGGGAATTCTTTTAAAAAGATCATTACGATTGGGTGAACGGATTTGTAGGACTGCATGCGCGATGGAGGGATTGTTATGAAAAAGAAACGATTTCTAGCGATTCTCATCCCTGCGGCCTTAGTGGCTGCGGCGGCGCTCATTGTTACCCTGAATCAGATCCCCCGCGGATCGCCGCGCGACAGCAAGGCGGATACCATTTCCCAGGAAAAAGTTGTATTGTCCAACAATATGTTGGTAAGTTTTGTAGCTCAGCCCAGCCTGGAAGGAAATGTGAATTACTGTGATCTTATGATTAAGGGAGAAATTACCGATATTCGAGAGACCTATGTAGATATGCAGATGGGCAATGAACTGGACGAGAAACTAAAAGCCATGAACAGCGGTGAACCGCCTGGCGTCCCTGTGACGATTTATAAGATTAAAGTCAATCAGACCATCATCGGCGAAGCGGACAGCCCGGAAATTGAATATATGGAACAAGGACACATAGGGAATACCGTGACAAAACCGAAGGGAAACGAAAAAGTAGTCCTGTTTTTGAATGAGCTGGGCAATGGTTATTATACGACCGTTTGTTTTGAACACAGCATTTTTACCGAAGGGGACAATGAGCAGCTTGATTCCTTTTCCAATCTGCCATCCCTAGCGAGATACGACACAAAACAAACAAAGGAGCTAATCAAAGATGTGGAAAGCATTTTGAAAAGCAAGGGGAAATGACAGTGCGTTCAATGATGCGACATATACTTAAACCAATCGTGAAATAAAAGAGGACGCGGCTTAAGACCGCGCTCTCTTTTTATGAGAATCTCCTTACTTTTTTAGCATGTCTTGATCTCCTCGCTTCTTTTTCCTGCTCACTGTTTGAGGTATCATGGGATTTATTTTCTAACTTGATTTTGTTTAATCATGCTATAACATGATATTTAAACGATAATCATGCTTCTGTGTGATTTTGGTGAATTGCACAAATGGAGAGTGGTTTTTATGTATGTTACACAAGATATCGCAAATCGGATAAAAGCTCGTCTAAAAATAAAAGGAATCAACACAAAAGATATGTTGTCCTCTTTAGATATGGGGGTTAATGCTATTTCTGAATTTGCAAAAGGAAAGCAAATGTCCTGTATTTCACTCGCCAAAATTGCTGACTACTTGGATTGTTCTGTAGATTACCTTCTTGGCCGCACCGATAACCCGGGGGTGAATCGGTGATCTTTTCCGCCCTCCGCTAGTTGAGTGGGATTAAAGCTTAAGCAAAGACGCTAACATTCGAATAGAACGACGGGTGTTCAAAAAGAAAGATGATGCCTTATGACGGAACGTTTGACAGCGGCGCGCCGTTTCCTTTTTTTATCCCGTTTCGCAGAATCTGTGGGCGTTTCCCAGCAATAGAATTGACAATCGTTCTTCATGGTTTAGAAAGGACGCGGCTTGTTTTGCCGCGTCCTTTTTGCAATACCCGCGCCGCTTTTCCTCTCTCGAATACCAAAAACCCCAAAAACCAGACAAACTATACAACTTTTCCTCCGGTATCTGTGCAGGTTTGTGGAACGGAAAATGCAAATTCGTTTCTTTTGCCTCGGGTTTGTGGTAAAATAAAATAAGTATAACCTTTTGAAAAGGAACAGTTTTAAAAACTATTGAGGGTGAAACAATGAATCAACAGGAGTTAAAACAGGCGGTCCTTACGGAAAAAAGCCGGCAGGGGGTGCTGATCCTGGCCCACACCTACCAAAGCCCCGACGTGCTGGAAATCGCCGACATTACCGGGGATTCCTTTGCCCTGTCCAAAGCGGCCCGGGAGGTCAAGGAACAGCGGGTGCTGATGTGCGGCGTGCGCTTTATGGCGGAAACGGTGAAGATCGTTTCTCCAGAGAAGGAAGTCATTCTGTCCCATTCCGGCGCGGGCTGTCCCATGGCGGAGCAGATCGACCCCAGGGAAGTGGAGGCATACCGCCAAGAACACCCCGACCACGCGGTGTGCGCCTATATCAATACCACCGCCGAACTAAAGGCGGTGTCCGACGTATGCGTCACCTCCTCTTCGGCGGTGGATATCGTTTCCCGTATTCCCCAGAAGGATGTTCTGTTCCTCCCGGACAAGAACCTGGGCTCCTATGTGGCCAAGCGGGTGCCAGAGAAGAACATTCACCTTATGAACGGCTTTTGTCATGTACATAACGGCATCCGGCCGGAACACATTTTAAAGGCCAGGCAGCAGCATCCGGGGGCCAAGGTGGCCATTCATCCCGAATGCCCCGCCGACGCGGTGGCTCTGGCCGATATGGCCGGCTCCACCAAGGAGATCATCGATTACGCCTTGAGCTGTGAGGACGAGATTATTTTCGCCACCGAGCGGGGCGTGTACGACGCGCTCTCCCTGCGCTTTCCCCACCGGAATTTCCATCAGCTGGAGCCCCAGCTGATGACCTGCGTCAACATGAAGAAGACCACCCTGCAAGGGGTGTACGACGCTCTGACGGGGAAAAGCGGGGAAGTGATCCTCATGGACGAACCGCTGCGCCGGGCGGCCAGCGTAAGCATTGAGAATATGCTCCGTTACGGCGGATAGCTTCCGATCGCCCGAAACGGGCTTGTTAGAACCTGGCCGGGATTCTGATCCCGGCGGATGGGAGGGTAAAATGAACAAGGAATACGATGTGATCGTGGTGGGAACCGGCACGGCGGGGCTTTATGCCGCCCTGCAATTTGAGTCCGCCGTGCGCGTACTGCTGATCTCCAAGCGGGAGCTGCCTCTTTCCAACAGCTCGCTGGCTCAGGGGGGAGTGGCGGCGGTACTGGATTTGGAACACGACGACTATACCCTGCATTTTGAAGATACCATGGTGGCCGGAGGCCGGAGAAACGACCCCAAAGCGGTGGAGGTGCTGGTGAAGGAAGGCCCCGACAACGTGCGGGCCATCAACGCCATGGGGGTGGACTTTGACAAGGAGCAGGACGGCTCTTTGCAGAAAACGCTGGAGGCGGGGCATTCCCGCCGCCGGATCGTTCACCACAAGGATTCCACCGGAAAGGCCATTGTGGACGCGCTGATTGAACAGGTGCGCGAACGGGACAACATCCAGATTGCGGAGAACACCCTGCTGTTTTCCCTGGAGCGGGCGGAAAACGGCTTTTTCGCCGGGATCATGGATGCCAACGGCGAGGCCCAAATGGTGGGCTGCCGCTTCTGTATTCTTGCCACTGGCGGCATCGGGCGGGTGTACCAGTATACCACCAATTCCGCCATTTCCACTGGAGACGGCATCACCCTGGCCCACAAGCTGGGGGCGCGCATCCGGCATTTAAGCTGGGTGCAGTTTCATCCCACCGCCTTTGCCGCCGAGCCCGACCGCGAGCGGTTTCTCATCTCCGAGGCGGTGCGGGGCGAAGGCGCGGTGCTGCTCAACGGCGACGGCCAGCGGTTTGCCCACCACTATGATTCCAGGGGCGAGCTGGCCCCCCGGGACGTGGTATCCAGGGCCATTGTGCAGGAATCCATCAAAAAGGGCAACGAACATTTTTATTTGGACATCACCCACAAGGATCCGGAGTTTGTGAAAAACCGATTCCCCATGATTTATCAGCGCTGTCTGGAAGAGGGAGTGGACATCACGGTGGACCGTATCCCCGTGTTCCCCTGCCAGCATTATCTGATGGGAGGCATCCAGGTGGACCTGCGCTCCGCCACCACGGTGGACCGGCTGTATGCCGCCGGGGAGTGCTCTCACACCGGAGTGCATGGGGCCAACCGGCTGGCCAGTAATTCCCTGCTGGAAGCGCTGGTCTTTTCCCGCCGGGCCGCGCGGGATATTCAAAGGCGATTGAAGGAGGAAGGGGAACGCTCCATCGGCCGCGCTCCCGCCCTTCCCCGTCTGACCGGGGCCGCCCTGCCCCATGGCCTGCGCACGGAAATTCGGGCCATTATTCAGGACGCCCATTTCGTCATTCCCAAGCCGGAGAAGGTCCCTGAAGGGCTTCGGCGGCTGGAGGAGATCCGCAGCCAGCTGGAAACCGGGGAGTACGCCGTTTGCAGCGATTATGTGGAAGCCCACAGCCTCGCCACCGTGGCCGCGCTCATCCTGGAGGAAGTGTCCGGCAAACGGGAGGGCTGACCAGGATCGCCGTCCCGATCCCGGCGTTTTATCCGTAAGAATCAAAAAGCGGGGCGGACTATTCAGTCCGCCCCGCTCTGTGCGCGCTTGCAGGGATCGATCAGCCAGGCCGCTTTGGCCGCGGATGGGTACAAAAGGGGTGGCCGTTTTCTCCGTGCACATCACAGATTCCGGCGCGGACCGCTCTCGGAGCCGTCCGCCGGATGCGTTTATACCCCTGGGACCTCCATGTGTTTGGCGGTAAACAGGATGCTGTGGGTGAAAGGATTGATTACCACGCCGCTGCATTGATTTTTATGCTTGAGGACAATTTCCTGAATCTCATGAAAGGGGCAGAACACGGCAGGGCATCCCTCGGGATTCCATTTTTTCAGCTCCTCCTGGTCGGTGAAGGCCATGAGAAAGGATTGACCCGTGCTTTGCTGATCCAGCATCAGATACTGGATCTCCACATGCTTGAGTCCTTCCTTTAAATTGTCGGTAGGCGTTCCCTCGGGCAGGTAGATCGGCACCAAAAAGGTGGCCTTGTTGAGTTCGGAGGTCATTTGCATACCGTTCTTTTTTGTTTTGTTAATTAAGAATAGGTTCATCGCCTTAACGAGGCCGGGATTTTTTATTTCATAGGTTCCCTCTATTTCCATTGTCATTCTCCTTTGTGGGTTTCTTTGGTTCTATTATAAGAAAAGTTGAGAGAAAAGGCAACGGTTTTTTGCAAAACCGCCTAAAAACAGGAAGAAATCAAACGGGATCTCCCGTGGGGCTCAAAGATGGGCGGCGGCCTGCAAAAACAACGGGGCGCGCCGTCCGCCGAACCGGGACGGGGAGTTTCTTCCCCGCGATTCTTTCCGCGGAAATGGGTTTACCTGTTTTCGCCTGAGCGGAGAGCCGGCGCGAAAGCGCCGGTATCGGCGGGGGTGGCGTGGTAATAGATATAGATATCCACAGCGCCGCCCTGTTTTAGCCGGTAGCCGCCGGGGATAGCGCCCACCCGGGTGAAGCCCAGCTGCTCATACAAATGGATGGCCGCCTGATTGGTGCATACCACCGCATTGAATTGCAGGCCGGTGAACCCGCAATTGCCCGCCTGCCTGAGAGAATGCAGCACCAATTGTCTCCCTATGCCCAATCCCCGGGTCCCGCCGTCCACCGCATAGGAGGCGTTGGCGATGTGGGCGCACCGGCCGATGTTGTTGGGATGCAGCACATACAGCCCCAGCAGACGTTCTCCCTGACAGGCGCAGCCGGTAAAGGTCTGGGCCAAAAAGAATTGGTCGGCCTCCTGCAAACCGAGGGGCCGGTCGCCGGGAAAGCTGTCCCCCTGCTCCACAACCTGGTTTCATAAGGCGGCCGCCTGCGGGCAGTCGGACGAGGTATAGGCCCGGATTTCCACTTCCATCGTTCCATCTCCTTGTTTCATTCCGATTTGTGATCCGTTTGATTGGGGGAGTCCGTCGTTTCGCACCCGTTCAAAGCCGGAAGTTCCAGCGTTCTTTATTATACAGCGATTATAAAAAAGTGCAACGCACACATAGATAATCATACTAGAAAGAGAGGAAACAGCCATGCAGCTCAATCAATTTTATGTGGACGATCTTATTAAACGCGCCATTCAGGAGGATATCAACTATCTGGACGTCACCTCGGATTATCTCATCCCGAAGGATCAAAGAGGGACCGCCTGCTTTTTGGCCAAGGCGGACGGCGTGCTGTGCGGGCTGGAGGTGTGCCTGCGGGTGTTCCAGCTGTTGGATTCCAGCTTTGAGGCGGAGTGCTTCAAAAAGGACGGAGACGCGGTGAAAAAAGGGGACCTGATCGCCCGCTTTACCGGAAAAACCCGGGAACTGCTCAAGGGGGAGCGTACCGCTCTTAATCTGTTGCAGCATCTGTCCGGCATCGCCACCGCCACCCGGGAGGCGGTGGAGCTGGTAAAAGGAACCAACGCCTCCATCGCGGATACCCGAAAAACCCTGCCTGGGCTGCGGGCGCTGCAAAAATACGCGGTGGTGTGCGGCGGCGGGAAAAATCACCGTTACAATTTGTCGGACGCCGCCATGCTCAAGGATAACCACATCGACGCGGGAGGCGGCATCACCAAAGCCATCGGCTCCCTGCGGGACAAGCTGGGACACATGGTGAAAATCGAGGTGGAAACCCGGAATCTGGAGGAGCTCCGGGAAGCGCTCGCCGCCGGTGCGGATATCATCATGCTGGATAATATGAGCCCCGAGGACATGAAACAGGCGGTAGAGATTACCGAAGGAAAGGCTCTGCTGGAAGCCTCCGGCGGCATCACGGCGGACACCCTGCGTTCGGTGGCGGAGAGCGGTGTGGATATCATCTCCATCGGCGCGCTTACCCACTCGGTAAAGGCGTTTGACATCTCCATGAAAATTGAAATGGACCGATAACAGGGACAGTCCGTGGGGACGGCTTTGGTTCCCGCTATGCAACCAATACGAAAAAAGGAGACACTTCGTAAGGAAGTGTCTCCTTTCGCATTGGCAAGTTATTTCTCAATGATTAAACGCAAGAGTTCAGGCCACCGGGTAAGAACTTCCCGTCCGACAATTACTTCATCGACGACACCGCTATTCATTGCATCGACTAAACGACAAAGATACGATTTTCCTTGAACCCACCACGTTCTATAGGCATCAATAAACAAAACATGATAAACCTTTTTACCTGTTCTTTCATACAGTTCGTTGAACTCAAAGCCGTCTAATTGTGTTTCATAAACCCCATCAGCAACCCGGCTGCCGAAAGTTGTTGCATAGTAATATTCTTTGATTTCCCACACTAATTTAGGGCTTTCTATACTTGGATATGCACCGTCAAAACGCCGTGATGAAGCGCCTATAATTTTTCTATCGTCGTCCCAAATATAAGCTAAACTACGTGGATCATCGTCAAAGCCCAAAGAGCGACTATTCCCTGTTATTTCTCGAATGGTTTGCTCTGCAACAATGTTAATGATTGCCGTAAAGAAAGCAACCTGCTTCATTGCCCCTTTCTGCTTATTCAGAGGGAGCTTGCAAAAATAATGATTAGCCCTGTGAAGCCTCTCCCAATTTCTGAATTCTTCACTTGCCATCTCTGCATCCATAAGCATACTTTCGGCAAATCTATTTAGCAAATCCGCACGCATTTTTGAATATTGCGCCGCATTGACAATAACATCTTCTGAAGCATTTACGCCACTTTCTTTACACAAAGCTTTAATTGCGCTAATAGGATATTTCTTGACAAGCCCTTCACCGCGTTCTGTATAACCGAGATTTTCGGAAACATATTTTACAAACGCCCAAAAAGAAGCATCCATCCCCCGAAATCTGTCAAACGCCTGCATCGCTTTCAACCTCCTGAAACAATTCTGAAATGTTCATGTTAAGAGCACTTGCCATTTTCCCGATGTTTTCAAGAGAAACATTTCGCTTTCCCAACTCAACATCACTTATGTATGTACGGTGTAAATCGCACATATCAGCAAATTTTTCTTGAGATATATCCATTGAAAGTCTGATTCTTCGAACAGTCTGCCCAAAAGCAAACATCAAATCTTTTTGCATGGCTTGACACCCCCTAGCTTTTTTATTATAATTATGTTGTAGACTATACGTCTACAGACTATAAGTTACAGAATGGGGTTAAAACCTTGATACCTGCATTGTTGAAATGGATAGGAAATAAACAGCGTTTTGCAGAGACGATTATTTCATATATGCCCGAAAGTTTTCATAACTACTATGAGCCATTTTTAGGTAGCGGAGCAGTGATGGCTGAATTGCTTCATAGCGATGCGACTATGCTTTTCCCGCACATCGAACATGCGTATGGGAGCGATATTTTGCCTTTTCTGATCGATATTTTTAATATTACAAAAGAGAACCCGCAAGCAATTGTCGATCACTATAAAAGAGAAATCTCCGAATACTATCAAATCCCCATAAAGAAGTATGATGAAATCAGAGATCGTTTTAATGCCGAGCATAACCCATATGATTTTGTTTTGCTGTCAAGAACCTGTTATTCAGGTGTTATTCGGTTCCGAAAGTCTGATGGCTATATGAGTACGCCGCGTGGGCCACATAAGCCAATCAACCCGAAAACGTTTGAAGCTCGCATTACTCAATGGCACAATCTATTGCAAAAGGCATCTTTTATTTGCGAAAGCTATACAGAGTCTATGAAACGTCCTAAAGAAGGCGACGTTGTATATTGTGACCCACCCTATACGCATTCACAAAGCATTATATACGGTGCACAAGATTTTGATATTGATACTTTATGGAAAATGATTGCTGAATGTAAAGTACGCGGCGCAAAAGTAATGCTGTCTATCAACGGAATGCGCGATTCAAAGAAAAAGGATATATCCGTAACACCACCAGACGGATTGTTTGAACGGAAACTTCTAGTGAATTGTGGGACTTCAATGATTGATAGGTTACAGAATAACGGAAAAGAAATGAAAGACAAAAAGGTCGACGATCAATTATTGCTCACGTGGTAAAGAACTGCATTTTTATGTCCACAGTGATAGCAAGTATCGGATTTTGACCCCAAAATCCAAACATCAAAGCAAAACCGGCGTGGCTACAACAGTCACGTCGGTTCTTCTTTAAATACCGCTTTATGTTCAGGGAACCTTCCTTACTGAGGGCGCCCCAATGGTTACGCCCTCCTTTTTTATATGCGCGGTTGAACCGTTTTTTGCCGGCGCCGTCACCGTCCTTGGTTCCGAGATTCATGATGCGAAGGCCCCGGGCTGGTAAGATCCACAGAAGAATCCAGGCCCCAAAAATCGGAGCGGACGGAATCCGCGTCCGGATCGGGGCCTGTGTCCGGATGCGTTTCCCCTTATGGGGAAGGATCTGGATTTTAGGCAAACAGCTCCGGATGCATCCGGCTATAATGAAACAGATATTGCTGGGCGACGCCCGCATAAGGACCGAACTCCTCCGGCTTTTTGTCTGGAAACAGAGTGCTCATGGCCCGCTTCATCCACACGTCCATGGGGAAGGCGTCCAGCCGGTGCATTCCATAAAGCAGAGCGCACTCCGCCACCTTAGGGCCCACGCCCTTGATGGACATGAGCTGTTCCCGAGCTTTATCAAGCTCCATGACGCCAATAGCGGACAGATCCACCTCGCCGCCGCTTACCTTTTGGGCTGCCGACAGCACATAAGCGGCCCGAAACCCGCAGCGCAGAGGCTGCAAATCCTCCGGCGTAAGTCCGCATAGTCGTTCCGGTCCGGGGAAGGAATAGCCTCCCCCGGCGATGGGATCGCCAAAGCATTGGCACAGCCGGGAGATTATGCCTTTGATCCTGCTGATGTTGTTGTTTTGGGAGATAATAAAAGAGCAGAGAGCTTCCCAGGGGTCCTGTTTTAACAGGTGGATGCCCGGCGCATATTGGGCCGCCTTAGCCATCGTCTCGCTTTGGGCGCTCAGCTGTGCGCGTACCGCCCCGTAATCGAAGTCCAGATCAAAATATCCCCTCCAGTAGCGTTCAAAGGATTCCCGGTCAGCGCCGTCCAGCACTAGGGTGTCCCGGTCAATATACACATGCAGCTGCTGGCCGAAGGCGACGCCCCGGAAGGAGCCGTCGGGCAGAGGATCCCAACGAAAGCATTGTCCGCAATCCAAGGTTTCCGCCAGGTTGAAATCAACGATCTGGGGAACCTCAATTCCCCGGTGGGTTTGTAAATAGTGCATACAGGCCTCCTGTTGTGTGGAAAATCATCCCGGTAGGGAAAGAGAACGGTGGGCTTCTTTCCGCGTCGGAGCGTGAACCCATTATACTATATTTTTTTCTTTTATGATAGAATGGAACCAATCCTTGCAAAAAGTACCAAAATTCCGCAAGGCAAGAAAAATCACCGCCGTTGGTCCGTAGAATACCGGGCAGGGGCGTTTTATTGGGAGGAGTCGCCATGAGACAGGATATTTGCACCATTCCGGTGAGCGAGGTGTTTGAACCCAAGGACGGATGTCCGCTGTGCCGCCTGCGGGATGTGCTGGAACAAAGGATGACGGAGTACATCACGGGTTCCGCGATGATGGAACCCGACGTGCGCATCGACACCAATCACAGCGGGTTTTGCCACCGCCATTTTGAAAGGATGCTTCAGACGGGAAGCCGTCTTTCCAACGCCCTGCTGCTGGAGAGCCATCTCAAGGAGCTGCGCCGGGAGATTTTTGTGGCGGACAAAACCCCGGGGAAAAAGGAGCTTCAGCGGTGCAGGGAGGTGGAACAGAGCTGTTTTGTATGCCGGCAGGTGGAATGGGGCCTGAACCATATGCTGGAAACCGTCTATCAACTCTGGCTGAGGGAAGAGGAGTTCCGAACCCTTTACCGGGAACAGCCCTTTTTCTGCCTTCCCCACGCAAGGCGTCTGATGGAAGGGGCGGCAAAACAGATGCCGAGGGGCAAGGCGGCGGCATTCGTACGGATCACCGCCGACGTGGCCGGAAATTATCTTGAGAACCTTCAAAAAGAGGTCACGCACTTTTGTTCCATGTACGATTATCGGAACCGGGGCGGGGATTGGGGGACGTCCAGGGATGCCGTGGAGCGGTCCATTCAGTTTTTGACCGCCTATCCGCTGGAGAGCGGGGAGTAGGAGCAATAGTTTTTCCACCATTCGAAAGTGGAAACAGTGAATAAGTTTTGATTTTGTGGATTTCAAGATAAATTTTATACTAATAAAGTTAAAAAACCCATTGACAAAGTGGAAAATACAAAGGGTTATGGTGAGTAGTTCAACCCGCTGACAGCATCCGGTTTTCCCGGTTTCCACAATTCGACAATCCCCGGCAGGCTTTGCGAAATTTTCAGCTGTGGCGGGAAGTTATTCACTTTATCCACAGAGTTTTCCACAGCATTTTTGATAACCTGGGGAATTACAAAAAGTATAAACCTATTTTATCCGTATCATCCGGGAGCTCTTTGCGGAGCCGATGAACAGAATTTCCCCACGGAAAAAAGTACCGCCGTTTGTATAACCAATCCGGAGAAGGACAAAAATACCAATATCATGGAAACGAAGGGGTATGGTATTTTTGATTAAAGGCATCAACCGTCACATCATTGAAATCACCGACACCGACAGCGCCTATTACGAGCGGGCGCTGCTGGTGATTAAGCCGGAGTATGCCTCCGCAGAGCGGGAATTGCTGGAGAAAGAAGCGCGCAAGGTGCTTAAGGATCTGGGAGCGCCCTCCTCCATCAAGCGGCGCAGCCGGGTATTTTATTGGCTGGTTCGGCTGGGGGCCGCCGCAGTGTTGGGGGCTGCCGTCACCGCGCTGCTGCTTCTTTTGTAGCGAAACGTGTTTCCATATCGATTTTAGAAAATGCCGGAGGGCTACCGCATTGCGGCCCTCCGGCGTTTTGTCTTGGAGGGTTGGAGGAATAGGCCGGGCAGGTTCCCTCATATATATGGATTCGGAGGCTTCGTAAGCAGTCTATGAATAGGAAAAGGGGGGCTCGCACCGTGGAGGAAAAAACGTTCGTGCGGCTGGAATGGTGGGGAATTCCCGCAGTCCTGGCGGCCATGCTGGCGCTGCACTATGGATATCGGCTGTCCAGCGGGGCTATGTGGTCCATTTTATTCGGGGCGGTCAACGAGAGCGCCTGGGAGCATATCAAAACCATGATTTTGCCCTATCTGGGCTGGGCGGCGGCGGAGCTGTGCGCAGTGCGGGTTCCGCTGCGCCGTATGGTGGCCGCCAAGGCGGCGGGAGTTTTCGCGGGGGCGGGCGTCATTGCGGGGTTGTTTTTTGTGGGTCTGCTGATCCCGGGAATTCAACTGACGATGTGGCATCTGTTGTGTTCCGCCGCCGGCGTGGCGCTGGCCCAGGGGATCTCCCTGCTGCTGATTATCAGAGAGGTAAAAACGGAAGGATGGTTTGCGGTGGCCGCCTTTGCTCTGGTGCTGCTGCTGGCCATGTACCTCACCTTTACGGTGAACCCGCCCAAAATGATCCTGTTCCAGGACTTGGATACCGGCGCTTACGGTCTGCTCCCCCGGCCGGTGGACAGCGGGGTTCTGTTTGGCGAGGGGCTGCTTACATAGCAAGAAAAATAAAAAAAGCGGGCGTCCAAAGCCGTTTCCAGCCCATGCGTTGGAAACGGCTCGTTTTTTGTGCGAAGCGGAACCCTCGAATGGGCAAGCGTCCATAACCCACAGGGGAGAGACGGCCATGAAAATATTTTTCCATAGAAAAAGCCTGCCGCCAGAGTTTTCAGGAGAAACCTTCCATTCGGCAACGAGATCCCAAAACGCCTCAAAGCAAGCAGAATTTTGTCGATCCCAGAGGGATTTCCCTTCATTTTCCGGCGTTCTTATGCTATACTTAATCTAATTATAGAAAAATCAATGGATTTGCCGCATTGTTCGTCCGGCGTGGCGAGATGGAAGATAAAAGGAGTCAATACAGTATGGCACAAAACAGCTTTCGCAGGGAAGAAGAGATCATTGCAGGGCGCAACGCCGTGATGGAGGCGCTGCGCTCCGGCCGGGCCATCGACAGCCTTCTGCTGGCCAAGGGAAACCGCACCGGCGCGCTGGGGGCCATTGCCGCCAAGGCCAAAGCCCAGGGGGTGGCGGTAAAAGAGGTGGACGGCAAAAAGCTGGATCACCTGTGCGCGGGCGCGCCCCATCAGGGAGTGGTGGCGATGGCGGCGGCGCACGAATACGCCCGGGTGGAGGATATTCTGGCTCTGGCCGAGAGCCGGGGAGAGCCGCCCTTTCTTATCATAGCGGATGAGCTGGAGGATCCCCACAATTTGGGGGCCATTATCCGCACGGCGGAATGCGCCGGGGCCCATGGGGTGGTTATTCCCCGCCGTCGGGCCGCGGGGCTCACCTACACGGTGGGAAAAGCCAGCGCCGGGGCGGTGGAATATCTTCCCGTGGCCCGGGTCACCAACATCGCCGCCGCCATCGACGACTTGAAAAAACGAGGCGTGTGGGTGTACGGTACCGATCTGTGCGGAGAAAACTGGTGTCAGACCGATCTCACCGGCGCCATCGCTCTGGTGATCGGCAACGAGGGAGCGGGGATCAGCCGCTTGGTCAAGGAAAAATGCGACGGGATGCTGACCCTGCCCATGCTGGGACAAATCTCCTCCTTAAACGCGTCGGTGGCGGCCGGCGTGGTGATGTATGAGATTGCCCGCCAAAGGTTAGGGCTAACCGCCCGCTAGGAGTGTGGATCAATGAAAGATAGGGAAAGACAGCCGGAAAAGGCCCCCAAGCGGCTCCACACCACCGCCCAGTATTCGCTGGAGGAGCTGTTGGTTCGGACTCAGTCCGGACAAGCCGGGGAAGAGCAGGCCGAACAGAGCGGGCAAGCGCCCTCTGTTCCGTCTGAGAGCCGCACTCAACCGGCTCATAAAAAGGAGGACACAGCCCCTGTGTCTGTGGATCAGCGGGAGGGAATGCTGGAGGCGGTGGAACAGGCCTTTGCAGAGCCTGCCGGCAAAGAAGCCTTGAAGACAGACCGCGAGGAGGCCGCGCCCCTGTGGAAAAAGTGGAGCGGCAAGCTGAAACAGAATAAGACGGTGAACGTCCTGCGCCAAAAGATTCACCAGGTCCGAAAGGACGAGCAGCCGGATGAAATGGAGAAAATCTATGGGGACCGCCCCATGCTGACTCCCATCGAGGACAGCGGACGGCACGAAGAAAAGCCCGCCCCGCAATTCGGCTATCTCTTTGGGCAGCAAAGCGGGGAGGAGGCCGAAGACAGCGAATCCCCTTCCTTCTTCCAAAGGGAACCCGGAACGGAACAACAGAAAAAGGAGACGCCCTCCAACTCCCCGGATAAGCAAACGGAGGGAAGCGATTCCGCTTTTCCACGAAAATCCGACGCGCAGGCTTCCCTGAAAACGCCTGTCTTAGAGCGCCCGGAGAAGGACGAGACGGCGCCAGACCGGCAGAAAAAAAAGGAGTCCGCGTCAACGGCGGATAAGTCCGCCCTGGCTGAGAAAAAGACGCCCTCATCCCCAAAAAAGGAATCGGACCCGCTTGCGGATTGGAGTCCCCTGAGCCGCCGGAAGGATGCCGCGCGCGGAGAAGCGCCTTTCCCTGCCGTTCAAGAGAAAAAGGAGGACGCGTCCGCAAGAGAGAAAAAGCAGCCCCGCCTTAACAATATAGAAGCAAAAAAAGAGCGGAAAGCAGGCGGGAATTCCCAGGAGAAGAAGGAGAATACCGCTGCTCAGTCCCCCATGCGCCCGCCCAATGAGAAGGGAGCCAAGGGCGCGGATACTCCCAAGAAGCCAGGCCGGTTGAAAGAAGGCGTGCAAGTCCTAAGCAAATCGCAAGAGGAACCGAAGCCCTCCATGGAGAAAACCGCCCCGACGCCGGAGAGCCGGTACGAAAAGCTGTTTGGCAAGCCCCAGCCGGCAAAGTCGGCAAAAGCGCCGGCCCAGGGGAAAAAGCGCCGCAAAGGGGAACCGATCCCCGCGCAGCTTTTTAATCCGTCACCATCAAAGAAGGCCATCCTCCTGAACCCGGAAGCGGATATCACGGAGGTGCTTCAGGATGAATATGAGGAATACCGGCGCACTCAAAAGGACGAGCGGGAACAGGCGGCGTCCGTTCCCGCCAGAAAACCGGAGAAAAAACAGCCGGCGAAGGAGGAGAGAAAGTCTCAAAAGGACAAATTCTCCATCTTTGGCGAGGTAGAGCCGGAGGACCAAACCCAGGAGGAAACGCCCCGTCAGGAGCTTCCCGCGTTGGAGGATTATTCCCAACCTGGGGACGCCTTTTCCATCAAGGCTGAGCTTATCGACCATATGCGCACGGTCATCGTGCGCACAGCGGTCACAGCGGTAGCTGCCGTGCTGTCCATTGCCGCCGTGGTGCTTTATTGTGTGGACCTTCCCTTTGCCCAGGCGCTCAGGGGGAACGCCTATTGGTACCTAGCGGCCAACCTGGCGCTGCTGGGAATTGCCGCTGGCTTTAGCTATGTGCCCATGGGCGTGGGGATGAAAGCGCTCTTTCGCTTCAAGGGGAATTCCGACAGCGCCATTGCCTTTGCGGTTTGGATTGCCCTGATTCACGGGGCCGCCGCCTTTTTCACCCCTCAATCCTATCTGGACGGGGGTCTGAACGTATACGGCTGTCTGGCCGCCCTGGGGCTGTTTCTCAATTCCTGGGGAAAACTGATCCTGGTGCGCCGGGTGTATGCGAATTTTAAATATGTTTCCTCCCCGGAGAAAAAGCACGCCGTAAAAATTGTGTCGGATGAAAGGCTGGCGGAAAAACTGTGCCGGGGCATGGGGCTGGAAAAATCCATCGTGGCCTATCAGCGTCCGGTGGGCTTTCTGAGCAATTTCCTCAGGCTGTCCTATGAACCGGATCCCAGCGAAAAGCTGGCGGGAAAAATCGCACCGGTGGGCGCGCTTGCCACGTTGATCGTGGGAGCGGGGGCCTATCTGTTCACCCAGGATATCCAGTCGGCGCTGGCGGCGCTGTCCATCAGCGCCTGCGTGTGCGTCCCCATGTGCTGTGTGCCCGCGGTCAACCTTCTCATCCGCGGGGTGTGTAAGCGGGCGCTGCGCATGGGCTCCATGCTTGTGGGCTATCCCGGCGTGCGCCAGTTTGCCGATACCAACGCGGTGGTGCTGGAGGCGGGTCAGCTTTATCCCGGCAACAGCGTGGTGCTGCACGGCATCAAAGGCTTTAGCGGCGAACGCATCGATCAGGCGATTTTAGAGGCTGGGGCCGTCCTCACCAAAGCCAACGCCCCCATGGCGTCCACCTTTGACCAGATCATTCAGGGAAAAGGAGAGCTGCTGCCCAAGGTGGACAGCGTCTCCTATGAGGATGAAATGGGAGTGATTGGCTGGGTAGGCGGCCGCCGGGTGCTGGTGGGCAACCGCAAACTGTTGGAGGAGCATGGAGTCACCCCGCCGGAGCAAAGCCTGGAGGATCAGTATAAGCAGAACGGAAGGCAGGTGACCTATCTGGCCACGGCTGGCGAGCTCAAGGCCCTGTTTGTTACCTCCTATGTGCCCGACCAAAGGATGATGGCTCAGATGCAGCGTCTGGAAGCACAGGGCGTCTGCTTTTTAATCCGCACCAGCGATCCCAATGTCACCGAACGGATGGTATCGGACCATTTCCAGGTGTACTACCGGTCGGTGCGGGTGCTGCCGGAGGATCTTTCCCAGGAGTTTGCCTGTACCCCGGAGCAGGAGAAGGAAACCGCCCGGGCTTATCTGGCCACCAAAGGGAAGGCCACGGTAATGCAGCGCATGATTACCTCCTGTATCCGGGTGCGCAACAAGGTGACGTTTTCCCTGATATTACAGACGTTTGCCGTGGTGGTCACCTTTTTGTTGGTTGCCTTTATGATTTTCGCCTCCAGTCTGAAACAGCTGGGCACGGTGGAAATGCTCATATACACCCTGTTCTGGGTGCTGGCGGTGCTGATTTTGCCGTGCATCCGCAGAGCATAGAACAGTTGTATGATTACACGATTCGCTCTCCAGCCTGCAAGCAAGCGGGCCGGGGAGCTTTTTTCGGTTTCGAATACTGCTCTTCCTGCTCTGACAATGGCGGAAGCGTTTCCTCGAAATGGCCGCTGATTTTACGAATAGGCGGCGAAAAAAGGCCGTGCCCTACAGTGCGAGGGAAAGATTCCATGGGAACAAGCGATGGTTTCAGGCATGCCGCGTCTTTTCTGACAAAATTACTAAAAATTCTACAGGAGTATCGCCGGTTCATACCGCATAATGACGTAAAAAAGTATTGAATCTACAACTTTTTTATGCTACTATAAGAAAAACAATCACCCAAAGACGCGGCGCGGGCGATGAAGCTCCTTTGCGGCGCGGCATACTCATAGAATCGTAAAGTAGGAGAATCATATGACACGACACGCGGGCATTTTGATGCACCTGACCTCCCTGCCTTCCCCCTATGGGGTGGGGACCATGGGGGAGGCCGCCTACCGGTTTGTGGACTTTCTGGAGTCCGCGGGCCAAACCTACTGGCAGCTGCTGCCGGTGGGTCCCACCAGCTATGGGGATTCCCCATATCAATCCTTTTCCACCTACGCGGGAAATCCCTATCTCATCGATCTGGATCTATTGGCCAAGGAGGGGCTGTTGCGTCCGGAGGAATACCAGGCTCTCCCCTGGGGAGATGACCCGGAGCGGGTGGATTACGACGCGCTGTATCGCAGCCGTTACCAGGCGCTCCGTTTGGCCGCCCAACGGGGAAAGCAGGGGAACCTGAAAGAGTTTCACCGGTTTGTAGAAAGCAACCGGTCCTGGCTGGATGATTACGCCCTGTTTATGGCGGTGAAGGTCCATTATGACATGGCCGCCTGGACCCAGTGGCCCGATCAGGGCATCCGGCTGCACAAGAAAAAAAGCGTGCATGAGTACAGCGAGAGGCTTTCGGAGGAAATCTTCTTCTGGCAATACGTCCAATATCTGTTTTTCTCCCAGTGGGAACAGCTCAAACAATACGCCAATAGCCACGGGGTTCGCCTGTTTGGGGACATGCCCATCTATGTGGCGCTGGACAGCGCTGACGCCTGGAGCAACCCGGACGTTTTCTGGCTGGACGAGGACCGGCTGCCCGTGCGGGTAGCGGGATGCCCCCCAGACTATTTTTCCAAAACCGGTCAGCTCTGGGGAAATCCCCTCTATGACTGGGAATTTCTCAAGAAAACGGAGTATGATTGGTGGATGCGCCGCATCCGGCACGCATCCGGTATGTTCGACGTCACGCGCATCGACCATTTCCGGGCGTTCTACAATTATTACGCCATTCCATACGGCGCCGAAAACGCGGTGGAGGGTGAATGGAAAAAGGGCCCGGGCATGGAGTTTTTCAAGACTCTGCGCCGCACAGTGGGGGATATCCCCATCATCGCGGAGGATTTGGGGGATCTCTCCCCCGGTGTGTACCGGCTGCTCCGGCGCACCGGGTACCCTGGAATGAAGATTCTGCAATTCGCCTTTGATTCCGGGGAGGAGAACGATTATCTCCCCCATAACTATGAAAAAAATTGCGTGGTATACACCGGCACTCACGACAACGACACCGCTCTGGGCTGGCTTGCCTCCGCCTCCGAACAGGACGCAGGCTTTGCCGCCGATTATTGCCGGCTGTCCAAGGCCGAGGGATACCACTGGGGCCTCATCCGCACCGCCTATGCAAGCGTCAGTTTTTTGGCGGTGGCGCAGATGCAGGACTTTCTGGGCCTGCCCTCCCAGTGCCGGATGAACACCCCCTCCACCACCCAGGGAAACTGGCAGTGGAGGATGCTCCCCGGCGCGGCCACCCCGGAGCTTGCAAAAAAAATTCGAACATTAACCGCCCTTTACGGCAGATTGGAGCGTAAAGAAGATGAATAAAACCGAACAGTCCCAATTTTGGCAGCAGATGGAGCTTCTCGCCGGCGCAACCGCCTGCAAACCGGTGGGCGAGCTGTCCCCCGGACAGCTCCACCAAGTGCTGGGCCAGGCGGTCACCGCCTGGATCCGGGAGGATTGGGCCCGCAGCCGGCAGGAGCAGGCGAAAAAACGCCGGGCCTATTATTTCTCGGCGGAATTCCTGATGGGCCGCATGGTGTTTCATAACCTCTACGCTCTGGGAATGTTGGAGGACGTATGCGCCCTGTTCCGAGAAAAAGGCGTGGATCTGCCCGCTCAGTTAGAGCCCATCGACGACGCCGCTCTGGGCAACGGAGGATTGGGACGGCTGGCGGCCTGCTTCCTGGATTCCGCCGCCACCCATCGCGTGCCCCTGGACGGCTACGGCATCCGGTACAGGGACGGGCTGTTTCAGCAGCGGATTGAAAACGGCTTTCAAACCGAGACCGCTGACGACTGGCAGCGCCAGGGCGACCCCTGGAGCATCCGGCGGGAGGAGGACGCGGTGACCGTGTCCTTCAAAGGGCAGACCGTGCGCGCGGTGCCCTATGACATGGCGGTGATCGGATATGGAAACCGCAACATCAACACCCTGCGCTTGTGGCAGAGCGAGCCCCTCGCCGAGTTCGATTTCTCCCTGTTTAACGATCAGCGGTACAGCGACGCGGTGGCCCAGAAAAATGCGGCGGAGGATATCTCTCGGGTTCTCTACCCCAACGACAACACCGACGAGGGCCGCCGCCTGCGGCTCAAGCAGCAATATTTCTTTAGCAGCGCCTCGCTGCAGGATATCATCAGGCGATATCACAGAAATTATGGGGAGGGCTATGGGGAGTTTGCCCGGCACTGCGCCGTGCAGCTCAACGATACCCATCCCACCGTGGCCATCCCCGAGCTGATCCGCCTGCTCATGGAAGACGGTCTCTCCTTTGAAGAGGCCTTTTCCATCGCCCAACGCACCTTCCATTACACCAATCACACCATTATGGCGGAGGCGTTGGAGACATGGGACGTGGGGTTGTTTTGCAGCGTGGTTCCCCAAGCGTATGGGATCATTGAGCAAATCCAGCAGCGGCTGGAGCAAGAGCTTCGTCCCCAATTCCCTCTGCCGGAACCGCCTGCGCCTGAAGAGACCGCGCCGCCTAATGAGGAGGAACCCGCCCCGGCGTCCCAGGAAACCCAGGCCGACAAAGAAGAAATCGCTCTGGAGGACAAAGAAACCACCGCAATTCCGGACCCCGACGAAGAAGCCGGGCAGACAAAAGAACCGCAGCCTCCCCAGCCGGTGGAGGATCCGCTGGAGCCCTTAAAGATTCTGTCCGGCAATCGGATTCACATGGCGCGGCTGGCAATCTATGGGTCCAGCCATGTCAACGGAGTAGCAAAGATTCATACCGAGATCCTCAAAAACGATACCCTCAAGGAGTGGTATGCGCTTTATCCGGAACGGTTCCAGAACAAGACCAATGGAATCACCCAACGCCGGTGGCTGGGACTGTGCAACCCGGAGCTTTCTACCATGATTCATGAACGGATCGGGGACGGCTGGATTACCGACCTCAGCCAAATGAAGCGGCTGGAGCCAATGATTGACGGGGAAACCGTGGCACGCTTCAACGCCGTTAAGGACGAAAAAAAACGCCAGCTCAGCGAGGCGGTGTACCGGCAGGAGGGGGTCATGCTGGATCCCACCTTTGTGTTCGACATCCAGGCCAAACGGCTGCATGAGTATAAACGGCAGCTGCTAAACGCCTTTTCCATTCTGGATATTTATTTCCAGATTAAGGACGGGACGCTCACCGATTTTACCCCCACGGCGTTCCTGTTCGGCGCGAAGGCCGCGCCTGGGTATTTCCGCGCCAAGGGGATTATTAAATATATCAACGAGATCGCCCGGCTCATCGACAGCGATCCCCAGGTAAACGGCAAAATGCAGGTGCTGTTTTTATCCAATTACAATGTGTCCTACGCGGAAAAGCTGATGCCCGCCGCGGACATTTCCGAACAGATTTCCACCGCAGGCACCGAAGCCAGCGGCACGGGGAACATGAAGTTTATGCTCAACGGCGCGGTGACTCTGGGCACCTATGACGGCGCCAACGTGGAGATTGTGGAGCAGGCCGGGGAGGAGAACAACTACATCTTCGGCGCCCGGGTGGAGGAGATCGCCCGCATGCGGGAGAGCTACGACCCCAAAGCGGTCTATAAGTCCGACCCCCGTATCCGTCGGGTGGTGGATACCCTCATTAACGGCGCCTTTGACGATAACGGTACCGGAATGTTCCGGGAGCTTTATTCCTCTCTGCTGGAAGGAGCCTCCTGGCATCGGCCGGACAACTATTTCCTGCTTTACGATTTGCCCTCTTATGTGCAGGCGAAACTGCGGGCGATTGGAGATTATCGGGATCGGGCGGCGTTTGGGCGCAAATGCCTGTTAAACGCGGCCAATGCCGGGACGTTTTCCAGTGATCGGACGATTTTGCAGTATGCGGAGGAGTTGTGGGAGCTTTGAATAAAAGGGAGGAAGAGACGATCAATCGTCTCTTCCTCCCTTTTTAACCCTTTTTTGTTCTTCTTTCTCTGATTGTTTCTCTTTTTTAAAGCCTTATTGGGCGTTTTTTTGTGGGTTTGCCAACCTGTTGATTTACCATAGCTCTTTTTTATGATCGGTACTTGATGTTGGTTTCCCGACTTGTCGTTTTGACATAGATCCCTTATGTTGTATTGTACCCGCTCATGCCGCGGGGGCACGTACTTTCTCTTGCGCAAGAGAAAGTACGCAAAGAGTGCGTCCAAGAGGGTTTCACCCCCTTGGA
>JAAWNT010000010.1 GCA_022799115.1 Clostridiales bacterium | reverse complement strand
GTTTGCCTTTAACGAGCCTTCCACCAGGCGGTAGCCGTCATCGGGAGTTACCGTCAAGGTGACGGTTTCGCCCTCGGCGGCGGTTTGCTTGTCGGCGGTGATGGTTCCATTTACCGGAGAATCGATCAGGATTTGATACTTAACAGGAGGAATGACTTCAAAAACCGCGTCAATGGTGACGTCTTCAGCAGGCATAGTAAAGCTTGTGCCCTCCACGGCCACGCCGTTTACCTTCAAAGAGCTCTCCGCCAATTGATATCCCTCCACTGGGGCAATCATCAGCTGAACGGTTTCGCCCTCCTCGGCGGTTTGTTTATCCGAAGTAACGGTTCCATTTTCCATTTCATTGATATGGATGTTATATTTTGGGGCTGGGATTTTTTCAAACTGAGCGGTAATCGTGACAGCTTCAGCAGGCATCATAAAGCTAGCGTTCTCGATCACCATGTTGTTCGCCTTTAAAGAACCCTCTACCAGCCGGTAGCCGTTCTCTGGAATCACGGTCAGATTGACAGTCTCGTCCTTTTCCGCCGTAGCTTTGTCAGCAGTTACGGCGCCGTTATTCATGGATTCAATATGAATCGGATATTTTGTGGGGGCCTCGCCGTTGCCGAACAGTTGAATTTCAAAGATACGAACGGTATCCTTTCCGCCCCACCAGTTGTTGTCCGCATGGGTCACGTTGAGACGATAGATCCGCCGGACTCCCATAGGGGAGAAGGTGTCGTCGGTGAGACCCAAACTGTTGCCGGTATAGGATTTCAGATTGGTCCAGTAACTGTCGTCCGCCATGACGTTTTGCTGTTGAGAAGCGTCCATAGCAAGGAAATCTGTTTCCGTCAGCTTCTCGGCGTCCAGAACTTGCAGGGAGAAGTCCACGGTATTATACCGCTCGTCTTCCGGGATGAGTGAACCGGAGGCGTGTACGACCCGCAGCCGGTTGACTTCTGCGGCCGTTTTGATGTCGAATACCACCCAGCTGGGGGTTTGTTCAGCGCACCATTTGGTTGCCTCGTCGCCGTCAAATGCCTTCTCGATTTCCTCGCCGTTGAAGGTGTTGCGGTTTTTTCCAAGGATGGTGGCGCCTTGCGCCAAATTGGAGGAAGAAGAGCTAGTAGTAACCTGGATGGTAGCGGAGCCTGAAGCAGCGGACGCTGCAAGAGAGGTGGCGGTTACTGTAAGAGAAGAAGCCGCCTCGTCAGAGCCCACGGTCAGGGTTCCGGTTGGATCAATGACGGTCTGTGCCGAAGTATTGCCGGAAACCGACCACAGTACGGAAGTATCCGGAATGTTTTCGACGTTGGCGGTAAACGCCTGGGTATTTCCGGGATTTACGTCCGAAGTTTCAGGAGTTACCGTGACGCTGGGAGAGAGGAACCATTGGTTATCCAGCCAGGAGATTCGTCCGTTGAGCCAGGATTTCAAGGAGCTTACCCCGGAGGTGAATTGATAAGAGCCGGTATAAGGAGCTCCGTTTACCGAGGAATTCAGATACGCGCCCTGCTGATTGATTAACTTGAGCATTTCAGGGATCAGGGTATAACGATACTCGGTATAGCGCTGCTTTACCAGTGCGGCAAACTCGGGCTTGGCGTAGAGGGTTTTAAACCAGGGACAGGAACTGTTAATTACCATAAAATCGCTGGTTCCGGTGCCGGAGGGGCAATCCCATCGATCGTTGTTGTCCGACTTGTTGTCCCAGTTTGCAATTCCATAGGCTAGGTCAAAGTCCCACAAGGCGGTCATACGAACGAGGTCGTTGTCTTTTTCTTTATAGAAATAGCAACTGGTCTTTAAGTTACCGTCAATGTTTTTAGAGAGCTCCTGCATAATGAGGAAGTCCGCCCAAGAGGCGCTGTCGATGTATTTGGTGTAATCCTCCTGGGAGACGCCCGTCAAAGCGTCATTGAGCTTTTGCATATGCTCTTCCAGATAGGTAAGCATCTCGTCGGTAACAGGATCAGGGGCCTTCACCGTAAACAAATCCTCATTGGGATTGGCCTGAAATGGAGCGTTAAACCAAGGATCTACAGCCTTGTTTACCTTATCGCCCGCATCCTTTTCGATGATGTAGCCGCCGGTAATGTTTTCCTCGGTAGCTTCTTCAATGTCTATTTTTGTGGACTCAATATCGATGCGTTCTACCAAAATGTAAATGCCGTTATAGGTACCGTTGAGATACACCTTCACAAATTCGCATTTGGGAGTGTAATCGATACCTTGCAGCTTCAGTCCAGACTTATAGGTTATGTAGTTGCGCATCAGAGAAGGGTCGGAATATCCGGCCACGATGGCGTATTTCTTCGTTTTGGGGATATCCAAAAGGGATTCTTTTTGGCTCAGCTTCAGGGAATAGGACTTCTGGGGATTCAGCCAGGAACTGTTTCCGCGGCCCTTCACTGAGCCGGTACCGGTATAGTTGCCGCTGTTAAAGGACTTGGTGCCCAGGGTAAGCTGGAAGTTGGCGTCCACCCAAGTTTCCTTTGTAATGCTGCCGAAAGGAACTCCTGTGGTGATTTCCAGCTTTGGCAGCTCTGCGGCAGTAGCGTTGAGAAGCACGTTTTGCAAATCGGTGAAATCCACCGTTTGTCCTTGCGTCACATGGTAGGTAAAATCCACTGTGCTTCCGTTGTTTTGAATGCTCGTATGGGAGGAGTCGCTGGGGAAGAAGGAGGAGTAGTTGGAGTGAAAGGACCATCCGTCTCCCAATGTTGCGGTAAATGTCAGCGTTTTGCTCTCGGTGTAGGTAAATACTCCGTTGCAAAGGGTTCCCTTAACGACCAGTTGGTCGAGCTGGGAGGCGTCCACAGTAATGCCGTCCGACAGCTCGGGAACAATCTGCACGGTTTGGCCCTGGGGATTGTCCGCTGCAAACACAGTCCCGAAGAAGGGGCCCGCGATCATTTGCAGGAACATCGCCAACACGACCAGAAGGCTGCTGATTTTCTTGCGATTCTTCATTTTTCCGATTACCTCTTTCCTTGCCGTTTATCATTTAGGCTTTTATGATTATAACATCTCAAAGGATTGTTTTCAATTATTATCTAATTTTTTTGAACGAAAAAGGATATAATTAGATCAAATTGATGATAGCGTTGCTGAAAAGCCAATTAAGGAAATATGTGGAATGTTTCCAAGTGGAATCGGCATAATAAAAGGTAAGGAATCCCGGACAGCAATACAGTAAAATGAGACTATGTAAGGGATAAATATGCTCAAGAGGAAAAACAGATTGTTTTATGCAGCAGCCTGTAATGATATCAGGCTGTACAGGGAGGTTGCCGCGTGATAAAGACGGATATTATAATCATCGGAGCGGGACCCGCGGGTTTAACGGCGGCTATTTATGCGCTGCGGGCGGGTTTTAAGGCTATTGTGTTTGACAAGGGATTCTATGGAGGACAGGTTGCTGTTACCAGCGAGGTGGAAAATTACCCGGCCATTGAAAAAATCACCGGACCCGATTTTTCCATCAACCTCTATAATCAGGCGGTGACGCAGGGCGCGCAGGTCCGATTTGAAGAGGTGCAAAGGGTTGTTCTTCAAGAAAAAAATAAACGGGTTTTCACATCCAAAGAGGAGTATCAGGCCAAAACGATAATTATCGCAAACGGCGCGCAACGCCGCAAACTAAAATGCAAGGGAGAACGGCAGCTAACCGGAAAAGGCGTATCCTATTGCGCCACTTGCGACGGGGCTTTCTTTAAACAAAAGGAGGTAGCCGTAGTGGGCGGAGGGAATACGGCGCTGGAAGACGCTCTGTTCCTGTCCAATCTTTGCAGCCGGGTCTATCTTGTCCACCGGAGAGACAGGTTCCGGGGAGAAAAAAAGCTGGCGCGTTCGGTGATGGATCAGAATAATATTACAATCCTCTATCACAGCGAGGTAGAAGAGATTCTGGGGGAGGAAAGCGTAACGGCGGTCACCATACGGAACAATCAGGAGCAAACAAGACAAACCGTGCCGCTGAGCGCTGTATTTGTGGCTATCGGTCTGGAGCCGGACAACCGGCTGTTTTCAGACGTTCTTCCCGTGGATCAGAGCGGCTACCTGGTGGCGGGAGAAAATTGCCAGACGAACATTCCGGGGGTTTATGTAGCAGGAGACAGCCGGACAAAGATCCTGCGTCAAATCATCACCGCCGCTGCCGACGGCGCGGTGGCCGCGGTACAAGCGGGAAATTATATCAATTGGGAGGGAGAAGAGGACTCTGTGCAGCCGGAGCCCCAAAAGTAAAGGAGTTGTAATCAAATATCAGGCGTCGTTTACAACATTGTAAAAGGATTGCCGCGTTTCATACCTTGATTTTCTCTAACAGATTATGGTATACTGCTAAAAGTTGAAAGGTAAGAGTTTGTTAGATTCCAGAAGTTTTGGGACGGCAAGAAGGCTTATCGATGGGCTTGTTTCCAAAACCAGACGAGACTACGAGGTAATGGAATGATGAATCTAGACAATTTATGCATGGGTTGCATGAAAAACAGCGAGGGGCAACCGATCTGTCCGCATTGCGGATACAACGCCGCACAGCCCCAACCTGTCATCTGTCTGCCCAAAAAGACCCTGCTGCAAAACCGGTATGTGGTAGGCAAGCGGCTGGATAGCAACGGAGAAGGGATCGGTTATCTGGGCTATGATACCGTTGCGGGAACGCCGGTTTACATTCATGAGTTTATGCCGGAAAACCTGGCCTCGAGAAAGGGCGCTGAAGCCGTGGTGATTCCAGGGTGCGAGGTGAACTTCCAGGAATATCGTGCGGAATTCCTGCGATACTTCCGCGCGGTGGCCCGTCTTCGAGAGCTGTCTTCCATGATTCCCATTTATGATATCTTTGAAGAAAACAACACCGCCTACACCGTCTCCGAATGGGTGGAGTGCATCACGCTTCGGGAGTTTGTACAGCGCAGCGGCGGCCGCGCGGACTGGAATGTGATCCGGCCCCTGTTTATGCCGGTGCTGTCCAGCCTGAGCGCCATGCATAATAACGGGGTTTCCCATCTGGGGATATCTCCCGATAATTTGGTGATTCTGCGTTCCGGAAAAATGAAACTCACCGGGTTTTCTATCCAGGCGGTGCGCCAGATGGATACCGATTTGATCCCGGAGCTTTTCGCGGGATGCTCTGCCATTGAGCAATATGTCATGAACGGCCAATCGGACGAGGGCACCGACGTATACGGCTTTACCGCTTCGCTGTTTTTCGCCCTTACAGGGCAGCTTCCGCAGGATGCCTTAAAGAGAAAAAACGACGCCCGGCTTATGATCCCGACCAGTATTCTCCGGGAAATCCCTCCCCATGTTGTGACGGCTTTGGCCAACGGCTTGCAGGTCAACCCCTCAAAACGCACTCCTACTTTTGAGCGGCTGCGCGCAGAGCTGTCCGCCGCTCCCACAGTTACCATGGTGCAAAACGAGGTGGCTGCTCCGCCGCAAAAGCCTCCGGTATCCTCCAAAGCGGCTCAAAAGGAGGCTTCCAAGTCCAGCGGGCTTCCCAATTTTGTGTGGGGAATTTTGTCTTGTGTATTTGCTTTGATTGTCATCGCCATCGTCATCCTGATCTTGTATGGAAACAGCTGGGGCGTCGGCAGTTCCAATCAAAACGGCTCTTCGGCCGCCAGCAACGGAACCTATGAATCCTCAATTGCGGATGGCGTCAACCAGATCGATATTCCCAATCTGGTGAATTTAAAGTTTGAGGATGCGGAGCAGGCGGCGCAGCAGAGCAAAACCTACACCATTTTGAAATCCGGCGAAGAATTCAGCGATACCATTCAGGAGGGATATATTGTCTCTCAAAACCCCGAATCCGGCAAAAGAAAAATGACGGAAGGAACCGTAATCTCGGTACAGGTTAGCAAAGGCAGCCAATACCGTGCGCTTCCCGATATCCGAGGAGATTCCCTCACCGAAGCGGCGGCGGCGGTTACCGCTCAGGGATTGGTGCCGGTAAAAAGCGAAGAAGAGAGATACGACGAATATATCCCCGTGGGCCAGGTGATCGGATACCGCAGTCATGTCGCAGGGGACAAAATGGAGTATGGCAACACTGTGGAAATTATCGTGAGCAAGGGAAAGCAGCCCTCCAGCAGCGGTGATTCGTCCAATTGACGCTTGCAGAATAAAAAGAAACAGCCTTTCGCAAAAAAGCGAAAGGCTGTTGTTTGTAACAGAAGGTTGCCAACCGCATGGGGTTACTTTCCGTTCTTTTTTACTCCCATCCGGGCTTCGGTATTTTGAATCAGATTATAAAGAGAAGAAGCAAACAACGGATATTGCTGGGAAAGAATTTCCGGAGAAAGCGCCATGGCGTGTTCTCGATCCAATCCCTCCATTTCCCCTGTAGAGCATCCGGATGCAATGCACACGGCGTTGGCCTCCGCAACGCATTGAACCGCTGTGGAGAGTCCCTGCTGGGTCTGTTCCTGTGCGGCGAACAGGCCTTGGGGATTTTTGGGATTGGCGGAATAAACCGTCCGAAACATTTTATAGACAGAAGCCATTAAATAGGCGGATACCTCTGTGGTCAGGCTTTTGCTGCCTGTTTTTTGCAACAGGTCAAAAATAATATTCAGCGAGTTTGCAATAAGCTTTTTATTTAAAGTGGGAAGCAGACTTCCGCGATACATATTGTCCTTGCCGGAGGCCTCCGGGTCCGGAATATCTTCCACGGTGAGCGTAGCGCCGGTGCGGTCGGGCGTCCGGCCCAAAAGATAATCGCAGGATACCCCGTAGTAATCTGCGATTCTCACCATAAAATCCAAACCGCATTCCCGAATCCCCTTTTCGTAATGGGAGAGCAACGCCTGAGAAATTTGCAAATCACTGGCCGCCTGCTTTTGGCTGAGTCCCCGCTCCTTTCGCAGCAGCGTGATAATTCTCGGAAAGTTGTTGTTCATGATTTGCCCCCTATAAAGCTAACAATCCTTTTTGGTTCGCCGGCCCGGCCGGATCGTTTCATAATCATGGCTGAATCTGCCCTGTTGGGAAATTCCGCCTTTTGGATAAAGATCCCCGGCGCAGGGACGACCGCCACCATCCCATTCCTTTTTTAAAAAAGAGGCCCGGCAAAAACCTGCCGAACAGATCAAAAATCAAAAATCGGCAAAATCGCCGGACTTCTGCGTCTGAAATCCTTAATAATACGACAGAAAACGCCGTTTTGTCCGCAAAAAATACACACCAAAAGTGTGTACAACGATAAGTAAAGTATATTATATTTAAAACCCTTTGTAAAGTCAACAATCACTGGCAATTCGCCAGAGCTCAGGAGGAAATATTATGAAATCTTACCAAATCCATCTAATTCGCCACGGTATGACACAGGCAAATGAACAAGGAAAATACATTGGCTCCACCGACGTTCCCCTCTCTGAGAATGGGGCGGAGCAGCTCAGGCATATGTCGGAACAATACCGCTATCCCGGGGCCGCGGTATTTTACACCAGTCCGCTCAAACGTTGTGTGCAAACCTGTGAAATCCTTTATCCGCAGGTCACTCCTATCGCGGTCCCGGGCCTTTCGGAGTGCGATTTCGGGCAGTGGGAGGGAAAAACCGCCAAAGAATTGGAACACAATAAACAGTTCCAGCAATGGCTGGAAGATGGACAGCAGACCACGCCTCCGGGGGGAGAGAGCGGCAAAGACTTCACCTACCGAGTTTGCTTTACCTTTGAAAAGCTGGTGGAGGGCATGCTGCGCACCGGTACTACGGAGGCGGTGATGGTTACGCATGGCGGCGTCATCATGACTCTTTTGGCGGCGTACGGACTGCCTCGGGCCAGTTTTTACGATTGGATGGTAGGAAACGGCTGCGGATACTCTCTGCGCATAACGCCCGGCCTTTGGATGCGGGACAATGTGGCCGAGGTCTACGCCAAAATCCCTATGGATCTGGATGGAGACGCCCGTTCCAACAGCGAATATATCATCAACCTGGCCAGAGAAGCGGCTGACCGGGCTTATGGGCCTAACAAGCAGGAGTAAGCGGTGGGCGAAGAACAAGTTAAATTTATAAAATTGTATCCTGTTTTACATTCTTAGTGGGGGAAGTATGACATAATAGGGGACATGGCGGCTGGATCATCACCGTTCAATCCAGGGATAAAGGAGATTTATTTGGAATGAAAGAATACAAAATCACTCTGTTAAAAGGCGACGGCATCGGCCCGGAAATCGTGGACGAGGCGGTCAAGGCGCTCAATAAAGTGGCGGCGAAGCATCGCTTTCAGGTGCGCTACGACGAAGCTTATTTAGGAGGCATTGCCATTGATAAAACCGGCGTGCCTCTGCCGGAGGAGACGGTAACAAAATGTAAGGCTTCCGATGCGGTGCTTTTGGGCGCGGTGGGCGGACCTAAATGGGAGGATCAGCCGGGCGATAATCGGCCCGAAGCCGGCCTGCTGGGCATCCGCGGAGCGCTTGGCCTGTTTGCCAACCTGCGTCCTGCGGTAATTTTTGAGCCGTTGCGTCAAGCATCTCCTTTAAAGGCCGAAATCATTGGAGAGGCCATGGATATCATGGTGGTGCGCGAGCTGACCGGCGGCATCTATTTCGGTGAGCGCGGACGTATGGAGAAAAACGGCGTTCCCGGGGCCTATGATACCGAGATGTACACGGTCCCGGAGGTGGAGCGTATTGCCAGAGTAGCCTTTGATCTGGCCATGAAGCGCGGCAAAAAGCTGTGCAGCGTGGACAAAGCCAATGTGCTGGAAGCCTCCCGCCTGTGGAGAGAAACCGTTTTAAAGGTGGCAAAGGAATATCCCCAGGTGGAATTGACCCATATGTATGTTGATAACTGTGCCATGCAGCTGGTGCGCAACCCCAAACAGTTTGACGTGATCGTTACATCCAACATCTTCGGGGATATTTTATCCGATGAGGCCTCTATGATAAGCGGTTCCATCGGAATGCTGGCTTCCGCCAGTCTGGGACAGGGCAAAATGGGCCTTTATGAACCCATTCACGGCTCTGCGCCGGATATTGCCGGCCAAGGCATCGCCAATCCTCTGGCTACGATCCTCTCTGTGGCCATGATGCTGCGATATTCCTTGGATCAGGACCAAGCGGCGGACGACATTGAAAACGCGGTCAACGAGGTGTTAAAGGTCGCCCGTACCCCGGATATCTACACGGAAGGTACGCGCAGGGTATCCTGCATCGAGATGGGCGATCTGGTGTGCGCTCAGCTATAAAGCCGCAATTCTCATATCAATACAAGAATGAAAGACAGGAGGCGCGGCTGTTGGCGCCTCCTGTCTTTTTTTCTTGTTCCTTTCGGTTCTACCAAGAGTTGTACAGAAAACAGTCTTTGCGCAGGCTGCCTAAGGAGGGGCGGCTGCACAAAACAGAATAAAAGCAATCCGTGCTATCTTGCTTTTATTTGTAAAACTCTTGCGGAGCCGTCCGGCAATAAGCGTTTGCAAACCGCTGATCCTGTGTTGGAATGTTTGCTTATGCAGAGTTATAAAAAAGAATTGGTTTCGCCTGGAATTTTTTTATCGGGAGATTTTCTGTTTGTATTCTTTCGCAGGATCGTATAAAATGGGAGTAGATTGTAACAAGAGCCAAGGGAAAGGCTTTTTCTTGCGGCTCAATCCTCAAGAAGAAAGAGAGAGCGACAATGAGCAAAAAGCTGAAACAAAACATGCTTTTGGTAACCTACGCTATTTTATTGTTTTTGGCGGTCTATAATTGGAGAACGGTTTCCGGCGTCATTGGGATGCTTATCGGATTATTGATGCCCTTTTTCTGTGGATTTGTCATCGCCTACCTGGTGAATGGACCTTATTTGTTTTTTCAGAACAAAGTATACGCGCGTCTATGCAGAAAAAAGGAAAAACGGCGCAAATTAGCCCATATCCTGGCTCTGCTGTCCGCCTATTTTGTCATCGCCCTGATTATCACCGTGATTTTCTGGATAGTGATTCCTCAATTGATCCTCAGTGTGGATCAATTGGGAAAAAACCTCACCGGTTATATGGAATCTCTGGAAGATTTTCTGAACAAACTCATTGCGGACTGGGGGCTTAGTGAAACCGTCGCCTCCCAGGCTCAGAGATTCTGGGAGGAACTCACAAAAAACAGCGAGCGGATCGGCCAGCTTATCAATACGGTTTCTCCCCATCTAATTAACTTTACCAAAGGACTCACCACAGGTATCTACAATTGGGTGATCGGAATCATTGTCTCGGTCTATATGATGGCCAGTAAGGAAAAATTGATTCGCCAGTTTAAAAAGCTGGTAACCGCCCTTGTGCCGGACCGTTATCTTGACAAGGTGATGGAGGTGGGCCACGTCTCCAATGATATGTTTGGCAAATTCATCATCGGCAGAATTATTGATTCCGCTATTGTGCTGGGGCTGTGTTTTATCTGTATGAATATTTTTCAAATGCCCTATGCCCTTCTTATCAGCGTGATTGTGGGTGTTACCAATGTGATTCCCATTTTTGGCCCCTTTATCGGAGGGGTTCCCAGCGCCTTTATTTTGCTGGTGGTGGATCCCGTCAAGGGCCTGTGGTTTATTCTGTTTATTATCGTGCTGCAACAGATAGACGGTAATATCATTGGCCCCAAGGTTGTGGGAAATTCCATTGGATTGTCGGGAATTTGGGTGATGTTAGGCGTAATTGTGGGCGGCGGTTTGTTTGGTGTGCTGGGTATGCTGATCGGCGTGCCCCTTTTGGCGGTTATTTACATCATAGGCGGTGATTGGGTCAACCGCAGGCTGCAAAAAAAGCGGCAAAAATCGTGCGTTCAAGAGAAGGACGTTCAAGAAAGCGTCTGCGAGGATTCTCATGGTTGACTGGTAAACACCCAAGCGTCTGCTGGCGGGCAGCTGGCGGCCATTAACGCATATGCTACGGCGTTCTCCATTTTATGGAGAAGCTCAGGATGGATATAAAAAATGTAAGGCCTGTCCCCTAACGATTCGCGGGGAGAGGCCTTTTTGCAGATATTTAACCAATTTATAAACGTAATATATTAGTAGAATATATTGATTTTTAAACTATAAAATAATATAATTTAAATCATAAAATCATAATTTGATGTAATTTATCGATATATGTGAATAAAGATCACTATAGTGTTTCTTCTTTGGAAAAAACTCGTTTATTTTCTGTTGAAAAGAGAATACAGGTTTACTATAATTTAGAAAGAATAACAAATTTTGTAAAAAAATGGGGGTAGGGGTATTGAAGATTGTGAGCAATCAATATATCAGGAATTTTTCCGAAATCGGGCATTTACAAGAAAAATCTACCATATTCTACAATCTGGTTGAGAGCAAAGGACAAAAGGGCCGGATGTATGGCGTTGAATTGGTGTATCGATGCGAAGGCGAGGGCTGCGAAGATTCCATCACTGCAATTTCGCATTCCAGAAGAAGTGCTATTGATATCATTACATATTTATACGAGAACGCAATTAAAATAGGGAATTGGAGAGATATTGTTGCGGATATATTCGGCGAACAAATCCAAAGAATGGATTAATTCCTGGCACAGTGAGGTAGCGGGAGGAAGTGATTTTTTACCATGAATAACCATCCCATTTCTATTTTGATTGCTGATAATGAAAACAAAGACGGTCAAAATCTGTCTAGCCAACTCCGAACAGCCGGGGAAATTTGTCTGTATGAGGCAGTGCAAGGAGGCTTCCATGCGCTGGATGAAATTTATCGCGTTTGTCCGGACATCATTGTAATGGATATAACCTTGGCGGAGTTGGATGGAATCGGGATTTTGCGGCGTATGACCCAACAGCCGCCCGGAAAGTTTCCAAGAACGATTCTGCTGGTGGAGGAGGACCGCAAAATAGAAGCCAGCGAAGCTTTTTTGTTGGGGGCCCAGTATTGTTTTATCAAGCCTATTGATTACGGAGTGCTGAAAGAAAGAATTTGCACCATCATCCAGGAAATGAGAATCGAGGACGGGAGAACCAGCGAACGTCTGATCTCACAAGTTCGTGAAATTGTGATAAAGATTGGGGCGCCGGTACATAAACTGGGCTATAGCTATTTCATCGACGCAGTTCTGCTGATTATCGAGCATTCAGGCGAAATATATCCCGCTAGGGACCTTTACGAAGACGTGGCCGTCAAGCACAATACCACCTGGCGGTGTGTGGAATCCAATCTAAGAAACGCCACCAGCCAGATCTGTGAGCTTTGCAACGAGGAGTATCTAAAAATATTTTTTAGTGGTCATGAAAAGGATGCGAAAAAGCTAAGCAACTTTAAAATGATTTCCAAGCTGGCGGAATACGTAAAAATACACGGCGCAATGTAGCTTGCAATGGCAAGCGACGCTGTCGACATCGACAAAAAACACCCGCTTGAAAGCCTTTGACGGCTGGCAAGCGGGTGTTTTAATCTGATTATGCGGAATAAAAAACAGGCGCAACCCTACATAGCCCGTAAAAGCTGCGCTCCCGTCGTCTGAAGAATCCTCCATAACAGCAAGCACAGCAGAAGGAAGAAACCCGCAGCGCACCCTGCAAGGAGAGTTGGCGAAACGGAAGAAAACACAAACACGGGGACAGCGGAGAGAAACGCGCCCACCATTCCAGTCAGCATACATATAAAAACAGGAATGCTTTGTTTCACCACATTGACCTCCGCCTTCCAGGTGAAATTGGGGAAGAAAAGGTTTGTAAGCAGACCAAACAGCGAGATAAAGAGGGAATATGCGGCAGGCAAAAAGAACAGGACAAGGCTTTGCCAAAGATCCATATCCAAAGCGATGGAAGCCAACACCGTGCTTATCGCGATGCTGGGCAATAAAAAGGTGAGGTTTACGGCTGCTTTGCTTAAAAAGATAGCGGTGGCTGAGACAGGCAAAGATTTCAAAATCCACAAGCTGTTGCCCTCCAGCGAAATCGAGGAGCAGGTGCTGCAAGACATGCCTGCCAGCAGACAAAAACCATAGGGAAGCAGCGTGCGCAGCAAGGGCAGCACATCCATGTCCGGCATCTGTTCAACCAGGGCGTTGGGATCAAAGACCAGAAGCAGCGCGCAGGCTGCAATCATGAGTACGGCCCCAAACCCGGTGTTAATAAAATAGATGGAGCAGGAGAGATACCGCTTCCACTCCTTTCGGTACAAAGCCCATAGGGGAGTGGAGGTCTTAAGGGATTGTACCTGGTAACGAGAGGCGGATTTTTTGCTGGTAAGAATGGTGTTGATTTTCTTGAACTGGCGGCCCACCAGCACGCAATACAGAAAGAACAGAAGAGCCGAGATGCCGACAAACAGCAGGAGAGAAAGGTAGTTTTGGTCGCATACAGCTTGGGTGAACAGCTCCGTCAAAGGATAAATACGGTTGACCGAGTCCATCACGGCCATACTGAGGTTGCCAAAGTTGGACAGCAGATTTTCCGTCTGGAAGGATAGCGCCATGCACCCCAGCAATAGCAGCATGGTCGCCGCGACAGACACCAGGGAAGAGTGACGGAAACGAGCGGAAATCAGGTGGATTACAATTCCAAGAAAGGTTGCCACGATAATCGGGATCAACGGAATGGCGAGCAAACTGAGCAGAAAGACCGGATAAAATAGGAAGGAAGGCTGGGTTTTCAGGCAGTATACCGCCACGGCGGGAACCATCACCATAGCGTTAAATAATAGATTGGTCCCATACAGCATGAGAATACGGCTAGTTACGATCGTGGAGGTTTTAATGGGCATTGCCATCAGGATATCATAATCGCGAAAAGCAAACAACAGCCCATTGGTTTTAAAGACAGTGGTCACCAGACTGATGACACAGCACAGCGCCATCATCATAGCGGGAAGAATGCGCAGGGAAGCGTTCATCTGCTCCAGGGAATCCGCCAGCGCATAGCTATACATAAAAAAGACCGCCAGCATGGAAAGCGCAACAAATCCAAACAGAATGCCAAACCCTGCCAGTTTTGCCCGTTCTTTCCGATTTTTAGAATGAAGGGCCTGGTTGATCCCGAAGGAATTGAGAAAAGAGACTTTAACCAGCTGTTTGCATTTACTCATGATCGATCAACTCCAAAAATACATCTTCCAGGCTGCTGGTCCCGCGTACCTCTTCGGTGCTTCCACAGGCCACCAGCTTGCCATCCTTGATGATGGCGATTTTATTGCACAGCTTTTCCGCCACGTCCAGCACATGGGTGGAGAAAAAAATGGCGCTTCCGCGCTGACAGAGCTCGTGCATGATCGTTTTCAGGGTGTGGGCCGCTTTGGGATCCAACCCCACGAAGGGTTCGTCCAACACCAATAGTTTGGGTTGGTGCACCAGAGCCGAAATAACGGCTAGCTTTTGCTTCATCCCATGGGAGTAAGAGGAGATAAGATCCCCAAGATTGGAAGTGATCTCCAGACGATCGGCATATTCCTTAATGCGTGCTTCTCGGGTCTGTTTGTTTACGCTGTAGATATCGCTGACAAAGGTAAGATACTGAATGCCGGTCAGATGTTCATAAAGATCGGGATTATCGGGGATATAGGCGGTGATCTTTTTACACTCCACAGGGTTCTGCTTTACCGACAGACCGTTGATGTAAATTTCACCCTCTTCAAAATCCATGATTCCCACAATGGCCCGTATGGTGGTGGTTTTCCCTGCGCCGTTGTGTCCGATAAAGCCGAAGATATCCCCGGCCTCCACCTTGAGCGAGAGTCTGTCCACGGCTCTTTTTCCACCCTTATAGGTTTTACTGAGCTGTTTAATTTCCAGCATACCGATTCCTCCTTTTGCTGCTGTGAGTTTGTATTATTGATAATAATACAAACTATACTTAAAGTCAAGATATTCCATAAAGAAAGGTTGCAGCAGCTTGTTTTTTACGCATATCATACCAGCGATTGCAGGAAAAAAAGATGGTTTTATCAGGAATGATGCGGCGGCCTTTTGATTTTGTGTAAGGCTATCTTTGGCAAGTGGGAGAAAAAACGACAAACAATCCGTTCCCGATGCTGTCCAACCCGGATCAAAACAAGAAAAAGCGGACGCCGCGGAGCAATCAGAGAAAACAGGACGTAGCGTGGGAGCTCCTTGTCTGAAACAACTAAAAAATTAGAGGGGATAATAGCTATATCTGCTATTGAATTTCTTTCTTTATTGTTTATAATAATGAATGTAATCGTTTACAAGGAGGTGGAAATGATCCCAACCATCAAACAAGTGGCAAAAGAAGCCGGGGTTTCCGTAGCAACGGTTTCCCGTGTTCTCAACGGGGAGGATAAGGTGTCGCCGGCCACCAAACAGCATGTTCTGGAGGTGGTCAAACAGATGGGATACACTCCGAACGTATTAGGGCGTAATTTGCGTACCAGCGCCACCCGAAAAGTGTTGGTGTTGGCGCCGTCTCTGTCCAACCAATTTTATGCCTCTGTCATTCGGGGGATGGAAACGGTGGCCCGTAAGCAAGCCTATCAGGTGTTGACCTCATCCACCTATTCCAGGGAGGAAACCGAGCGGGAGCTGCTCTCCATGCTTTACAGCAGGAGCGTGGATGGCGTTGTGCTCCTTAGCTCGAAACTCAGCGCAGACCAGCTCAGCGGGATTGCCCGGGAGAAGCCGCTGGTTATGTGCTGCGAATACACCCAGGGCGCTCAGCTTTCCGCAGTGACCATTGATAATTACCAAGCGGGCCGGGAGGCGGTGGAATACCTCATAAAAAGAGGGCATAAGAGAATCGCCTTAATCACGAATGAATCGGTATACTCCGCACGGCAGCGCACGCAAGGGTATTTGGATGCGTTAACCGCGTGCGGTCTTCCTGTCAAGACGGAATTCATAGTGCCGACGGAATACACCTTTCAGGCGGGGGTGTCGGCGGCAAAAAAGTTGATGCGGATAAAAGATCCCCCTACAGCGATTTTCGCCATTTCCGACGAGCTGGCGGCCGGCGTAGTGAAGGTACTTAATGAGAAGGGGATGCGTCCGGGAAACGATGTGGACGTGTTCGGCTTTGACAACACGAGCCTTGCCAAAATGATTACTCCGTCTCTCAGCACAGTATCCCAGCCCAGAAGACAGATGGGAGAGCAGGCGATGACCTTGCTTTTAGAAAAGATTACAAACAAAAACACCGGCAATCGGTTGGTGATCCTTCCCCATCAGCTGGTGCTGCGGGAGACCACGCGTTCCCTGAGAGAACAGAATATAGAATAGCGAAATAATGCGTTTATAGATAATGATTGGGAAAAGAAACGCCGCGTTTGTGTCGCGGCTTTAGAGGTCGGCGGAAAGCCGGTTTCATAAAACCGCCAGACAGATGCGCCCAACAACCGGCAGCGTCAAAATAAGAAAGAGAAATCGAAACAATTTGGAGGAAGTCTATGGATCAGATAATAAAGGTAGGAATCATCGGATGCGGCGGGATTGCCAACAGCAAGCACATGCCCGCCCTTCACAAGCTTTTGGATGTGGAGATGGTGGCCTTTTGCGACGTCATCGAAGAGCGCGCCGCCAAAGCTGCCCGGGAGTTCGGCACGCCGGAGGCAAAGGTATACGCCGATTATAAACAGTTGCTCAAGCAGCCGGATATTGATGTGGTACATGTGCTGACGCCCAATCGGGAACACAGCTTCATAACGGTAGACAGCCTGGAAGCGGGCAAGCATGTGATGTGTGAAAAGCCCATGGCCAAAACCGCTGCCGAAGCCAAGGCTATGGTGGACGCCGCCCGCCGTACAGGTAAAAAACTGACAATCGGATACCAAAATCGTTATCGTCCCGACTCCTGGTATTTAAAGCGGGCCTGTGAAAACGGAGAGCTGGGAGAAATCTACTACGCCAAAGCCCACGCCCTGCGGCGCAGGGCGGTTCCCACTTGGGGAGTATTTCTCAATGAATACGAGCAGGGAGGCGGTCCGCTGATCGACATTGGCACCCACGCTCTGGATCTTACACTGTGGATGATGAACAACTACCGCCCCAAAATGGTGATGGGCAGCGCCTATAAAAAGCTGGGACAGCAGACCGAAACCGCCAACATTTGGGGGGATTGGGATCCGGAACAATTTACGGTGGAGGATTCCGCATTCGGATATATCGTGATGGAGGACGGCGCCACCGTGGTGCTGGAATCCAGCTGGGCCCTCAACACACTGGATGTGGGAGAAGCAAGAACCTCCCTGTGCGGGACCCGTGCGGGTGCGGATATGAAGGACGGCCTTCGCCTGAACTATGTAAAGTATAACAAGCAATGCGTGGAAATCCCCAACTTTGGGGGCGCGGGCGTTGATTATTTTGATGCCAATGGAGAGAATCCGGAGGATGTAGAAGCCAGGATGTGGATCAATGCGGTGAAAACCGGCGGAGACGTGGTGGTGAAACCGGAGCAGGCGCTGGTGGTCACTCAGATTTTGGAAGCCATCTATCAATCGGCAAAAGAGGGAAAACCCATCCTGTTTTCAGAAGGAGTGTAAAAGCAATGAAGCTGGGGATTATCGCGGATCCGGTGGAACAATCCTTTCAAATGGCTCAGAAAAAAGGGCTGTCCTTTGTGGAATTCTGCATCAATATCGGACAGGATTGCAGGCAGTTTTCCCAACGGGTGGAGGAGCTTGAGGAATATGTAAAAAAGTATGGGGTGGCCGTGGGTTCCATCGGCCGCTGGGGCTCCGATAAGCTGGACGCCGGGGGAACCGTCATAGAAGAGGAATTGCAAAACAATCGTTGTCTGATCGACGCGGCGTCCCGTTTGGGATGCAAGGTGTTTCATACCGGCGTGAATTTTGTGGAGCAGCTCTCCTATTATGAAAATATCAGCCGGGCCATGGATTATTTGCAAAAGTTGGTGGAATATGGAGAGCAAAAAGGGGTTCGCATTGCGGTATACAATTGCCGCTGGAACAACTATATATGCACGCCGGAACAGTGGAAGCTGGTCCATGGTCATCTAAAACAGCTGGGCATTAAATACGATAGTTCCCACTGTATCTACGACGGCGGCGATTACTTACAAGAGGCGAAGGACTGGGGATCTCGTTTTTATCATGTGCATATCAAGGGCGCCCTGTCCATTGGAGGAGAGCGTTTCGACGATCCGCCCGCCGGTTTGGACAGCACCAATTGGGGGGCTTTTTTCTCCGTGCTTTACGCGGTGGGCTATAACGGCCTGCTGAGCATAGAGCCCCATTCCAGGGTTTGGAGAAAACAGCTGGGAGAGAAGGGCCTGGATTACACCATCCAATACCTTCGCCCGATGATTCTATAGGAGAATGAATATGAAAATTGCCATACAACTATATACCCTGCGGGAACACTGCAACACAGGGGAAGAACTGCTGTCCGTATTGGAGAAGGTAAAAGAAGCAGGCTACGACGGCGTGGAGTTTGCGGGCGTCTTCGGACTGGACGCCCCAACGTTAAAGCAGGCGCTTCACCGATTGAACCTTACGCCGTTGGCGGCCCATCAAAGCATGGACGACTTGGAAAACCGGCTGGAGGAGCTTCTTCTCTACCATCGGGAATTGGGCAGCAGGGCGCTGGTGTGCGCCTTCGCAGAGACCGGATCCCCAGAGGAGCTCGACCGTATTGAACGCCTCTTAATCCGGTCAAGACAACAGGCTGCACAATACGGGATTGAAGTAATGTACCACAATCATTCCCACGAATTTGTAGAGCAAATGGGGATTCGTCCCATCGATGCAATCAAACGCTGCAGCCCATTGGAGCTGGACTCCTACTGGGCTTTCCACAGCGGCGTGGACGCGGGGGAGTATCTGCGGGAAAACGCCTCTCGGATTGGGCTGCTGCACCTCAAGGACGGAAACTCCAGCGGCGTTCCCTGCGCCATTGGAGAGGGCTGCAACCACATCCAGTCCATTCTGGATGCCGCTGCGGAAATCGGGCTTGACTGGGTGATTGTGGAAAACGACAATCCGGTTCCCGACGGCCTGTCCGATATGGTGCGCAGTATCCAAAACCTGAAAACCCGTTATTCCTTTTAATTGCTTAACCCAATGGACTACAGCTCCCGATAGGATGGGTTTTTATTCGATGATTATTGTTCCAAATGAAAGGAAGATGTCCTATGAAACTAGGTGTTTTTACCTGTCTGCTCAGCAACCTCCCTTTGGAAAAGGCGCTCGACTATTTCCAATCCCTGGGAATCCAGATGGTGGAGATCGGCTGCGGCGGCACGCCGGGAAACGCCCACGCGGATCCCGACGTCTTATTGAACGATGAAGATGCGCGCAATCGGTTCTCCCGTGCAATCCGGCAGCACGGCATGGAGATCAGCGCGTTGAGCTGCCACGGTAACCCGATCCATCCGCAAAAGGAGATCGCGGCTGCCTACGACAAAAATATCCGAGACGCCGTTTTACTGGCTGAAAAGCTGGGGCTGCACCAGATCAATACCTTTTCCGGCTGTCCCGGCGACTGTGAGCATTCCCTCCACCCAAACTGGGTGACCTGCCCGTGGCCGGACGACTTTACCGAGGTACTGCGCTGGCAGTGGGAGAAGGTGCTCATTCCCTATTGGAAGGAGCTGGTTTCCTTCGCAAAACAGCACGGAGTGAATAAAATCGCCCTGGAGCTGCATCCTGGATTTTGCGTGTACAACACCGAATCTCTGCTCAAACTGCGGGATGCGGTGGGAGAGGAAATCGGGGCCAACCTGGATCCCAGCCATTTAATCTGGCAGGGAATGGATCCGGTGGCGGTCATCAAACGCTTGGGCGACGCTATTTTTCATTTCCACGCCAAGGATACCCGCATAGACGCTTATAATACCGCAGTCAATGGAGTGCTGGACACCAAGCATTACAGCGACGAGCTCCACCGCTCCTGGATTTTCCGCAGCGTGGGGTACGGCAACGACCTTCTTTATTGGAAGGATATCATCAGCGCGCTGCGCATGGTGGGATACGATTACGCGATCAGCATTGAGCATGAGGACAGTCTGATGAGTCAAAACGAGGGACTGACCAAGGCGGTGGAGTTTCTCAAGCAGGTGATTACTGTGGAAAAGGTGGGCGACATGTGGTGGGCGTAAAGGAGGAGAAAACCATGGAGAAAACGGCAAACTTCGCCATTGTCGGTTATGGCGGTATGGGCAGTTGGCACGCGAAGCTGCTTAAATCCATGCCTCAGGTTCAGGTTAGTGGAATCTACGACATTGATCCTTCTCGATGTAAGGCGGCGGCAAGGGCGGGAATCCGTCCCTACGGCTCCTACGAGGAGCTGTTAAACGACCCGACGGTGGAGCTGGTGATTGTGGCGGCGCCCAACGATTTGCACAAAGAGCTCTCCATAAAGGCCATGGACGCGGGAAAAAATGTGATTTGTGAAAAGCCTGTGGCGCTAGGCAGCGGGGAGCTTCGGGAGATGATTGCAGCTTCCGCCCGCAACCAGGTGCTGTTTACGGTTCACCAAAACCGGCGCTGGGACGAGGATTTTCTCATTGCAAAGCAGCTCTATGACCGGCAGACGCTGGGTAAAGTGTTCCGCATCGAATCCCGGGTTCACGGCTCGCGGGGCATCCCGGGCGACTGGAGAAACACCAAACAGCACGGAGGAGGTATGGTGCTGGATTGGGGAGTCCATTTGTTGGATCAGATCATGATGCTGATTCCAGAAAAGCCCAAATCGGTTTACGCCGTTCTTTCCCATGTGACCAATGAGGAGGTGGACGACGGTTTCCAAATCCAGCTTCTGTACGAAAGCGGACTGAGCTGTCTTGTGGAGGTGGGTACCAGCAACTTTATCAATCTGCCCCGTTGGTACATTCAAGGGGAAAACGGAACCGCCGTCATCGAGGACTGGGACCTTTCCGGCAAGCTGGTGATGGTATCGGATTGGGAAAAGAGGGATGCGGTTCCGGTGGTAACTGCGGCGGGACTCACCAAAACAATGGCCCCCCGCACCGACGAAACCATCCGGGAATATCCCCTGCCAAAGATACAGGCCGACGTAAAAGATTTCTATCGCAATGCCATTCAGGCCGCCAGAAAACAGGAGCAAGCCGCCGTTACCCACCCGCAGCTTCTGGATGTGATGAAGCTGATGGAAGCGGTGTTCCGCTCTGCGGAAGAAAACAAGGTCATTACCGAAGTGTGGTAACATCCAGCAAAGCAAACAGGGGCGGCGGCAATTTGTGAACATTGCCGCCGCCCGTGAAATCGTTTGCGGGGATTCTGTCCCCGGCTTCCGCTTGCATTTTATCGGAATGAACAGGCGGAGTTACACTGCGGGCTCCACGTCGATATCCAATTGGGTTTCATTTTGTATGACGTTTGCCTGAGAATTCTGCGCCGGAGCCGTGGTGAGCAGCCCAAAGCGCACCAAAGCGGCCACCAACACCAGGGTGCTGGAAAGGTGGTTTAGGCCGCTGCGGCAGCGTTCCTTGGTGTTGCAGGGGGTATTGCAGAGGGTTTCCCCAGATAAATGGAAGAAAAAGATCAACGCTACAATAACCATGATGCTGGAAACCGCCTGAATCGGCAAAGTGCTGGGCAGGCATTTGCTGATTTCGGGATCGGTTGCCGAACAGATCAGCTGCTTTTTTTGCAGATTGACGGAATAATAAGATAATACAATGGCGGCCAGGATAATCAGAATGTACCATTGGGACTGATCGATTACAGCCAGTTGAGACTGCACCTCGTCCGGAAGATTGTTTCGATTGCAGTTGTTCAAAACCGTCACCTCTTTCTATGCAATTAAGGAATTCAAAAAGTCGGTTTATTCAGAAAGGAAAGCCCCAAGAAAAGTTTTCAGGACCTCAATGGGAGGGAGCTTCCCAGCATTTTAGGATGGGATGCAAAAAACCGCTCATAAAACCAATATATGAAGCGACGGCTGGACTGGTTCTACAGAAATGGGATGAGATTGATCTGGTTCAAACGCTTTTATGGTTCTGTTTCCGTGGAAAAAAGAGATTTGTTTCTATCTGCGTATGCTGTTTGCTGCAATGCCGGAATAATCGGAAAATTTTTGGTTTATTTCCATAGAAATAATTAAGAAAGGTTTTGCGGAGGAATGAGAGAGCAAACGCGGCAACCGATATCTTTGTACTAATTATAAAAAAAATGAAAATCAAATAAAAAGGTATTTACATACAGCGGGAGAGTTGTATAATATATATAGACATTCCCCGTTACAATTTAACAAGAAGGAATTGTTGCTGATAGGCGGCGATTTCTGAAAGGAGTATAGTTTTATGGAATTAAAAAATCTCATTTCTTCCAGTGAAACCGTTGATGTTTATCGTGAGGGAGATATTGCCATCAAATTGTTTAAAGAGGGCAGCCGCAAAACCAATCCCCTGTATGAGTCTCTGACCCATGCGAGAGTGGAGGATACCGGCCTTAATATTCCTAAAATTCACGAGGTTTCCGTCATCGACGGTCGCTGGGCCATACATATGGATCTGATTGAAGGAGAAACCCTGGCTGACAAGATGAAGGAAGATCCCGAAAATATGGATCAGTACCTGAATCAAATGGTGGATATTCAACTGGAGGTTCACTCCAAAGTGGTACCCAAGCTCAGCAAGCTCAAGGATAAACTGGCCCGCCAGATCAACGAACTCACCTGCATTGACGATGTGAAAAAGTACGAGCTGCTCACCCGTTTGGACAGTATGCCCAAGCACAACAAGCTCTGCCATGGCAATTTCGTGCCGGAAAATATCATCATCAACGATAAGGGAACCTATATTGTGGACTGGGTAGCCGCCAGACAGGGCAACGCCAGCGCCGATGTGGGCAAAACCTATCTGCTGCTTTCCCTCCAGTCTCCCGAAATGGCGGAGAGATATCTCAATCTATTCTGCGAGAAGACCAATACCTCGAAAAAGTATGTGCAGGAGTGGCTGCCCATCGTAGCTGCCGCCCGTCTCACTGAGCACAAGCCGGAGGAAAAAGAGCTGCTGATGAAGTGGATCGACGTGGTGGCTTACGAATAAACCTAAACCGCTCGTTTCCTAAGACGTTTATCCTGCAAAATAGCCGTCCCATGGATGTGCATAGGGCGAAGCGAATTCTTAGTTCTACAGTATTTGAAAGAATCCAAACAGACCTGTTTTCTTAATTTTACTGGGTGATCTGCAAACCGTTTTCAAAGAGAATCTCCTTGGATATGGGCAGAACAAAGAAAAGAATTTGCTTCGTCCTTTTTATGTAACGCGCGAATTCCGTAAACGGAGAGAAAAATGGAGGGGATTTGGCGGAATCGGAAGGACGGTTGTCCCATTTAGAAAAAGTATATACAAAAAGGGAAGTTTCTATAGGGAATGTTGGCGAATAACCGGGGTTGACAGGATCTGTGGATCTTGGTATAATCTAGTTGTTAAAAAAATAACAACTAAAACCAGTCAAACAGCCAAACAAAGTGTTCCATTAAAATATTGGAGGTTTTGAGAATGGATAAAAAAGAGCTAGGTACGCAAGAGGCAACCGTAAATACCGGTCTTGTCGACAGCGTGGACGCGCTGATTGCCAAGATGGAAGAGGTAAGAGAAGCCCAACGGATTTTCTCTACCTATACCCAAGAGCAAGTAGACAAGATCTTCTTTGCCGCCGCTGTGGCTGCCAATCAGCAGAGAATTCCGCTGGCGAAAATGGCCGTTGCGGAAACCGGTATGGGCGTTGTGGAAGACAAGGTTATTAAGAACCACTATGCTTCCGAGTACATTTACAATAAATATAAAGATACAAAAACCTGCGGCGTGCTGGAAAGCGACCCCTCTGCGGGCATCCAGAAAATCGCCGAGCCCATCGGCGTGGTGGCTGCGGTGATTCCTACCACCAACCCCACTTCCACCGCCATTTTCAAAACCCTGATCTCTTTGAAAACCAGAAATGGTATTGTGATCAGCCCCCACCCCCGCGCCAAAAAGTGCACCATTGAGGCCGCCAAGGTTGTGTTGGAAGCGGCGGTAAAGGCCGGCGCTCCCAAAAACATCATTGCATGGATCGATGTTCCCTCTCTGGATCTCACCAATGAGGTGATGAGAAGCGCCGATATCATCTTGGCCACCGGTGGTCCCGGCATGGTAAAGGCCGCTTATTCTTCCGGTAAGCCCGCCGTTGGCGTAGGCGCCGGCAATACTCCCGCAATCATTGACGACACCGCCGATGTCAAGATGGCGGTAAACTCCATCATTCATTCCAAGACTTTTGACAACGGTATGATCTGTGCTTCTGAGCAGTCCGTCATCATTGTGGACAGCGTATATGAGCAGGCTAAGAAGGAATTTGCCGATAGAGGATGCTATCTGCTCAATCCGGAGGAAACTGAGAAGGTCAGAAAAACCATTTTGATTAACGGTGCGTTAAACGCCAAGATTGTGGGACAGTCGGCTCACACCATCGCTAATCTGGCCGGCGTAAAAACCCCTGAGGATGCCAAAATCCTGATCGGCCAAGTGGAGAGCGTGGAGCTTGAAGAGGAATTCGCTCATGAGAAGCTTTCCCCGGTTCTGGCCATGTACCGTGCAAAGAACTTTGACGACGCGGTTGCCAAGGCGGAGCGCCTGGTTGCCGACGGCGGTTACGGACATACCTCTTCCCTGTATGTGGATCCTGTGACCCAGAAGGAGAAGATCGACAAATTTGCCGCAGCGATGAAGACCTGCCGCATTTTGGTCAACACCCCCTCCTCTCACGGCGGTATCGGTGATCTTTACAACTTCCAGCTTAATCCTTCTCTTACCTTGGGCTGCGGTTCCTGGGGCGGCAACTCCGTCTCTGAGAACGTTGGCGTCAAGCACCTGCTGAACATCAAGACGGTCGCTGAGAGGAGAGAGAACATGCTGTGGTTTAGAGCGCCTGAAAAGGTTTACTTCAAAAAGGGTTGCCTGCCGGTTGCCCTGGATGAGCTGAAAAACGTGATGGGTAAGAAGAAGGCCTTCATTGTGACCGACTCCTTCCTGTACAAAAATGGATATACCAAGACCATCACCGACAAACTGGATGAGATGGGCATTGTGCACACCACCTTCTTCGATGTAGCCCCGGATCCCACCTTGGCCTGCGCAAAAGAAGGCGCCGCCGCTATGAGAGCCTTTGAGCCCGATTGCATCATTGCCATCGGAGGCGGTTCCGCAATGGACGCCGGTAAGATCATGTGGGTGCTTTATGAGCATCCGGAAGTGGACTTCATGGATCTGGCTATGAGATTTATGGATATCCGCAAGAGAATTTACACCTTCCCCCATATGGGTGACAAGGCTTATTTCATTGCCATTCCCACCTCTGCCGGTACCGGTTCCGAGGTAACTCCTTTCGCGGTTATTACCGACGAAACCACCAATGTGAAGTACCCGCTGGCCGACTACGAGCTGCTGCCCAAGATGGCCATAATTGACGCGGATCTGATGATGAACGCTCCCAAGGGCCTGACCTCCGCTTCCGGTATTGACGCTCTGACCCATGCGCTGGAAGCTTATGCTTCCATGCTGGCCACCGGTTATACCGACGGCTTGGCCCTCCAGGCGATGAAGTCTATCTTTGCCTATCTGCCCAGCGCCTATGAAAACGGCGCCAATGATCCGATCGCCAGAGAGAAGATGGCCGAGGCGTCCACCATGGCTGGTATGGCGTTTGCCAACGCGTTCCTGGGTGTCTGCCACTCCATGGCTCATAAGCTGGGCGCTTTCCATCACCTGCCCCATGGTGTCGCTAATGCGCTGCTGATTACTCATGTTATGCGCTTTAATGCCGATCCCACCCCGAGAAAGATGGGCACCTTCCCGCAGTACCAGTATCCCCATACGTTGGAGCGTTATGTAGAGTGTGCGGAGTTCCTGGGCGTTAAGGGCAAGACCAAGGAAGAGAAGTTTGAAAACCTCCTCACAGCCATCGAAGAGCTCAAGACAAAGGTCGGCGTTAAGAAGAACATTCAGGAGTATGGAATTGATGAGAAATACTTCCTGGAGACCTTGGACGACATGGTGGAGAAGGCCTTCGACGACCAGTGCACCGGCGCTAACCCCAGATATCCGCTGATGAGCGAGATTAAGGAAATGTATCTGAAAGCCTACTACGGCAAATAATTGCGAATCAAATAGAAGGCCCCCTCTGGCGAGTCAAACGCCGGGCGGGGCCTCTTTTTGTGTGAAAGCAGCCATTCCCGCCGGATCAGCAAGCGGGCGGAACGAAAGAAGTTTTAAAAAAAAGCCGCGCGTGGATGCTTTCTGGGACAGAAAAGCGCTGGTTCACCCAACGGAGTCCATGCGTCTAAAGGGCTAGAACGCGATTCCATTCGGCTCCAGGGACGAAACCGGATGACTTCCTTGGAAGCGCTGCCAAAGCGAATGATAGAAGCTCGTTGTTGCTTGTTCCTGTTTGCGCCCAAAGGAACAGGATTGATAAGTCCGTATTCTCTGCGGGGCTCTTACGTTTTGTGAGAGTAGCGATGTGCTTGTTGTCAATAGAAAGCTTTTCAAGAATGTCAGGCGAATCTCCTCTAATGGAAGCTACGGTTACGGAAACACACAATGATACGGCCCGTTCAATGGTTCATTTACTGCCGCTGTTTATACCAAAAGGAAGAAAGGCAATTCGCCTCTGTATAGAGGAAATTGCCTTTTCTCCATTTTTCCGATATCAGAAAAATCAGCGACGGGAGTTTAAAAATGCTGGGATCACAGGCAGAAATACTTACGCGCAATCCCAATTTATTTCTTCGCGTAAAACGCTTGAAATCCTTATCAAGATGTGAAGCAATTCTATCCAAAAGATTGCGGGAATCTAAACAAAGCGTCACCTAAACAAGGCCGCATAATCGCGCAAGAGACGCGATGACAAAGCAAATCGCGATGCCTGAAATGGTGGGAAGAGCAAATGCAAGCGCAGTCCATTTGACGCTTTTGGTTTCCTTAAAAATGGTCCAGCAGGTGGTTCCGCAGGGAAAGTGCATGAGAGAAAACAGCATGGTGCAAACGGCGGTCAGCCAGGTCCAGCCGTTATTCACCAGCAAAAGGCGCAGCTGCTCCAAGCTGTCAAAATCCATAATGCTGCCGGAACACAGATAACTCATGATGATGATGGGCATAACGATCTCATTGGCAGGAAAGCCGAGAATAAAGGCCATCAGGATGACCCCATCCATCCCGAGGGTGCGGGCAAAAGGATCCAAGAAGCTGGTGCAATAAGAGAGCAGACTGGCGTTTCCCACAGTAATGTTGGAGAGAATCCAAATGACCAAACCAGCGGGAGCGGCTACCGCAGCAGCCCGGCCCAACACAAACAGAGTGCGGTCAAAAATGGATCGTAGAATCACCTTGCCGATTTGGGGCCGGCGGTAAGGGGGAAGTTCCAGTGCAAATGAAGAGGGAACCCCCTTCAGGACCGTTTTGGATAAAATCTTTGATGTGAACAGTGTCATACACACCCCTAATACGATGATCCCGGTCAGCATCAAGGTGGATAGGGCGGACTGTAGAGGCAGAGCGGCTACCCCGGCAAAAAACATGGTAATAATAGAGATCAGGATGGGAAACCGTCCATTGCAGGGAACGAAGTTATTGGTTACAATAGCGATCAAGCGTTCTCTGGGAGAATCAATAATTCGACAGCCGATCACGCCGCAGGCGTTGCAGCCAAAGCCCATACACATAGTAAGAGATTGCTTGCCATGAGCGTTGGCCTTTTTAAAGAATTTATCCATGTTAAAGGCCACTCGGGGAAGATATCCCGAGTCCTCCAACAGGGTGAACAGCGGAAAAAAGATTGCCATAGGCGGCAACATCACCGAGACTACCCAGGCAAGCGTTCGATAGACCCCCATCACCAACATGTTGGTGAGCCACTCAGGAGCATGAACCCACTGGAAAAAGAGAAGTAGTTGGTCCTGTAATCCAAAAAATAGATTAGACAAAAGCTCAGAGGGATAGTTAGCCCCGACAATGGTCAGCCAAAAGATGAGTCCAAGCAGAAGAATCATGATGGGGATGCCGGTAGCTTTGGAAGTAAGCAGCTTATCTAGTTTCCGATCGCGGCTATTATAAGCCTTATCCTTTAATCGGACGCACTTATGATAGATTGATTCGCTTTTGGATACCAGACTGGACACCACGTGATCTCGGATAGACTCGTCGCTCCATGAACGCAGGCGTAAAAACTCTTTGGCCTTTCGGTATTGTTCCGCTACCTCGCCGTCCTTCATCAGGTCGGTATCCAGGTATGTAGCGAGCGAACCGTATAGCGTGTCGTCCCAATCCAGCAGTTTCAGACTGACCCACCGAGGATCAATGGACTTGGTCAGCTTACTCTCAATGGCTGGCTGTAAGATGGATATGGCGTCCTCGATGTCTTGTGGATAGGGAGTAGAGATTTGGGCGGTCTTTGGATGGCCGAAGGAAACCGCCTCCACAGCGTCCATTAGAAGATCCAACCCTTTCCCGGCGCGTGCGCTTGTTCCCACAACAGGGACCCCAAGCTGTAAAGAAAGTTCGTCTAAGTCAATGTCTATATGCTTTTTCTTCGCTTCGTCCAACAGATTAACGCATACGATCACCTGTTGAGTGACTTCAAGGATTTGTAAAACCAGATTGAGATTTCGCTCCAAACAGGTGGCGTCGGCAACCACCACCACTGCATCAGGAGCGCCAAAACAGACAAAATCGCGGGCGACCTCTTCTTCCACAGAACTGGCAAGCAGAGAGTAGGTTCCCGGAATATCCACCAGTATAAAGTTTTTTCCGTTGTGTACATATTTTCCTTGTGCATTGGTTACCGTCTTGCCAGGCCAATTCCCGGTGTGCTGGTTCATTCCCGTCAGCCCGTTGAATACTGTGCTTTTTCCAACATTGGGATTTCCAGCCAACGCGATAACCCGGTCTTCTGGAGTGGTACGCACAATGGTCAGCTCTCCGGAATTAACGGACGATCCGGTCGATTGATGAGTTAAGCCCATATTCGATTCCTCCGTATTAATCAATCGGATCAGGGGAATGGCTCACATCCCCCTGATCCACAATGGAAAAATTGCAGAAGCTGAGAGTCGGTTTGTTCTTAACATGTGCAGTAGGATAGGTGTTGGGCGTGTTACAGTCCTGCTTATTCGCTTTTTCTAAGGCTGAGTATCAGAGCTAGCCTTAGAACCATTCTTGTTGCGTCCTTTAGCATTCAATCATAACCTTCTTTGCATCCTCATCCCGCAGGGCGATTACCGCTCCACGAATAAAATAAGCGATTGGATCTCCGGACGGACTTTTCTGTAGAGCTTCTACAGTTGTTCCCTGGACTAACCCTAAGTCCAGCATGCGACGGCGCTCTTTTCCATTGGACGCCAGTGAAATAACCTTGCCCTTTTGTCCGATTGGTAAGCTATTGAGTGAAAAGGTATGTTCCATCATATCTATATAACCCCTGTCTTATTATTGAATTGAGGGCCCCCGAGAGATGTTCGGGGGCAAAAATGTTTCCCTGTGCTAATACAATATGCCAAATAATCCAGACTGGTGCAGCATATAGTGAATGGATAGGGGATGGGGTATCAATCTCATGCTATGGAATCGCCGGACTAGGAGAAGGAGGCCAACTGCGTGGAAGAGAATAAGTTTTATACCGTACGGGGATATCAGTTAATGGATCAGCAAAGAAACGGACTTACGCCCTCTCTGGAGGATTATTTGGAAATGATTTACCGGAATATTCTGAGCGCCGGTTATGTACGGGTCAATATGTTAGCGCAGGAGTTGAATGTAAAACCTTCTTCGGTTTCAAAGATGATTATGAAACTGGCGGAACAAGGATATATCGATTATGAAAAATATGGGGTCATCAAGCTGACAAAACGGGGACAGGAGATGGGGAAATACCTGCTGTGGAGGCATAATGTTATCAACCGTTTTTTCTCGCTGCTATCTTCCATGAACCAGGAGAATTTTGAAGAGGTAGAACTGGTGGAACATATTTTAGGTCAGGAAACGGTGCGTAGTATTGAACGGTTGTTGGGAATTTTACAGTCGGAACCAAAGGTGTTGGAAAAAATAAAAAACCTGGAGTAGTATTTTTACTACTCCAGGTTTTCTTACTGATTCGGCTTCCGCTCCGGCTGATCCTGGGGATTCACAATGGACAACAGCTGACGTAGGGAAGATATCTGATAGTCACAGGGAAGAGGAGAAGCGCCTCCGGTCGGGCAGTACCAACATGTGGCAATACCGGCATTGATCCCGCCCTGTATATCAGAAGTAAGGGAATCTCCCACGATCATTACGCCTTGTAAATCCTGGATTTTCAACTTTTGGAAAACGAAATGGAAAAATTCCTTACTGGGTTTTGCAACCCCGATTTCTTCGGAAACAAAACAGTGGGTGATATACGGAGCCAGCGGGGACAGCGCCAGCCGTTTGCGCTGTACTTTTGTAATTCCGTTGGTGACAATGGCTAGGGTAGTCAGGCCGGAAAGCGTACGGCAGACAGATAACGCTTTCGGGGTTAAAAAAGCAGCTTCACCTAAGGCGTCAAGATATTCCTGGTTAAACGCGGCTGGGTTTAACTTTGAACCCAGCCGAGCCAGCAAAGGGGAAAAACGAGTGTCTTGCAGTTGCTTGCGAGAGAGAATCCCCTGTTCCAACTGTCTCCATAACGCTTCGTTAACCTGCCGATAAAAAGAAATATCCTCTTGGGTATAGCTAAGCTGATGATTTTCTAAAACAGCTTGAAGCGCATGAAATTCCGCCCGATGAAAATCAAATAAGGTATCGTCAGCGTCCAAAAGAATGGTGTGATACCGTCCGATTGCAAGCACATCCTTTCCAAGCGGGATAGAATCTAGGAAAGGCAGAACCCCAGCGCTGCTTCCGCTGCGGATGCAGCGTCTGGGGTATAGCAATCAGCGCCAATGGAATCACAGTAACTCTGTGTGACGGGCGCGCCCCCAATCATGATTTTTACCTGATCTCGCATTCCTTTTTCCTTAAACAGCTCTACCACGCGTTTCATTTCTCCCATAGTGGTGGTAAGCAAAGCCGAACAACACACCAATTGAGCTTGATGCGCTACAGCATTCTCAAGGAATTTTTCAGCGGAGACATCCACTCCAAGGTCGATCACATTCAGGCCTTTTCCTTCCATCATCATCTTTACCAGGTTCTTTCCAATATCGTGTTGATCGCCCTTAACCGTACCGATAACGGCGATTCCCTTGGCCTGTACGCCGGAGGAAACAAGAAGCGGCCTTAATAGCGAAATACCGGCGTTCATTGCTCTGGCGGCGATAAGAACTTCAGGGACGAACACTTGATTGTTTTTAAATTTTTCCCCAATGATATTCATACCCGCGATTAATCCGTCTTCCAAGATTTTCTGAGGGGCTATTTGTTCCTCAATCGCCTGTTGAACCAGCAGTTTTACTTTGGGGGTTCGCCCCTGCTGTAAAAAGCTGCTGATCTCTTCCAATATAGCCATGTTTTCAAAACCTCCCTGAAGCGATTGGTACGTCGCACCATATACAAAAATGTGCAACAAATTTGATCTGTCAAAATTTTACCGTATTCATGCTTAAATTGCAATATGAAATTAGCTGTCGGCGATTTTTCCCGCATGCTTGAATGAAAATGTAAACGATATGATATTTTTTGCAATGAAAAAGCATGATGTTTTGTAAAACTTTTTTCAGGATATTTTTCTTTAATAAATTTGCCAGATTATTCACGGCAATCTTGATTGACTTTTTTTCTTATGGCCGATATAATTAGACATGTATGGGTGCAATCTGTCAAACTATGTTGATGGTTGCAACAATATTCAAAGGGAAGGATGAGGAATAATTTGCGGAGCATAGGTGAAATATCGATAGTAGATATTGTGAAAATTTTGCTCAAACGGTTGTGGCTGATCATCATGATTACCTTGTTATGTGCATTGGGGGCCTTTGTCTATACAAAGACGTTTATTAGCCCTCAGTACATGTCGACTGCGTCCTTATATGTTACAAATGGGACGCGGGTCAATGCGGGAAACAGTGCGAATTTAAGCGATATCAACGCCGCTGAAAAGCTGGTGGATTCCTACATTGTTGTTCTGCAAAGTGATAATGTGGCGCAACAGATCAGTGAAAACACCAAATTGGGTCTTAGCAAGGGCGCCATAAAATCAATGATAAAAATGGCCTCGGTGAATGGGACGCAGGTATTGGAGGTTAGAGTAACTTCTACAAAAAGAGAGGAAGCTCAAACCATTGCCAACGCCATGTTGGAGGTTGCTCCTGGAGTGTTGAAGCAAGTGGCAAAAGTGGGCGAAGTGGAGACGCTTGACACCGCTTCCGAGGCACGAAAGATTTCTCCGAATGTTGTAACCAACACCATTGTTGGATTCCTTCTGGGCTTGGTCATATCGATACTGATTGTGCTGATTCAAGCTATGCTGGACCGAACCATAAAGGGAGAAGAGGATTTCAACGAACACTATACGATTTCTATTCTGGGCAGCGTTCCGGATTTCAAGGAGACTGAAAAAGGGGGTTATAAACGCTGATGGCAAAGAAAAAAAAGCAGCCGGCTATGCTGGAAGAGACTGAGAAAAAAGGACGGCTGGGAAAAAAGAGCGCATCTCCAGAGGTTTTGCTTGACGATAATGCTCCTTTCTCCGTGGTGGAAGCCTATAAAACCATTCGAACCAATATGATGTTTGTCTTATCCAATAGTGAAAGCAAGCGAATTGTAATTTCCAGCGCCCTGCCTAATGAAGGAAAGACTGTTACGGCAATTAATGTTGGAATCGCGTTTTCTCAAATGGGCCAAAAGGTGCTGCTGATCGACGCGGACCTGCGCAGACCTACCGTGTATCAGAGGCTAAAGATCAACAATAGCAAGGGGCTTAGTTCAATTCTGGTAGGATTTTGTAAGCTGCGCGAAGCGGTTAAAAATGTCTATCCAAATTTTGATGTATTGACTTCAGGGCCGATTCCTCCCAATCCTTCCGAGCTGTTGGGAGGCAACAATATGTCGGTGCTGCTGGATGGATTGCAAGAGTATTATGATTATATCATCATCGATACTCCGCCTATTAATATGGTTTCTGACGCCTTGGTGCTCACACCAAAGACTGACGGTCTGGTGATGGTGGCCCGGCAAGGCAGAACCACTCATGACCAGTTTAAGAAAGCAGTGTCCAGCATTGAGTTTGCCAATGTAAAACTGTTGGGCACCATTCTAAACGGCGACCGTTCGGGTGGAAGCTATAAGTATGGATATTCCTATGGCTACTAAGGCGATCAATCACAAAAGGTTAGGGAGATTGGTATGATTTTTGATATTCACAGTCATATTATTCCTGGGGTTGACGATGGAGCAAGCAGTATGGAGGAATCCATTGAAATTCTCAGGAGTTTAAAGAAGCAAGGGGTAGACCGAGTGATTGCTACCCCGCACTTTTATGCTTCTGAGGTTTCCATTAACCAATATGTGGATACGATTTCCGCCGCATTTGAAAGACTGTTAGAGCACACCCAGGGGATGGACTTACCGGAATTAATATGCGGGAGTGAAGTTCACTGTTTTCGAGGAATGTCCCGCAGCGAGGATCTTAGAAAGCTTTGCATACATTCCAGCCGTTACATTTTGTTGGAATTGCCATATCGCTCCTTGGATGAGAAGCTGGTTCAAGAAATCAACGATATTGCCATTAATATGGAATTAACGCCGATTCTTGCTCATATAGACCGTTATTTAGCGTTTAACCGGTACGAGGAGCTTTTAAGGCTGTTTCGATATGGAGATATTCATGGACAAATCAATGCGGACGCTCTTTGCCACGGCTTAGGGAGAAAGAAGGTATTGCAGTTTTTTGAGGAGGATTGTTGTATTTATTTGGGCAGCGACGCTCACAACATGAACAACCGTCCTCCCAAAATGGACAAAGCGCTAGAGTACTTACAAAAGAAACAGGGACAGCGGGGAATCCAAAAACTTTACGAATGTTCAGAGCAATTATATTCTGAATTGATGAAAAATCCGGGGCGTGAGAAGTATCTATAAGCCTTTGCATAGGATGTAAGGGGCGCTTTGAGGCTGTAACGCTCTGGGTAAAGCATGATGAATAAACAGGTAGAATTTATTTGAATGAGATGGTGCGAATGGTCAAATTATATGATTTATTTTCAAAATACCGGAAGTACATTTTGTTCTTCTGCGATTTTCTAATTTGGAATATTTCTTATTATTTATCCTTTACAATAATTAGAAACAGCTACTCTTTGGCTGGTTTACAGGATGTATTTTTTAAAACTTTCTTGGTAATGAACGCGTGTTTTGTCGCTGTTTTTTTACTGTTTCGTTTGTATGATAAAATCTGGAGATACGCCGACGTAGAGGACTTTTTTTATGTATGTGTCGCCACCGGCGTGGCAAATATCATTTTTTATGTGGCGACTCTTTTGATGGGAAATCACTATCATTTGGGTGGACGCACCCATATTTTATTTATCCTTATGTCGATGTTTCTTTTGTTTGTGTTTCGGTTTCTTTATCGGGTCAACCGATTGTACGAAATCAAACACATGGCCGCGGCTCCGCAGAAAAAAATGTTAATTGTAGGTGGAGGAGAGGCTGCGGTTACGATTATCCGTGAGCTGATAAAAGCCCCTAATAATGAATACAAACTGGTTTGCATTGCCGACGACGACAAGGCAAAGCTCGGCAGACAAGTTAGCGGGGTTAAAGTAGAGGGTTCCACGGAGGATATCCCGTCCCTTTGTCAGAAACATGGAATTGAAGTCATTCTTTTTTCCATCTCCAATATTAAATTGGAGGATAAAAAGAGGATACTGGCTATCTGTGCAAAGACAAATATAGAAGTGAAAATTATTCCCAACTTGTATGATCTGATGACCACCAATGTGTCGCTGTCTTCCCAGATTCGGCAGGTAGAGGTGGAAGATTTATTGGGAAGAGATCCGGTGATCTTTGATACCAATAAATATGGAAAGTATCTCACCGGTCAAACAGTGCTGGTAACCGGCGGAGGCGGGTCCATAGGATCCGAGCTGTGCCGCCAAATTGCGAAAGTACAGCCCAAAAAACTGATTATTTTAGACATCTATGAAAATAACGCCTATAACATCCAGCAGGAGCTTATTCGTAACCATGATATCTATTTGGACTTTGAGGTGGAAATTGCTTCGGTACGGGATGGAGAAAAGCTGGATCAATTGTTTAGTAGCAAGAATATTGACGTTGTTTTTCACGCGGCCGCCCATAAACATGTTCCTTTGATGGAAACCAATCCGGAGGAGGCGGTGAAAAATAATGTGATCGGCACGCTGAATCTGGTAAGAGCAGCGGATAAATATCATGTAAAGAAGTTTGTCCAGATTTCTACGGACAAGGCGGTCAATCCCACCAATGTGATGGGGGCCACGAAACGGATTTGCGAGATGATTGTGCAAACCATGAACCGCAACAGCAAAACAGAGTTTGTGGCGGTGCGGTTTGGCAATGTGCTGGGGTCAAACGGTTCGGTGATTCCGCTGTTTAAAGAACAGATAAGCTGCGGCGGACCGGTAACCGTGACCCATCCCGATATCATCCGTTACTTTATGACGATTCCCGAGGCGGTTTCCCTGGTGCTGACAGCGGGAAGTTTGGCGCACGGCGGCGAAATCTTTGTTTTAGATATGGGAGAACCGGTGAAAATCAAAGACCTTGCGGAAAATTTGATCCGTTTGTCCGGTTATAAATTGGGAGAGGACATCAAAATCGAGTATACCGGCCTTCGTCCCGGTGAGAAGCTTTACGAGGAGCTTTTGATGAGCGAAGAGGGCATGCAGAAAACGGATAACAAAAAGATTTTTATCGGCAGACCCATTGACGTGAACAGAGAGCAATTTCTCCAGCAGTTGAACACCCTGCACCATTACGCGATGGCGGATGATAAAAAGCAGGTGATCGCAATGCTTAGCAACATTGTGCCGACCTTTCATCATCAATAACGCGAGAATACCCATCCCATCTTCAAGGGATGGGTATTTTTTCATGGAATATCCTTTTCCTTTGCAGAGTTTATGGTATAATAGATCTATCTTTTAGAATGGGGTGGATCTATGGGGTATAAAGAACAATTTATTGAGATCTATCAGCAGAACATCACACGATCCGGTTCCCAGGAACTGTTGGACTGGCTGAGTAAGACGGATTTTTTTACGGCGCCGGCCAGTACGAAGTTCCATTGCGCCTGCTTGGGAGGTCTGGTGCAGCACAGCGTAAAGGTCTATGAGGTGATGATGGAAAAGCATTTCGACGAGGAAAACGACAGTATGGAAAGCTTCGCCATCTGTGCATTGTTGCACGACTTATGTAAGGCGCAATTTTATAAGGTGTCCTCCCGCAATGTAAAAAATGAAACCACTGGCGCCTGGGAAAAGCAGCCTTATTATTCGGTGGAGGATGTTTTTCCTTATGGGCATGGAGAAAAATCGGTGTTTTTAATTGAGCGGTTTATGAGGCTTAAGACCTCGGAGGCCATGGCGATCCGCTGGCATATGGGAGGGTTTGACGACACGGCCAAATCCGGCGGTTTTGCAATCAACCTGGCGTTTGACCGGTATCCGCTGGCGGTAAAACTTCATTTGTCCGATCTGGAGTCCACCTATCTGCGGGAGAAAAACACTTCGGCGATCAATAAAAATAAATAAGTTCGAGTCCATATCGAAGGAGGGACTTTTATGGATCAGTGGTGGAATTCCCTGTCATTGTTGGCACAGGTGTTTTATATCATCGCAATACCGGCAACGGTGGTTATGGTCATTCAATCGATTCTCCTTTTATTTGGAATTGGCGATGGAGATGCGGACTTTGATCTCCCGGATACAGACCTTCCGGACGGTTCTCTCCCGGCCGGGATGGATGGTTCCGATGGGCTCTCCTTATTCAGCATTCGGGGCGTTACCGCCTTTTTTGCGGTTGGCGGATGGATGGGCGTGGTATTGGTCAAACGGGGTTGGCCAGAGGCTGTCTGTATCGTGGCGGCTTTTGCGGCGGGTGCGGCTGCATTGCTTTTGCTTGCTTGGATTATGAAAAAGATCGCAAAAATGCAGGATTCCGGAAATGTAGATATGATAAACGCCGTGGGACATCCTGCAAAGGTATACCTGAAGATTCCGGCGCAGCGGAAACAAACGGGAAAAGTAACCGTTATTTTTCAAGAACGCCTGATGGAATGTGAGGCCGTCACCGACAGCGCTACCGATCTCTTGACAGGGGAGAATGTGCGTGTGACCGGCCTTGCGGACGACGGGACCCTCCTCGTGGAGCCCATCGTCCCCGAGGAACCTCCTTCCCGGCGAGCTTAGATTGAGAAAGAATCTGAAACAAACCGATTAGGTTTGCAGACAAGCGTACTTAGGGACGGCAAAGGGCCGGTCCTTTATCCTTATTCTATCTATTATTGAGGTGACAGAGATGGAGACTATTATTTTGATTGCCGTAATCGCTGTGCTGGTATTGACCACATTTTTAGTGATACTATCCCGCTATCGAAAATGTCCGTCGGATAAGATTATGGTCATTTATGGTAAAGTTGGAACCAACCGGGACGGAACATCCCGTTCGGCAAAATGTGTCCATGGCGGCGCATCCTTTGTCTGGCCGGTATTTCAAGCTTATGAATATTTGGATCTTACGCCGCTGTCCATCAGCGTGGATCTCACCAATGCCCTTTCCAGACAAAATATCCGGATTGATGTGCCCTCCCGATTCACAGTAGGCATTTCCACCGAAACCGGTATCATGCAAAATGCCGCAGAGCGTCTGCTGGGGCTTAAGCTGACTGAAATCCAGGAGCTGGCCAAGGATATCATATTCGGTCAATTGCGTTTGGTGATCGCTACTATGGATATTGAAGAAATCAATACAGACCGAGATAAATTCTTGGAAGCAGTAACCCGCAATGTGGAAACTGAGTTAAAGAAAATCGGATTGCGTTTAATCAATGTGAATGTTACCGATATTAACGATGAGTCCGGCTATATTGTCGCCTTGGGAAAAGAAGCGGCGGCCAAGGCTATCAATGACGCAAAGATATCAGTGGCGGAAGCCGACCGTCTGGGCGCAATCGGAGAGGCCAACGCAAAAAGAGATCAGAGGATTCAGGTATCCTTGGCGGATTCCGAGGCCATTAAGGGTGAGAACAACGCCAAAGCCGCCATTGCGGAATCCGACGCCCAGCGCAGAGAGCTGCAGGCAAGCTCCTTGAGGAAGGCAACCTCTGCGGAAAAGGTACAAGCGGCAAAAGCGTTGGAGGAGTCCTATGCTGCGGAGCAAGCGGCGGAAACTGCCCGTGCTGCCAGAGAAAAAGCGACATTGGAAGCTGATATCCTGGTAAAAGCCGAGATTCAGAAAAAAGAGATGGAGATTGCGGCGGAAGCTCAGGCCGAACAAATCCGACGTCAGGCGCGAGGCGAGGCGGACGCAATCTATGCGAAAATGGAAGCCCAGGCGCGAGGCGCTCAGGAAATGCTTCAAAAGCAGGCGGCGGGTCTTCAGCAGATTGTTGCGGCCGCTGGCGGCAATGCGGACGACGCCATGCGTCTGATGATTGCGGACCGGCTGGAGGAGCTGGTAAAGCTCCAGGTGGAGGCCGTCAAGAATGTGAAGATCGACAAGGTGACCGTTTGGGACGGTATGAACGGCAAGGACGGTTCTTCCACGACCTCCAACTTTGTTTCCAGCATGATGAAGTCGGTGCCTCCTCTCAACGAGTTGTTCCAAATGGCAGGTATGTCTCTGCCGGAATATCTGGGGAAAGAGAAGGTCGAGAAAGAGCTCTCCGAAGAGGCGAAAGAAACCATTTGATCACTGACCTTTATAATTATAATCGCCGGACATCACTTCGATGCCGGCGATTTTTCCGTATGAAAGATGGGGCGGCGCTACTGGGGATGATATAAGTCGCCCAGCGCGATGTAATTTGGGATAGCGAGGATGAAGAGGGACGATTCTTCCGGGGAAACGTACAGCGATCCCATTGATCTACGCTGCCATTACCATAAACAAGCGATGATATCAAAATCTGCATAGGAACGATAAGAAGCAGGAGGAGAAGAATTTGAAAGATGACCGAACGATATATACAGATCAATGTGAAGAAAAATTACTGCGATTGTATGGGAAACAATCGCTTCATGAAGCGCAGTCGCGCTACAAACGAATAGAAGAGCGCTTTTGCAGGCTCTTTGGCGACCGTCGCGTTCTTCATTTTTATTCTGCGCCGGGTCGCACCGAAATCGGAGGCAATCATACGGATCATCAGCACGGATGTGTTTTAGCCGCCGCGATTCATCTGGATGTGGTGGCCGCAGTTGCAGAGAGAGAAGATGGCATCATCCGATTTTATTCAGAAGGGTTTGATCCCATGGAAATCGACACGGCGGACACCCGATTCCATCAGCAAGAAACAGGCTCTTCAGAAGCCCTGCTGCGCGGCATCTGCGCAAAAATGAAGCAGTTGGGATATCGGATCGGGGGATTCGACGCCTATTGCTCCTCCAAGGTTCCGATCGGTTCCGGATTATCCAGCTCAGCGGCCTATGAAATTCTTATGACGACCATAGAAAGCCATCTTTATAACCAAGGAAAGGTGGACGCGCAAACTGCGGCAATGATTGCGCAATTTGCGGAAAATCAATATTTCGGAAAGCCATGCGGATTGATGGATCAGATGGCATGTTCGGTAGGAGGGGTTGTGGCGATGGATTTTCAGGATGCCGCTCATCCTATCGTACAAAAGATAGAATACAATCCTGATACCACAGGCTTTACCCTTTGCGTTGTAGAAACAGGAGGGGATCATTCGGGGCTGACCGAAGAATACGCGAGGATATCTCAGGAGATGCAAGCCGTCGCTCAACAGCTAGGAGTTACTGTGTTGCGGGAATGCAAGGAGGATCGGTTCTACCAGCAGCTTCCGCAGCTTCGTGAAAGATTGGGAGACCGGGCGGTACTCCGCGCAATTCATTTTTTTGAGGAAAACAAACGGGCCGTTTTAGAGAAAGAAGCGTTGCTCGAAAACAATTTTGAGCAATTCCGGCACTATGCCGTCCAGTCGGGGCATTCCTCTTTCGAATACTTACAGAATGTGTATTCGCATTCCCGTCCGCACAACCAGGAGCTTGCTGTGGCGCTGGCCTTATCGCAAACACTGTTGGAGGACAAAGGCGGAGTCTGGCGAGTGCATGGAGGTGGGTTTGCGGGAGCGATACAGGCATTTGTTCCGGTTGATTTTTGGGATGAATATAAAACCCGCATGGAAGCGGCCTTTGGTGAAGGTTGTTGCCAACCGCTGCGGATCCGTGAACAAGGCGGAATCAGAGTTTTTTAATATTTTTCTTTATGGGTAAGGGAAGCGTTCTTGATGCGGATGAAACCGTATGCCAAAGGAAGCCTCTGAACGTAACCAGGATAAGGGGGAAAGCGCTGGCGATCCGCTTATGCAGTAATCCATGCGAAGAGGGAAAGAGAAGAAAATGGAACTAGGCGCAACTTAGTTGATTGCGCTTTCACAGCGGGATCAGCGATACGGTGCGCTATCCTGGGATTGCACCAAGTGGCTTTTTCATGCAACGCGTTTTTGATAAACTGGTTTTTTGTCTTGATCTCCACAAGCTAGTCTGAAACGAGCCAGAAAAGCAACAGATTTTGAGCGCTCTCCTATGGGAATGAACCGCTGATCTGCATCCATTTGATTTGCGAATTTACAGATGAATTGGAGGCAAAATTTTCCCAATTGCATAGAATAAATAGAATTCACAATTTCCAAACAAAAAATAGAAACAACGTACCACACTACTAGAGGGATTTTCGAATATTTTGTGGAAAGCGCGGGAAAAATCCGTGCGAATTGACAGGACCAAAAAAAGAGATATAATTACAAAGGGGTTTCCGCTTTATATAAACTGTTACATAGATGATAGATTGAAAGAGTAGACTGAAGACCGGTTAAGTACAAGGAGTGGATTTGGATGGATCGAGCCGCTAGCTGTTCCAAGGTAGACGAGGCAATCGCTAATATTCAATTTGATGGGGAACTGGTTGAGAAGAAATTATTTGGGAGCGGACATATCAACGATACCTTTTTAGCAACCTTTAAACGGGCGGATGGACATACCAATAAATGTATCTTGCAGCGTATGAATCACAAGGTGTTTGAGAAACCGGATGAACTGATGGAAAATATTTGGAGCATCACGGAACACCTCAAGAGAAAGATTATTGAGCAAGGAGGGGATCCAAGACGGGAAACCCTCAGTGTGATTCCCACCAAAGATGGAAAAAGCTATTATCAGGACAGCATCGGATGTTACTGGAGAGGATTTCAGTTTATAGAGGACGCTGTGAGCTTTGACCGTGTGGAAAAACCGGAGCAGTTTTACCAGAGTGCGGTGGCGTTTGGACGCTTTCAAAACATGCTGGCGGATTATCCGGCGGAGACTCTTCATGAAACCATTCCTAATTTTCACAACACGCCGGCCCGTTTGGAGGCGCTCAAAAAGGCCGCCAAAGAAGATGTGGTGGGAAGAGTAAAGGATGTACGGGAAGAGCTGGAATTTATATATAAAAGACGTAAGGACGCCTGTGTGCTCATGAATATGCTAGAGCGGGGGGAACTTCCCTTACGGGTTACGCATAACGACACCAAGCTCAATAACGTCATGATTGATAACGTCACAGGAAAGAGCCTGTGCGTTGTGGATTTGGATACGGTGATGCCGGGACTCGCCCTCAATGACTATGGGGATTCCATCCGGTTTGGCGCCAGCACGGCGGCGGAAGATGAACCGGATTTATCCAAGGTTTGGCTGGATCTGAAGCTTTTTGAATCCTATACCAAAGGGTTCCTGGATGCATGCGGGGATAGCCTGACGGAAAAGGAATTGGATATGCTGCCAATGGGAGCTAAAATTATGACGCTTGAATGCGGCATTCGCTTTCTGACGGATTATATCCAGGGGGATACTTATTTTAAGATCCATAGAGAGCATCACAATTTGGACCGATGCCGCACCCAACTCAAATTGGTGGCGGATATGGAACGCAAATGGTCCCAGATGACGGCCATTGTTCAGCGCTATCGAACAAAAAAAGCACCGGTATAATTCCGGTGCTTTTTTGCTTTATCAGCAGAGAAGCTTACAACGCTTATTCCGAAAAAATATCCAGCGTAGGCGGATGGGAATGCGTCGGAAAACGTGTGGTTTTTTGTGATAAGAAAAGCCGTTTGCGGGAGATCAGCCGAATCTCATCCAATGCAACGCCGCCGCGATATTGTTCCAGCTCAAAGGATAGGCTATCCAGCCGGAAGCTGATAACGGTAGCGCTGACCCCGAATTGTTTTGCAAGGGTTTGCAGCGCGCGTTCCCTGTCTATATACAGGGAGGGGTACAGACGGGCCGCTATCGGGAGGAATGATCGATAGGGAACCAGCAGTTCGGCGGCTCCTTCGTTGGCCTGCCACTCATAAGAGGCGGTTCCGTTGTCCTCACAGAAAAATTGAGCGATCTCTTGGTGTAATAAATAATGGATCATTTCATGGGTAAGCGTAAATCTCTGAGAGGTTTCGTTTCGAGAGCTATTTAATAGAATGAGGGAATTTTCACCGCGCAGCAGCATTCCAGAAACCTTTTTGCTGTCCAAAGGCTGTTGAATAATATTCAATTGGGGATAGAGCTGGTGCAGCTGCGTCAAATAATCCCGCAGTATTTTAGGAATACAGGGAAGTTGTGGGCGGATTTGTTCCACCTTTTGATAAAGGGCGTGCTTGGTGAGGTATTGCATGGCCGTACCTTCTTTACTAAAGATGCGGGAGAAGCGCCGGATGTGTCAATATGTATTATCAATGATAAGTTATATTTTTCTATTTGTCAATATAGCTGGGCAGAAGCCAATGAGGGATCGAAACGAAACCAATGTTCGTATTGTTTCTTTTCCTTAGCTGTGTCCTGTGGTATAATTATATATTATTTTCGGCTGAGACTGACACAATGATTGTGGATTTGAATCAAAGCGCCGTTTTTCAGCGCTGGAAAACGGGAAGATCAAAAGAAAGGGCAGGAGAAGATGCTGCGACTGATACTGGGACGTTCCGGCAGCGGAAAAACCCATTGGATCCGTAACAAAATAAAGGAGCTGGCCGAGTCAGGAAATCAAAAGATCCTGCTGGTAGTGCCGGAACAGTATACCTTTGAATCCGAACGGGCGTTATTACAGCTGTTGGGAGAGTCGCTTTTTCCAACAGTACAGGTAGTTAGCTTTACTAGACTCAGCGATTTTGTTTTCCGCCAAACCGGGGGACTGGCTGGAAGAAGGCTGGACGATGGAGGACGCGCCATTCTGATGAGCTTGGCCTTGGAGGAAGTGAAGGATATGCTTACCCTTTACCGCAGAGAATCCGGTACGATTGAGATGGTGCATCTGATGCTGGAGGCGGAAAAGGAGTTCAAAATGTGCTCTGTGCCGCCGGATGGGCTTTTAAAAACAGCGGATTCCTTGGAACAGGGAAATCTGCAAAAAAAGATGCGGGAGGCGGCGCTGATTCTGCAAACCTATGAAGCGCTGGTAACGCGCAGTTATGTTGATCCGATGGATGACCTCACCCGTTTGGCGGACACATTGCGGGAACATCCTTGCTTTGGAGGATATACCGTGTTGGTGGACGCTTTTCACGGGTTTACCGGACAGGAGAGCAAGGTGCTGGAGTGCATATTGACGCAGGCCGAGGACTGTTATGTTTCCCTTTGTCTGGATCCGTCGCAGACAAAGGGAGAGGAACTCTTCGCCCCGGTCCAACGGACCGAGAGTCAACTCAAAAGAATGGCAAACAAGCACAGTATTCCCATTGCGGTTCCCATCCGGATGAATCCCGGAATTCGGTTTCGAGGAGCGGGACTGCGCGTTTTGGAGCAACAGGTTTATCGGAGGGAAAAGCGTAGTTCTTGTGCTGCGGTGGACGACGTTTCGATTTATTGCGCTTCATCCCCTTATGATGAGGCGGATTATGTGGCGCGCACCATCCGGAAGCTGGTGATGAACGAGGGGTACCGCTATCGGGAAATTGAAGTGATCGCCCGTTCCACCGACCGATATCAGGGAATTCTAGACCACGCGCTGCAAAAATATGAGATCCCCTATTTTATGGACGAAGCCGAGATGTTGGATACCAAGCCCTTGATGAATTTGCTGTTGTCGGCCTTTGATATCGTGACCAAAGGATGGAATTCAGACGAGCTGTTCCGGTATTTGAAAACAGGACTGGCAGGGCTTGATATGGAAGAGATCTCTCTGCTGGAAAATTATGTGCTGCTTTGGTCCATTTCAGGAAGGAAATGGAGAGAGCCGTTTACCGCTCACCCCGACGGCTTTTCCCCGGCGTTCTCCGAAGAGGATCGCCAACGGCTTTGCCGTTTGGAACAGCTACGGCTGCGCGCGGTAGAACCGCTTGTACGTTTTAGTGCGCGGGTCCGCGACGCCACCGGAGAGCAAATTGCTTCCTCCTGCTACCGTCTTTTGGAGGAAATCGAGAGCCCCAAGCATTTAAAGCGTTTGGCCGACGCGCTGGAAGAGGAAGGGGCCTTCGGACTGGCGGAGGAACAGCTTCGCTTGTGGGATCTTTTGATGGAAATTTTGGATCAAACCGCATTGGTTCTGGCGGATCATACGATTGCGCCCCAGCGTTACGCAGAGCTGCTGAAATTGGTGATAAACAGCGGGGACATCGCTTTTATTCCTCAGGGATTGGATCAGGTGACGGTGGGATCGGCGGACCATACCCGCTCCGCCGATCCTAAAGTGGTGTTTCTTATAGGAGCGGTGGATGGGGAATTTCCACGCGCGCCGGTTTCCTCGGGGATTTTCAATGATACGGAACGCCGGCTGCTCATCGGGATGGGGCTGCCCCTCTACGATTCGCTGGAACAATTGGCAGTGGAGGAGCGTTATCTCGCCTATTTGTCCATGGCCAGTCCTTCGGAGCGCTTATACCTCTCCTATTATACCGCCGGCGGATCCGGCAGCGCAAAATCGCCTTCGTCCTTAGTGCGGGAGATGCTGCGCATTTTGCCCGAAATGCCCCGGACGGACTCCGTGTCCCTGGACCTTCGGAATACCGTTTGGGCCAAGCGGCCGGCCTTTGAGCAGACCGCGCGTTTTTGGTCCGCAGACTCACGGTTTTCCGAGACGCTCAAACGGTATTTTACGGCGCAGCCGGAATACGCTTCCCGTTTGAAAGCCATACGCCGGGCCGCGTTGTCACGTCCTGTGAAGTTTGAACACCCCACGAATGCGAAACGGCTGTTTGGCGAACAAATGAAAGTATCGGCTTCCCAGGTGGAAAAATTTTATTTGTGCCGGTTTCAATATTTCTGCCGGTATGGTCTGCGGGCGAAGGAACGGCGGCCCGCAACCTTCGACGCGCTGGAATACGGCAGCTTAATGCATTTTCTGCTGGAGCAGGCCCTCAAAAGCCATACGCCCGAACAGTGGGAGGCGCTTGGGCGGCCGCAGGCTAAACAGGAAATCGAAGGGTATTTAGAACAGTACGTTCAAACCTATTTGGGAGGATGGCAGGACAAAACGCCCCGTTTTCGTTACTTATTCAGCAGGTTGACGGATACGGCGGAGCTGCTGCTTTCCCATATGGTTAAGGAGCTGGGACAAAGCGATTTTCAGCCGGAGGACTACGAGCTGTCCATTCAGCAGGGGGGCGATATCTCCCCCTTGGTGATCCGTCTGCCGGGCGGCGGCACTGTGGAAGTGGACGGCAAGGTGGACCGGGTGGATGTGATGCGCCGTCATGGAAAAAGTTACGTGCGCGTGATCGACTATAAAACAGGGGTTAAGGAATTTAAGTTGTCCGATGTGCTGTATGGACTCAATATGCAGATGCTGCTGTATCTTGCGGCTATTTGGAAAAACGGCGGAGAGCGTTATGGCGACGTGGTTCCGGCGGGGGTTCTTTATATGCCGGCCAATCGACCCACCATTAATACGGATCGAAAGAACAGCGAGGAAACCGATCGGAAGGAACTGGGCAAAAAGCTGCGCATGAACGGATTGGTGCTGGATGACCCGGAGGTGATTTCCGGCATGGAGCACAAAGCTCAAGGCGTATTTATCCCGGTGGCGCTCAAGGACGGAAAACCGGCGAAAACCGAGGCGGTGGCCAGCTTATCGCAAATGGGACGGATCGTCAAACACATGGAATCGCTGGTGATCGATATGGCTATTCAGCTCAGAGCGGGGGAAATCCCTGCGGTACCGGTATCCGGGGAGTATGAAGCCTGCGCCTGGTGCCCCTATCGTCCGGTATGCGGCCGGGAGGAGCAGGGCCCGGCCAGGCTTGTGGAAAAGCAAAGTCGGGATCAGGTGATGAAACAACTGGAACAGGACGAAGGGAGGAAAGACTGATGGCGCGGGTTTGGACCAAAGCGCAACAGGATGCGATCTCCGCGCGGGAGGGCGCCCTATTGGTGTCGGCGGCGGCCGGATCTGGCAAAACAGCTGTGCTGGTACAGCGGGTGATTGAGCGGCTGACCGATCCCGTGCGTCCCTGCGATGCGGACAGGCTTTTGGTGGTCACCTTTACTAACGCAGCGGCAGCGGAGATGAGGCAGCGCATCGAGGCGGCCATTGAGCGCATGTTGGAGGAGGACCCGGGAAACGCCCGCCTGCAACGGCAGCAAATCCTTTTGCCACAGGCTCACATCAGCACGATACACAGCTTTTGCAGCGAACTGATCCGGGAACATTTTTACGAATTGGGAATCTCCCCGGATTTCCGGATCTCGGATTCCAACGAGATGGATCTGTTGCGGGAAGAGGCCATGCAGCAGGTGATGGAACAGCTCTATGAACAGGGAGACGATGCGTTTACCCGTTTGTCCGATTGTTTCAGCAACGGACGGGATGACAGCCGTCTGTTTTCCATTGTCAATACCCTGTATGATTTTGTCCGTTCCCATCCCTTTCCAGAGCGGTGGCTACAGGAAAAAGCGGCCATGTACCGCCCCGAAGGGGACGCAGCCTCTACAGCCTGGGGACAAACGGTTATGCAGTATGCGGTAAGCGCGGTGGACTACTGCGTCTCTTTGACCGATAACGCGCTGCACCTGATGGAACAGGACGCCACGCTTTCCGCGGCGTATCGTTCCGCCTTTTCCGCCGACCTGACCGGTCTGTTGGAGATGAAACAGGCGGCTTTGCAAGGAGCTTGGGATACGCTTTCCGCCCGAACTCACGGATTTGTATTTGAAAAACTAAAAGCAGTCCGGGGCTATAAGGATGATCCTCTGAAGGAGAAAATCACCGGGAACCGGGATGCGGTAAAAAAGACAGTAGAAAAGCTTTCCAAGTTATTTTTCTCCAATGACGCCCAATGCCTGACGGATATCCGCGCCATGGCTCCTCTGGTGGAACAGCTTCTGGCGGCGGTGCAGCGCTTTGGAGAGGTGTTGGATACCTGTAAGGCCAGTCGCAGAATCGCTGATTTCGGTGATCTGGAGCACTGGGCGCTGCGTCTGCTGGTTCGCCCGACTCAGGCGGGATTTGTTTGTACAGAGACGGCTGCGCAAATTTCCCAGCGATTTGATGAGGTAATGGTGGACGAATATCAGGATACCAACGAAGCCCAGGATATGATTTTTCGAGCGATTTCCCGGGAGGAGCACAACCTGTTTATGGTAGGCGACGTAAAACAGAGCATCTACCGGTTTCGGCAGGCGATGCCCGAGATTTTCCTGCGTCGCAAGGAGGCGTATCCGACCTACGACGCGCAGCAAAATCACTATCCCGCCCGGGTGATTCTAGATAAGAATTTCCGCAGCCGCTCCGGAGTAACCGACGCGGTGAACTTTGTATTTCACCAACTGATGAGCCGTCAGATGGGAGAAATGGAATATACCAAAGAGGAAGAGCTCGCAGCGGGGGCGGTCTATCCTCCCCGGGACATTCCGGATACGTCCCTTCACTTGTTGGATCTTTCTCAATGCGAGGAGGATATGGATGTGGCGGAGGCCCGTCACATCGCGGGAATCATCGCCCGTATGATCGGAGAAGGGTTTCCCGTCACCGAAGAGGGGAAGGAACGTCCGGTGACCTACCGGGATTTTTGCATTCTGATCCGCAATGCCAATACCCACGCCTGCGTATACGCCAAGGAGTTGCAGCAGCATGGAATTCCCGCATGGTCGGATACGGCGGGTTCCTTTTTCGGTACCCCGGAGATCGCCGTGATGCTTTCCCTACTGCGGGTTATCGACAATCCGGTTCAGGATATCCCGCTTTTGTCGGTGCTGATGAGTCCGATGTTTGGCTTTACCCCGGATGACCTCAGCGCGATCCGCCAAGGCAGACCGGATGGCCCGCTCTACTTTGCTCTGAAACAGAAGGCGGAGGAAGGGGACCAGGCCGGACGAGCCTTTCTTCGTCAGATCCAAGACTACCGGCTGCTGGCCGCAACCTTATCCGCCGACCGGCTAATCAATCATCTGTACGAGCATACCGGATATCTGGCGGTGGTGCAGGCGATGCCGGAGGGGGAGCTGCGCTTGGCGAATCTTCGTCAACTGCTGGACTACGCCCGAACCTACGAGCGGTCGGGCTACAAAGGGCTTTCCGGGTTTATCCGGTTTATCGACCGGCTGGAGCAGCAAAAGTCCGATCTGTCTCCCGCCTCGGTGCTCTCCGAATCCGCCAATGTGGTGCGGGTGATGAGTATACACCGCTCCAAAGGGTTGGAATTTCCTGTATGTATCCTGGCCAACTGTGCCCGCCCATTCAATAAGGATCATGGAGAAATCTTGCTTCATCCCGCCTTAGGCGTGGGGATGAAGCTGTGGGACGACCGTTTCACCCGGCGTTACTCCACCATGCCCCGGGAGGCTGTGGCCCTGGAGATCGAACGCGGGGGTATGAGCGAGGAACTTAGGGTGCTATATGTGGCGATGACCCGCGCCAAGGAAAACCTGATTATGGTCACATCTTTAAAGAATCCTGTCCGAACCTTGGGAAAGCTGGCGGCCCAATTAGCCGAAGGGCCTGCGATTTCTCCCTATGTGGTGCGCAGCGCTTCCTGCTTTTCCGACTGGCTGCTCTCCTGCGCGTTAAGACATCCATGCGGCGCGCAGCTGCGGGAACTGGCGGGAGCGCTACCCGGGATTATGCTCGCGGAAGGCTGCGACTGGGATATTCAACTGGCGTATCCGCAGCCAATGCCTCCGGAACTGCCCGAACCGCCGCTTAAGACTGCGGCGGAGCATGATGAAGCGTTCTATGAGGAATTGCGCCGCAGGCTGGAATACCGCTATCCCTATGAGCAGCTGACCAACGTCCCCGTAAAAGCGGCGGCTTCCGAGTTGGCGGGCAGGAGGGAACAAAAGGACTACGCTTTTTCCTCGCGGCCGGCGTTTATGGAGAGCCAGGGGATGACCGCGGCGGAGAAAGGAACGGCGCTGCACGCCTTTATTCAATTTGCCGATTACCACAGAGCGGCGATGGATCCGCGCAAAGAGCTTGGGCGTCTGGTGAAAGAGGGCTATCTCACCATGGAACAGGCCCATGCGGTGGATTTGGAGAAGGCGTCGCGATTCTTTACCGGCCCCCTGGTGCGCCGGATGCTGGATTCGCCCCGGCTTTTGAGAGAATACCGGTTTACCATCACCATTGAGGCGGGGCAGCTCCAGCCGGATTTGCCCTTGGAGCAATGGAAAGAACCCGTTTTGCTGCAAGGCGCGCTGGACTGCGCCTTTGAAGAGGACGGAGCCTGGGTGCTGGTGGATTACAAGACCGACCGGGTCAAACAACCGGAGGAACTCCTCTCCCGTTATTCCCAGCAATTGGATCTTTACACGCAGGCGCTCACCCGATGCACCGACCTTCCGGTAAAACAGCGCTTACTCTATTCTTTTGCGCTGGATCGTGAAATTCTTTTATAGAAAAGCTAAGCGCCTACAAAACAAAATAAAAAAGGGGGATACCGCGGCGCGTCCAGCAGTATCCCCGTTGATATTAAGATGATGGGCCAGAATTTACTTGATGTCTCTTTTATGGAACAGCCAGACTCCCGCCAGGGTGGTCACTACGAAATAAGCGACTCCTACAAGCAGCCCGCGCAGGATGGTTTCCTGGTTTAAATTGCCCTGAGAAATCACAACGATGTTGCTGCTGATGAGATATTGGGAAATGTCCCATTCCACTTTGAACAGATAATGGAGCAGCATCTGTCCCATCTGAACCATCGTGGAGGCGAAGCTTAACAGGCAGATATTGATCGCGATGGCGCCCCCGGATTGGCGGACCAGGGCGGCGAAAAAAACGAATACCGAGGTGAACGCCAAATTGAGCAGCGCTTCCAGTCCGATGATCTGGCAAATCTCCTGCCAATAACCAGCCCCCACGGAACCAAAGCCCCAAAGGATGGAACCAGTCGCGACAGACGCCAGAGAATATGCCAAAAGAAAAACGGTGGAAACCACGCAGGAGACAATCAGCTTAGACAGATAAATTTCAGTCCGGCCGAACCCTTTGGAGGCGATGTTTTTCATGGTGCCGAATCCAAACTCACAGGCTACAAATAGAGAAACCACGATGGAAGAAAAGATCAGGCTGTTTGCAGAAAAAGTTTCCGCCACCAGTTCGGAAGCGCCAGGGTGGGGTTCGGAGGAGACAAATTGATAAGAATAGTGGGACAGAAAGATATATCCCACCGCCAGGCACAGAAGGATGCAAAGGCAGATAAAAAAGGATTTGGTTTTGGATAACTTATAAAAATCGGATTTCAGCAATTTAAGCATGAACGTTCCCTCCTATGGCGTTGATAAAATATTCCTCCAAATCGGCGGCGGTGACGTGCAGGCTGTCAACAGTAAGCCCGCTGCTCACCAATGCGGTGTTAATGGCTCCCGCCCGCTCGATCTGTTCGTATACCGCAAGGGTTCCGTCGGCGTTGACCGCAGCGCGTTGAATTCCAAACTGCTGTTTTAAAAGGGAACTGGCGGCCGCCGGATCGCTGACCCGGATCATCAGAGAGGATTGACAGTGTTCCTCTAATTGCTCGGCGGTGAATTCTTCTACCAGGCGCCCATTGTTGATGATTCCATATCGGGTGGCCAGTTTGGATAGCTCCCCTAAGATGTGGCTGGAAATCAGAACGGTTATGCCGTGCTCCCGGTTCAAGGTTTGAATCAGGGTGCGAATCTCCTTGATCCCGGTGGGATCCAATCCGTTGATGGGTTCGTCCAAAAAGAGAAGCTCCGGATTTCCGACCAGTGAAAGGGCGATGGCGAGCCGCTGTTTCATTCCCAGCGAAAAGTTTTTGGCCTTTTTCCTGTCATTGGGATTGAGCCCCACAATATGTAGGGTGGAATCGATCACCGAAGCGTCCTTAATCCCCAGCAGACTGCACTGGGCTTCCAGATTCTGCCGGGCGGTCATATGGGGAAATACCGCAGGATATTCTATGACGGTGCCCACACGGCGCCGCTGCTTTTTCAGGTTGTTGCTGCCGAACAGCTCGATGCTTCCCGAGGTGGGGGCGGCTAACCCCACTGCCATGCGGATTAAGGTAGTTTTACCCGCTCCATTTTTCCCGATAAATCCGTAAATATCTCCCTTTTTCACCGATAGGCTGACATTGTTGACCGCTGGACGACCGGAGAACAGCTTTGTTAAACCATCGGTTCTCAGTACATATTCCATCGTTGCTTACCTCCTGTATTATTGTATTATTGTAGTATTGTATTAACAGCGCAGTACAATAATACAGCTACAAGCAAGATTTGTCAATCCATTTTTTTATTTATACTACAGAAAGCGGATGGACGAATGATTTAAAATGAAATCCAAAAATGATATTGACAGTTAGCCGGAAAGCTGGTATGATTACTGAGTAAAACAAAGCAGAGCAGTTTTGTTCTCACCTGTGAGGGACCGTCCGCCACGGGTTAATATGTTCTTACTTCTTCTTTTATGGGGAATAAGTATGTATTATTGCGCGGACGGAAAGATTCTGTCCGCGCTTTGTACTTTTAACCATTAGGTGTTTTGGAGGTGCTTAACCATTAGCAACAAGGAACTTCAGATTAACGACGACATCCGGGATAGGGAACTGAGAGTGATCGACTCCGACGGCTCACAGCTGGGTATCATGTCCGCGAACCAGGCTTTGGATAAGGCGGCGGAAAAAAATTTGGATCTGGTGAAGATCTCACCCCAGGCAAATCCGCCTGTATGCAAGATCATGGATTACGGCAAATATCGTTTTGAACAGGCTAAGCGTGAGAAAGAGGCTAGAAAAAATCAGCATACGGTAAACATCAAGGAAATCAGGCTTTCCCTGAATATCGACACCCATGATTTTAACACCAAGCTGGGCCACGCCAAGCGTTTTATTGGAGAAGGCGACAAAGTAAAGGTTTCTATTCGTTTCCGCGGACGCGAGATGGGACATCCGGAAATCGGCTATGCCACCATGAAAAAGTTTGCGGATGCCTGCTCGGAGTTTGCCAATGTGGAAAAGGCAGCCAAGCTGGAAGGACGCAATATGTTAATGTTCCTTGCATCCAAACCCAATAAGTAACATCTTTAAGGAGGAGCAATACCATGCCTAAAATTAAGACTCACAGCGGTGCGAAAAAGCGCTTTAAGCTTTCGAAAAACGGAAAGGTCATCCGCGGACACGCCAACAAGTCCCACATCCTCAACAAAAAGACCACAAAGCGTAAGAGAGGACTGCGCAAGACCGTTGTGACCGACAAGACCAATGTGGCCCAGGTGAAGCGTCTGATCCCCTATAAATAAGATTACGATACGATCAAATAAATAACCATTAATCGGAGGTAGACGAATATGGCACGTGTAAAAGGCGCGTTGATGACCCGCAAAAGAAGAAAAAAGACTTTAAAGCTCGCAAAGGGCTATTATGGTGCTAAGAGCAAACATTTTAAAATGGCCAAACAGGCCGTGATGAAGTCCGGCAACTATGCGTATATCGGCCGTAAACACAGAAAGCGCGACTTCCGCCGTCTGTGGATCACCCGTATTTCCGCCGCTTGCCGCGCGAACGGTGTGAATTATTCCACCTTTATGAATGGTCTGAAGAAGGCGAACATTGAGCTCAACCGCAAGATGCTCTCTGAAATCGCCATCGCCGACCCGGCCGCCTTCACCAGCTTGGTGGAGCAGGCAAAAGCTGCAAAATAATTTTGGTTTGTTGCGCCCGGGGGCTTATCCCGGGCGCGAATTTTATCCAAAAAGATACGTCTTTGCAATAGAATGCCGTAGCGGCGCATTCCATTGCAAAAACGTATAGATGGAGGCTAAACGATGATTCAAACCATCACAAGCCGGGATAACTCCCTGATAAAACATGCCAAAAAACTGATGAACAGCCCACGTTACCGCAGAGAACAGCGTCAGTTTGTCGTGGAGGGAATGCGGCTTTGTCTGGATGCAGTGGCAAGCCAAGTAACAATCCAGTCGTTATTCTATACGGAACAGGCAGAAAAGCGATATCAAAGCGCGGTGGAGCAAATTGGCTTGATCGCCGCCAAACGTGTAAAGGTAAGCCCTTCGGTAATGACGTATCTGACGGATACCCAAACCCCGCAGGGAGTGTTTTGTGTTTGTATTGCGCTTGACAAAAATGAATGTGTGTATAAAATGGATAATAACCCCCGGCGCATTTTGGCGCTGGAGGATATCCAGGACCCCTCCAACTTAGGAACCATTCTCCGCACCGCCGAAGCCATGGGGATCGGCGGTGTGCTAATGAGCCGCGGCTGCTGCGATATCTATAGCCCCAAGGTGCTGCGCGGCAGCATGGGGGCGGTGTTTCGTATTCCTTTTACCATCACGGAGGATCTGCCCTCCTCGCTGGACGAGATGAAAAAGATGGGATATTGGGTATACGGCGCAGTTCCTTCCCGGCAAGCAGAGCCGGTTACCGGAATGCGCTTTCCTGAAAGATCGGCGGTGGTGGTAGGCAACGAAGGCAACGGCTTGACAGATACATGCATCAACGCCTGCGGTGGTCTTGTCACCATACCCATGCCCGGTCGGGCGGAATCTCTAAATGCCGCGACGGCCGCTGGTATTTTGTTGTGGGAAATGGTGCGGGAGGATCACACGCAGAGGAGTGGAGCGGATGGAAACGAATAGCCATTGGTTATGGATGCAAAGCGCTCTGGGATTTGGAAGCGGAAAAGCGCGCAGCGTGCTGGAACTATTTGGCACAGCTTTTGATTTTTACCGGGCAGGAACCAGGGAATGGCGGCTGTCCGGGCTGTTTTCACCCAAAGAGCTGGACAGGCTGATAAACGCTTCGCTGGATGAGGCGAAACAAATCCTGTCGCGCTGCGACGAGCTTGGTCAGTGGGTGCTTACCCTAAATGACAAGGAATACCCCCAAGATTTAAAAAATATTTCCAATCCTCCCTGCATACTATATGGAAAAGGACAACTCCCGGATTTTCAGAACCGGCTGGCCATTGCCGTGGTGGGAACCCGCAGCGCGACGCCCTATGGCAACGCCACTGCCTTTGACTTGGGCTTTGGGCTTGGCAAAGCGGGTGTAATCGTGGTCAGCGGCGGCGCTCTGGGAATTGACGCGTCCTCTCATAAGGGCGCGCTGCAGGCGGCGGGCGCTACGGTCGCCGTGTTGGGAGGAGGCGTGAATTCCAGTTATCTAATGGAAAACGCGCCGCTAAGGTTTGAAATATCCCGAACCGGAGCGCTGATCTCCGAATTCCCTCCCGATACCCCGGTGACCCGTTGGAGCTTCCCCATGCGAAACCGGATTATTTCCGGACTGACGAAAGGTACAGTGGTGGTGGAAGCCGGTACCAAAAGCGGTTCGCTGATTACGGCTAATTTGGCCCTGGAACAGGGAAGGGATGTCTTTGCGGTTCCAGGAAACGTGGATAGCTACGTGTCCAATGGAACCAATCAACTAATAAAGAGCGGAGCCAAGACGGTTACCTGCCTGGGGGATATACTGGAAGAATACAGCCTACAAGTGTTCACAGATGACGCGCACGCTTTGGGACATTTGTCGTGCAAAGCGCAGGAGGAAGAAAAAGCGTCCTTTCGCCCGTGCAAGGAAATATCAAGGTCTGTGCGGATCCCGGATCTTGGAGGATTGTCCTCGAACGGGCGGGCTTTGTATGGATGTTTGACCGATCAACCGCTACACATCGATGGGCTGTCCAAAGCGGCGGGGTTATCCATCCAGGTGGCTTTACAGGCGGTCACCGAACTGGAGCTGGAAGATTTGATTCAATCCCTGTCCGGCCGGCGGTACGCCAAGCGACGCTAGGAGTTAACATGGAAAAGAAAGAGTGCGCCGCACATGAAAAAACGGCGCGCTTTTGATCAATATAAGGTGGTTAATGAATGTCAGATTTAGTAATTGTGGAGTCGCCGGCCAAGGCGAAAACCATCAAAAAGTATTTGGGCTCCGGCTATGAGGTGGTAGCCTCTATGGGACATGTCCGCGACCTGCCGGAAAACCGTCTGAGCGTGGACATCAAACATGAATTCAAACCGAAATATGAAGTCATCAAAGGAAAGGAAAAGCTGGTGGAAGAGCTCACCAAGCTGGCGGGAAAAAGCGATAAAGTATACCTGGCAACTGACCCGGATCGCGAGGGAGAAGCCATTTCCTGGCATCTGGCCTATCTGCTGGAACTTAATTTAGAGGATAAAAATCGTGTAACGTTTAATGAAATTACCAAAACCGGAGTGTCAAACGGAATGAGCCAACCCAGGGAAATCGACTTGGATTTGGTGAACGCCCAGCAGGCGCGCCGTATTCTTGACCGTCTTGTGGGCTATAAGCTCAGTCCGTTTTTATCCCAGAAGATTCGCCGTGGGCTGTCCGCTGGCCGCGTACAGTCGGTGGCGGTGCGCCTTGTGGTGGATCGGGAAGCGGAGATCCGCGCCTTTAAGCCGGAAGAATATTGGTCCATTGACGCCAAGTTTATTCCTCAAGGCAGCCGTAAACAGTTTCCCGCCTCCTTTTACGGGGATGAAAACGGAAAAATTAAAATTACTTCCGAAGCCCAGGCCAACGAAATTCTGGAAGCGCTCAAGGACGCGGAGTTTACCATCACCAAGGTAAAAAAGGGAACCCGCCGCAAGTCTCCCGCTCCGCCCTTTATCACCTCAACCTTGCAGCAGGAGGCCTCCCGTAAACTGGGCTTCCAGGCGCGGCGCACCATGAAGGCCGCGCAGGAACTGTATGAAGGCGTTGAGATCAAAGGTATGGGCGCCGTGGGTTTAATTACCTATATGAGAACCGACTCCCTGCGCATCTCAGAGGATGCCATTAAAGACGCGGGCGATTACATCAAGGAGCGCTGGGGCGATAAATATCTGCCGGATAAACCCCGGCATTTTAAATCCAGGGCAAATGCCCAGGACGGTCATGAGGCGATCCGCCCCTCCATGCCCAGCCTGTCTCCAGCCGATGTCAAGGACAGTCTGAGCAACGATCAATATAAGCTTTATAAGCTGATTTGGGAACGTTTTATCGCCTGCCAGATGGCAAACTGTATCCAGAGCACCACCCAGGCGGACATTATGGCAAACGGCTACTTGTTTAAAGCCTCCGGTTATACCGTCACCTTTGACGGATACACCGTGCTTTATGAAGAGGGCAAGGACGAGGCGAGTGAAAGCGAGGGATCTCTGCCGCCGCTGGAGAAGGATATGAAGGTGCGGGTCAAAGAGCTTTTGCCCAATCAGCACTTCACTCAACCCCCGCCGCGCTATACGGAGGCTTCTCTCATTAAGGCGATGGAGGAATATGGGATTGGACGTCCCTCGACCTATGCGGCCACCATCACCACCATCACCAGCCGGGAATATGTAATTCGGGAAGCGAAAACGTTAAAACCCACCGAACTGGGCGAGGTGTCCACCAAGCTCATGAAGGAACGCTTCCCTAAGATCGTCAATGTGAAATTCACCGCCCAGATGGAAAAAGATCTGGATACAGTGGAAGAGGGAAAGTCCCAGTGGGTGGATATTCTGCATACCTTTTACGGGGATTTTGACAAGACGTTGAAAAAGGCCAAAGAGGAGATGCAAGGGGTAAAAATTCAGCTCAAAGAGGATGAAACCGACATCATTTGCGAGAAATGCGGGCGCAAGATGGTGATAAAAATGGGACGTTACGGTAAATTTATCGCCTGTCCAGGCTATCCTGAATGCAAGAACATCAAAAAATTGGTCAAGGAGACCGGCGCGGAATGCCCCAAATGCGGCGGAAAAATCATCGTAAAGAAAACCAAAAAAGGACGCATCTTTTATGGCTGCGATCATTATCCCGAATGCGACTTTGTATCGTGGGATGAACCCGCCATGGAGAAGTGCCCCCGCTGCGGCAAAACGCTGCTGAAGAAAAAAGGAAAAAATCCGAAGCTGTACTGTGTGACGCAGGATTGCGGATATGAAAAGATAGAAGAGAAAAAGGACGAATGAAGATACAAGTAATTGGAGCAGGGTTGGCGGGCTGCGAAGCGGCTTGGCAGATTGCCCAGTCAGGCCACCAGGTCTTACTGCGTGAGATGAAGCCGGTTCGATATTCCCCGGCCCATAGCAATGAAAATTTTGCGGAGCTGGTATGCTCCAACTCCCTGAAAGCAAGTCGCGTGGAAAGCGCCGCAGGACTTCTTAAAGAAGAGATGCGGCGGCTAGGCTCCTTGTTGATGGAGTGCGCCGATCAGTGCGCGGTGCCTGCGGGCGGCGCGTTGGCGGTAGACCGGGAGGAATTTTCTTCCCTGGTGACCAAAAAAATCCGCAGTCATCCGTTGATTGCGGTAGAACGGACGGAAGTTGAAAAAATACCGGAAGAGGGGATAGTCGTCATAGCTACCGGCCCTCTCACTTCGGATGCGCTGGCGGAGCAAATTGGCGTTTTGTGCGGGGGTTCCCTTAGTTTTTACGATGCCGCGGCGCCCATCGTTACAGCGCAAAGTGTGGACAGAGGATGTTCTTTTGCCGCCTCCCGGTACGATAAGGGCGGGGACGAGGCCTATCTCAATTGCCCCATGAACAAAGAGGAGTACGAGATTTTCTATGATGCCCTAATCCACGCGGAGAGGGCGCCGGTTCACGATTTTGACGCGGCTGATCCCAAGGTGTACGAAGGATGCATGCCGGTGGAGGTGATGGCGCAGCGAGGAATGGATACCCTGCGATTCGGTCCGCTCAAGCCGGTTGGGCTTCAAGATCCGAGAACCGACCGCCGCCCTTGGGCGGTGGTACAGCTCCGCCAGGAAAACCGAGAGGGTTCCCTGTACAATTTGGTGGGCTTTCAAACCAATTTGAAATTTGGGGAGCAAAAACGCGTGTTCGGACTAATTCCGGCCCTTCATGACGCGGAATTTGTCCGATACGGCGTCATGCACCGCAATACCTTCATCGACTCTCCCAGGCTGCTCCAATCGGACTATAGTTTGAGAAAAAGGCCCGGGCTTTTCTTCGCGGGCCAGATCACCGGCGTGGAAGGATATATGGAGTCGGCCTCCTCTGGGATTCTGGCGGGTATCAACGCGGCGCGGAGAGCGGAAGGAAAAGAGCCGTTTTCGCTTCCCAGAGAAACCATGATGGGGGCGTTGAGTTGCTATATCAGTGATGAAAGCGTGTCTCGGTTTCAGCCCATGGGAGCCAATTTCGGAATTCTTCCGGGGATAGAACCGCATATTCGGGACAAGCGGGAACGTTACGCGGCCTTGTCGGAGCGTTCTCTTCAAAAGATAGATCAGCTTTTGAAGGAAGCCAGAGCCTAGATTTGCTTTTATTTGGTGAAATCGAAAAGATGAAACGATTGTTTCTCCAAATCATCGCAGAGCGGCGCTTCTGATCGAGCGTCTTTTAAAACCCCGCTTGTTTAAAAAGACCCGGTCCAACCTGGTTGGACGGAAACAAGCGAATGGAAAAAAGAATTTGGAGGCGCTTTTTACACAAGGAAGGACCATCGCACGATAAAAGCCGCACATACAGAAGAAATGGGGTTGCAGTACCATGAAAATTATTGTAGACGCTTTCGGCGGAGACAACGCGCCGCTGGAAATTTTAAAGGGATGCGCGCAGGCTGTGGAGGAATACGGCTTGGAGATCCTGCTGACCGGTTCCCGGTCGGAAATTGAGCGAGTGGCCAAGGAAAATCAAATCCCATTAACCCATATGGAAATTGCGGACGCTCCGGATGTGATTACCATGGAAGACAGCGCCGGGGAGATTACAAAATCCAAAAAGAATTGTTCCATGGCCGAAGGCCTTCGCAGATTGGCCGCCGGAGAAGGGGACGCCTTTCTAAGCGCCGGAAACAGCGGCGCTTTGGTGGTGGGGGCAACCCTGATCGTTAAACGGATTAGAGGGATTAAGCGTTGTGCCTTTGCGCCCATCATGCCCAAAGATGAGGGTTGTTTTATGCTGATAGACAGCGGCGCGAATTTGGAATGCCGTCCCGAACAGCTTCAGCAGTTCGGCATCATGGGATCTATCTATATGGAGCGTGTCATGGGTGTACGCAATCCCCGGGTAGGTTTAGCCAATGTAGGCACCGAAGATCACAAGGGCGGAGAACTGCAACATGAAACCTTTGCCCTGCTAAAACAGAGTCCGCTAAACTTTATCGGCAACATTGAGGCCCGCGATATCCCCATGGATGCCGCCGACGTTATCGTTTCCGACGGCTTTACCGGGAATGTGATCTTAAAGCTGTATGAGGGAGTAGCCATGACCTTGATGGGAAAAATAAAAGGGATTCTCACCAAAGGGATCAAGAATAAGGTGGCGGCGGCGCTCATTTTGCCTGATATGAAAGTGCTGAAAAAACAGATGGATTACAATGAATATGGCGGCGCCCCTATCATGGGCATCTCCAAACCTGTATTCAAAGCCCACGGCAGCGCCAAGGCCAAGACCTTCAAAAACGCATTGCGCCTGACGGCGGCCTATGTTCAAGGAAATGTGGTGGGGGAAATCAGCCAGGCGATTTCTCAAATGGAATCACAATCTCCAAAAGAGTAGATCAAGCGGCGGACAGTTTCAATCACAGAATTGAAGATGGTAAGATCCGTTTTCTTTTATGCCGAAAAGATTCCACCCATACCGAAGAAAGAGGAGCGTTCCAACCATGAAGCAATTAGAGAAAAAGCTGCAATATACCTATAAAAAACCGGAATATCTGCAAACAGCCCTGACCCACTCCTCCTTTGCAAACGAGGCGCGCTCAGGCATTCAAAGCAATGAAAGACTGGAATTTTTGGGAGACGCGGTGCTCAGCATTGTGGTTTCCGATTATCTGTTTCTGCACTGCCCCCACCTGCCGGAGGGAGATCTCACCAAGCTGCGCGCTTCTCTGGTATGTGAAAAATCCCTATGCCGGTTTTCCCGTTCCCTGGGACTGGGAGAATTTCTGTGTCTCAGCCGGGGCGAGCAAAATTCAGGGGGAAAGGATCGGCCTTCCATTTTAGCCGACGCGTTTGAAGCCGTTATTGCCTCCATTTATTTAGACGGCGGCATGGAAGAAGCGCGCAAATTTATCCTTCGGTTTGTGCTGCCGGAAATTGAAAATCCAAAGCCAAAGGCTTTTAAGGACTATAAAACGGCATTACAGGAGATTGTCCAGCAAAACCCCGAGGAGCGTCTGGAATATGTGCTCATAGGGGAAAGCGGTCCGGATCACGACAAGCATTTTGTGGTAGAGGTCCATCTTAACAGCAATGTGATCGGCAAGGGAGGCGGACGCAGCAAAAAAGAGGCGGAGCAGCAGGCGGCGCGGGAAGCGCTGGAGCTGATGGGATATTGAAACACGCCAACATCGCTTTTTTTATTCCCCATAACGGCTGCCAGAATCAGTGCAGCTTTTGCAATCAACGCAGTATTGTGGGCCAACAAGCGCAACCCGCTCCCCAGCAAATTACCGAGACGCTGCTTGAAGCGGCGAAGCAGATGGGCGACCGCGCGCGAGAAGCGGAGGTCGCCTTTTTCGGCGGCAGCTTTACCGCGATAGATCTACAGTACCAAGAGCAGTTGCTGCTGGCGGCCTTTCCTTTTATCCGAAAGGGCTTGTTCCGGGGAATTCGGATTTCCACCAGGCCGGACGCCATTTCCCCGGAAATTCTCCAGCGGCTCAAGGCGTTCGGCGTCACGGCCATTGAACTAGGCGCGCAAAGTATGAACGATCGGGTATTGAATCTCAATCAACGGGGGCATACGGCCAGAGATGTGGAGAACGCAGCCCGCTTAATCAAAGAATATGGTTTTTCTTTGGGACTTCAAATGATGACCGGCCTATACGGCAGTTCTCTTGCGGACGATTGGTCCACCGCCCGCTCCTTTGTGCTCCTGCGTCCCGATACGGTACGGATTTATCCCACGGTTGTGATGAAACATACGCCCTTAGCCGCCCTTTATGAAAGCGGCGTTTACCAGCCGCTGGATGTAACCGCATCGGTAGAACTGTGCGCCCAGCTTCTTCAGTTGTTTGAGCGCAACCATATACCGGTCATCCGACTGGGGTTGCACGACAGCCCCCAACTGCGCCGGGATATGCTGGCGGGCGGGTTTCACCCGGCCTTTCGGGAATTGTGCGAAAGCTCGATTTTTTTACAGCGTCTGACCCAGCGGTTGAACCGGGAAAAAGTTCCGGCTGGTCGCATTCTGGTTTCCGTTTTTCCCAAGGAACTATCCATCGCCATTGGGCAAAAAAAGTCGAATCTTCTTGCTTTGGCCCGCAATGGTTACTCCGCAAAAGTTGAGGCGGATCCTTCGTTAGCCCCCGGCCAATTTCGGGTAAAGTCCATGATGGAATAAGCCGTTTATGGGAATGGTTGCCATTAACGGGGATCATTGATTGATCTGTACGCACAACCGCATGGGCACGCCCGTTTGGCGCGCCGAAACGTGCGGGAAATCCTATCGCTAAGAATTTATTTAGAATCTACAACAAAGATGCAGGTGAGAATGTGCTATTAAAATCTCTCGAATTACAGGGGTTCAAGACATTTCCGGACAAGACGGCGCTTTCCTTTGGCAAGGGGATCACCGCCGTTGTGGGGCCTAATGGCAGCGGGAAAAGTAACATCAGCGACGCGATTCGTTGGGTCCTGGGGGAACAGTCCACCAAGACGCTTCGCTGCTCCAAGATGGAGGATGTGGTCTTTAACGGAACGCCGATCCGCAAATCCCAAGGCTTTGCAGAGGTGACGCTGACCATTGACAACGCTGACCGAAAGCTGGACTTTGACAGCGACGAAGTGGCCATTACCCGCCGTTATTACCGTTCGGGAGAGAGTGAATATCAAATCAATAAAGCCTCTGTCCGATTAAAAGACATTCATGACCTGTTTATGGACACCGGCTTGGGCAGGGATGGATATTCAGTCATTGGACAGGGCAAGATCGATAGCATTGTGGGGGCCCGTTCGGAGGATCGCCGCGAGGTGTTTGAGGAGGCAGCCGGAATTTCTCGGTTCCGTTATCGGAAAACCGAGGCGCAGCGCAGACTTGCCCAGGCGGAAGAGAATCTGCTCCGCCTTCGCGATATCATCCTGGAGCTGGAAGGCCGGGTGGGGCCTCTGGCGGAGCAAGCGCAAAAAGCCAGGGATTATTTAGAGTACGCGGGAGAAAAACGCACTCTGGAAATCGGCCTGTGGCTTGGGACTCTGGAGCGATCGGGACAGGTGCTGCGGGAGCAGGAAGATAAGATATCCATTGCCCAAAGCCAGCATGACGCCGCCCAGGAGGAACTGGAACGCATCCGGCAGGAGACGGAGGAAGTCTTTCTCAAAACCAATGCCCATACGGCCAGGGTGGATGTGGTTCGCCGGGAGATCGCGAACCTGGAAGAACAGGCCGTGGAGAAAAAGAACCGTGTCTCCTTACTTGAAAACGACATTTTACATAATACGGAGAACATCGATCGAATCCAAAGTGAAATCCAGCAGGCGGATGCGTCTACCCATGCGATGGACACTCAAATCAAGGGAAAATTGGAGCGCATCGAAGCGCATACGGCAGAAATTGAGCAAAAACAGCGGGATTATCTACGGTGCGAGGGGGATCTGAAACAGCTTCAGCAGGAGATGAACCGATTCACTGGGACCGGGGAGCAGCTTTCCCGTCAGCTCTCTGATCTGACTGTGCAGGCATCCGAATCCAAGGTGACGGCGATCACCACGGCGTCATCGATTCAAGAGTCCCAATCCCGTCTTCAGGTGGTAACCGAGGGAGTAGAACGCCGGGCGGAAAGGATTACCCGTTTGGAGGAAACCTTGGGCGAGATTCAGGAAATGCAGAACGACGCGGTGGAGCGGGTGAACGAGCTGTCCAATACCGTGCGCGGCTACGAGATCCGGCTGAATACCCGCCGGCAAAAGCTGGAGGGTAAAAAGCAGCAGGCGGATACGCTCACTCTGGACGCGGAGGAACGGATTCGCCGTACCCGGCTTTTGGAGGAGCTGGAGCGAAATCTGGAGGGATTTGCCCAAAGCGTCAAGATAGTGATGAAGGAATCCAATCGCGGGCTCCTTTCCGGCATTCATGGACCGGTATCCCGTATCTTAAAGGTGCCGGGACAATACGCGGTGGCCATGGAGACGGCGCTTGGCGCCGCCATGCAGAACATTGTGGTGGGAACCGAGCAGGACGCCAAGCGCGCCATTGAAATGCTCAAACAACGGGACGGCGGCCGAGCCACGTTTCTGCCGCTGACCACCATCCGGGGCAATGTGCTGCAAGAAAACGGATTGCAGGACTGTATGGGATTTGTGGGAATTGCCAGCGAACTGTGCCGGTGCGAAGCGCAATATGACGGCGTGCGGCGCTCTTTGCTGGGGCGCATCGCCATTGCGGAGGACTTGGATAGCGCCGTGACCATCGCCAAGCGGTTTCATTATAAGTTCCGGGTGGTTACCTTGGACGGCCAGGTGGTTAATGCGGGCGGCTCCATGACAGGCGGCTCGTTGGCCCGCAATTCCGGCCTGCTCAGCCGTGCTACCGAGATTGAGCGGGTGCGTAAAGAGGCGGAAGAGCTAAAGGGAAAGGCGCTGGAGGCCCGTAACGCATACCGGGAAGCAGAGGCCGGCGCATCCCAGGCGGAGGCGGCCCTCACAGGGGCCAAGGGAGAGCTTGCATCCGCCCAGGAGGAGCGCATTCGCATTGAAGCGGAGTGCCGCAATTGCGCGTCTGAACTACATACCCTGCAAAAAGCCGCCGGGGAACTCAGGCTTGAACAGGAGGAGTTGACCCAGCGGATTCAGGAGCTTAACACGGCGAAGGAGCAGGCGGAACAAAACAGCCGCGTGCTTGCCGAGCAAATTCGCCGGGCGGAAGAGCAAATCTCCTCCCTGTCCGGCAACCGGGAACAGATCACCGCCAGACGGGAGCAGCTCAATCAGCAGCTACAGAATATCCGTCTGGATATGGTATCACTGCAAAAGGACGTACAGTCCCTGCAATCGGAGATAGAGGGCATTGAAGGCCGGAAGTTGGATCATGCCGGACGGATCCGGGAGCAGCAAGCGCAGATTGAAGAAATTGAGAAGCGCAGCCGTCAGCTAAAGCAGGAGATTGCTCAATGCGATACGGATGCCCATCGGTTGCGGGAGAGAGCGAAAGAGGCGCAGCAGAAGATCGAACAGCTCAACCAGGAGAGGATTTTACTAGAAAAACGCTCGGTAGAGCTGCGTCAAAAGGAGCGGGAGAAATCCTCGGAACGGGAAAACATCGGCAGAGACCTGGCCCGCATGGAAGAACGCAAAGCCGGATTGCAAAAAGAATATGACGAGATCATTGCCCGTCTATGGGAGGAATATGAGCTTACCCGCCGGGAAGCCGAGGAGATCAGCGAAAAAATCGACGACCTGCCGGCAGCGCAAAAGCGGCTGAATGAGTTAAAACTGAAGATCAAAAGCCTCGGTTCAGTAAATGTAGGCGCCATTGAGGAATATCAAGAGGTTCATGAGCGCTATACCTTTATGAAAGAGCAGGTGGACGATGTAGAGCGGTCCAAAAACGAGCTGATCCGTCTAATCGGGGATCTCACCCAACAGATGCGGGAGCTGTTTTTGCAGCGATTTGAACAGATCAATCAAAACTTTATCGCCACGTTCCGAGAGCTGTTCGGAGGGGGCGTCGCTTCCTTGGAGCTTAGTAACCGTGACGACGTTTTAAATTCAGGAATTGAAATATCTGTCCAACCGCCGGGTAAAATAAAACCCAGGCTGGAAGCGCTTTCAGGAGGAGAACGGGCGCTGGTAGCCATCGCGCTGTACTTTGCGATTATGAAGGTGAATCCGCCCCCCTTCTGTGTACTGGACGAAATCGAGGCCGCGCTGGACGACATCAACGTGGATCGGTTCGCCGCCTATCTCAGGCGTATGAACGAAAGAACCCAGTTTATTGTGATCACCCACCGCCGGGGTACCATGAACGAGGCGGATGTGCTGTATGGAGTCACCATGCAGGATGAAGGGGTGTCCAAGCTGCTGGAGCTCCGCGCGTCGGAGCTCGAACAGAAGCTGGGCATTCGATGAATAGGCGGATATAATTATAGAAAGAGTGATGGATCATGGGACTGTTTCAAAAGATAAAAGATGGACTGAAAAAGACCAGAGACAGCATCGTGGGGCAGATCGACTCCATGCTGAAATCCTTTACGAAAATCGACGAGGAATTATTTGAGGAGCTGGAGGAACTTCTGGTCATGGGGGATGTGGGCTTGCCCACCGCCTCGCGCATCTGTGATGCGCTGCGGGATCGGGTTAAGCGGGAGGGCGTTAAGGATCCCTCCGCCATCCACGACCTGATGCATGAGATCGTGACCGACATGCTCAAAGGTGGGGAAGCGTTACGCCTCTCCACCAAACCGTCAATCATTCTGGTCATCGGCGTCAATGGGGTGGGTAAGACCACCACCATAGGAAAAATCGCCGCGCGGCTGACCCAGGAAGGGAAAAAGGTGATTCTAGGGGCTGCGGATACCTTCCGCGCCGCCGCCATCGATCAGTTGGAAATCTGGGCGCAGCGTTCGGGCGCTGATATCGTCAAGCAGGAGGAGGGTTCCGATCCTGCCGCTGTGGTGTACGACGCGATCTCTGCGGCTAAGGCGAGAAATGCGGATGTGGTTATTTGCGATACCGCCGGCCGTCTCCACAATAAGAAAAACCTGATGGATGAACTTTCCAAAATCGGCCGGATCATCGACCGGGAGCTGCCGGACGCAGACAAAGAGATTCTGTTGGTGCTGGACGCCACCACAGGGCAAAACGCTGTCAATCAAGCGCGGGAATTTAAAAACGCGGCGGGCATCACCGGCATTGTGCTCACCAAACTGGACGGCACCGCCCGGGGAGGCGTGGTTTTGGCCATCAAGGAGGACTTGAACGTTCCCGTAAAATTCATCGGCGTAGGCGAGCAGGTGGATGACCTACAGCCTTTTGACGCAGACGAATTTGCCAACGCGCTGTTTGCTCCGGAACGGGAGTCCCACGCCGATGAATCGTTGCAGCGGTAATCATAATAAAATCAGGCGCTGGAAGAAAGGATGTTCTCTTAAAAGGAATATGAGACATCCTTTACCCGCTGCAAAGCGGACATTCGCACGCCGGATGTTTACTTAAAAAAGGAGCGCAAAGCATATGACATTTATCATCGCCACCAACAACGCAAAGAAACGTGTGGAGCTGGACCGGATTCTCAATCCTTTGGGCGTTGAGGCTATTACAGCGAAACAAGCGGGCGTGGATCTGGAAGAGGTTGAGGAGACCGGTTCCACCTTTGAAGAAAACGCGCAGCTCAAAGCCATAGCAGCCTGCAATTTATCCGGACTGCCCGCCGTAGCGGACGATTCAGGATTAGAAGTGGACGCGCTGAACGGCGCTCCAGGGATCTATTCCGCCCGTTATGCGGGTGAAAACGCCACCGATGCCGACCGCATTGAAAAGCTGCTTGAGGAACTAAGGGAGGTGCCTGCGCAACAACGAACCGCCCGGTTTGTCTCCGCGGTATGCTGCGTTTTCCCGGATGGTCGAAAGATCGTGGTGCGGGGAGAATGTGAAGGGCGCATCGCTTTTGCACCCAAAGGGGAAGGCGGATTCGGGTACGATCCGATTTTTCTTACGCAAAGCGGCAAAACATACGCGCAGCTCACCAGTGAAGAGAAGGACGCGATCAGCCATCGGGGCCTTGCTCTGCGTAAACTGGCCGAGCAGTTGAAACTGATATTGGAAGAAAAAATGGAGGATAAGGAGATCGACGAATGATTACGAGTAAACAACGGGCGTATTTGCGCTCCCTTTCTAACGCCATCGATACCATCGTGATGGTGGGCAAGGGCGGGATGAGCCCGGAGATCATCAAACAGGCCGACGATGCGCTGACGGCGCGGGAGCTGATTAAAGGCAAGGTGCTGGAAACCTCCCCGCTATCCCCCCGGGAGGCCGCCGAGCAGATTGCCCAGCAGATTCAGGCGGAAGTGGTGCAGGTGATCGGCGCCAAATTTGTGTTATACCGCAGAAACCAAAAGGAACCCAAGATTGCGCTTCCCAGGGCAAAATAAGACCAGTGAATGATGAAAAAGATTGCCATGTTTGGAGGAACCTTCAATCCCATTCACAACGGACACATTAAGCTGGCCCTCTATGCCGCCGCGCAGCTGGAGCTTGATAAGGTGCTTCTCATTCCCACCAACATTCCGCCGCATAAGCGATATGAGGAGGAGACCACTCCCCGGCAGAGATGGGAAATGTGCGTCCTTGCAGCAGAAGAATATCAAAAACTACAGGTTTCCGATCTGGAGATCCGCCGGCAAGGGCCTAGCTATACGGTGGATACTCTTCGTCAGCTGCGCGCGCGGATTCCGGACGCCCAGCTCTATCTTATTACTGGAGCGGATATGTTTCTTACAATCCAGGATTGGAAAAATGCCCAGGAAATTTTTCGTTTTGCCGTTGTCTGCGGGGTGCCAAGAGAAAAAGAAGGCCTGCAAGCTCTGCAAAGACAGGCCGATTTCCTAAAAAACCAGTACAGCGCCCAGACGGCGCTTTTGGATTTTCCTCTGATAGAAATTTCTTCCACTCAAATCCGTCACCGGCTAAAAACAGGGCGGTCCATTGAAGAATGGGTACCAAAAAATGTGGAACGCTATATACGCCGGCATGGTTTGTACGGGGATACTCAAGATGAAAAGAGTTCTTTTCATAAGCTTTAAAGCGATTAACGGACAAAGAAACAGCCGGCGATGAAGAACGGATTTGTATCGGTTCGAGGCGATAAGCCAAAGAAAGGGTAAAACACGGGGCTTCCATAATCGCGTTGATTGGATAAAGGAGTGTTTGTGTATGTTGTCTGTACAGCAATGCAAAGAAGCGGTCGAGCCAAAACTCAGCCAAGCCAGATGGATCCATTCTCTTAACGTATCCAAAGAAGCGGTCAAGCTGGCGAAAAAATATGGGGCGGATCCTCAAAAAGCAGAAATTGCAGGATTGCTTCATGATATTATGAAGGACACCGATCCGGAGGAACAGTTGCAAATATTGCAGCAGTTTGGTATAATACTAACTAATATTGAATTGGCTGCTCCAAAATTATGGCATGCTATGAGCGGCGCCGCCTACCTTGCCCATTGCTTGGGGGAGACGGATCCGGATATTCTGAACGCGGTCCGCTACCATACCACAGCTCGTAAAGGCATGTCACTGCTGGAAAAAGTGATCTATATCGCCGATTTTACCTCGGCGGAACGGGATTATGAAGGCGTGGAGCAGATGAGAAAGGCAGCCGGACAAAGCTTGGAAAAGGCAATGGAAGAGGGCCTGATCTTTACCATTCAGGATTTGTCGGGCCGTAAGCTGCCCGTTCATCCGGATACACTGGACGCCTACAACGATTGGATTATTCAAAAGAAAGAGAAGTGAACCCGCTATGACGGCGATGGAACTTGCAAAGGAATCGGCCAAGATCTTAAACAATAAAAAGGCGCTGGACATAAAGGTAATCGGCATTGAGGATATATCCGTATTGGCGGACTATTTTGTCATTGCCAACGGTACCAGTAATACCCATGTTAAGGCCTTGGCGGACGAGGTGGAATATCAGCTCAAACAGCTGGATATCCTTCCCGACCATATTGAAGGGCACAACAACAATGGATGGATCCTGCTGGACTACGGCAACGTGATTATCCATGTGTTCCATCAGGAGTCCCGGGAATTTTACGATCTGGACCGCCTGTGGAAAGACGGCGTCCAGGTGGATTTGACCGGCATTTTGGATTGACCGGAACAAACATTGAGGAAAGGAATGGCTTTTTTGAAATATGAGCATGCGCCGATTGAGGCGAAATGGCAAAAGAAGTGGGAAGAGGCTGGTGTGTTCCATGCGGACAACCACTCCGACAAACCCAAATTTTATGCGCTGATTGAGTTTCCCTATCCGTCGGGCCAGGGACTGCACGTGGGACATCCCCGTTCCTATACCGCGCTGGACATTGTGGCCAGAAAACGCAGGTTGCAGGGATATAATGTACTGTATCCCATCGGCTGGGATGCCTTTGGCCTGCCTACGGAAAACTTTGCAATTAAGAACCATATCCATCCCGAAATAGTCACCAAAAAGAATGTGGCCCGCTTTAAGTCGCAGCTTCAAGCTCTGGGCATCTCCTTCGATTGGAGCCGCGAAATTAACACCACGGATCCCGATTATTACAAATGGACGCAGTGGATTTTTCTGCAACTGTTTAAAAAGGGCCTCGCCTATAAAAAAGAAATGTCGGTAAACTGGTGTACCTCCTGCAAATGCGTATTGGCCAATGAAGAGGTGGTCAACGGGGTTTGTGAACGTTGCGGCAGCGAGGTGGTACATAAGGTGAAATCCCAGTGGATGCTCAAGATCACCGAATATGCCGAGCGTTTAATCAACGATTTGGATCTGGTGGATTACCCGGATCGGGTAAAGGCCCAGCAAAAGAATTGGATCGGCCGTTCCACCGGCGCGGAGGTTGATTTTGACACCTCTACCGGCGATACCCTCACCGTATACACCACTCGTCCGGACACGCTCTTTGGCGCTACTTATATGGTTATCTCCCCAGAGCATCCCCTTATTGAAAAATGGGCCGGTCAGTTGGAAAATATGGATGAAATCCGGGAATATCAGGCTGCTGCCGCCAGAAAGTCCGATTTTGAACGCACCGAGGTGGCTAAGGAAAAAACCGGGGTCCGCCTGCAAGGCGTTACTGCGATCAATCCGGTGAACAACACGCAGATCCCCATCTTTATTTCTGACTATGTGTTGGTTTCCTATGGAACCGGCGCCATTATGGCGGTGCCCGCTCACGATACCCGCGACTGGGAGTTTGCCAAGAAGTTCCAGCTACCCATCATTGAGGTGGTAAAGGGCGGCGATGTACAGAAGGAGGCTTTTACCGATTGTGCCACCGGCGTAATGGTCAACTCCGGTCTGCTTGACGGTCTTACGGTGGAAGAAGCCAAAAGAAAGATTACCGAATGGCTCGCGGAGCAGGGTAGAGGCCATGCAAAAGTGAATTATAAATTGCGCGATTGGGTGTTCTCCCGCCAGCGCTACTGGGGCGAACCCATCCCCATTGTTCATTGCGATCAATGCGGTTATGTGGCGATTCCAGAATCCGAGCTGCCATTAAAGCTGCCGGAGGTAGAGAGCTACGAGCCCACCGAAAACGGAGAATCTCCTTTGGCCAATATGACCGATTGGGTCAACACCACTTGTCCCCATTGCGGCGGTCCCGCCCAAAGAGAAACCGATACCATGCCCCAGTGGGCCGGTTCTTCCTGGTATTTCCTGCGCTACATCGATCCTCACAACAAAGAGGCCTTGGCCAGCCCCGAGGCGTTAAAATACTGGACGCCGGTGGATTGGTATAACGGCGGTATGGAGCACACGACTCTGCACCTTCTCTATAGCCGTTTCTGGCATAAGTTCCTCTATGATATCGGTGTGGTTCCTACGCCGGAGCCCTATGCCAAGCGTACCAGTCACGGTATGATTCTGGGTGAAAACGGCGAAAAAATGAGTAAATCCCGCGGGAACGTGGTCAATCCCGACGATATCGTCCAGGAATACGGCGCAGATACCCTGCGCATGTATGAGATGTTCATCGGGGACTTTGAAAAGGCCGCCCCGTGGAGTTCCTCCAGCATACGCGGTTGCCAGCGCTTTTTGGAGCGTTACTGGAATTTGCAGACCATGCTCACCCAGGAAAAGGGCATTCGTCCCGCTCTGGAAATCTCCGTCCACAAGACCATCAAAAAGGTGGGCGAGGATATTGAGACTCTCAAATTCAACACGGCAATTGCCGCGCTGATGGCGCTCATCAACGAAATCTACGATATCGGCTCTGTCACCAGAGACGAATTAAAAATATTTACAATTCTGCTTAACCCCTTCGCGCCCCATATTACCGAAGAGCTGTGGGATAACTGCGGCTTGGACGGTAAAATGGTGGCTTGGCAGCAGTGGCCTGCGTATGATGAGGCCAAATGTAAAGACGCCGCCGTGGAGATTGCCGTTCAAGTGTGCGGCAAACTTCGCTCCAGGATCACAATTCCTGTGGATTTGGACAAGGACGGCGCCATACAGGCGGCCAAGGCGGACGCGAAAGTTTCGGCAGCCTTGGAAGGAAAAAATATTCTCAAGGAGATTTATGTTCCCGGCAAATTGGTCAATATTGTGGCAAAATAGGCGAGAAAGGCGATCTCATTGAGAAAAAGGCGGTTTTGGCGAGATTTCGTATTATTTCACACATAAGTCTTGACAGAACAGCAGGAGCTATTGTATAATATTTTTTGTATCGTATGACACAAAACCCCTGCCTTTTGGCGGAGGGGAGGGAAGATAAATGGCTGAAATCAGAATTAAGGACAACGAGTCTCTGGACAGTGCTTTGAGAAGATTCAAAAAGCAATGTGCAAGAGCTGGCGTTATTGCTGAGGTTCGCAAAAGAGAAGCTTATGAGAAGCCCTCTGTAAAGCGTAAAAAGAAGTCCGAAGCAGCTCGCAAACGCAAATTTAAATAATTTGCGTTTGGATGCATTGGAACGGTATGATTTAAAAAAGCGGGCAGTATTGCCCGCTTTTTTAATCGTTTCTTGTCTTTATTACATAATGAAAAATAAGAGGCTGGAACCAAACCGGGCCTCAAAGAATAGGATATCCCATTCATACTGTCTGCCGGCGCCGTGTAATAGGGCGTTTAAAAAGTAGCCTGATGAAATCGGAAACGGCGATTGTCTGTTGTAAAACCCGATGCCTGTTTACCGTGTCGCGCATTACTTTGCGGACAGAATCATTTTGTAGTAGCTTGCATCAGCACGAAAGGGATATTTGGCGAAAGTGATTCCTTGTATCGAAATCGGAGGTCTGTTATGTCGTTGTTTATGCCCACGGTGGCCTTGCCCCATGTCACCGATATTACCATAGAACTGCTGCATTCGCTGGGCGCGCAAGCCATCTTTTTGGATGTGGACAACACCTTGGCGCTGCACGGCTCTCAAGAGCCGTTTTCCGGCGCCGTGGAGTGGACTCACCGTGTCAGGGAAGCCGGTTTTCAAATCCTCATTATGTCCAATAATTTAAAAAGCCGGGTCCAACCTTTTGCGGCGTTGTTTGATCTGCCCTTTGTGTGCTTTGCCCAAAAGCCGTTTCCGCTGGGGATTCCCTATGCCAAAAAGAAATACGGCTTGAAATCCGAGCAGGTGGTGGTGGTTGGAGATCAGATATTCACCGACATCCTGGGAGCAAACTGGGCGGGTATGAAATCGATTCTTCTGGAACCGGAAAATTGCGAGGACAGCCTCAGCTTCCGATTTCGCCGGGCGCTGGAGCGTCCGGTCCGCAGAAAGATTGCGCAGCGCAGTGGAGGAACCGCATGACGGCGCTTTTTGGTCCGGCTGGTCAATGTGACAAAGCTAGGGAAAAGAAGTTAAAGTCTACCTTAGAATACTTGGAATACCTCAAGAGCGTTGGGCTGCATGCTTTTGAATACAGCTGTGGGCGAGGAGTCAATATCGGGGAACAGACGGCAAAAAAGCTGGGAGAAAGGGCAAAACAATTGGGGATTTCCCTGTCTTTGCATGCTCCCTATTATATCTCTCTGGCCTCTTTGGAGGAGGAAAAACGGAAAAAATCCGTGGATCATTACCTTTATCAAAGCGCCCTCACGGTGGATCATATGGGCGGTACCCGGGTTGTGGTTCATCCAGGAGGCCTCAATAAACAGACCCGTGGACGGGCCCTTGAAGTCGCGGTGGAAACCTTGCGCCAAGCGCAGCAATATCTGGATGCTCACGGATTATCCCATATTGTTATGTGCCCGGAAACCATGGGAAAGATTTGCCAGCTGGGCGATCTGGATGAGGTGATTGCCCTGTGCAAGGTGGATGATCGGATGCTTCCGTGCGTGGATTTTGGGCATATGAACGCACGTACCCTGGGCGCACTGGATTCCAAAGAAGCCTACGCCGCGCTGTTGGACAAGCTGGAACAAGAGCTGGGGAGCGAACGGGTACGCCGAATGCACGTTCATTTTTCCCAAATAGAATATTCTGCCGGCGGCGAGGTGCGTCATTTGACCTTCTCAGACAACAAGGGATTTGGCCCGGACTACCAGCCGCTGATGGAGCTCTTCGCACAAAGGGGAATCTCTCCCACTGTCATCTGCGAGTCTGCGGGTACGCAAAGCCAAGACGCGCTTACGATGCAAGAATCGTACCGCCGCGCCTTGTCTGAGTTCTCAGGGGAAAACGAAGCAAATGCCAAAGGAAAAGGGTGTTGAGATGAAAAAAAGAGTGTTGGTTTTATTAGGTCCCAATCTGAATATGGTAGGAGTTAGAGAAAAAGGCGTGTACGGGGATGAAAGTGCAGAGAGCATACATGCCCAGGTGATATCCTATGCGGACAAGCTGGGGATGGAATGTGAGATCTTCCAGTCCAACTGGGAGGGAGCTCTGGTGGATAAAATACACGAATCCAGGGAAAAATTTGATGGGGTTATCATCAATGCCGGAGCGCTGACCCACTATAGCTACGCAGTGAGAGATGCGATTTCCTGCGTCCGAATCCCTTTTGTAGAGGTTCACATGTCCAATATTTATGCCAGAGAAGAGTTTCGCCACCACTCGGTACTATCGGCCGTTTGCGCCGGGCAGATCGCCGGATTTGGCAAGGCGGGCTATTTCCTGGCGCTGCACGCACTGCAAGACTTGATGTAGAAAGAGGAAATTCTCTATGGCCACTCATGTAGAAACATTGGCGCAAAACCTGCCTGCGGAGGCAAACGGGAGCCCGATAGACGCCGCCCTGGTGATCTCTCCGCCCAATCGCTTGTATCTTACCGGTATGAAAAGTTCTGCGGGCTTTGTGCTAGTCACCCGGGAGAAGTCCTATTTTATGGTGGATTTCCGCTATTATGAGGCGGCCTGCCAATGGGTGAAGGACTGCCAAATCATCCAGTTTGAGCGCATAGGGGAAACCCTGGGCGAGCTCATCCGCAAACATGGACTTCGGGGGATTCTGCTGGAAAACGAGGGCGTTTCTCTATCGGAGGCCCGCCGTCTGGAGAAAATTTTTTTCCAATACGGAGCTCAGGCGGTGGAGGATTCCACTTTGGACGATCTCTTGTGGAGGCAACGGGAGATTAAATCTCCGGAAGAGATCCGGCGAATCCAGGCTTCCCAGCAGATCACAGAGGATGCGTTTTCCCATGTACTGAGCATGATCCGGGCAGGAGTCACCGAGCGGGAACTGGCCCTGGAACTGGAATTCCATATGCGCAGGCAGGGCGCCCAGGGGGTTGCCTTTGATCTGATTGTGGTGGCGGGGGCCAAAGGCTCTCTGTGCCATGGAGAGCCCGACGAAAACCAAATTCATCCGGGGGATTTTATCACCATGGACATCGGCGCGCTATTGGATGGATATCACAGCGATATGACCCGCACCGTGGCCCTTGGTTCCGTGACTTCCGAGCAGGAGTCGGTATACCATACCGTGTTGAAGGCGCAGCTGGCGGCTATCAAAGGGGTGAAAGCGGGAGTTTCTTGTTCCGAAATCGACAAAATTGCGCGGGATATCATCTATAACGCGGGTTATGAGGGATGCTTTGGCCATGGTACTGGTCACGGGGTAGGACTTGAAATCCATGAGGAACCGCGTTTTTCCATGGGATGCAAAACGGCGCTTCTCCCTGGTATGGTGATGACGGTGGAGCCGGGAATTTACCTGCCGGGACGGTTCGGCGTGAGAATCGAGGATATGGTTGCGGTTACTCAGGATGGCTGCAACAATTTAACCCGGGCGCCCAAAGAATTGATTGTCCTCTGAGCTTAACAAAAGACCGTAGCTCGTGCCCTTTTTATGAAAGATACAAAAAGTGGGAAAAAATCGGGACGCACCGTGGTGTATATTTAAAAAATGACTTGAAAAAATTCCCGAATTACGATAGAATTACAGGAGATCATATAAGTATTGGAGGATCATTATGATATCAGCAGGAGATTTCAGAAACGGCATCACCTTTGAGCTGGACGGAAACGTGGTTTCCATTGTGGAATTTCAGCACGTAAAGCCGGGCAAGGGCGCCGCTTTTGTTCGCACCAAGATCAAGAACGTGATTACTGGAGCCGTAACCGAGCGCACCTTTAACCCCAACGACAAGTATCCCACCGCCTTTATTGACCGCAAGGATATGCAGTATCTGTACAGCGACGGCGATCTGTTCTATTTTATGGATCTGGAAACCTATGAGCAAATTCCGATCAATAAAAGCGTGTTGGGCGACAACTTCAAGTTTGTAAAAGAGAACATGGAGTGTAAGATTCTGTCCTATAAGGGTAATATTTTCGGTGTGGAGCCGCCCTTCTTTGTGGAATTGCAAATTACCAAAACCGATCCCGGTTTTAAAGGCAACACCGCCACCAACGCCACTAAGCCGGCCGTTTTGGAAACCGGAGCCGAAATCAAGGTTCCGCTGTTTATTGACGAGGGCGAAATGGTGAGAATCGATACTCGTACCGGCGAATACATGGAGCGCGCGTAACGCACTGTGCAAGCCGTTACTATAAAACAAATAAGAAGGAGGTACAGGTTTATGACGATTACAGAAAAGTCCGCTTATATCCGTGGGTTGCTGGAAGGCCTGGAGCTGGATCAAGACAGCAAGGAGGTCAAGGTCATCAACGCCATCGTTGATTTGCTGGATGATATGGCGCTGACTGTTTCTGATCTGGAAGAGGGCTATAACGACCTTGAGGATCAGCTGGATGCCGTTGACGAGGATTTATGTTCTCTGGAAGAGGATTTCTATGATGAGGACGGCGAGGAAGAGGACGAAGACGACCTTTTTTATGAGGTAACCTGCCCCACCTGCAAAGAAACAATTTGTCTTTCCGAGGATGTGCTGCTCAAGGGCGAAATCGATTGCCCCAATTGCGGCGAGAGCTTGGAATTCGATTTTGACGGTATTTGCTGCGACGATGAAGAGTGCGGCTGCCATGGCCATGACGCCGGATGCGCTCACAACGACAAATAAACACCAACAGAAGGGGCTGCCTGTGGGAACATAGGCAGCCCCTTTTCTTGGCCGTACAAGTGATTGTATTGCCGGGTTTGATTAGCCAACAGCTAACGCATATCTGGTCATTTCAAAAGCGTCGGCTATCAAAGGAATAAATAATATTATAAAAATTATTTTCTCTTGCTGATAAATGATAGAAGGCTTGTAGAAAACGACGGGCAGCGCCCCTTTTTTAAAAAAAATACTTTACGTGCCGCATATTCGACACTATAATAAAACAGTACAAAAAGGAAAGCAAAGGAGTTGTTGCATATGGCAGACCAAAAGATTCGAATTGGCATTGTTGGATATGGCAATCTGGGCAAGGGCGTGGAACTGGCCATCCGGCAAAATGATGATATGGAATTGTTCGGTGTTTTTACCAGAAGAGATCCCGAGCAATTGCAGCTTGCCACCGATGGGATCAGCAAATACCGGGTGGAAGAGGCGGAAACATTTAAGGATCAAATCGATGTAATGATTCTGTGCGGTGGTTCCGCCACCGATTTAAAGGAACAGGGCCCTCAATTTGCCTCCCTGTTTAACACCGTGGACAGTTTTGATACCCACGCAAAAATTCCGGAATACTTTGAATCCATGGACCACGCGGCCCGTGAGAGCGGCAAAGTAGCGGCGATCTCGGTAGGCTGGGATCCCGGAATGTTTTCCATCAACCGGATGTACGGCGAAGCGGTGCTTCCACAGGGAAAAACCTACACCTTCTGGGGAAAAGGGGTCAGCCAGGGGCATTCTGACGCCATTCGCCGGGTAAAAGGGGTAAAAAACGGCATTCAATACACCATCCCCGTTGAAGCCGCGGTCAACCGCGTGCGTCATGGAGAGGATCCGGAGCTGAGCACCCGGGAAAAACATCTGAGAGAATGCTTTGTGGTGGCCGAGGATGGGGCCGATAAGGCCGCCATTGAACAGGAAATCAAAAATATGCCCAATTACTTCTCCGATTACGATACGGTGGTTCACTTTATCACCGAGGATCAGCTCAAAGCCGATCACAGCGCTATGCCGCATGGCGGCTTTGTTATCCGCAGCGGGAAGACCGGAGCCCAGCAGGATACCAAGCATATTGTGGAATATTCCCTCAAGCTGGAATCCAATCCGGAATTTACTTCCAGTGTGTTGGTAGCTTACGCCAGAGCAGTCTATAGACTGCACAAAGCGGGAGAAAGCGGAGCCAAAACCGTTTTGGATATCGCCCCTGCTATGCTGTCGGCCAAAAGCGGCGCGCAGCTTAGAAAAGAACTTCTGTAATAATAGGTGTGTAAAAAGGCGTCTGGATCAAGAAAACACTTGGTCCAGACGCCTTTATTATCAGACAATAACGCTCTCGTTACCCCAAAACCCTTTTCGAGAAATTGGCTAAGAATCCCCCCGAAAGGCCTTGCCGGAATAAAACAGTTTTCCAATGGTTCTGACAACCGCATCAGAGTCGTTGCTCCCGATCTGATGGCGCGCCGTCTCCTTCACAGGGGGCGCGGCGTTTTCCACCGCATAGCTGTGAGGCGTGCTTTCCAACAGGCAAAGATCATTGAGCTCGTCGCCGAACACTACCGTTTTGTGTAAACCCAAACGGCTTGCAATCTCGTTTACGCCCGCCAATTTGGAGGCGTTCGCGCTGAGAACATTCAGCATATAAAACCCGTCATGGCGAGGATCTTGGTAATACATAACCTGTAGCTTGTCGGCGCAGGGAAGCTGTTTTAAATGGTTGCAGAGCTGCTCCACAACGCCTAACGTCTCAAAAACGGTAAAATAAAACACAGGCTGTTCCGCAGGAGGATGTCCATGAATGAAGCTTTTTAAAGGAAGGGTTTTCCGGTCCTCGAAATAGCTCCGGGCGGCCTCATTGGAAAGGGAGCCATGGTAAATATGCAGCATATCGTCGAATAAAGTATAGCTCAGGCAGTTGATATTTTCCCGCTCAAAAAGCTCTAACACCTGCAAAGCGGCATCTTGCGGGAGAAAGCAAACCCGGGAATAGGTTTTTTCCTTTAAATCATACAAAGCGGCTCCGTTCATCACCACAATGGGAAGAGAAAGATTGACTCCATTGAGCAAAGGAACCGCCGTGGCAGGGGTGCGGGAGGTGGCCACTGTAATCTGAGCGCCCCGATCAAGCAAATGATTGAGTTTGATACGGGTATAGGAGGAAAGCCTTCTCTCGTGATTGAGCAAAGTTCCGTTAAGATCGCTGACAAACAGAAGATCAAGATTGCGGCGCCTGGGAATGTGAAAATGATTGACCAATAGGGAGACAAAAATACCGATCAAAGTTTCCACGATTCGGCTGATGCCAAAGGCATAGGGAAGCAGTTCGTCGCTGTGAGAAACCGTGATACTGAGAAAGACCACGCAGGTGATATAGGTAGCGGTGTTTTTTTTCAGTAAAACCGTAAGATACATCAAGGGAATCATGGATAGGGAAAGTACCAGATAACGGAGGATTTCCCAGGAAGGCGGCATAAACGTCTTGATAAGGGTCAGCACCAGGATTCCATAAACGCCGCCGATTAATGTGCCGATGATGCGGTTCAAAGCTACGCGGTAGCTGTTGGAAGCATCCGGCTGCATGCATAATATGGCGGCGATGGCGGCATAAAAGGGAACGCCATGGTGCCCCAGCAATGGATAAAGAGAAAGACAGATAAACACCGCAACAGCGGATTTTATGATTCTCATTCCAATTTTTGGCAACACAAACCACCCCTTTCAAAAATAATGGAAAGCGTATGGTTCCCAAGATACGCTTTCCATTTTATCATTTATACAGGGATTCCGTCAATCCGGAAAAGAAGCGCTGCATGACAGGAATGGGAAAGATCTAGGAACGGAATTGTTTGATGGGATGAAAAATATGGATCGGATTCCACTGTCCATCAAACGATCCTTCCAATCGCCGGATTTTCCGATTTTCCTTTTTATTGCGTCAACGGCAGCCCCGACCGGTAAAAGATCTCTTTGGCGGCCGCGATCTCCGAAGCGGGTGGTTCCTTGACGTCCGTCAAAGGACTTTCCATGCCCAACGCTTCCCATTTGTATTCCCCCATTTTATGGAAGGGAAGCAGCTCCACCTTCTGGATACAGGAATAGTGGGATAAAAACTGGGCGGTGGCATGAAGACGCTCTTCCACCAGGGTGATACCCGGCACGATAACATGCCGGATCCACACCGGTTTGCCGGTGATTTCACAGTAACTGAGCAGTTCCAGCGCGTTCCGGTTGTCCTGGCCGGTCAGTTCAGTGCACACGGTAGGATCCAGCGCCTTGATATCCAGCAGAAGCAAATCCGCCGCGTCCACCGCATGCTTGCATTCTGAGAGGGGAACGCTTCCCGAGGTATCGATGGCGCAATGAATGTGTTCCTTGTGGCACAAATCAATCACCTCCCGGCAGAATTCCGCCTGAAGAAGAGGTTCTCCCCCGGAAAGGGTGACTCCGCCGGAGGCGATAAAATTACGGTAACGCAGAATATCCTGCACCGCTTCCAGGGAGGTCACCGCCCGGCCGCAGGAAGGATCCCAGGTATCCGGGTTGTGGCAGTACAGGCAGCGAAGGGGACAGCCTTGTAAAAATAGGACATAGCGGATGCCCGGCCCGTCCAATGCGCCAAAGGTTTCCACAGAATGTAAGCGGCCGATTTGATTTCCTATGCTCATAGAGGTACCGTCCTTCTCTGTTTTGATTTCCGTGTCGATATTATGCAGGATACTGCCTGATGCTTGCAGCATTGTTTTGTCCAATACAATCAAAAGGGATTTGGGATTTGTTCCCGTGTCCACCAACAATGAAAGTAATCCCATACAGAATGCTTGCGTTAGGAAATTGATGTTTATGTCAGACAAAACAATGCCCGGGATAAAGGATACCGGCAGAAAAGGTAGCCTCCTTTCCTGCCGGCGTCGCAGCAAATCCACTGCGCCGTTGAAAAAACGCCGGATGGATTCCGAATATTTTAATCGTTAGAAACGCTCATGGAAGGTGCGGTTAATCACGTCAAGTTGCTGCTCTCTGGTCAGCTTGATAAAGTTCACCGCGTATCCGGACACACGGATGGTCAGCTGAGGATAAAGCTCCGGGTGATCCATGGCGTCCAGCAGTACATCCCGATTGAGAACGTTGACATTGATGTGATGTCCGCCCTCGTTGAAGTAACCGTCCAGCAGTCCGGTGAGGTTGACCTCCTTTTCCGTTTCTTCCCGTCCCAGTGCGCCGGGAACAATGGAGAAGGTGTAGGATATGCCGTCCTCGCTGTAGTCATAGGGCAGATGAGCCACCGACATCATGGAGGCCACGCATCCATGGGAATCCCGCCCGTGCATGGGATTGGCGCCCGGGGCGAAGGGTTCGCCCAGCTTGCGGCCGTCAGGAGTGCTGCCGGTTTTTTTGCCGTAAACCACGTTGGACGTGATGGTGAGTATAGATAGGGTAGGCTTGCTGCCCCGGTAGGTGCGGCATTTGGCGATCTTGCCCATAAACATTTTTACCACGTCAATGGCAATCTCATCCACCCTTGGGTCGTTATTGCCAAACTTGGGGTAATCCCCCTCCACCTGGTAGTCCACCACCAGCCCGCGTTCGTCGCGGATGGGCTTTACCTTGGCGTACTTAATGGCGGACAGACTGTCGGCCACTACGGAAAGTCCGGCGATGCCGCAGGCGCAGGTGCGCAGAATGTGATCGTCGTGCAGCGCCATTTGAATTTTTTCATAGCAATATTTGTCGTGCATATAGTGGATGATGTTCAGGGTGTTGATATACAAACGGCTTAGCCAGTCGCAGATGGCGTCGAATTTCTTCATCACGTCGTCATATTCCAGGTATTTGCCCCGGCAGGCCAGCAGCTCGGGAGCCACCTGGTCGCCGGTCTTCTCATCCCGTCCGCCGTTGATGGCGTACAGCAGAGCCTTGGCCAGGTTTGCGCGGGCGCCGAAGAACTGCATCTGCTTGCCCACCCGCATAGCCGAAACGCAGCAGGCAATGGCGTAATCGTCGCCGAACTTCTTGCGCATCAGCTCGTCGTTCTCATACTGGATGGAAGAGGTTTCAATGGAAGTCTTGGTGCAGAAATGCTTAAAGGGCTCGGGCAGACGTTCGCTCCAAAGCACCGTCATATTCGGCTCGGGAGCGGGACCCAGATTGGTGAGAGTATGCAGAAAGCGGAAGGACATTTTAGTGACCATATGCCGCCCGTCCGCAGCCAGCCCGCCGATGGATTCGGTCACCCAGGTGGGATCCCCTGAGAACAGCTCGTCATAGGCCGGAGTGCGCAGAAAACGCACCATACGCAGCTTCATGATGAAATGATCCACCAGTTCTTGAATCTGCTCCTCGGTGTATACGCCCTCTTTGAGATCGCGTTCCGCGTAAATATCCAAAAAGGTGGAAACCCGGCCCAGCGACATAGCCGCGCCGTTTTGCTCCTTGACAGCAGCCAGATAGGCGAAATAGGTCCATTGAATGGCCTCTTTGGTATTTTGAGCGGGAGAGGAAATGTCAATGCCATAGCTTTGCGCCATGCGCTCCAGTTTTTTCAGAGCGCGAATCTGCTCCATCAGCTCCTCGCGGCTGCGAATAGCGTCCTCGTCCATGACATCGTAGGTCAGGCCGTTATAGGTCTTTTGCTTTTCTTCAATCAGGAACGCGGTGCCATACAAGGCCACGCGCCGGTAATCGCCGATAATCCGTCCACGGCCATAGGCGTCGGGAAGCCCGGTAATGATGCCGTTATGGCGGGCTTTGCGGATTTCCTCGGTATAGCAGTCGAATACCCCGTCGTTGTGGGTTTTGCGGTATTTGAAAACCCGCTCCACATCGGCATCCATTTTACGCCCGTATGCCTCCAGGGATTTTTTAACCATACGAATTCCACCAAAGGGCATGATCGCGCGTTTTAACGGCGCATCGGTCTGCAAACCGACAATTTCCTCCAGATCCGCGTCGATATAGCCCGGCTGATAAGCGTCGATATCAGAAATGGTGGAAGAATCGATATCCAGCACGCCGCCCGATTTACGCTCAAGCTCCATCAGCTTCATTACCTTTTGCCACAGTTCCTTGGTCCTTTGAGTGGGAGGGGCCAGGAAAGAGTCGTCCCCGTCATACGGTGTATAATTGCGCAGAATGAAATCATGTACATCTACAAAACGATTCCAATTGCCTTGTTTAAAATTCATGTTGGATACCTCCATTGCTCAATTTCTAAAAATAGTATACCAAATCACTCTACTTTTGTCGAGAGCAATAATTGCACGGGTTCGCTAACGGTCTTACATTTTTTTAGAAAAGCTGCACAAACAGAAATGAATCCGATTCCTACAGCGTGTATGGATTTCTAAAAACTATAATTGGGGTTATTTAGATAAATAAGCGCTTTGACGAAAAACAAGCCGTATATTGAACAAATACAAGGCGCGCCGTAACGCTTAATATCCCATTTTGCCCGCCAATGATTCATCAAATTCCACCCAATCGGCCACATCCACACAGGTGTACTGTTCCTTGTTGTTGCGGATGACCACTCGAAAGATGCCCGCGTTGATAATGAGCCGTTTGCACATGGAACAGGCCGAACCGTTTTCCACATAATCGCCGGTGGTGGCGTCCTTTCCCACCAGGTAAAGGGTGGCGCCGATCATATCGTTGCGTGCAGCGTGGATAATGGCGTTGGCCTCCGCGTGAACGGAACGGCATAGCTCATAGCGTTCCCCTCGGGGGATTCCCATGGATTCCCGCACGCAGACCCCCAGATCCATGCAATTTTTTCGCCCTCTGGGCGCGCCGTTGTAGCCTGAGGAGATGATTTGGTCATTTTTAACGATCACCGCCCCAAAATTCCTCCGCAGGCAGGTGCCTCGTTCCAGAACGGTCTCGGCAATATCCAGATAATAGTTTTCTTTGTCTCTTCTCTGCATGAGTGGACTCCTTCCCAATTCTTCGATTCGTGATAATCCTATCATATTGCATTTTTCGGCAAGAATCAATGCTTTCGGAACAGGAGATTTTATGTTATAATGAAACCCATAAAAACATTGGGGCAGAGGGAAGAATTTTAGATCCTTCTGTAGCAAGGCAGGGGGATATATTCATTGAGTAAACTATCGGATATTACAACCATTCGGGAAGTCCTTCAAAGACATGGGTTTCAGTTTTCCAAATCTTTGGGACAAAATTTTCTTATCAACCCGTCGGTTTGTCCTCGTATGGCGGAGGAAAGCGGGCTTCGGGAGGAAAGCGGGGTTATCGAGGTGGGGCCGGGGATCGGCGTGCTCACCTGTGAGCTGGCTCAGCGGGCCTGCAAGGTGGTTGCCATAGAGCTGGACCGCCGACTGCTTCCAGTGCTCCATGAGACATTAGAGGAATACCATAACGTCACCATAATCAACGAGGATGTGCTCAAGGTGGATTTAAAGGCATTGATCCAAAGGGAGTTTCCCGGTATGCCGGTTTCCGTGTGCGCCAATTTGCCCTATTACATCACATCCCCAGTGATTATGCGTCTGCTGGAGGAACGGCTCCCGGTGGACTCTATTACGGTCATGGTACAAAAGGAGGCGGCCGACCGCCTGTGCGCGCAGCCGGGAAAACGGGAGTCGGGGGCCATTAGCGTGGCTGTACGTTACTATGCGCAGCCGGAAATCCTCTTTAAGGTGTCCAGGGGCAGCTTCCTGCCGGCTCCCAATGTGGATTCGGCGGTGATTCGGCTGCACGTTCGGAAACAGCCGGCCGTTTCGGTGGAGAATGAACGCTTCTTTTTTTCCGTGGTAAAGGCTGCCTTTGGGCAGAGAAGAAAAACAGTGGCGAATTCTCTGTGCGCGGGGTTATCGATCCCCAAAGAAGTGGTTGGACAAGCTCTCAAGCAAGCGGATGTTCCCGCAACTGCCCGCGCGGAACAGTTGACCCTTGAGCAATTCGCGGCAGTTTCCCGCGAGCTGGACGGGGCGCAGACGTCAAAAACTCTGTAAGTTCTGATGATACCCGAATGTGTAAATACAGGGTCGTTACGGAAACCAGGCTGAACGGGATATCTGTTTCTTAAATTTTTAGAGACGCATTTTTGTTAAGTTTTTCAACCTATGGAAGAGGGAAAAGGCTATGGACCGTAGGAAATTTCAAAAAAGGAATAAAGAGATCTGTCTGCTGACCGATTATCCGAAGGATTATGTGCTTAAGAAACTGGGAGAACAACCAAAGTTTCATCTGGTGTTGCCAATGGAGTTTCATGTTGGAATAAACGCTAAGGTTTACGGGGATCGATTCCAACTGTATCATACCAATCAATACTTGCGCAATTCGTTTCAGCGGATCTTTTATGGCTCTGTGGAGCAGCGGGGAGAAAAGACGATTCTCAAGGGACGTTTTCGTGTTCATCCATTTGTAACGTGCTTTATGCTTCTTTGGTTTGGTTTGATCGGATTATTTACGGTCTTACTCTTGCTGGCGGCTTGTGCCGACTTGATACGGGGAGAAGCCGAGAATTGTCTTTCGCTGCTTTTTATATTTGGTTTATGTATGATGGGGATAGCGCTTGTATGGATCGGCCGGAGGATGAGCAAAAGCAAAGAGAAGATTATGATCGGCTTTTTAAAGGAAACATTGAATGCGCGGCCTGTAGATTTTTAGTTTTACACCAGAGGACGTTCACCCATCCAGTGGGATATAATCGTAGTTCCTATTGAAACGCGGAACCATTGCGGATGATAAAAGAACTGTACTGTTCAAATTGGCATACCGCCCGTCAAAAGGGATGGGGCGCTAGAAAAGAAAACGATCCTATGTGATAAAGAAAAGGAGTGTTGTAAATGGGAGTGAACGGAAAACTGAGCGTGGGGATTCTAGGGGTAAGCCTATTGCTTCTGCTGGCAGCCATCACCTTGTGCATGCTGGAATTAGTGAGTGCGGCGTCCACCGTGGGAATGGTGGTAAGCGCTCTTTGCGTTCCAGGATTGTATATCGCCTTTCAAAGCTGGGAGGAGGAAGACGATCAAGACGAGGACTTCCCCCCTATATTCCCCGTCAATGATAACCCAATGGGAAAGAATCTGTGTATGGGAGATGAACAAAACTGAAACAATTGTTAGTATTAGCCTCCGGATCGCCCCGCAGAAAAGAGCTGTTGAAGATGGCGGGGATTCCATTTCACGTGTTGGTTTCCCAGGCGGATGAAACGCTTCAGCCGGGAACGAGTCCGGAACGGGCGGTTTTGGAATTGTCCAGACGTAAGGCGCAAGCCGTTGCTCAGCTGCCGGAATCCGCCGATCGGGTTATATTGGCCGCAGACACAGTGGTATCTCTGCAGGGAAAAATCTATGGAAAGCCCTCCACAGAAAGCGATGCGGCCCGCATGCTCCACGCACTGTCCGGCAGGATTCATCAAGTGTTTACTGGGGTTTCGATCTACCGACCGCAAGGAGGACCGATTTCCTTTTTTGAACAAACAAATGTGGAATTTTATAGCCTGACGGAGCAAGAAATATTCAACTATGTAGCCACGGGGGAGCCCATGGATAAAGCGGGAGGATATGGAATTCAGGGAAGGGGAGCTCTGCTTGTAAAGGCGATCGAAGGCGATTTTTACAATGTGATGGGCCTTCCCATTGCCCGGGTTGCCAGGGCTTTGCAAAAGGTTCTTGATTAAGCGGCCGCTCTGAATGGAAGGGGATTCCTTTTGGCATTTGGAACCGCAGAAAATGATAAGCTATCAGATTTAAATCCAAAACAGCGGGACCGCACACAAGAGCATCTGTGTGCGGTCCCGCTGTTTTGTTCATTTTCCAACTCGAACAGGAAAGCCCTCCGGCTTTCCAGATTCAAGCTGTTTGAGTTGAAGAATACAAATAAAAATAGAAGATAGCCCAACTGGTGTACCACCCTGAAAGTGGCAATCATGATTCCCGCAACAAAGGTTCAGGATTTAGTATACAATCGCTCCATAAGGCTTGGCGGCTTCATACAGCTGGTCTTTTTCAAATCCACATTTGCTGTCTACCAGCAGACGGCCCTGAAAGTTACGCAGGGTATACTCCAAAACGGAGAGATCGTTTACTAAAATATCAATGGGCAGACGCGTCATACCTGCGTTTTCTACCAAAATCTTGGCATCTTCCAACGTGTTGACCTCCACGAGAGCGACGTTTACCTGTTCATCCTCTATGTCGATCAAATCGTCTGATAAGTCATAGCTGCACTCAATGGGTGGGCTGAGGACAATGTCGTCGCCGATGAAAAAGGCCTCGCTTTCTATCGCGGCGGCAAAAGCGTCGGGCTCTCTGGAAGGGAATACAAAGGATTTTTCTTTTATCCGGTCGCAAAGCGCTTTCATATGTTCCGGAGTGGTGCCGCAGCAGCCGCCGACGATTGCAATACCGGAAGAAAGCATGCGCTCCATATCTTTGGAAAATTGCTCTGGAGTCAGATCGTATCGGGCGGAATTTTCCTCTTTGGGTTTTCCTGCGTTGGGTTTGGCGATTAGGGGCACACAGGCATGAGGAAGCAGCTCTTTGAGCAGTTGCTCCATAAGATCAGGCCCGGTGGAACAATTGAGCCCCACCGCGTCGGCGCCCATAGCCTGCAAAGTCAGCAGCACGGAAAGCGGTTTAGCGCCCATCACAGATCGTCCGTTTTCCTCCACCGTCATGGTGACGAATACAGGCAGCCCCACGCTTTTGGCCGCCAACACGCCGGCCCGCATATCCGCCAGCGACATTTGGGTTTCCATGCTAATGAAATCCACACCGGCCTTCTTGAGAGCCCTGATCTGCTCTTCGTAGATGTCGTATAGCTCTTCAAAGGTGGCTTCGCCATAAGGCTCGATCAAAATACCGGCGGGAGAAACGTCGCCTCCCACCAATACGCCGGCCGGCGTTGCCACTGCTTTGCTTAGCTCCACCAATCGGAGATTCATTTCCTCCACTTGGTCCTGGAGTCCATACCCCGCCAATTTGTGCCGATTGGCTCCAAAGGTGGGAGCATAGATCGCTTGCACACCCGCAGCGATAAATTGTTGTTGTAACTCGGTGATCACCTGGGGATGATCCAAAATCCATTGTTCCACACATACTCCACTGGGCAAGCCGGCGGCAATCAGGTTGGTTCCTGTGGCGCCGTCTAATATCAAGGGAAGCGGAAAGGGAAAGCTCATAATATTTTAAAACGCTCCTTTATCAAATCACGGGCAAAATGGAATCAAGCCCACAGAATTAAATCGGCTGGTATTCCTACATCTTTTCCGGCGCGTTGATCTTAAACATATGAAGCACGTTTTCGATCACCATGTTTACCGCCAGACACAGGCTCAACCGGGCTTGGGTGAGGCTTTCCTGTTCTCCTTTTACCCGGCAGGCGTTGTAGAATTTATGAAACAGGGTAGCCAGAGTGATCACATAACGGGTGATGCGGGCGGGATCATAGTCTTTGGCGGCCGCGACGATTTCCGAGGTGTAGTCGGCCATGTGACTAATCAGCTCCACTTCCTCCGGGGCGGTGAGCAGCATTAGCTCATCCTGCGTACAGGGGCGTTTTGTGATTCCGTCTGCGGCCAAAGCTTTGATAATGCTACAAATACGTGCGTGAGCATACTGTACATAATAGACCGGATTTTGAGCGTCCTGCTGAACCGCCAAATCCAAATCGAATTCCATTTGGGTGTTGGCCTCCCGCATATTAAAGAGGAAGCGGGCGGCATCCACCGGCACCTCGTCCAAAAGATCAGAAAGCTGAATGGCCTTGCCGGTGCGCTTGCTCATGCGTACCAGCTCGCCGTTTCTCACCAATTTTACCAGTTGCATCAAAACCACGTCCAGTTTGTTCCCGTCCAACCCGATGGCGTCCATGGCGCCCTTCATTCGAGCCACATGTCCGTGATGGTCGGCGCCCCAAATGTCGATGCAGCGGTCAAAGCCCCGGGTGAGAAACTTGTTGCGGTGATAGGCGATGTCGGCGGCAAAGTAGGTGGGATTGCCGTTGTTGCGTACCAATACCTCATCTTTTTCCGCACCAAAAGCGGTGGCACGGTACCACACGGCTCCTTCCTGTTCATAGGTTAAGCCCTTGTCCTTTAGAATCGCAATGGTGTCCGCTACCTCGCCGTTATTGTGCAGTTGGCTTTCGCAGAACCATTGGTCGTAATGAATGCGGTATTTTTCCATATCGGCTTTCATTTTGGCGATATTTTTGGGCAAAGCAAAATCTACCAGGGCTTTGCGCCGGGCGGATTCCTCTTCAGATAAGTAGCGTTCGCCAAACTCATTGGCGAACTCCTGCGCCCGCTCGATGATATCTCCGCCATGATAGCAATCCTCCGGCATGGGCACCGCGTCCTCTCCTTTGTAGATCTGCTGATAGCGCAAATCCAGAGAAAGGGCGAATTTATCGATCTGGTTACCTGCGTCGTTGATGTAAAATTCCCGCCATACTTCGTATCCTGCGGCGTCCAGCACGGCTGCAAGACAGTCGCCCAGGGCGCCGCCTCGGGCGTTGCCCATGTGCATGGGACCAGTGGGATTGGCGGATACAAATTCCACCATTACCTTTTCTCCTTTGCCATAATCGGAGCGTCCATACTTCGGCCCCAGCGCTTCGATATCCTCCAGCACGGCGGCGTAAAATCGTTTGCCCAGATAAAAATTCAAAAATCCAGGCCCCGCTATCTCGCAGCGGTCGAACAGGGTGCCGTCCAGAACCAGCTGAGAGAAAATAATTTCAGCAATTTTCCGTGGGGCCATCTTGAACGCCCGGGCGGAAACCATAGCCACATTCGCGGCGTAATCCCCATGTTCCCGATTGGCCGGAGTTTCAATGGAAAAATCCGGCGTAGGCTCCGCGGGCAGGGTTCCCTCCGCCACCGCGCGTCCCATTGCGTCCAAAATGGCGGCTCTCAGTTCATTGCGCGCTTGCGCTACTATTTTTGACATCTTCTTGTTCTGCCTCCTTGATGTTGATAAAAATCTCGTTGATGCTGGTAAGACCTGAGTTAATATCCAGAGAATAGCTGACTTCCAGCTTGCCTCCGTTATCGGTAAGATCGGTGTGGATGCGGTTGGCAAACACGCCAACCATCATGGAACCGTAGCCAGTGTCGTAGTGGCATAAATGCCGCTGGCCTTTTTCTAAAATCAAACGGCTGTTTTGGCCGCCGTTTCGGATCAAGGTTACCTTTTGATTGCCTTCGATCTTTAAGATGGAGGTGATCTTAGAACTGGGGTTATCCTCGTCGTATTCTTTGTACATGATGAATCGATTTTTTCCCTTGGTTACATAAGAACCCAAGGTGGTCATTTGTATTTCGCCTTTCTCCCCGTCGACATATTGCTTGCCTACGATAGAGATTAAGTAATTTTCCTGCATGTTGCGTCTCCTTGCCGGTAATCTGTCCGCCGGGGGCACCCGGGCGGCTAATAATCCTGAATGTTGATGCGGCTGACGCTGCCTTTCATATTGCGTCCCAAGAACAGCTCGGCGATTTGAGAAAATCCCTCAATGCTGTCGCTGACGTAAAAGGAACAGCTTCCCTGATCGGATTTTGTGCGCAGCAATCCGCGTTCTTCCAGCAGGCGGCTGGCGTATAGGGCGGTTTCTCGACCGGAATCGATTAAGACGGTCTCTCCTCCCATGGCGTCTGCGATGATATCGCTGATAATGGGATAGTGTGTACAGCCCAGAATCAGGGTATCTACCCCAGCGTTACGCAGAGAGGTCAGATAACGCCGGGCTACCTCTTGGGTGACGGTGTCGTCCCTGCGGATGAATCCATTTTCCACCAGAGGGACAAACAGGGGACAATCCTGCTCAAACACCTGTAGCGTTGGGTCAAGCCGTTGCAACTCCCGGCGGTAGGAGCCGCTGCGTATGGAGGCGCTGGTACCAATGATACCCACCCTTCCATTGCGGGTGGCGGCCGCAGCTGCGGCCG
>JAAWNT010000027.1 GCA_022799115.1 Clostridiales bacterium | reverse complement strand
GGTTCTCCAAGGGGGTGAATCCCCCTTGGACGCACTCTTTGCGTACTTTCTCTTGCGCAAGAGAAAGTACGTGCCCCCGCGGCATGAGCGGGTACAATAGAACAAAAGGGATCTATGTCAAAACAACAAGTCGGGAAACCAACAAAGGCTACCAAGCAAATAAGAATCGAGCACAAAAAGCACCAATATAGACGGCAACTTTGGCGGACCTTTAAGATTGTAAAAACACTTCACAAAAACATCCCGTCATAGAAAAAAGAAAAAACAAACGTCAGCAGCAAAAGCAAAGAAAAAGGCCGGGGATCCCCCCCGGCCTTTTTTTACATCTGTTCTAAGCTCTGCCGAATATCCTCAATGATATCCTCCACATTCTCCAATCCTACGGAGAACCGAATCAGACCGGGATTCACCCCGGCGGCCACTAACTGCTCGTCGGTGAGCTGACGGTGGGTGGCGCTGGCCGGATGCAGCACGCAAGTGCGGATATCCGCCACATGCACCTCGTTGGAGGCCAGCTTCAACCCGTCCATGAACCTCACTGCCGCGTCGCGTCCGCCCTTCATCACAATGGAGATCACTCCGCAGGAGCCGTCCGGCAGATACTTCTGCGCCAGCTCGTGATAGGGATCGCCCTCCAGCGCGGAGTAACGCACCGACTCAATCTGGTCGCATGCCTGGAAGAACTTCGCCACCAGCAGGGCGTTTTCACAATACCGCTTCATGCGGATGGGCAGCGTCTCCAGACCAAGGTTTAAAAGGAAGGCGGAGTTTGCAGCGGGATAACAGCCCAAATCCCGCATGAGCTGCATCCGGGCCTTGATGATGTAGGCCATGTTCCCGAACTCCCGGGTATAAACAACCCCATGATAGGATTCGTCCGGCTCGGTGAACTCCGGGAACTTGCCGTTGCTCCAGTCGAAGTTTCCGCTGTCCACAATCACGCCGCCGATCTGCAAAGCGTGGCCGTCCATATACTTGGAGGTGGAGTGAACCACAATGTCCGCGCCGTACTGGATGGGCTTGCACAGGATGGGGGTGGCAAAGGTGTTGTCGATGATTAGCGGCACCTGATGTTTGTGGGCGATGCGCGCAAACTTCTCAATGTCCAGCACCGCAAGGGCGGGATTGGCCAGCGTCTCCCCGAACACCGCCCGGGTGTTGGGCTTGAAGGCCGCCTCAATCTCCGCTTCGTCGGCGTCGGCGTCCACAAAGATGCATTCGATGCCAAAGCGCTTTAAGGTGACAGCGAACAGGTTCACCGTGCCGCCGTAGATGGTGGAGGTGCTGATAAAGCTGTCCCCGCTGTTACACAGGTTCAAAATGGACAGCAGGGAAGCCGCCTGGCCGGAGGAGGTACACATGGCGCCCACGCCGCCTTCCAGATCGGCGATCTTCTTCTCCACGCACTCCACTGTGGGGTTGGAGAATCGAGAATACATGTGCGCGGTGGGAAGATTAAATAAATCCCCGATATGTTCGGTGGAATCAAACACATAGGTAGTGCTTTGTACAATGGGCATGACTCTGGGGCCTCCATTTTCGGGGGTATAGCCAGAGTGTAGGCATTTGGTTTCGTCTCTCATGTGTATCGCTCCTTTATCGTCTTTGAAGATATCATAACATAAAATGGGAGAACACAAAATGGTTTTGCTGAAAAAATCCGCGGAAATTGAAAAATATAGCGGGAATCAAACCGGTTTTGTTTCGCAATGAAGAATCTCCGCGGGATGCGGATTACTTGATTTTTATGGGGAATAATGGTAGAATGTAAAGAATCGTAAAATGGGTATGTTATGAAGATTTCCCGTGAACAAGAGGGGAACAAAGCGTATATGGTGTTCTAACGGACGGTTTCTGAAATCGTTCTGGAATCCCGGATTTCCACGCGCCTGATAGCGGGAAATGTACGGAAAAAAAAGGAAGGTTTCGACGATGAAGGAAGTCTTAATTATAATTCCCGCCTATAACGAAGAGAAAAATATTGCGCGGGTGGTGGATAATCTGACGGAGAATTATCCCCAATATGACTATGTGGTAATCAACGACGGCTCCAAGGATCAAACCGCCGCCGTCTGTCGGGAGCGCGGCTACCATCTGATTGACCTTCCGGTCAACCTTGGCCTGGCGGGAGCCTTTCAGACCGGACTCAAATATGCCGACCGGATGGGCTATGAATACGCCATCCAGTTTGACGCGGACGGCCAGCACCGCCCGGAATTTATCGCCCCCATGCTGGAAGAGCTGCAAAAGGGCAACGACATTGTGATTGCTTCCCGTTTTGTCACCGAGAAAAAGCCCTTCACCCTGCGCATGGTGGGCAGCCATTTAATCTCGTTCGCCATGCGCTTAACCACAGGAAAGCGAATCAAAGATCCCACCTCCGGCATGCGCATCTTCGACAGGAAGATGATCCACGAGTTCGCCGCCAACATCAACTACGGTCCAGAGCCGGATACCGTCTCCTACCTGATGAAGCACGGCGCAAAGGTGGCCGAGGTGCAGGCGGAAATGGACGAACGCATTGAGGGAGAGAGCTATTTAAACCTCTCCCGTTCCATGTCATATATGATGCGGATGGGAATTTCCATCTTGTTGGTGCAGTTGTTCCGCAAAAGGACGGAAGGCTAACAATTGGGCGGAGGAGGAAAAAAGAATGAGTATCGTATTGCGTGTTATCCTGATTATCGCGTCGCTGCTGACGATTTTGTACATGATGAGGAAAATTAGGCAGTCCAAAGTGCAAATCGAGGACTCCATTTTTTGGGTTATTTTTTCAGTCATCCTGCTGATTATCAGCATTTTCCCGGGCTTGGCAGACTGGCTTACCCGGCTTTTGGGGATTTATTCCACGGTTAATTTCGTGTTTTTGCTCACCATCTTTATTTTGCTGATTAAGCTGTTTTTAATGACCATCAAGGTCTCCCAGCTGGAAAATAAAATACGGGAACTCACCCAGCGCATCGCTGTGGAACGAACCGTGGAAAAAGAGAAGGGCGATCAATAACGCCTCGGCGCTTTGAGCCTCCTAAAAAAACAGGACTGTGACTTTATGGTCATAGTCCTGTTTTTTTAGGGGGCAAATCCCGTATTGGACGGGAAATTCAAAAAACGCCGGAACGTCCAGCATGCTGCACGGATTCTGGCGGCCATCATTTTGGGGGAATGCACGCGCTGTGGTTTGCTTTGCCTATTCAAATCGGGAATAGCCGGCTTGCGGGAGCCTCACCGGGCGTGAAAATTAGTTGGGAAAAGAAAACGCGCCCACGAGTGTATGATTGCCACTGTCATCATACAGAGAATCTTACTGCCAATTTTTGCAGATGTCGATCCAACCGAGGCTGCCGGAGTATTGCTCCAGCTGGCTGATGGTGAGCTCGATGGCGCTGTTGCTGCTGCCGCAGGCGGGAAACACGGTATCAAAACGGCGCAAAGATTCGTCCAGATAGACCAAAACGCCAGGGTTCACGGCAAAGGGACACACGCCGCCCACCGCGTGGCCCACCATATTGACCGCCTGCTCCGGGGTGAGCATCTTCGCTTTGGTGTGAAACTGCGCTTTGAATTTTCCGTTGTCAACCTTCGCGTCGCCGGCTGTTACAAGGAGAACGGCTTGATCGTCCACGAGAAAGGATAGGGTTTTCGCGATGCGTTCCGGCGCGCAGTTAAGGGCTTTGGCCGCCAGCTCCACCGTGGCGGAGGAGACGTCGAATTCCTGAATGCGGTCGTCGATCTGCCATTGTTTTAAATAATTTCTTACAGCTTCTATACTCATAAAGAATCACTCCTTACATTGATTTATGGACATTTTACGCCGTTTTTTCACGAAAAGCAACGGGCCGGGAAATACGCTGGGTGTATGTATCAACAGGTTGAAAGGGAGGAAATGGCATACGTCTGTCGATAAATACCCAATTCCGTTTTGGCGCCCGCACAGGCATTATCGAAGAATAAAGAGAAAAACCGGCCGCGCAATGTATAGCGGTCGGTTTTTGCTATGGATATGGCGATTTAGTAGCGGCAAGGTGTTAAAAAGGGAAGAATTCATAAAGAACTGTTCCAGCGTGAGTACAACGCTTAGATAAAAGAACAGCGGCCGTACCTGAGTCGCGTACAGACGCTGTTTGATTCGATGCGATTGTGGAAAGATTACTTGAACTCCTTTGAGTAAATCTCTTTTCCATCCTTATCAAGATATTCCACAATGAGAGATTCAGCAGAGGAAACCTCTTTCTTTAATCCGGCGAGGATGGTTTGGAAGGTAGAACTCATAGATTCCATCGCTGTCTCCAACCCGGACTTAACGGTTGCGGTATCTTCAATATCAATCGTATACTTGCAGGTATACACCAGGGCGTTCCCTCTGGCGGAAATCGACAGCTTCATACCGCTGCTTTCAAACGTTCCTGCAAGCTGATCCAGCTGATCCTTGCTTTTTTCAATGTAAGATTCGATGGCCTGATTGTTTCCGGAACCGGAATCACCGGCGGGAGTCTGCTTATTGCAGGCTGCAAACGAAAAACAGAATACCAGGCAGAAGACTAAAGCGATTACTTTTTTCATGTTTTTTCCTCCTTAACAGAAAATCATCGTATGTAGATGAATTTATAAAGCTCTAAATTAAATTTAGGGCTTTTAGAAGGGGTGAGCACTGCCGATGTCCACCCCGTTCTGTCACATATGGCTATAAAAATTTCCCTGAAACTTTGCCTATGATCCATCAAGAACGATCCTGCATTTTTGCCTTAATACTATAGCATAATCGCCAAGTTTTGTCCAGCTGTTTTTATAATAAATATAAAATAAGAAAAAAGAGTCCGAACGCGAATGGCGTGCCGAGTCTCTCGGCTATGTTTGGCGGCCAAAATGACTGGCACAAAAACCATTGATTTTATGGGGGTTTAAACCGGCAAAGCAGGCTCAGATCGTCCTTGCCCATACTTTTACCTGTGTAATCACATCGCGGAGCTTATCGCCGCCCACGTTGTATTCAAGAATTTCTTCGGCGGTATCTCCCCATAGTTCATCACTGGAAGTATGTTCTTTATCAGTATTTACGTTATAATACTTCCCATCTTTTTCATAACAGCCTACACTGATAACCGTTTTATTATCCACATGTACGATGGTGTACAGATTTCCTTTCCACTCAAATTCTACCTCGCCATGAAATTTCATACACCATTTGAAGTCACTAATAGTCTTAAAACGATTCTCTTCCAAAGAGTTTCTTTTTACGATAGCAGTATCTTTTTCCATGAGATATCCTTCTCCTTTGTAATATTTGAATTCCGGCACATTGTCCCAGTAATTGATCTCATTTGTGGGCTCAGGATATCCAATAGGATTATTCCAACGTATCATGTGGTCATGTGGATTGCTGTGGTATTTTGGATAAAAATGATCTGTATAATGCCTTTCTTTTATTGCTCTGCCATCGTCGCCATATTTGACGTCTATTCTGTATTTGAAATAAAAAGTCTTAATGGTGTTCGGTTCTCCAAAAAATCTTTCGTCCTCCGGCTTTTTCGGTTTCCATTTGCCGCCGTAAGCGCTGCCGGAGCCTTTGGATATTGCGCTGAAAACATAATCGGGCTGTACCATTGTTTTATATATAATTATAGCATCCTTATAATTTCTGGACAAGTTTTCATGGTTTTTATTTTGATATTTCCAGCCGCTCAGCTCATAATCCACATGGATAATATCCCCCTGCATTTCCGAGAACGGTTCGCTGTAACAGATGACTTTGACGGGTTCAATCCGTTTGAGCATTTCTCGATAGCCCTTTAGAAAAAATAGACCGGTCATCGAAATCGACCGACCCAGATGGAAAGGGCGAACGGTTTCGACGCCGCTTTTGACGCGAGCGACTTGCTCGAAAAAAGAAAAGAGTCCGAACGCGAATGGCATCCGGACTCAACCTGGCGGAGAAGGAAGCACGCGAACCCGCACGACATCGCTGTCACAGGGGCCTCGGTTTGAGATTGACGATCAGCTCCAAAGTATTGTAAACAGGTTGTTTGCAGTATTCTTTTGTTCCAAACAAACGCTAGTAATCGTGTTATTTGGACCTATTATAAAGCGCCTGCCCGACAATCTTCTCAATGTCATCTTACTTGTTCTTTTAATGTCGGGCTTTGGCGTCTTTGTTTGAGAAACAGAGGCGGTTGGATTGTTTTGTCAGACATTGAAATTCCTGTGTCATCTGTTGTTTCTCTAATTTATCAAACAGGTCTAATTCTTTTTATCAACAGTAAAATTCCATAGGATAGGCTAAATACGCAATTTCATCTAATTCATCAACAGTTACCAACCCCGACGGCGCATTTAATACGCTCGGAATGCGGTTGACAATCGTTGCGCATGTATGCTCAACTGTAGCGGGTTTGACTACATGAAATTCGGTATTTGGTTCTCCTATGATCTTCCAATCGCACATATCGCCATCATCGGGACCATATACCTTGCCGATACATCTGGTTTCAATGATTGGACCTTGAAATGTTTCGGTTTTTACAACTGCCGCCATTCCAATACACTCTCCCTTAGGAATGGTCCGTTGCATTGTAGAGGAGTAAACATCATCTTCTTTAAAATACGGAACACACTTTTGCGTCTGGCATTTAATTGTAAGTCCAAGCTTTGCGGCAAGACTTTCGTTCGAGTTCCATACATAGCACGGCTCTAAGGTTTCAGGATGCGCAATTTGATTTTCAAATTCGGTTGCGCTTAATCCTACCCCATGCGCTTTTGCCAAAGCCAGTCCGTAGTCCTCAACATTATAGCTCACTGCGCCTTCGATTTTTTTGATACTATTACAACTCCCAGCAATCATGCCGACCATGTTGATCCAGAAAGTATCCTCCATTCCGCTTCCGACAAATGTACAGCCGTGTTCTTTAGCAATAACATCAAGAGCGTTGGCGCGTATAGGGTCGGTTGTCCAGCAATAGGTAGCCTCCTCGCAGGTCGAGATGACGTTGATTCCACGGCTTAGACATTTTACATACTGTTCGTAGCAGTCGCTAACCAGACTGAAAAGTGTAACAACTGCGATATCGGCATCGGTATTGTCCAAGATTTCGTCGGCATTGCTGTTGATAATTACACCCGTTTTTACACCAAGCTCCGCGAAATCACCGATATCCATACCGACTATTTCAGGATTTATATCAATTGCACCAACGATTTGCACTCCGTGCTCGTACATATATCGCAATGTGTATTTGCTCATTTTTCCGCATCCATACTGAATCGCTTTAATTTTTTCCATAAATAATAATCCTCTTTCCTTAAACAGCGCCCGCACAGCCAACAGCTACGGGTGTTACTGAAGAATCAATGCCGTACAGTTATTTGCTATTATTATTCACCGCATTTGATAAAATAGACATAAAGATCTGAAAATAATCGTTCGGTTACAATTATTATATTGTAAAAATGCCAACCGTTATATTTCAAACGATTGGCGATAGTATGCTCTTTAGACAACAAAAAAACCTCGGTAATACCGAGGTTTTTGAGGATACATCTATTTTGTATCCATTTGATGGGAGGGGCGGACGGTTTAGGAGCCTCGCTGAAATTATAAAAAACGGTTAAAATCAGATTCCCCTTAACTAAGTATTTCTATCTCTACAAGTTCTCCATATTTTGCCCGATGCTCTTTGAATTCCTGTAAAATCTCATTTATCATTTCAATACTCGGCACAAGTTCTTTTGATATGGTTTCTCCTCCTAATACTACTATCTTATCTGCATCACATTCGCTCCAAAGCAAGTCATCAAACGCGCTCCAATTTTGTCCATAAAAATCGGGAAAATCAAAGGCCTCTTTGATTCTTTGATGGATCTCTCCCAGGGATTTGCAGCCTGTTAAGTCCAGAGTGACGATTTTTTCTTTTTTCATGGTGAGCAGCCTCCTTTTCGATTACTTCCAGAAATGTTTCATAATAATCGTAGGTGCAAACAACGATCCATCGTTTGACCATGTCGGTTTTACGTTGGAAGGGGCGAACGGTTTAAAAGCCTGACTGATATTATAAAAAATACATCTAAAATCAGTTCCTTTAACTGCGTATTTCTATCTCTACAAGTTCTCCATATTTTTTACGATCTTCCTTGAGTTCCTGTAAAATTTCATTTATCATTTCAACACTCGGTTTCAACTCTTCCGAGACGGCCTCTTCTCCGAATACCTCCACTTTATCTGCATCACACTCGCTTCGCAGTAAATCCCAAAACGCGTCCCAATTCTCTCCATAAAAATCTGGAAAATCAAAGGCTTTTTTAATTCTTTGATGAATTTCCCCAAGATACTTGCAGCCTGTTAAGTCCAGAGTGACGATTTTTTCTTTTTTCATGGTGAGCAGCCTCCTTTTCGATTATTTCCAGAAATGTTTCATAATGATCGTAAGTGACAAACAACAATCCATCGTTTGACCATAACAGACAGTAACCGTTCCGTCTCCCGCTGTAATAGTTGATGTCGGCTTCATACCAAACCCGTCCGGATTTTTGAGGTAAATGTCCGTTTCGGTTCTGGTAAATTCCCATAGTAGCCATTTTTCCTGGTGCAAACTTGGCAGGCGATTTTCCCCACTTCCAACCTAAGGATATTAGTTTGTCTCGGGTAATGTAATACTCCGGCAAATCCGCAAAATACTTCATCCAATAATCCGCGCCGTTTTGCCCATCCTTGGTTCCATATCCGGCTTTCACCGCTTCCATTGGTTTTATCTCGCACCGGCAGTTTGGATGAAGCGGTGGTTCCTCATCTGGGGACTCATCCATTTGATAGATTTGACCGTGGCGGGCCCGGCATTTCAGGCAGGTTTTCGGATCAAGTGTCGCGATCCAGTTCCGATAGCTACGGCTTTCCTGGGTGGGCGGGGCGTAGTAATCCAAAAATCCCTTTGTCAAGGGGGAGAGCATATCCACTAAAACGACATACCCGCGCATCTTTTTTACGTACATGATAACACGTCCCTAACTTGTGATAAAGACAAAAGTCTCTTCACGAATTAGGGGGGGAGGTAGAAAGTTGCACTGTTTTGTGCAATTTCCGGATAATACTCTTAAATTATTTGCAGTTAGACGGATAGAACCCTAAATTTTCCGTTTTATGGAAAATACGTCTAAGGAGGATCTGTTTGAATTTTTGCGCTCTAAAAAGCCCGCAAATCCGTATGAATACTGAAAAGATAGGCTGGTCATCGAAATCAACCGATCCAGTTGGAAGGGGCGAGCGGTTTCGATGCCGCTTTTGACGCGAGTACCTTGCCTGGAAAAAGAAAAGAGTCTGAACGCGAATTGCGTCCGGACTCAGTCTGAAAGGAGTGGACATTTTGGATGCCTCACAAAGATGATAAAAATATATTTAAATTTTTTAACTGCGTATTTCGATCTCTATGGGGTCGCCGTCCTTATCACAAAGTTCCTGAAACTCTTCTAAAATCCCCTTCATGGTTTGAACACTGGTGCTCAACTCTTTGGATACAGAATCTCCCCCTACTACTACTACTTTGTCTGCATCACACTCACTCCGTAACAAATCCCAAAACGCATCCCAGTTTTCTCCATAAAAATGGGGAAAATCAAACGCTTTTTTAATTCTTTGATGGATCTCTCCTAAGTATTTACAACCGGTTAAATCCAGTGTAACGATTTTTTCTTGTTTCATTGCTCACACCCCCCTTTAAATTATTTCTAAAAATGTTTCATAATGATCGTAGGTGACAAACAGCAATCCGTCGTTTGACCATAACAGACGGTGGCCATTTCGTCTCCCGCTGTAATAATTGATATCGGCTTCATACCAGATTCTCCCGGATCTTTGAGGTAAATGTCCGTTTCGATTTTGATAAATTCCCATAGTAGCCATTTTCTCTGGCGCAAATTTAGCGGGCGATTTACCTTTTTTCCAACCTAAAGATAATAGTTCGTCTCTGGTGATATAGTACTCCGGTAAATCCGCAACATACTTCATCCAGTAATCCGCGCCGTTTTGTCCATCCTTCGTTCCATATCCGGCTTCTACCGCTTTCATCAACTTTATATCACACCGACAGTTCGGATGAAGTGGCGACTCTAAGTCTGGCATCTCATCCATCTGATAGATTTGACCGTGGCGAGATCGACATTCAAAACAGGTTTTTAAATCCAGAACCGCAATTCAGTTTTTATAAGTCCGGCTTTCCAGGGTAGGTGGCGAATAGGAATCCAATAGGCCTTTTGTCAAGACACAGAGCATATTCGCTGAAACCACATACCCACACATCTTTTTTACATACATTATAGCGCTTCCCTATTTTGTGATAAAGACAAAGTCTTTTCACTAGTCCCTAGAAATTGGATAAAAGTTGCACTGTTTTGTGAAACCCGCCAATAAGATTTACAAATTATTATAGTTTAACAGTAAAATCCATCACAGAAAAAAGAAAACGGGGCCTCCGGCCTGAAAATTCAGGCGGAAACCCCGCATCTGCTCACGGAAAACCTTTGATTTTCCATTTTATAAAAAAGACATCTATGGAAAATCACTTTGGATTTTGCGCTCTAAAAAGCCCGCAAATCCGCATGAAACCTAACAAAAATGGTCCGGTCATCTATTATGACCGGACCAGATGGTGGGAGAGGATGGATTCGGACCATCGAAGTCGAAAGACAACAGATTTACAGTCTGCCCCCTTTGGCCACTCGGGAACTCTCCCATATAAAATTGGAATCAGATTTGGATGCTTATTGGTGGAGCTGGTGGACGGACTTGAACCCCCGACCTGCTGATTACAAATCAGCTGCTCTACCAACTGAGCTACACCAGCACATTCCGCACCTGACGCTTGATTAATATATCATTTTATGGAGTGATTGTCAAGCGTTTTATTTAAAAAAGTTGCAAATATTTTATATTCCGAGAGATGCTCCCTAAAGTTGCTCTTTTTTCACAATCGTTTCCCTGAAAAGGGCAAATATGGCACCACCCAGACGATTCTATAATAGAATACAAGGGAGGAAGTTAATCTTGCGTGAAAAATGGCATGTGGAAATGTCCTTATATGGGAACAGCGCAGTGTTGTCCACCGAGCAATTGGGATATTCCGGGGAACATAAGGCAACCTTGCTCACCGTTGTCCCCCAAAAGGGATGGCCGATGGAGGATGTGGATTATTATCTGCACTTTCGTATTAACGGAAAGAGGGGGCACATCGCCGGACCTCTTGGGGAAGGACTGAAAATGGCCCTTCCCCAAGGCCTGATGAAAGAAGGATATCTCACGATTCAGGTGTGTGCGGTGAAAAGCACGCCGGAATATGGGGAAGTTATTGTGAAATCGGCGTCGGCCACCGGGCGGATCCTACCGGGACTGTCAGAGGGAGAAATTCCATTGGAAGAGAAGTACGACGGGCTGCTGTACGACGTTCTCCAAGAGGTTAAGGAGCTGTCGGCCCAATGGGGACAAAAGATGGAGAATGGAGAGCTTGTTGGACCCAAGGGAGAACCGGGACCTCCCGGTGCGGCCGGACCCAAAGGGGAGAAGGGCGATCCCGGAGAAGGCGGAATTACGTGCGTTAAGGCAAACGGAACGCCGGTGCCGCCGGACAGTACCGGCGCCGTTAACATCACCGCCGCATCGGTGGGAGCGGTGTCCGAATTAACCGGAAGCTGGACGCCTCAGCTGATATCCGCTGACGGGGGCTTTACGGCTACGGTCAATACGATGACAAGCTGGTGGAGCAGACTGGGCGCTCTCACATTTTGCTGCTTTAAAATACGTCTTACCAACTGCGCCACCACAGGTTCTTTGGATAGTCCGGTTTTCATAAAAGGATTTCCGGGGACGGTGGCAAGGGATGGAATGGTATCGCTTCCCTATTGTTCCGGTCTGAAAACCACGCTGGATACCCCGGTGTTTTGCCAAACGGTGGGAGGGGCTATCTGCCAGTCAAACGGCGCCTCCTTCCGATCCGTCACCGCCGGCGAGTTTGTGGAATCCGAGAGCAAAATTTATTTGGGGGGCTTTGCGTCCTATCAGATCCAGGCCTAAGAAATTTCCTATCTGCCGTTTCCATAAGCGGTTGAAATTCATGGCGATGGAATATCCTTACGATAGGGGAAGATTTCGTCCCGCATGGGAAGCCGTGAATACAATGTGCTGTAAGGCGGAAAAGCCCGAATGAAAACGGATCTATGCCAAAAGGCGTCCGTTAAGAATAATTGTTTGTTATAAGAGCACGGCTGTTCTTTGGAACATGCTTTCTCTTCATTACTCATATGGGAGGAATGTAACATGGAAGTTAAGGGAATCGACGTTTCTACATGGCAGGGTGATATCGATTGGAAAAAGGTTGCATCTGGGGAAACCAAATTTGCCATTCTTCGTGCCACCTTTGGAACCGATGGGGTGGACCGTAAATTTGTGCAAAACATTACCAACGCCCCCAAGGAGGGAATTTTCTGCGGCGCCTATCACTATTGTTATGCAACGACAACCCAAGCGGCCTTAGAAGAGGCTGACCACTTTTTGCAGGTAATCAAGCCCTATCAATTTCCGTATCCGGTGGCTTTGGACCTTGAGGACGCCGCTTTGACGTTTTTGGGCAAGAAAACCCTCACCGATATTGCCCAGACCTTTCTGGAGCGGGTGCGAGATGCCGGATATTATGTGTGTCTTTACAGCAATCTGAATTGGATGGTTAATTTGCTGGATATGAGCCGGCTCGAGTCCTTTGATGTGTGGCTGGCCCAATGGAACAGCAAGCCCACCTATCAGGGAGAGTTTGGGCTGTGGCAGTACTCCTCGGAGGGCGAGCTTGACGGAATCCCCGCGCGGGTTGACCTGGATCTTTCCTACCGGGATTATCCCTCCATCATTCAGGCGGCGGGACAAAATGGATTTCCTGACCAGGGCGGACAGCCGGATCCTGAGCCCGATCCCAAACCGGACCCCGACGAGACATACTATACGGTAAAGGCAGGGGACACCATGAGCGGCATCGCCAGCAAATTTGGCGTCAGTCTGGACGCCCTGCTGAAGGCCAATCCCCAGGTGACAAACCCCAATGTGATCTACGCAGGACAGGTGCTTCGTGTTCCCGATAAGAGTTCCGGAGGGGGCGGGCCTGCCCCTGACCCGAAGCCGGAACCCCAAAAGTATACGGTAAAATCCAATGATACCTTAAGCGGCATTGCCAAACGGTTCGGTGTTTCTCTCTCGGATTTACTAGCCGCCAACCCTCAGATTAAGAATCCTAACATTATCTATCCCGGTCAGGTGCTCACCATCCCAGGTAAGGGTACAGTGTCTGCGCCCGCCCCTCAACCAAAAAAATATACGGTAAAATCGGGAGATACCTTAAGCGGCATTGCAAAGAAAAATAATGTGACGCTGGACGCATTGCGGAAGGCAAATCCACAAATTAAGAATCCCAATGTGATTTATCCCGGCCAAGTATTGGTTATTCCGTCCTGATACAAAGGAAGGTTTGACGAGGCGTGGAACAAGCGCGATAAAATCAGTACGCCCCGCGGAATTTATTTTATTCCGCGGGGCGTTTTCCAATACAGCTTGACTTCTCAAAAGAGTCGGTTCGTTTCAGAAGGAAAAAGGGGAGAGAACCTTCCGTTTGATGGGAGGAGAACCAAACCCGAGCTTCCATCCGACGGCGCATGTCCTACCGGCTGAATCCGGTAAAACAACAGCGGGCGGCCGTTTCTTGCTTATAAAGAGCAACTCTTTCATGCCGGCAGACGAGCGGTCAGGCATCCAACTTTTCCTCAATGGCCTTTATAAGCAAATTCAGCGTCTGAATGCGGGCGAATTTTTTATCCTGAGACTGAATAATATGCCAGGGCGCAAAGCTGGTAGAGGTGCGCGCAAGCATCTCGTCCACCGCCTGCTCGTATTGATCCCATTTTTCCCGATTTCGCCAGTCCTCATCGGTGATTTTCCAGCGTTTTTCAGGGGTATTCATCCGGTCGTTGAAGCGGCGCAGCTGCTCGTCCTTGTCAATGTGCAGCCAGAATTTGACGATTACAGCGCCCCAGTCATACAGTTCCCGTTCAAACTCGATGATTTCCTGAAAGGCCCGTTGCCAGGATTCCTGGGAACAAAAGCCTTCGATGCGTTCCACCATCACCCGCCCGTACCATGTCCGGTCGAAAATAGCGATATGGCCCGTCTTGGGCAGATTGTTCCAGAACCTCCACAAATAGTGGTGAGCAAGTTCCGTCTGTGTGGGGGCCGCGATGGGAACCACTTCATAGCCGCGGGGATCCAGGGCGGCGGCCACTCGTTTGATATTTCCTCCTTTGCCGGCGGCATCCCATCCTTCATAAGCTACTATGACGGGTATTTTTTCCCGATATAGGCGGTTGTGCAGCTTGTAGAGTTTTTTCTGAGCTTTCTCCAAGGCGTCTTGATAGTCCTCTTTGGATAGCCTGGGCTCCAGGGAGACTTCCCTGAGTTTGGGAGTAGGAACCAGCGGGAAGGGACGCGGGGCGATGGGCTCTTGACTTAGGCGTTCCAGCTGAGGGAGCGCCTTCTGCCGCTGCTCTTTCTTGCGAAGGGCCTCTTCGATGGAAGAAACCAGGATGGAATAAATTTGATATAGGGCATACCGTTTGTCGTGGCTGGGGATCACATGCCAGGGAGCCCGGTGACTGTCGGTGTCTCTGAGCATTCCGTCGGCCGCTTGATAATAGAGGTCGTATTGCTTGTTTCGCTTCCAATCCCGGTCGGTGACCCGCCGGGAGGTATTTTTGCTGTCAGCCAATGCTTCGAACCGCTGCCGTTGCTCCTTTTGACTGATGTGTAAAAAGAATTTAACGATTACGGCGCCCTCGTCGGTTAACTGTCGCTCCATGGTACGGATGGATTCAGTGCGGCGCTCCCTCTCGCGATCGCTGATTCCCTGTTCCACTTGGGCGATATAGAGTTCCTGGTACCAGCTCCGGTCAAATAGAGCGATTTGTCCTCGGGCGGGCATTTTGGTCCAGTAGCGCCAGAAAAGAGGCTTGCGGACTTCCTCAGGAGTGGCGGATACGGTGGAATATACGTGAAAGCCTCGGGGATCTAAGGTAAGAATCACGTCAGAAAGCAGGCTTCCCTTTCCAGCGGCGCTCCATCCCTCGAAGAGCGCCACCACCGGCAGCTTTTGCTCTTTTACAGTGTGCTGAAGCGCCGACAGCCGTTCCTTAAGGGGATGGCATAACAGTTTATAGTCCTGCTTGCTCATCTCGGCGTGAAGATCGGTTTGACTCAACATAAAGGAACCTCCTTTTGAATTCGTTTAATTTTGTGAAAGGAAAACGCTCTCAAAAGCCGTTTGAACCAGGCCTTCCGGCGGGCGGTATCCTGTGACGTTATCGCGTTCTGTTTTTATGATATACCGCACTGTCGGCCTTTACAAGGGAAGCTTGTCGGCGTGAGGGAGAAATTGCGGGCTTCTGATTGGTGATTTTGTAAGACTGTGAAAGAGATTGGGAGAAGCGCGGCTCTCTGTTAGGGGCACATTGGCCGCAGCCAATGTTCGACCGACAGATTGCATGGAGAGAACCCATAGAAAACCGGATTGCAAAGCGGCTTTGCCGGATAAAACAGTATCAATTGAAAGAAAAAGCAGCGGTCTTGTTAAAAGTTGTACTTTATGCTGGATCTTTTTATAAAGGTATGATAAAATGTTCGGACATACAAAACATAGGTTCCCAATCGAGGAAGTGAAAGGAGGGGGATTCTGATGGAACCCAAACCAGACCGCCGAGGCAGCCTTCGCCTGATCCGGCGATTCAGCAAGGGATTTTTACATTTTTTTGTATTCGCCGTGGTTTGGTCGGTATTAAACACCGTGCTCAACGCATTGACCCCGCAGATCATCAAGGTGGCGGTGGACTCGGTGATCGGGGAGCAGCCCTTTTCCCTGCCGGGTTGGGCGGCGTCCACCCTTCAGTCCCTGGGAGGCAGGCGGATGCTCCGGGACAACCTGATTTATGTAGCGGCCGCGGTGCTTGCGGTGGCGGCGCTTTCGGGCGTGAGTAACTATTTATGCAGGATTAATATAGCGAAAGGGTCGGAGGGATTTGTCAAAAGCATGCGGGATACCCTGTATGCCCACATTCAAAATCTGCCTTTTTCCTGGCATGTGCGCCACCAAACCGGGGATATCATCCAGCGTTGCACCTCCGATGTGGACGTCGTGCGCAATTTTATCTGCAATCAGCTTCTGGAGGTATTCCGCACCACCTTTTTAATTGTGCTGTCTATGGGAATTATGTTTTCCATGAATGTGAAAATTTCTCTGATAGCCCTGGCGTTTATCCCTGTTGTTTTGGCCTATTCCGCCATCTATTATTCCATGATCGCCAAAAAGTTCCGCAGGGCGGATGAGGCGGAGGGGGAACTATCCGCCGCTGTGCAGGAGAATCTTACTGGTGTGCGTGTCGTGCGTGCCTTTGGCCGGGAAAAGTATGAAATCGACCGGTTTGATGAAAAGAACAAACGGTTTTCCTCTTTGTGGATCAAGCTGGGGTACCTGTTGGGAGGATACTGGGGGATTGGCGACCTGTTCACCGGGCTGCAAATCCTGGTGGTTATCCTGGTGGGCGCCGTGGAGGCGGTAAACGGCGACATTACGTTGGGAGAGTTTCTGGCCTTTGTGTCCTATAACGCCACCCTGGTGTGGCCGGTGAGGGGACTTGGGCGCATTCTCTCGGAAATGAGCAAGGCCAGCGTTTCAGTCCAGAGGGTAAATTACATTCTGGACGCTGAAGAAGAAACCGACGCGCCCGGCGCGGAAACGCCCCCCATGGACGGCGATATCCGTTTTGAGCACGTCCATTTCCGGTATGAGGGGTTAAAGCCGGTGCTCAAGGACATCGACTTCACCATTCCGGCGGGGAGCACCTTCGCCATTTTAGGGGGAACGGGATCGGGAAAATCTACCCTGATGCATCTGTTGAACCGCCTGTACGACCTGCCCCGCGAATGTGGGCGCATCACCGTTGGCGGGCGGGATATCGCCGGCATGAAGCGCAGTTGGGTGCGCAGCAACATCGGTATGGTATTGCAGGAGCCCTTCCTATTCTCCCGCACCATCGGGGAGAATATCAGCGCCGTGAGGCCCCAGGCCGGCATGGAGGAAATCCGCCGCGCCGCCGGAATCGCCTGCGTGGACGAGGCCATTCAGGAATTTGCCGAAGGATATGACACCATTGTGGGCGAGCGGGGAGTTACCCTGTCCGGCGGGCAGAAGCAGAGGGTGGCCATCGCCCGGATGCTGATGCAAAACGCTCCTATTATGGTATTTGACGATTCCCTCTCCGCGGTGGATTCTGAGACTGACTCAAAAATTCGGGAAGCGCTAAAACAAAAGCTAGGCAAATCCACGGTAATCTTGATTTCTCACCGCATCACCACCTTGATGCAGGCGGACACCATCCTTGTGCTGGAGAACGGGGGCATCGCAGAGATGGGAACCCATCAGGAGCTGATCGAACAACAGGGAATATACAGAAGTATTTATGAGATCCAAATGAGCAGCGACGACCGCGCGCTCACCGGAAGGGAGGGGGACTGATGCCGGGATACGAGGAACAAATGGAGAAGCGGCCCTTTAATCTAAAAGTATGGGGCAAGCTGCTTCCTTTTTTAAAGCCTTATAAAAAGCCGCTGATTATCACCATTACCATGAACCTGTTTACCGCCCTGATCGACATTTTGCTGCCTCTGTTCCAACGATACGCCATCGACAATTTTATCGAGGAAAAGGCGCTTGACGGGCTGTGGGGCTACGCGGCGCTGTACGCCGGGGTGATCCTGGTGCAGACCTTCAGCGTGGTGATGTTCTGCCGCAAATCCATGGAAGTGGAGATGAACGTGGGCAAGGATTTGAAACGAGCTAGCTTCGTCCATCTGCAAACGCTTTCCTTTTCCTATTATAATGTCACTCCAGTGGGTTATCTGCTGGCCAGGGTGATGAGCGACACCAACCGCATTGCGGGTCTGGTGGCCTGGGGGCTGGTGGATATCTTATGGGCGCTGGCCTATGTGGCGGGGGTGTTTGTCGCCATGCTGATGCTAAATGTTCGGCTGGCCCTGTTGGTCATCCTGGTGGTGCCCGCCCTGGCGGTGCTCACCGTGTATTTCCAGAATAAGATTCTTCACTGGAACCGGCGCATCCGTAAGGTCAATTCCCAGATGACCGGGGCTTATAACGAGGGGATTACCGGTGCGAAAACTTCAAAGACCCTGGTGATCGAGCAGAGCAATTTTGAAGACTTCTCCCGAATTACACAGGATATGCGCGCTTCCTCCATCAAGGCGGCGCGGCTAAACGCCATTTATATCCCTACGGTACTGTTTGTCAGCTCCATCGCCACGGCGGTGGTGCTGGCTATGGGAGGGAATCTGGTGATGGAGCATGTGATGATGCTGGGCACCCTGTCGGCGTTCACCTCCTACGCGGTGGGAATCTTTGAACCCATTCAGCAGATGGCCCGCACTTTTGCCGACGTAATTTCCGCCCAGGCCAACATTGAACGGGTCAGCGGACTGTTGGAGCAGAAACCGGGGATCATCGACACCCCAGAGGTTGTTGAGAAATACGGGGATTCCTTTTTTCCCAAGAAGGAGAATTGGGAGCCCATCAAAGGGGACATTGAGTTTCAGGACGTGTCCTTTCGGTATCCGGATGGCTCCGACGACGTATTGCATCATTTTAACCTGAAGATTCCGGCGGGCACTACCGTGGCGATTGTGGGAGAGACCGGAGCGGGCAAGAGCACCTTGGTCAACCTGGCGTGCCGGTTCTTTGAGCCCACCCAGGGGAAAATACTCATCGACGGCAGGGATTACCGAGAGCGGTCCCAGCTTTGGCTGCATTCCAACATCGGCTACGTGCTGCAAAATCCCCACCTGTTTTCCGGCACTGTGATGGAGAACATCCGCTACGGCAGGCTGGAGGCCACCGACCAAGAGGTGGAGGCCGCGGCGAAGGCGGTGTCCGCCGACACGGTGGTGGATAAGCTGGAGGAGGGCTATCAAAGCGACGTAGGCGAGGGAGGAGACCGGCTTTCCACCGGGGAAAAACAGCTTATCTCCTTTGCCAGGGCGGTGCTGGCCGACCCCCGCATCTTTGTGCTGGACGAGGCCACCTCATCCATCGACACCCGCACCGAGCAGCTCATTCAGGACGCTATTTCCCATCTGCTCAAGGACCGCACATCCTTCTTGATCGCCCACCGGCTTTCCACCATCCGCCAGGCCGATCTGATCCTGGTGGTCAAGGACGGCAGGATTGTGGAGCAGGGGAAGCATTTGGAGCTGCTCCAGAACAATGGGTATTACCACACGCTGTATAGCCGTCAATTTGAGGAGGAGTCCGCCCTACAGGTGCTTACCTCCAGCCAGTGAGGAACGCATGTAGGACTGGGATGACCAGGAATGACGAAACAGACGTGATAAAGACCGGACGCGCCAAGCTTTTTGGAACGTCCGGTCTTTTTTAAGGGATTATGGGATAGGAAAGCGAAACCCAGCGATAAGGGCAAGGTTTCATAAAGAAGTTAAGAGCAAGACAGACCTCTGTGGTTTGCTTTGCCCTTTTTATTCTGTGTAACCCATTATGATACTTTCAAGGAAAGTGTCTATGGAGGAGAACCACAAACTGAAATTATCAGTTTTCCTTCCCAAAGTGCCTGTATGCCAGTATCCCAATGGGAAGAAAGTATGCGCACCATGCGACAAGCGCAACGATGTCTCCGATATTTGTTCTTCCATCTGACATGTTGATGAACACGCCAGTCATTGGCATGATAAAGCAACCGAAAAAGAAAACGCCATGGATCATCATTAGAGCTTTCATCCACTTGTCTGCTTTGCTGTCCGCTTGGACAGACAGGCCCATGAAAAAGGTGGAAAGAGCCATCATTCCATACCCCAACAGATCATAGTTGAACATTAGCCCCCCTCTTTGAAAATCCAGAATACCCTGTGCCTGTTCGCTCAACCCACCTAAGCGAACGCTTGTTGTTTGCGCAAAATATACAAGAAAAATCAATACCGCATAAACGACCGCAAACGCCATCCCGGTATTTGCGGCCACACGCCGGTTTTCATAACTTTCATCATGCAGTCCTGCCGCCATCATGATATAACCAATAGGCAGAAACATACATACGAAGTATGAGCCAAAAGGAAAGTTAGCGATCAAACAGATTGCAAAAAGAAATACCGCCGCTGTAACGATCACTGAGCCGATTCTTGGTATTATCCTGTTCATTCTGTCTTTCTCCATAAATCGTGATTTGTTAGTCTATTCATTATAAAGCAACACCCGCTGAAAAGCAACTTCCTCTCGGCGGGTATTAACTTCCTTATGGGATACGCTCCAAGCGTTGGGGGCGTTTTTCCAGAAAAACTTGACGATGGAGCGGCATGTTCCAAAAGCTTGGGATTGTAGATGTAAAGAGCGGGTTTTCCGTTTAGCGACCAACGCCGGTTGTATTCATAGATTTGGGAGAAATACCTGGCGGTTCTCCCCCTTGGAAAATCCGGGAATAAAGGCGTAAACGGCCCGCTTTTTCGATTTGCAGGTTGGGAAAGGCTGTGGTATACTAAAAAACATCCGAAACGTACTGGGGGACTTTTATGGGACAAAAGGGACGTACCATAGCGCTGTTGCTAACCATGGCGCTGACGCTTACATCCTGCGCGTTTGAGCCAGGGGAGGAGTCCTCCTCCTGGATCCCGACTTCTTCTGGACAATCGGAGCAGTCTCAGGTAAGGGAAGATTATACCCGGCTGAATCATACCGACTGGACGGCAAGTCCTCATTATCCGTATCAGGAATCTAACAGCGCCTATGAATCTCTTTGGATTCAGGCTCAAAAGGATTGCTATCGGATGCTTACGGAATCGGCCTTCTGGATTGGCGAAGAGGCGGACAAGGATGGCTTGTATCCGGTGCGTGCGTTTTCCGTGCCGGGGATCAGGCTTTCCGAAGAGGAAATCCGGGCGGCGGTGACCGCCTTTAAGGACGACCATCCCCAGGTGTTTTGGCTGTCTAACTCCTATAGCTATACCTGGGGCGGCGAACAGGGGGACGGCACGTACGTCCAATTGTATTCCTACCTCTCCCCGCGGCAATGTGAGCAGGGCCTTCAGCGGCTTGGAGAGAGGGCGGAAGAGTGCGTTTCCAAACTCACCCCCGGCATGACCGAGTATCAGAGGGAACAAGCGGTCCACGATTTTGTCGTCGCCCGCTGTACCTACGACCACGAGGCGCTGGAGCACGCAGACGATTGGAAGGGCTGGTGGCAGACCTTCACCGCTTATGGCGCTCTGGTGGAGGGCAAGGCGGTGTGCGAGGGTTATGCCCGGGCGGTGCAGCTGCTGCTCAGTTACGCCGGCATGAAAAGCGCTGTGATAAGGGGAGTAAGTGAAAATCAGCGTCATATGTGGAACGTGGTGCAGGTAGAGGGGGATTGGTACCATCTGGATCCCACCTGGAACGATTCCAGGGATCAGGGGGAGTATTTTTACTTTAACCTGAGCGATAAACAGATTTCCACCGATCATCAAATGGATCCGCCCGCAAGTGACATCACCCAGGAACAGTGGGCGCAGACAGATCAGGAGCCCCTGCTTTACAACCTCTTTCGTCCGGAATGCGTAAGCGCCCGACAGAACTATTTTCAGCGGGAGGGCTTCCTTTTGGATTCTTTTGATGGAGAATCCGATGCCCAAGCGGCGGAAGCGTTACAGACGGCTGTGACGCAAGGCAAATCGGTATTCCCGATCCGAATTGGGGAATCGTTGGATTATAACGAGGCGATCAGCCGGCTGTTCAAACAAGCGCCATATAAGTTCTTTTATTATATCGAGCGGATTAACGATGCTTTGCCCGTAAACCGGCAAATCGACGCCGGCCATGTGCGCTATGTGGAGGCCGCAAGCCAGCGGGCGGTGGTGATTTACCTGTCTAATTGAAAAAGGATGGTTACCGCTTTTTCAGACAGATACAAAAAAGAACGGCGTTCCGTTTGTATGGAATCGGCGTTCTATCCATAAATTGCCGCGCAGGAGCGGAATGGAGGTTTCTTATGATAGATCAAAATCGAATTGAGGCGGCCGTCAAGGAGCTGTTAGAGGCCGTGGGGGAGGACACGCAGCGGGAAGGATTGCAGGAGACGCCCAAGCGGGTTGCCAAAATGTATGCGGAGATATTCTCCGGGCTGCACGACAATCCCGAGCGCCATCTAAAAATATTTAACGAGCCGGAGCAGCACAACGAGCTGGTGATTGTGCGGGATATCCCCCTTTATTCGGTGTGCGAGCACCACTTGCTGCCCTTCATCGGAACGGCGCACATTGCTTATATCCCCAAGAAGGGACGCATCATCGGCCTGTCGAAATTTGCCCGCATCGTGGACTGCTTTGCCAGGCGGCCCCAGGTGCAGGAGCGGCTCACCGCCCAGATTGCCGATTTTCTCTTTGACCATCTGGAGCCCTACGGCGTGGCGGTGGTCATTGAGGCGGAGCATCTTTGCATGACCATGCGGGGAGCCCGGGCCGCCGGCTCCAAAACGCAGACCTCTGCGCTGCGGGGCAGCATGCGCACCGACGCCAAGAGCCGGGCCGAGGTGATGACCCTGCTTACAGGAGGCGCGCGATGAGCCGGGTGTTTCAGGCGGGGCGTTACTCCCTGCCGCTGGGGGAAAAGACCTATGTGATGGGCATTGTAAACGTGACCCCGGATTCCTTTTCCGACGGCGGCAAATGGAACGACCCGTCCGCCGCGGTGGAACACGCGCTTCAGCTTGAGGAGCAGGGGGCTGCTATTCTGGATGTGGGCGGACAGTCCACCCGTCCAGGCTATACGCCGGTAAGCGCCCAGGAGGAGTGGGAGCGCCTGTCTCCGGTGCTGGAGCGGCTCGTTGGCCTGAGCCGGGTTCCTATTTCCGTGGATACCTTTTACCCGGAGGTGGCGCGGCGTTCCCTACAGGCCGGCGTGGATATCATCAACGATGTCACCGGGTTCCGGGAACCGGAGATGTATGAGCTGGCGGCCCGGTGCGGCTGCGGTTGTATCATCATGCACGACCAGCCGGGATTTGGTTCGATCCGGCCCTTTTTTCGGGAATGCAGGGCCAAGGCGGCGAAATATGGCATTGAGCCGGATCGCCTTTGCTTTGATCCCGGCATCGGCTTTGGCAAGACCTATGAGGAGAACCTGCAAATTCTCCGGGAGCTGTCCGCATTGATCGATCCGGATTGCGCCATGCTGGTGGGGGCCTCCCGCAAGCGGGTGATTGGGGCGCCCTGCGGCAACCCGCCATTTACGGAGCGGATGCCGGGCACCATCGCCGCCCATACCATCGCGGTGTTGGGTGGGGCGGATATCGTGCGGGTGCATGACGTCAAGGAGGCGGTGCAGGCCGCACAGGTGACGGACGCGATTTTGGGCAGAGGGCAAGCACCGCAAGCGCAGAATTGAGAAGGAAATAGAAAAGGGCCCGCTCTTTCGTGTTTGGAAAGAGCGGGCCTGTCATCCATACAAGGCGCTTATTCGGTATAAGAACGAACCTGCTCAAGCAGGCTGTCGGCGGGCTTCCCGTCAAAGGTGGGCATTACGCCGTCGTCATAGTAACAATATAATGTATCATTTGCTTGGATTTCCAGAATACCCTGTTCCAGCCCCACCGCGTCGTAGATAGGCTGGTTGGAATCGATGGGCTTTTGTATCAGGAATAAGAGGTACTTTTGATCCTTTTTGATTTTGGTTTCGTAGTCGTCGCTGTCCGGCTTGCCGAATTGTGAGAATAAAATGGTTTCTTCACAGCTTCCCTTTAAGATTTGCTCCACTTGGAGCTTGTAGTGACTGGCATAAAGAACATCGCCGATCTTCGTGGTCTCTTCCACCACGGTGGGGTCCTCCGAAAAGGAGGCGATCACGATTAGGGGGCTTTGCGCAACGATTTCATCGGCATTTTTAAAGATTTCCATGTCCATAAACAGGCCGGGGGTATTTTTAGAACCCACATGTTTGTTTTGAGCCTTGGAGTTGGCGGACGGGGTATCGGATGAAATATCCAAAGGGGTTGATTCCATCTGCCCGCTATCCTGAGAATTACAGCCGCATAGAAGGGATATTGTCAAAAGTAGGGTTGCGAGAAGCGTTAATATCTGGTATGGAATGCGTTTCATTGTTTCATCTCCTTACGATTAGCTCCATGATTTATAATTAAATTTTTTTAAATCATTACGGTCATGATTTTGGGGCTTCCAATATTCTGACCACCCGAGTTCGCTTCCTCGACCTTAGATACGGTCCGGTCATGTAGATATGCGGGGAGATGTACCAAAGAATCTTTTATTATCTATAGATGTATAATAGCATGTTTAATAATCGATCTCAAGAAATATTATAGCTAATTATGATATAAGTGTGTTACAGCTTAGAAAGGAGTTCATATGGACCAAATACAAATCCGCGGCTTAAAGCTATTCGCCTACCACGGCGTCAATCCGGAGGAAAAGCAGGACGGCCAGAATTTTGAGCTGGACGTTACTCTGTTCACCAGCGTGAAGCGACCGGGACGCACCGATGATTTAAACGATACCATCAATTATTCCAAAGCGGTCAAGTGTATCACTCGGGTAATGCTGGAAGAATCTTATGATTTAATCGAGCGGGCGGCTTCTCGAGTGGCCCAAGAACTGCTGACGGAATTTTCGTCCCTGGATCGGGTGACGGTGCGCCTGAAAAAGCCGGAGGCCCCCATTCAGGCGGATTTTGATTATGTAGCGGTGGAAATAACAAGAAGCCGCGGAGACTTTACTGATTAAAGAAGCAAAAAAGAGACGATCATAATAAGTAGCAAAGCCCGATATGCTTATAAGGCGCACACAAAAGGCCGGCGCGGTTTCCACGCGGGGCGCGACCGGCTTTCGTTCCCTCCGCGTGGAGACAAGGAAGGTAGTTATGACAGAAGCAGTTATCGCATTGGGTTCCAATATTGGAAATCGGGAGGATCATATTCGTCAGGCGATCTATGCGCTGGGGCATCTGCCGGGCACTACGGTGCTGATGGTGTCCAACAATTACGAGACCGAGCCATTCGGGGTGCCGGATGAGCAGGATGACTATCTTAACTGCTGCTTAAAGCTGATGACCGAGCTGCAGCCGGAAACTCTGCTGGGCGCCTGCCTGGGAATCGAGGCGGCGATGGGTAAGGTGCGCACCTATAAGAATGCGCCCCGGATTATTGATGTGGATCTATTGCTGTATGGGGATCTTCAGATCAATAGCAAGGATCTGATTCTTCCCCATCCCAGGATGTTGGAACGCGCTTTTGTGTTGGTTCCTCTCTCCGACATATATCCCAATCATTCGGCATTGGGGCTTGATTTCTCACAGGCGCTGAAAAGTCTGGATATCTCCGGGGTAAAATTGACGGAAAGAGGTTCCCGGTAGTCGTCAAAGGCCGGTGTTGTCGGGGATTTTGGCCTTATACACACCGGTTTTAAAAAAAATTAAAAAAACTTTTCAAAAAGTGTTGACAACACGACTGGGATTTGATATACTAGCAAAGCCGTCGAGAGAGGCGGGGAAAAAACGGAAAAAAGTCTTGACAGACAAAACCGAATGTGATATGATAACAGTCACGCTCCTGAAAAAAGTCAAGAAAAAAGCTTGACAGATTCGACAGGATGTGATAAAATAAATATCACTCCCTCGCAAGAAACGATGGAGCACAGGACCTTGAAAATTAAACAACGCAAAGAAAGAAACCCGTAATTACTTTGAGGGAAACGTCGTAAAGACGGTATTCCGCAAAGGTTATGAAAAGAGTAACGGACTAAAACCGTTGAGATACGCAAGCGTATCGAGCGAAGAGCAAATCAAGCTCTG
>JAAWNT010000026.1 GCA_022799115.1 Clostridiales bacterium | reverse complement strand
GCAGCGACCTTCAGGGGTTCTCCAAGGGGGTGAAACCCACTTGGACGCACTCTTTGCGTACTTTCTCTTGCGCAAGAGAAAGTATGTGCCCCCGCGGCAAGAGCGGGTACAATAAAACAATAGGGATCTATGTTAAAACATAGGTCGGGAAACCAACAACAAGTACCCACCATAAAAAATAAAAAAAGAAGCCGGAGGAAATCTTCCTCCGACTTCACCCCGCCTGCGCTTCCAACCTGCAAATCCTAGTTACCCAACAGAAAGACGTCCTATTTTCTTGTATTGTAACATCCCCTCAATACAGAATCAAGCGAATCCTGTTCACATTCCAGTGCCAAAAAAAAAGAGGCCCCAGCGAAAAGAAAAACAGGAAAAAAGAATACCCATCCCCTCCCGGGGATACTAAAGAAGAAAAACAATTTGACAATTGTGTTATAATAAACAACAGAAACCGAACGGTTAGAAAGAAATCGAACAGGAGATGTCAAAGAATGAGCGAATCTTGCAACCACAACTGTGAAGGATGCAGCGCCGACTGCTCCTCCCGGGAAAAAGCCCCCGGCATTCAAAAAGAAGCGTTAAACCCCGCAAGCTCAGTGAAAAAGGTGATTGGCATAGTCAGCGGAAAAGGCGGCGTGGGCAAATCCATGGTCACCTCTCTGCTGGCGGTAACCTTCCAGCGCCGGGGTAAGCACGCGGCCATACTGGATGCGGATATCACCGGCCCCTCCATCCCCAAGGCGTTCGGCGTCAAGGAAAAAGCCATGGGCACCGAGCTGGGACTGCTTCCCGCCGCCACCAAGACGGGCATTGACCTGATGTCCATCAATCTGCTGCTGGAGCACGACGACGATCCGGTAGTGTGGCGTGGCCCCATCATCGCGGGTACCGTCAAGCAGTTTTGGAGCGACGTGATCTGGAAGGACGTGGACTTTATGTTTGTGGACATGCCTCCGGGAACCGGAGACGTGCCGCTGACTGTGTTCCAGTCCCTGCCGGTGGACGGTATCGTCATCGTCACCTCTCCTCAGGAGCTGGTATCCATGATCGTGGGAAAAGCGGTCAACATGGCCAAGATGATGAACATTCCCATTTTGGGAATCGTAGAGAATATGAGCTACTTTGAGTGTCCCGACTGCGGCAAACGTCACCCGGTGTTCGGGGAAAGCCACGTGGAAGAGGTGGCGGCGCAGTACGGCGTCAAGGTGTTGGGAAGGCTGCCCATTGACCCCGCGCTCAGCAAAGCCTGCGACAGCGGCGTAGTGGAGCTGTTTGAAGGGGATTGGCTTGACAGCGCCGCGGACCAAATCGAAGCGACGGTGTAATTCGGGAACTCACCCCTGCGATCTCTTTTGTCCCAAAGCGAGGCCCATTGCGGGACAATCCCGCATGCATAACAAAACCGCCTGGGAATACGGCTTTTCTGCGCCGTTTTCCCGGGCGGTTGTTTTTTTATTGTGGAAAAAAAAGGATCCTTTACAGGAGATATGTTGCAGGAATGTGCCCTGATACGAAAGGCGCCATTTCCCCGCCGCGCAAAAAGACATGCGCGGCGATTTAGTTGGAAAATACCCACCCGTCTCCATACACCATATAGTAATACTGTTGTTCCACCGGATTGCTGCTCCGGGAACGCGGGATGGCCTGAATCTGGGTCACTAAACCGCTTCCCACTGCGGCCAGGGCCGACTGCCGGTCCAGCGACGCGGCATAAGTGGCGTAGGGTGCGCCCTCTTCCGTCTCGATTTCAATGTAAGAGGAAGGCTCCGGGGCCGTGATGCCAACCTGCGGAAGCGCATCCGTCAGATAATTCACGGCGGTTTCATAGGTATATTTCCCGCCGTCCTGGGCGTTGTCCGGAAGAGGGGACGTAAGCACCACGGAAAGCTTAGAGCCCTCGGTGGAGTTATTGTAGATCCACGCGCTTCCCACATCAAAGGCGTCCGGATATCCCTGAGGGCGTATGGGAGGTCCCTGGCCCACCAGCATCACCTTGATGTTTGCTTGGGCGTACTGCTCGATCTGCTGGGCGTTGATCTGAATATAGTAATTGGTGGAATCCAAATAGAGCAAAAACCGGTTCAATAGGTGAGACACCGATTCTGACGACACGTCGGCGTTCTCAATATCCGCCACCACGTCGAACACCCCATCCGGGTTCCGCTCAATGGCCCGAAGAAGAGCGGCGCCGACAAGTGCCTTTCTGGCTTGGGGAATTAGTGACGTCTCCTCGTCGGAGGAGAAGGAAACGGTGGATTCCTGGACATCGTTTACATCCTGGGACAGCAGTTTATCCGAAGGCAGGATATTGTAAAGAATCGCTCCTGTGGAGGATACGCCTCCCGGGGTGTAGGGGTGATTGAGATTCCCGTCCTCCTGACGCAGCTCAGAGGCGAGCGACGCCATGGGAACCGCATTTTCTGGGAAGGAAACGCCTCCTGAGAAAGTGCCAAGCATTCCCAGCCCCCAGGCAAACAATACCAGGACGCTACAGGAAAAAGCCAGGCGGCGCAGCACGGCGGCCCGTCCTCCCGTTCTGTTAGAGGGAGCGCTTCTTGCCTGAACAGCGCGCTCCTGTATGGGCAGGAAAGAGGGAGCGCGCTGATGGGACAGAGCGTTTTTCAGCAGTTCATCCACGCGGTTTTGGTCATTCATGGGTATCACCTTTCTCAGTACAGGTCAAAAACCTCGTCAGCTTTTTGATCGCCTGGGCGTATTTCCACCGGATGGTGCCGGCTGGGCGGCGGAGAATCCGGGCGGTTTCCTCGTGCTTCAGCCCGGCCGCATGAAGCAAGACGATCTGGCGTTCTGCCACACCCAGGGTCATAAGCGCCTGGCGCAGCATAATCCGGTCCAGCGACGTCTCCTCTCCCCAGGAGCCGGAACGAGAATCCCGGTCCCGCTGGGGCGCGTGCAGCCGCTTTTCCTGCTGAAGCTGGCGCAGGGCGAGATTGCGGGCAATGCGGAGCACCCAGGCTTTCCCCTGGCCCCTGGGGGTAAACCCCGAGGACTGGCTCAACCGGACGAAGGTTTCCTGGGTAATGTCCTCGGCGCAGGAAGGCCGCCGGGTAATGGAGAGACTAAGGGCATACACCAGGTCCTTCATTTCCTGATACAGAGACTCCAAAGCCGGCATATCCCCTTGGGATGCCAGCAGGATTAGTTGATCCAGTTCGTTTGCCGTCATCCGGGTATCCGCCTTTCCTTATAGATAGAATCATAAAACCGTCGGAAATGTTGGAGTACATAGGAATTTATGAGTCCAAAACTCTTACGCATAATTATTTCTAATTCTATCATAAAAGACTGGGATGTACAATTGACGGGACAAGGGAATCTTGGCGCGCTTTCTGGTCAAAACCAACAAGAATCCGCCGAATTTCATTTCTAACAGAAGGAGCTGCATGCATACAGAATAAATACAAATCCATTCTGTTGTGTTTATATTATTTATTGGAAATATGGAGAGAAGGAAGCGGACAAGGGGGTAAAGCGCAGGCGATATGAAATAGCAGGCGTAAAATGCGGGTAAAAAACCATCCGTTTGGCGGATATGTCAATGCTCATAAGAGGGTGTCTGCTTTTATCTGAGTCCGCAGAAAGAATAATATGGGTCCGTTAACTACAAAAAAAATAGGAAGACGCGCGCAAAAACCAAACTTTTCTTGAGGAATGTTTAACATTAAGGATATAAAACTTACCTAAAAATATTTAAATAAGGGAAAATCATTTATTTTACTTGCTATTTAAAAAACAGGGATATAAAATAGAGTTGCCAAAAATTTCAATAGGAGGTACAAGAAAATGAGGAAAATGCTAAAAACAAGGGCTTCTTTGCGCAAGCTGACGGCAGTATGCTGCGCGGCCGCCCTTGTTGCGTCGTCTACAGGGACGCTTATTGCAAACGGGCGTGCAGGCTCACAAAGCCCCTTTGGCGACGGTACTCCCATCAATGAAGAGTACAGCGAGCACCTTTCGCTGCAGCCCACCTCAGTGGCTTTCCAGATGGCAACCGTGCTCAAATGGACCCCGGAATACGACGTTGATGCGCAGTACAACCGGTCCACCGTTCCGCTGGCCAGCCGTTTCACGGGTCCGCTGGTCAGCGACCTGAAAAATCCGGACGCAAAGCTCACCATTGCGTCCATGGCCAACCTGAACCATGACGACACCCCGTCTCAGGGCTTCGACATGTTCAGTAATTTTGCCTTTGACTATTGGCAGTATCTGGACAGCTACATCTACTGGGCGGGTTCCGGCTCCACCGAGGGCATCGTGATTCTTCCCACCCCGGATATGACCGACTCAGCCCACCGCAACGGCGTTCCCATGCTGGGCATGCTGGCTTTCCCCTGGGAGAACGGCGGCGCGGGACTCACCGAACTGCGCAATATGATCCAGAAAAACCCCGATGGCAGTTACCCGGTGGCCGACAAAATGGTGGAAATGGCCGAATACTATGGATTTGACGGCTACTTCTTCAATGCGGAGGGCTTCTTTGCCGCGAGTTCGGAGATCAACGCCCTCAACAACCTGATGCGGTATGTGCATAAGAAATATCCGAATTTTATCTGGAGCTGGTACAATTGCATCGGCGGACCCGGTGTGGATGAAGGCACCGCCCGGTTTATCAAGCCCGACGAAGAGGGCATCTATCCGGTGGACGAGATGTTCTGTAACTACGGCTCCGAGTATAGAGTGGATACCACCAACAACACCATGATTAAATACGGCCGCAATCCCTATGACGCGTTTACCGGCTACGAGATGCAGCGGGGCGGCGACGTGGATACCCAGCTTTCCGACCACCTGCTGATGGGCGCGGACGGGCGTATCAAAACCTCCATCGGCCTGTTTATTCCCAACACCACCCTGGGCCGTGCCACCGACCCGGCGGACTTCCACGTCAAAGAGCGTGATCTTTATGTAGGATTCAGCGGCGATCCCACCGTGTGGCCCGGCGACCCGGCGGATCCCAACGCCCCCAAGTGGATCGGTCTATCCCGCTTCTTCGCGGAAAAATCCGTGGTGGACGAGGCTCCCTTCACCACCACCTTTAATACCGGCCACGGCAAACAGTGGTTTGTAAACGGAGCTCTTTCCCGTCAAAAGGAATGGAACAACCGCTCTATGTCGGATGTGCTCCCCACCTATACCTGGATCGTCCGGTCCGAGGGCTCCACGCTCACGCCCAATTACGACTTCGACGACGCTTATAACGGCGGCAACTCCATCAAATACGTGGGCAACCTGGACGCGGGCAAGGCGAACACCTCCCTGCTGTACAGCACCCAAGTGGACGTAGTGGACAACACCAAGATCAAGCTTACCTACAAGCAAAACAGCGACCAAAAACTCCAGCTGGGCGTCTACTATGGCGACAGCTATGAGGATAAAAACGTCATTTACTATGATCTGAACAATGTGGACGCGGGCAACGGCTGGACCACCGGAATTGCAGATCTGTCTGCGGACGCGGGCAAAGTGGCCATCGGCTTGTCCATTCGGGTGGAAAGCGAAGAGGGCGTGCAGGATTACGCGCTGAACCTGGGCCAGCTTTCCATCGTCAATGAGGACTGCGCGGCGCCCGCCACTCCCGAGAACCTTTATGTGGAGGAGATGCAGTACCGCACCCTTACCGATCGTTCCGAGGACGTGAAAGCCGAGCTGCGCATAAAATGGGACAAGGTGGAAGGCGCCAGCTATTATGAAATTTATCATGAAAACGCGGACGGCAGCAACACGCTGATTAACGCCATTCCCAATACCGCCTACTATATCAACACCCTGAGCGTTATGGAGGGCAAGGACCACGCCAAGGTTAAGGTGTGCGCCGTGGCTCCCGACGGAACCCGTGGCGAGATGCAGGAGCTCACCGTCAAATGGGATTCTGAGATGCTGCAAGAGGGCGTCTTTGTTCCCCATGAGGAGCAGCTTATGTCAGAAAACGTCTGTCTGGGCGCCACTGTGACCGGCAGATCCGGACAAAACACCGGCGAGACAGCGGAAATGGCCATCGACGGCGACATCAACAGCAAATGGTGCGTTCCAGGGGCCAGCTGGGGCTGGATGACCATTAAGCTGGATGAGCCCAAAACCATCAAGCGCTGGCGGATTGAGCATGCCGAAGCAGGCGGCGAGGATCCAAAAAGCAATACCTTTAGCTTCAGCCTTCAGTACAAGGATGAAGACGGCAATTGGATGACCGCCGACTCCGTCATTGGAAACCGCAATCCCATTACCGACCGTGTGCTCAGAACGCCGGTGACGGCCCAAGAGTTCAAGCTTCAAATCGACAAGGCCTATTACTCCGCCATCTGGGCGGCTCTGCGCGTCTATGACTGGAAGATGTTCGAGGAAGCCGGCCAGGAAGTCTCCGACGTGCATCCTTCCAACCTGGTGGAGGCCGTCAACAACCAAGGGGCCAATGATACCGTTTCCTTCTACAATGTGGAACGCAGCCAGACAATCAAGGTCTACCAGTCTGCCGACGCCGCCGAGCCAATCGCCAGCAAGGATTCCCTGGAATATGGAACAACTCTCAAATTCGAGGGACTGGACTTCGGCTCCGATTCCGCGGGACGGCTTTATTACACCACCACCGATAACCGCATCGGCGGCGGCGAAAGCGGAAGAATGAGCGTTTCTTACCTGGCGGCGGACAATACCAATAAAGCCGCCCAATCCATGGATATCACCTTCACTCCCTTTATGGAACAGGATTCCGAAAACTACCGGTTCCTGAGTCACATGGTGTACTATTCTCTCAAGGTGGATGGACTGCAGCCCGGCGACGTGCTGTATGCCTATGAAACCGCCGGAGACGAGGTTTACACCAAGAAATCGCTTCCGGTGGCCGAAGGCGAGAGCGCCGCGTTTATTCGCAGCCTGCGCATGACCGATATCAACGGAAGCGTTACTCTGGAAGTTCGCCATGAGGGTATGAATTCCTCTGGTCGGTATACGGTAAGTACCCGTGATCTGCTCAATGCCCAATTGGAAAAGGCCAGAGCCATAACCAAAGCGGACTATCCTGTGGGCTTTGACGCGCTGCAAAAGGCCATTGCCAACGCGGAATCCGTCGCCGCCGATGAAATCGCCGGCTTTGTGGAAACCACTAACGCCCAGACCGCCCTCTCTGAGGCCCTTAAAAACGTGAAGGCTGTCACCGAGGTGCTGCAGGCTGTGGTGGACCGCGCCGAGCAAATCAAGGCGGACGGCGCCCTTACCAACACCGTGCAGGTGGTTGTGGACGGCTTCAACGCCTCTCTCCAGGAGGCCAAGGATCTGATCGCCAATTCCAGCGCCACCCAGACCCAGCTTAACGACGCTGCGGTCAAGCTGCTGGGCTTTATCGCCAAGGTGGACTGGAAACAGGGAGATAAGACTGCCCTGGAGGTAGCCATTCAGGTGGCCGATTCCATCAACGAAAATCTCAACCTTTACATTGATACCGAAGCCTTCGAAGCCGCCTATGGAAATGCCAAAGCCGTTTATGAAAGCGGAAACTCCATGCAGGACGATGTGGATGAAGCATTCCAGGCGCTGGTAGACGCGATGAACAATATGAGGATGAAAGCCAATAAGGATATCCTCAACGACATGATTAATAAGGCATCCGCACAGGATCTCAGCGGCTGCACAGCGGACAGCGTAAAGGCGTTTCATGCCGCCCTTACCGCCGCAAAGGCGGTGGCATCCGACGGAAAAGCCACCCAGAATGAAGTAGACAACGCGGTGGAACGTCTGTTGGCCGCCCAAGCCGGGCTGACCAAAGCTCCCGCCGTGGAAGCGCCAGTGGTTTCTCCTTCCACCGACGCGCCCATCCAGAACGCCGGTGACGGATCCACCCCCACCAAGACCGGCGACGCCGGCGTCTGCTCGCTGATGGCGCTCACGGTTCTGGCCGGTGCGGCTATGATTCTTCTCAAGAAGAAAACCCATTAATTCCCCCAAAACCTTTACAATCTTCTCCTTTCTTTTTCTTAAAGGCTCCTGCGCCCGCCTCAAAGACGGACGCAGGAGCCCTTTTATCATTCTGCCAAACATGAACCTTTTGTGAAAGAACCGGCATGGCGGTTGTATCATTGGAACTTCGGTGGTACAATAACAAAAATAAATACGGTAAGGAGAGTGTGTCCCATGCGGACTATTTTCATTGAATATCCCAAATGCAGCACCTGCCAAAAAGCGAAAAAATGGCTGATGGACAACGGCGTTGCCTTTGAGGACCGCAATATTGTGGAACAGAATCCCACCGCTGCTGAACTGACGGAATGGATCCGTCGAAGCGGCCTGCCCATCAAACGGTTTTTCAATACCAGCGGTATGCTGTACCGGGAGAAAAATCTCAAAGAAGCCCTTCCAAATATGACGGAAGAGGAACAGATCGCGCTGCTTAGTACGGATGGTATGCTGGTCAAACGTCCGCTTCTCATCAGCGACAACATGATCTGTCCCGGATTCCGTCCGGCGGAGTGGGAAGCGTTGAAGCAGTCCCGATAAGAGAAGAAAAAGGGTTGCTCGGTTTGGTGCAGCCAGGTCTGCACGCCAACGGGCAAAACCGTCTTGGACCTCGAAAGGATGGTCATAACCAAAATGGAATGGAAATTAAGAGAGTGGCGGATGGAAGATGCTCAGAGTATCGCCCGATACGCCTCAAATCCCGCCGTAGCGGCCAATCTAAGGGATGTCTTTCCCTCCCCCTACGCCTTACAGGACGCGCAAGATTACCTGCGCTGCTGTATAGAAGGGGACAAAACCGCTGAGCGGTGCCTGGCCATACAGGTAAACGGTGAGGCGGCGGGCAGTATAGGGATTTTTGTAAAGGACGATGTTTACCGCAAAAGCGCCGAGCTGGGATACTGGCTGGGCGAGCCCTTTTGGGGTGGCGGCATCATGACCGGAGCTGTCCGGCAGATCTGCAGCGACGCGTTTTCCCGCTTCGATATTGCGCGGATTTATGCCGAGCCGTTCGCCGCAAACATAGGATCCCGCCGGGTACTGGAAAAAGCGGGATTTCAGCTGGAAGGGTTGCTGCGAAACAGCGTTTATAAAAACGGCGTGTTGCAGGACTCCTGTATTTACGCTCTGCTAAAAGAGGATCAATAAAAGGCGCTGTTTGGTTGCGGTTCATGCCGAGCTGGAAGGAGAAGATGGGATGAGTTGCCTTGGAAATGTGTTGTGGTTTGTTTTTGGAGGATTGATTCTTGGTTTGTCCTGGGCGGTAGCCGGGATACTGTGGTGCGTCACCATTGTGGGAATCCCGGTGGGCGTGCAGTGCTTCAAGTTCGCGTCCCTGGCCTTTTCCCCCTTTGGGAAGGAAGTGCGCTACGGAGGGGGCGTCGGATCCCTGCTGCTCAATATCCTGTGGCTGGCGATCAGCGGCGTGGTGTTGGCGGTGGAGGCCGCAGCCGTGGGGGTGGTTTTCTGCATCACCATCATCGGCATTCCCTTCGGTAAGCAGTGTTTTAAGATCGCCAAGCTGGCGCTGATGCCCTTTGGCGCTTCGGTGGTGAGCGGATAACAGAAAGCCGGCGAGGATTGCCCTTTATCGCCCGAGCGTTGGGTGGGATTCCCGGCGCGTTTTCTTAAGTATTATAATGTCAACCGCAATACAAACGGTTATATATATCACCCAATAGAGCGCAAATGTCTGAAAAGAATTTTCCAACAGAGGGATTGGCGCAAGCCGACCGAAAAAGCCGCCCGCCAATCCATCCAAGCTATTAAAGCAGCAAGACAATGGAATGAACAACAAAATCCACACATTTGGTAATACAAACAGTCGTCTTGCCCTTGATTTGTCTGTGGTATCCATAAACTGTCCGATCAAAAATACCCCTGTTCCCAATAGCATAAGAATCAACCCTATGCCAACGGCGTAAACCATTTGCCGCTCAATCCAAATGATTATGGAAGAAATCAATCCAATCGCATTTAGGACAGTACCTATCGCTGAGAATACCGCTGCGCTCCATTTCTTTTCCAGGTCCTTTACAGGCTCAATTCCCTTTAAGAGATAATCCGTTGTCGTTTGAAAATAGTCGCTTAATAAAAGGATCTTGTCTAGATCAGGCGTGCTTTGTTCACTTTCCCATTTAGAAACCGCCTGCCTGGAAACCCCTATTTTATCTGCAAGCTCTTCCTGTGAGATCCCCTTGCATTTCCTCAAATGTTGTATTCTGTCTGCGATGTTCATAACCGAAACCTCCTTGTCTTTGATAACAAAAATATAGCGGTAACCGCGGTTGCGAGGCAACCGTTTCAGCCTTTCCATTCCGCAACCAGTGGTTGCAATGTTGTTATCCATCTGTTTTTTGTTCCAATTTTATCACACGGCAAAGGTTCTTTCTACGGATATTCTTTTTTAATATGGAGTGAGCTGACGTCGAACAAAGATTGTGTTTCTTTAAATAAAAATTAAAACAAATTACTGATGATCCTCATAAACAGTAAATTTACCGCAAATGAATGAGCCTTGATATGACAATAAAAGATAAAGGGAGATTTCACAGTATATCTGTGTATCTCCCTTTTTTACCTCTTGTTCGGCTGAATATCATAAGTGGGCTATTTTTTACTTTGACAAAAAGCTTGAATAATAGTAAGTAATGACAGCATATCTTCATCATCAAGCCGCTCCATGTAATCAATAGCTTTTCTAATCATTTGTGGTTGCTCTTTATCAAAAAATTCTGAGGGTGTCATTTCAAAATATTCAAAAATTGCGAAAAGCCCTTGAACGGATGGCAATGAGCGTCCAGAAGTTATTGCCCGAATATAATTTTTATTATGACCTAAATCATAAGACATTTGATATTCTGAAACTCCTTTTTTCAAGCGTAGTTCGGTGATACGTTCTCCTATAAATAAAACATCCACTTTCAAATTACCTCCTTTTTCCTAATGATAGCGTAATTTGAAATGCTTTTATCGGGCTGTAATGTGGTGTTTTATGTAAAAATGTTCCATATATGTCTTTTTTGTCATGTTTATATGTGGTATAATCACATTAAAACTACAAAAAGAGGAGCGGAAATGATATGAACTACGAAAAGTTTGTTGAAGATAACAGTCTAAACTATCAAATTTTAGAAATGAAATTCAAGCAAGGAAAAAGTTACAAAGAAATAGCAGGTGAACTCAATAAAAGCATAATAACAATAGGGCAGCGTTACAGAATGTTTCGTTGGAGTCTGTATACATGTTATTATCGATATTTAAAAAGTATCGGGCTGGAAGTAGATGCTAAAGATATCAGAAACTTCTATCAAAGTTCTTCTCATGCTGTTGCCTATCTGGAAAAAACATACAGTGAAGCGCTAACTTTATTTAGGGGAGATGAGACGCCTGTTTTCCTTGAAAATGTTAAAAATCTACCCCCTTATAGAAAACTGACTGATAGGCAGGTATTGAATCTCGAAAAGAAAATAGTGAAAGCAAGAGAAGGTCAGGGAAGAACCTTTGCGGATATTGGAAAAGAATTAAAGATAACTAAGGAAAAAACCAGACGAATATATGGCCATTACTATCATAAGAAGGTAATGAAAGCCCTTGACAGAATCGAAGCGCATACTGGAAATGAAGGATCCTATTTTATCTTTGATTATTCGGATTCTTCGCGTAAAAGATGGGAATTGATAGTTAAAGATTATCCCGATTTGGTACAAGATTTGATTGATAATTAAAGAAAAGAAAAAACCTTCTGACGCCAAAAACTCTGTCACATAGTTTTTAATCTGCACATAAGAGGATTTGAATTTCATAATTCCATTGTAAAATACCTGATACAATAACAAGTTGTAGTGTAAATTTCGGCTCTACGCCGTATTTTGTTTTGGCTATGTGTATTAACTCACGCAGCATTTGTTCTCTGTTTTCCTCGGTGCAGTTTGCGCTTAAATACTTTCCGGCAGGCAAAACCTTTAATCCGTCCATATCAACATAACGAATACAGACGGCAAAAAGCCTTGATAAACCGTTTTCGGAATATATACCGGCTAAATCCTCAAAAATAAACTGCTCTTTTAATGCAGGAGTCACTTTATCATAGAAGTGATCGAGATAATTCCACAGATTATCAAGTGTCGGCGCTTCTAAAGTATCGGACAGTAAAACAACACGTTCTGGAATATCTTTGATAAAAGTACCGTTTGGATTTTTGTATCCCTGCAATTTTCTTTCATAGTCTGCTTTTGCCAACTGGATTTTTGATTTACTGTATTGCAATGCTGCAATTTTTTCATCGGCCTTTTTCTCTGCTTGCGCTAAAAAGTCCACAATTTTTTCGAGATCGTCATATTCCAAAACTTTTTTAATCTCCTGCAAAGGTAAATCCATAAGCTGCAAAGCCCGTACCGTATTCAGCCGAACAATATCCTGCTCGGTATAATAGCGGTAATTTGTCCATTCGTCTTTTTTGCTTGGCTTCACTAATCCAATGCGGTCATAGTGCCGTAGCGTTTCGCTCGTTGTATGGACAGCCCTTGCAGCTTCTCCAATTGAAAAATAATTTGTCATTTATATTTCCTTCTTGACTTTTGTGTAACACAAAGGTTTATACTTTATTATAGCATAAGATATTGCGAAAAGCTACTACAATGCTCTTTAGGAGGAATTACAATGAAAAAAATTATTTCACTTGCATTATGCCTTGTGCTGAGCACTTTTGTTTTATCGGGTTGCTCAAACAACAGCGAACCATTTGAGGAAAAAAGCTATACGCCAGGTACACAGATCCATGAAATCCATCTTGATGTACGGGATAGAGAAATTGAAATGTCGATATCCGAGGACGACCAAGTCCATATTAGGTATTCTGAAAACAGTAAGGAATATTACGACATTTCTGTTTCTGATGAAAATGTATTGACTATGGCCAGTGCAAGCAATAAAGAGTGGACGGATTACATTGGGGTAAAACCCTCTGCCAAAGATCGGAAAATATCGTTGCAGATACCGGATGCACTTTTAGAAAACCTTACGCTATCCACAACAAATGAGGATATAAATCTTTCTGAGTTGGTTGTTACCGGAAGTATAAGTCTTTCCGCCAATAATGGAAATATTACTTTCGGAAAGTTGGATGTCGGAAACGCCCTAGATCTAACAGCTAAAAATGGGGATATTTCGGGAACGGTTACCGGAAGCTATGACGATTTTGCTATTCAGTCAGAAGTCAAAAAAGGCAAGAGCAATCTGCCGGATAATAAAGATAGCGGTGCAAAAACGCTTCATGTATCATGCAATAACGGTAATATATCTATTGATTTTCAAAACTAAAATGTAGGCCCACCAAAGCGGTATTTTGGTGGGCTATATCTTAATGCTCTAATGCCGAGCAGAAAATTCTTGCTATGATGGAGGAAATACAGGAAAGCCCACAGAAATTCCGCTCTGTAGCATAATGATGAAAGAAAACAGTGTAACCCGTCTTACCGAGTTACACCGTATACTACATAAATATTTCCTTACCAGGCTTTGCCAAAAGGCCAGAAGGTTTTTGCATCTGCGTCGCAAGCAAGTTTTCCACGTTTTTTCCCTTGTCCGTGGAAAACTTGCGCTCTTTTTTGAAAAATACTTCCCAACCCGGAACAAGGGAACATCGATTACCGAAAGGCCACGCAGGCATATTGGCCGCCGTTTGCGTTGAGATTATAAAAGATATGATCCTCCGGAACGGACTGGGACTGCGTGAGGGTCAGGGTGGTCCCGTTCAGGGCGATTCCCCCGCTTTTGCTCCCTGATCCCGCCGCCGCCGCGTTGCACACCGTGCAGCCCCTGTCCGCGTCATACCGGCTGAAGGGCGCGTTGCGAAGATACACCAGGACCAGCCGGGGCGCGAAGGGAAGCACATGATTTCTGGAGGCGTCTCCGGTTCCCCCCAACAGCGTAACGACAAAGGGAGAAGAGAGGGCGGTTCTGTCCTGCTGGCTCAAGTGGAGCTGGCTGTCCTCCAGATGCCCGCCCAACAGGGCGTCCAGCAGAGTGTTGTCCTCCACAAAGTCGCTGCGCATGGGCTTATCGGTGCCCAGCCAGCTATTTAGTTGAAGTTTTGGCGTCTTATGATTGGTCGGCATCCACAATCTCCTCCTTATATTGATCGATTTCATCCCAGCGCAGCCCCGCCGCGTCCATATCGTCAAAGGATCGTCCGCGCCTTTGGATATACTCCCAGGACAGTGCGCGAAAGTCGAAAAGGACGTCCAAATGGGCAGGCAGAAACTCCTGCGCTGCCTGGATCACCGATTGCTGGTTGACAAAGGGGTTGAGAAAGGCGATGCAGTTGATGTACAGCCGCCCATCCTCCCGGTTTTCCCCAATGGAACAACGAATTCCCGAAGCGGCCATGGCCCGCTCCACCCCCGGACGGGTGCAGTCGGCGGCGGTCACCCCGCCCCGGTAAAGCAGCATTTCCCGCCGGTCCTTCAAAGGAAGCGCGCTTTTTATCGGGCCGGACAGCCGCTCCCGTAGGGATAGTCCGTAATCCTGTGCGGTGGAAACAAAGGCTTCCCGTTGTAAGGCCATCAGATCCTCCTCCAACAGGGCAAGCCCCTCTGCATAGGCCAAAAGCTCCGCGTCCACCAGGGTGGCGCCGTCCAGTCGGTACAGCCCCAGCGGGCGCAGCCGGGAGACCAGCCGCTGATAAATCTCCATAACTAGGCCTCCTTTTTCTCCGCCAGCCCCAGTTCTCCCGGAACCGCCAGCTGGCTCTGGGTTAGAAAGCGGTCGGCGCACATCTGCGTTTTAAAGGAGTAATTCTTTACCCCGGGAGTGTGGAACAGGGCGTCGCCCGCCGCGGCCAGCAGCACCGGCTGTCCAATGGAAAGAGAGAGAAAGTACTCCCGCAGGGCGGCGAGGCAATCGGCCCGCACCTCCTCTATGGAATAGCCCTCCTGGGGCGTGATCTCGGCGTAAAGATTGACCTCCACCGTCTCGCAGGGCAGAAGAGTCACATTCACATTGATCTCCCGCACCTGCTGCAGCTCCTGCTCAATGCGGGTGAGCAAACTGCTGTCGGGTGCCTGTCCCGCCCCCGCGGCGTAAATGGTCACCGTCCCGGTTCCCTCACTGCGGGGAATCACGCTCACTGAGCGCACCCCATCGAAACCAAGCGCAAAATCCCGGTAAAAGGCGGCGTTGGTTCCGTTGGGAATGATATTCCAACTTGCGGTAATCCGCGCCCGAAGCTGTTCGTCGGTTTCTCCGTCCTCCCCGCCGGTAAAGGGGAGAGGATTGCCCACCCCTTCAATACCGGGAGGAGGGGTCACCAATACGTGGACCGTATTGGCCGCGGTGTTGGAGCTTCGTCCGCCCGTCTCCGCCTGGGCGGGAACCAGGACCTCTAAACTTCCGGCTGGCAGAACCCCTTCCTGGGATGTGACAAAGCGCAGTCCCTGACTTCCCCCGGTGGAACAAACCGTACCCGGGGGAATGGGCGCGTCGTAGGAAAGGGGCGTTCGCCGGGTGAACCGGAGCGTTCCGGTGGAAGATACCGCTTCCTTGCGCTTGATGCCCCTTTGCTGGGCGTGCAGATTCAACCATTCCTCCTGTGCGGTCTGGGGAAAGGCCTGGCGTTTGAGAAAATCCACTTGGGAAAGGGCGGAATAAATCTCCCCGGCCAGCACCTTAAGGCGGATTCCGATATCGGAAGCGTCCTCCGCCTGGAATCCCGCCTGCTGGGCAAAGGCCTGCTGCATCCGAAGAAGCACCTCTTCATAGGATTTCATACCGTCACCTCCAACTGCGCCCGCTGTCCGTTTGCCTGCAACAGCACGGTCAGGCACAGATTTTCTCCGTTGTTTTCCAGCCGGGCTTCCACCCCCACGGGCGTAAGCTCAGGCAGATCCAGCAAAGCCTCTTTTATAAGCTCCAGCGCCCGCGCTTCCAAATTCCCGCCGGTGCTTTTCAGTGAGAATAAGCGGCTGCCAAGGGTAGGGTCATACGCAAAACTGCCCCTCCGCACCGTCAGGCGGATCAACGCTTGCTGCAGCAGCTCCTGCGCGCCGGTGCAGGGGATGGGGTAGCCCCTGCCGTCTATGGCGAAATCTCCATTATAGAGCAGGGTGTCCATCAAATCCCCTCCTGTTCCGCCGCGGGAATTACCGTTGCGTTTAAATGAATGGTTCCATCGTTTTTCAGGATGATGCGCGCTCCCCCTGAGGAGCACAGCGCGATTTCCCCCGGTTCCAGCCCGGGGGGAACGGCCTGTTCTACCCCGGCGCATACGGCTTGCCCCTCCAACTCCAGAAGTACGGCGGCCGCGCCCTGAACGGGCAGAGCGGTCACTCCATAGGGGCCCGCCAGAGGAATCCCCCGGCGCTCCTCGCCGGATCGCACCGTAATTGCCGAAGACTGACACCCGGTCACATCTCCGCGCCGGGCGAAAACCGTCCCGCCCGGCGCGGCGTTGAGTTGTTGTGATAACCACATGGTTATGCCTCCTTTTTCCGCAGAGTAATCTGGGTATTGCGTCCCCTTGGCCCCTCCCGGTACCGCAGTGCGCACACCTGCATTTCCCCGGTATTGCTAAGCAGAGGCTCTTGGACACGGGCGGCCTGCCCGATCTGCGCGTCTACCCACCCGGGGCAGGAGAGGGTAAGACGGTAGCTTCGTCCCCGGGCATTGCGGAGCATCGCCTCTCCCAACGCTGCGGGCCGGTCGGCGGAGGCGCCGCAATACCTCCTGCGCAGGATCCCCCGCGCCATCGCCTTTTCGTCGGCCGCCCTCAGGTCATACCCTCCCGTCGTTTCGGCGCGCGTCCACACTTCAGAGAGCAGTTCGCAGGGCAAAAACGCCTCCTCCAAAGAGTAACACGGGATTCCCCCATTCTGGGAGAAGATCAAAACCCCGTCCGGCGCCGTCCCGGTGGCGTCCAGCGTCCCAGTGGAAGTGATCCGGGGCGTTGTCCCCAGAAACGCCTCGCAAAATCCCGAGAGCGCCGCCCATTCGCTCATCCCCTTTGCGACGGTATAAGTTCCGGAAAAAACAGAGGAATCCCCAATTGCCCGGGAAAACCCGTAGGGCGCAGCGTGCCGCCCAAACAGCAGGGGAAGGGACGGCCGCTCATACTGCTGGGGAAGGGCTTCATTGTCCAGCAGCAAAGCGCTGCGGCTCCTGCATTCCAGCCGCAGCAGTCTTCCCCCGGCGTCCGCCGTGATTCTCTGTTCGTCTACCAACCCGTCGAACACCGTGGAATTCCCCTGCCGCGCCGTCAAATGCAAATACTCATCCAAAAACTCCGGGAGAGGAAAAACCGCCGACAGGCTGTCCGCCGGCGCGCCCTCATCCCGCCGAAGCTCCACAGATGCCGGCGCGCCCAGCTCCACCTCTTGGGAACCGCCCGTTCCCGCGAAAAAGATCACGGCAGCATCACCCGCTTTCCCGGCGACAGCCGGTCCGGCCTGATGATGCCCGGGTTGCGCCGGAGCAGAGCGTCCACCGTGGTATGGTGCAGAGCCGCCACTGTCCACAGCGTTTCCCCCGGCGACACCGTGTGGCTTCCATCCGCCCGGGAAGAGGAAGAGGGGGCCGCCGCCCCGTCCTCCCAAAAGCGAAAGGAATAGCGGATCAGCCCGGTGAAGGGTTCGTCCTTGCGCTCCAAAGCGGCGAAGTGGGCGTAAAACGGATCGTAGCCCGGCAGTGAGAGCAGTCCCGCTCCCTCCTGACGGAACAACTCCCACAGCTTGCCGAATTGCTCCACGCAGTCATCCCCCCACAGCTCGCCTTCTCCTTCCGCTACCCGGCGCAGCAGGCCCAGATCCTGCACGACGCTTCCCCCGCCCAGCAGAGAAAACTCCCGAAGCTCCCGTTTTCGGGATACCTGTAACCGCTTGGGATTTTGAGGCCAGATAAAATCCTTGTATTTCATAGGTTCCACGCCGATCCCTCCTCGTGAAACAGCCGGTCAAACCGTCTGGAATCCCGCTGCAAAGCGTCGGACAGGGCCTGAAGTCCTGCGGAATCAGCGGGAAAAGCCCCCTCGCCGTTTTTGAAAAGGTCCTCCCGGTCCAACGGCATTCGGACTTCCTGGGGCAAGGGTTCCCGCTTATATAAAGAAGTTTTGGATTGCTTCATTGGTTCATCCACTCCGTTCGTCGTCCTGCCGAAAGAGTCACCTGCTCCATCAGGGTGTCGTTGATGCCCGCCGATTCGGTAATGCTGCTCCATTGGCAGTCGGTAAACACGATGCGGCGGTCAGGCTTGGCAACCACCAGGTTAAAGCCCTGTAACGCGTGAAAGTCCACCCCGTCCCCGCCGCCGCAGGGATAAACCCGGTTCAGCTCCAGCGTGTAACGGGTGCGCCCGAACTGCATGGCCGAGGGTTCGCTTTCCCCCATGGCCTCCACCGGATACAACTCCCGGTCGGAGCGGGCCCGATAGCTTTCCACCACCGCCAGCTTTCGTCCGTTTACCTCCAGATAAATGTCCTGTCCGGTGGGAAAAATCAATTCCGTCATGATAAACCTCCAATCCGCCGTTTCAACGGCTTCGTCAAAGAGGGATTCTTTCTCGTATCTTTATACCTGCACATGGGCGGCCACCCGGATTTGGTTCAGGCCCCTTGCAATCACAAAGGAGAGTTCCACCACGCACACGGCGGGATCCTCCGAATCGGCGTAAGCCAGCGGCCTCTGATAGGATTCGATCAACCCCGCGGATTGCTTTTGCTGCATCACCACTCCGGCTTGGGTGGCCAGAGCGGCCCGGGTGCGCGCGCTGTTGCGCGCGCCCTTGAGCGCCCCTTCCAGAGAGTCCCGCACCGCCGCCATCACATGGTCCATGGTGAGCACCGTGGAAAGCTCCTGGAAGGTGCGGTCGGGGTTGCCCTGGGGATCTTTTACCCGGGAGGTTACGGCGCGGATTAGGCGCGTCTCTCCGGCCACGGTTTCCAGCGGACAAATTCCCGCCCGCACATAGGCGTCCACCTGTTCTTCACTGAGGGGAGGAACCGCTCCGCCGATCCCCGAGAGGGCGGCGCCATGCAGAGGAAGGGAGGGATCGGCCGCTTCCGCAATCCGTCCGGAAAGCGCCGCTGCCGGCGCGCAGGGAGTCCCCTCTGACGGATATTGAGCCAGTAACAGCATGCGTTTGCTTTGAAACGTTTCCGCCCAGGCCAGGGGATCGTCCGCCCCGCACACCGCGATGCCGATGCGCTCCTTTTTGCGGGAGGAGGCCGCCTCCACGCTTTGAAGCAGCTGTTGCCCAACGGCGGGATTCAGGCTGTCGCATAGCACGGCGCACACGGATTCCCGCTCCAAAGCGGCGAAAGCCGCGGAATAATCAGGGGTGTCCTCCGCCACAGGCACGGCGGCCACCCGCGCCGCCCCATTGGAGAGCGCCGCGGCGCACAATGCGTATAAGGCGCAGTCCACGCCAAAAAGGATTGCCGCGTCGGAGAGACGCTCCACCTGATACGCTCGACCGGATTCCCCCAATCCCACAGCCGCGATGCCGACGGATTTGCCGGCGCGCTGTCCCCATAAAATCCCCGACGCATCGTAATCGGAATATACGCCGGGACGTTCGCTTGCCCAGTTATTCATGTAGCCGCTCCTTTCACCGTCACCCGTTCCACCGGCTGGCCGCCGGCGTCCATACCCCAATACAGGCGCAGCTTCACTGTGCATTCCATCCGAAAGGCCGAGGCGTCCGGATCATAGCACAGCGCGCCCCCGTCCACCGACAGCACGCCCCCCGGACCGCCCAGCATCAAGCTGGCGCAAATCCGGGAAAAGGCGTCGGCGCACCCCTCTCCTCCCAGAGGGAGCGGCGCATAGATCCGTATGCTCACCGAAAGCTCCGCCCGGTTGCCGTTTAGCTCCTGTTGCTCGCTCCTTCCCAGATAGCCCCCTAAGCCCCCGCAATGCAGATGCACTCCCTGTAAAGCTACCGCCGCGGTGGGGCGCTTCACGGGGCTTGACCGTGGATAGGCGGGATAACCGGATACAAAACGGATGCCGTCGAGCGCGGGATCTCTCTTAAGATGCTCCAACACCCGGCTTACCGCCGCGTCAAACTGACTCATCGGATCCCTCCCCGCAAATCTGTAGAATCGCCCAGGAATAAAGCGCCTCCCCGGCGTTTTTTACCAACTCCGCCCGTTTGATGCGGTAACATACGCCGTCGCGGGCGACAACCGCGTCAAAGGGCAGCTGGTCCAGCCGAACCCCGGCGGGGCCAATGTAAAGGTAGTGTCCGCCGTCATAATAGCCGTCGGGCAGATAACTCCCCTCCAGGTACATTTTATTTTTATAATACAACGGCTGAATCATGGCTTTCACCCGAGTGGAACGGTCGTCCCATTCCACCAACGCTTCGCTTCCATAGCGTCTGAGCAGGCGGTCCACCCGCCGCCGGAAGGTCATATCCCCACCCGGGAGAATACAAACTCCTCGTCTTTCAGCAACCCGGCAAGAGTGGCCCGCGCCTGCCGCCAGCACTGATACGCCTCCTGAGCGCCCGCGCCCTTCCCGTTCGCCACCCGCACGTCGCCCACCTGGTAGCTGTCCCCGCCTTCGGCGCAGCTGCGAATGACGCAATAGCGTGAGAAGGCCAAACTGGCCGCGGCCCGGTTCACCCTCCGGCACTGCTCGTCGGTGTCCGGCGGGTGCAGCAGCTGCAGCTGGAGGTCGTCGGCCGCCGCGCTGCACAAAGGCAGATAACGGGACCGCTCCTCCTCTTCCAAATCCGCCATCATGGCGAAATACTCCAGAATTTCCTGTAGATTCAAACAACATCCCTCCTTATAACAGGGGGAAGGCCGCAAAATCCGGCCCTCCCCTTGCTGCTCCATAATTTAGGCGCTATCCCGTTCTCCTTGCCTTATCCATACCGGCGTCAGGACGAACCCGCGCTGATTTCCACGCTTACCGTACAATGGACTATTCCGCCGCAAGCTTCTTGCAGGCTCCGGGGAATACCTTGGCAAAGCCCGCAATACAGCTGATGGCGGCTCGCTCCAGCTGCCGGTCGATCAGCTTATCGTAATCAATGGATACGTCTCCCGCCTGCACCATCTCCAGCGCGCAGGTCCTGTCCAGTCCCACAACAACGCCGTCGGCCAAGCAGGGCGTATGCAGCAAAGAGGCGCCGATGGGAGTAATCATCTTGCCGGTGCCCTGGAAGTTAAGTCCCGCTTGGGCGTCCTTCATCTCCGTTAAGGTCAGCAGCTTCTGCATGGTGCCGGTGGAGGCCAGCATGGTGTTGAGCTCGTAGGGGGAAAGCGCTCCCCAAAGCTTCACAAGATCGGCGTAGGAGATTGCCTCTCCCGCCGCTGACACGCTTTCTGCGGGGTTTCCGTTTCCGTCCCCGTTTATCAACACGTCCACCGCGTCCTTGAGCTGGGCCCGGGAGATATACGCGCCGATCTGCCGCAGGGTAACGGTGAACAGATCCAGCCGCTGGAATCGAAGCGCCTCATAGGAGCTCACCAGCAGCCGTCCCCGTTTATGCAGGTGAACAAGATTGTCCTGAGTGCGCACCACGGTGCGGGGGAGAGAGGCCCCCTCCGCCGCCGGTTTGAGGGATTTTTCATCCTCAGTGGGGGTTGAGGTGATGGTGCGGTAGTCCATTCCGTCGATGCGGGTGGTGGTGGCCACGATGGAGGGCAGCGCGTCGGCAGCCTCCATACCCTGGCGCACTGCCCGGCTGACATACTCGGGAAACAGGGCGGCGGAGTCGCCGGTCTGAAAGAACTTCTCCACCACGTCGGAACCGGCTCCGCCCACCCGGATGTCAAACCGTTTGAGCTGGCGCTGATAAGCGTCCAGACTGCCCAGGGATGTGCCCTCATAGTTTTGGGACGGATCCTGCTCCTCCAATACTTGGGAGAAGGTCTTTCCAGGGGTTGCGTACATGCCTTTTTCCAGGCGGATGGTATCGTAAAAAGCCATGGTAATATCCTCCCTCTCTTATAAAATGATGCCTGCGGTGGAAGCGGCGCTGTCCAGATCGGTGATTAGTACCGGCAGTCCTGTGGAGCCGGTAGCCGCTTTTATCTTTCCGCCCGCGTCGGCCACTACCAGCTGGCGTCCCAGAGACAGCGAGCCGGAGTAAGGCAGGCGTACATAGCCGCGCAGCTGCACTCCTGCATATCCCCCTCTCACATTGACCGCCACGCCGCAGGGAATGTCGGCCGCGCCGCAGGCGGCCACCGTACCGTTGGCCGAAACCTTCACCGGCGCGCCCGGAGTCACTCCCGATCCCGCCTCAAAGGTGGTTACTTGTTCGTCAAAGCCCTGAAATGATACCTTCATTGTAAATTCCTCCCATCGTCAATTCTGTGTTGGTTCTCTCGGATATTTGCCGTCCCGCCCCACAGGAGAAGAACCCGCGGAGAGACGTGAGCTCCTGCAATCATTCAGCACAAAAGCGGAACTCCTGTTCCGCGTCCGGCCGGAGGGCTGGCTTCCCGAAAAATGAGAAGGCGAATCCGCCGTTCATCACGGGAGGCATATCCCTTCCACGCTCTTTTCCTATTTCCTCAGATCAAAAACGCTTGGTTGCCGCCCGGATGTCCCTCTAATCCCGGGACAGATAGTTGAGGGACAGGGGAAAGTACGTCCTGCATCTTTGATGCATACGCCTTGCGAAAGGTCCTAAGCTCCTCCAGTGTCATGCGTTTGCTTAGCCCCTCCATCACCTGTGCGGAGAGTTCAGGCTGGACAGCGGCGCTCATGCGCACCACGTCCCGGCGCAGTTCCTCCCGATACTGTTTGCCTTCCTGGGCCAATTCCTCCAATTCCTGCCAGGCGTGGTAAAGCTTCAGACTCTGGGCGCCGGTCAGGGTGCAGTCCGTTCCCTCTTTCCATTGCTGGATCAAATGTTCCATGGGAGTATCCTCCTCTCTCAATTGCGGGAGATAAGCCTTCACCACGCCCGCCTCCCGCTGGGCGGGCACAGCCACAAAGGACCACTCATAGGCGTCGGTGGGGTGGCTGAGCACCGCATGGCAGAGCAGGCCGTCATAGGTCTGTCCCTTTTTGTGGCGGCAGGGCTTGCCCCGCAGATCAGCCCCGCAGATGGAACAGCGCACCTGTCCCACCGCGCACCCCACGCTGACCTCTTTTTTGATCCCGGCGTCCAGCTCCGCGATCAGATCCGCGTGTTTATCGGTTTTTGGAACATAGGCCCTGGCCACCAACCGGCAGTAGGGTTCCCCGGTTTTTGTGCTTCGGCCGGGAATTTCCTCCACTCTACAGGAAAAGATACGCGCCGCCTGATGCTGGCTCATCATGCTGTGGTCAAAGATGCCGGTTTTACCCACATACAGCGCGCTCAGGGTGTGCAGCGCTTCCCGGGAAAATCTCTCAAAATCTCGGTCAATGTCATTGTCGCACAATACCACAGAGAACAAATAGACCTCCTCGGCGGATAAAGTCCGGCGAGTATGCCGGTTGACAAGCTCCATCTCCTGCTCCAGTGTCTGGAGCGGCTGATAGTCCTTGCAGATATAACCTTCGGACATAAAATTCCTCCCTTCACAGCCGGTCTTCCGGCTGATGTTTTTTTAAGAACCCGGGCGGCGGGAACTCTTTATGGCTCACACCGCCGCCTGGTCCTGCTCCCTCCGGATCTGGTTTTCCAGCTGAGTAGCCTGGGCGTTGAGCAGCCGGGCGTTGGCCATCTCCACCTCGTCCTGCAAATTGATCTTATTCCAAACCACCTCAAACTCCGCGGGATACCCGTTCAGCCGCAGCCAAAGCGTACAAACCTTACAGATTACCGGTCCCAGCAGCCGCCGGTAAGAACCCAGCTCGCTGGTGAGAATGTCCGCCTGCTGGGCAGACATTCTCTCGGTGGAGGACCAGGAGAGTCCCAATAGAAAGGGTGGAATCGACAGCTTGGCCACAATTTGCTCCAAAAGCTGACGCACCGGGATCTCGCTGTTAAGCACCTGGTTGTCCGCGCCGATCACCTTGATGTCCACGTCCCCCACGGAGACAAAATCGCTTACCCGTCCGCCGCCGGACTGCATGGCCTTGCTCCATTCCTTGGCAATGGCGTTGGCCCGTTCCTTGGCATACGCCCGCTCGGAGGGATCGCTTCCCGGCCGGTAGGTCACGGCGAACCGCAGGTTTCCCACCCGCTCCCAATTGAGCCCAATGCTGTGGTAGATTTTCAACAGGATGTCGGTGACAAAGGGCAGCCCCTTGAGCACCGATTCTCCATACAGCCGTCCCGGCTGCGGGCTTAGGGTGGAGGTGAGGATAAGATCAGGCCGGGGCGCGGGAAGAAAGCTCCCGTCCGATTGGCGCACACAAACGGCAACGTCAAGGGGAGAGCGGTCCGCCCGCAGCTCAATGTCCGCAAGCGGCGCATTGTAAAGCGCCCGAATTCCGTTGCGGTCGGTCACCATTTCCCCCACAGCGGTGCCGTAAGTGAGCAGTTGTTCCAAATAGTCGCTGAGAAAACTTTCCATTCCCCGCCCGCAGGCGTTTGCCTGCACATGAGTGAGAAAATGATTGAGCTCCTTTTCCACCTGGGAATTGGGGCAGCGAACCGTAAACCCGCCCACCAAGCGCACCGTTTTGCAGATGGCCGCGTCGATGATAGGCACCGCCTCCCGCAATGTTTCATACAGCGTTCGTTCGGCGCGGGAGAGGGGGGCGTATCGGTTCAGCGGGGCAAAGGGATGCCCCTTTTCCAATCCGGCTGGCGTTGTCTGGACGGCGGGGGCGTCCCGCCGTTTTCGTTTAAAGGTCATAGGCTCCTCCTTTCTCAAATTCCGGATAACCCTTGGACGGCTCCCCCAGAAAATCAAACCGCGCCGCCTCCCGGCTGGCGGCCAGCGCGTAACAAGGGGACGGTTCCCCCTGCAATACCGTGGAGACGAAATAGCGGATGTCGTCCATCGCGTGGTCGTTCTGTTTCAGAGGCGCGTCCCGGCCGCCCCGCTCGTCCCAACGGTATACCGAGAATTCCCGCATGGCGTCCTTACAGGTATTGCAGATGCGGATCCGTCCTTGCTTTAAGGCGGATGCGGTCTGCCGGATCCCGTCAACCACCTGGTTTTGCGCGGGGAGAACCGGGAACTCCCCTTTTCGCCGCAATAGCTCCAGAAAGCTGGCGGCGGAAGGATCGATCACCGCGCAGCGCAGCGGATTACCCCCTACCAGCTCCCGCAGAGCCTGGTAGTGCTCCTCGTCGGTGCGTGGGTTTTGCTCGGCCCTCGCATCGTAGTAGTACTCCCGCAGCCGGTACCAGATTCCATCCTTGCGCCCCCATAGCCCAAAGGAGCAGGGGTTTCGGGTGCCGTAATCCCCCGAGAGCGCAAACTCGGAAAAAGGGGGATCGGGGGGCGGGCAAAAACGGTCCTTCTCGGCCATAAAGGGATACACCGCCCCAAAAGGAGCTGTCCACCGCCCCAGCACAAACCGTTCATAAAACGCGCCGGTGTAAAGGCGGTGATAGCGGGCAATCATTTCCTGGGAAAGAGAGGGGTTGTCCTCCATGGTAAAGTGCAGATACAGCGCGTTGCGCTGCTTGGACTTTTGAATCCATTCCTGATAGAACCAGTGCTGGGGATGCTCCGGATTGCAGCTAAACCAGAACTTGGAACCCTCCACCGAGCAGCGGGCCAGAGCCTGCTCCACAAAGGACCGCGGCATCAAAGCGACCTCGTCCAGCAGCACCCCTGCCAGAGTGCACCCTTGAATCAGCGTGCAGGATGCCTCGTCTTTTCCTCCAAAGAGGTAAAAACGGTTGCATCGGCCCTCTTTGTAGACCAGAAACAGATTTTCTGCCGCCCGCTCCCGAAAGGTAAAACCCAGCTGTCTGAGCAAGGGCAGCACCGGGTTTAACAAATTGCGCCGCAGCGCCCGGATCGTCCTTCCGCACAGGGCGAAGTCCGCGCCGTCAAATCGGTAAAAGGCCCAGGCGAAAAAGGAGATTCCCAGACAGAGCGTCTTGCCGCTTCTCACCGCGCCATCGCAGATAATGGCTTCTCTCAAGGCGTACTGGCTTCGGCGGCACCACCAGGTCAGTGTCTGCATCTGTTTTTGGGAAAACGGAACCATACTCATGGCATGTCCTCACCGTCCCCGCTGGACTCTATGGATTGATTCAGCGCCTGCGCTCCCTGTTCCAACGCCCGGTAAAAGGGGGATAATTCCCCGTCCTCCTCCCGTTCGGACTGCTCCAACCGTTCCAGCGCCCGCATCCGGTCGAAAAATTTGATTTCCATGGCCCCATCCTTGGGCCGCCGGATTTCAGAAACCTGGAAAAAGTCCATGCGGCTGAGCTCCTCCAGAGAAGGTTCGTCCAGATAGAGCAGTTTCACAGCGTCGGCGATGCTGCCAAAGGCTAGGCGCTCATACCCCATTCGTGAGGAACTGGCCTTGTCCCTTTCCTCCTTGCGTCCTGCGGCTACCCGGCCAATCTCCTCCAAAATCTCCTTCCGTTCCATCAACCGGCGGGCGGCGCTCTGTGGGGAGGAGCGGTAACCCGCCTGCCGGGCGGCCGACTCAGGATCACCCATGGCTGCCAGACGGCAAAACAGCAGTTCCTTTTTACTGAGATTTTTTGTCTCCATCCAATTCCTCCCTAGCTGACAAAAAAGTTGTATTCCATCAAACCGAAAAAAATGTCCGCCCATTTGCCCTTAGAAAGGCAAAACGGGACGAAAAAAACAAAAAAAGGCTGGACTGCGGTTCTCCGCGTCCAGCCTCTTTATATAGCTGTGGCATCGTCTTTCACGTTGCTATGCAGGGGATTCTTTGATTGTTTGCATCGTTTCGTAAACGCTCCGTGCTCATTTTCAGATTGATTGCCGCGCCTCCTTAAGTGAAGCCTTGTGGAATGATGGCTCAGAGTGAACGGCTTCGTCGTTCAAATCGCCGTCATTCCCCATCCTTTGCGCTCGGCTTGTTATTTATTTGGTACTTGTTGTCGGTTTCCCGACTTGTTGTTTTGGTATAGATCCCTATTGTTGTATTGTACCCGCTCATGCCGCGGGGGCACGTACTTTCTCTTGCGCAAGAGAAAGTACGCAAAGAGTGCGTCCAAGGGGGATTCACCCCCTTGG
>JAAWNT010000009.1 GCA_022799115.1 Clostridiales bacterium | reverse complement strand
ATTTAGGGGGATCTCTTGATACGAGCGGATCATTTGCGGGTGTATCTACCGGCGCTACAATCAGTGGTATTGAAATACGGGTCTTTGAAGAAAATAGTTCCACAAATACACCATCTGGTACTCATAAAATTATTCAGGCCCCGCATATATACCAAACGATTCATTATCCTACTGGATGTGAAAGTGTTAGTACTGTAATGGCGTTAAACTACGCAGGGATTAATACGACGGTGGATTCCTTTATCGACAACTACTTGGATAAATCCAGCGGTGTGCCGTTTGATCCCAATACAACTTTTGGAGGTAACCCCCGATCATCAAGCGGGTATGGATGCTATGCTCCTGTTATTATGAATGCGCTGAATAAGTTACTGCCTGGAAAGGGATATTATGCCCAGCAACTGAGTAATGTACCGCTTCAGGATTTATGTTCACAATACATAGATAAGGATATTCCAGTGATTATATGGGCGACAATGAACATGGCGCCGCCAAGGAGTGGAAATTCATGGAGTTATAACGGTAGAAAAATTCAATGGATTGCGCCAGAACACTGTTTATTGTTAGTAGGGTATGATGATAATAATTATATTTTTAATGATCCACAGAAAACACAGGCCCTGACATATTATAGCAAGGCTTCAGTTGATGCAGCTTATAAGGGGTTGTATAGCCAAGCGATTGTCCTTCAAAAAGGAGAATCAAGTGTTCCGGTTACATCGGTAAGTGTGTCGCCCTCTAGCACTACGAAGAAGGTAGGGGAAGCGTTTGGATTAACAACCACTGTTACCCCATCTAATGCGACCAATAAAAAAATTACGTATTCCTCCAATAACCCCAGTGTAGCTACAGTAAACGACACAGGACTTGTAATCGCTAAAAGTGAGGGCAAGGCGGTTATTACGGTGAAAACTGCTGATGGAGGCAAAGAAGCTAAGTGTAATGTGACCGTGAGACCTTTACTGGTTTATCAAACCCGTGATACAGAAGTAATGTGGTTTGAAGATAATCAATCGACGGAGGAAGTTGTAAGGCCAGATCTTTTTTACAACGATATGACAAGAGATGAAGTGAAAGCTTCCGTACGCAGTATTAGGGAGGAAGCTTTTGGCTTTGACCCTAATCTTATTCCAACCAATATAGATACCCAATTAGAAAGTTTTTCCTCTGCTGATTATTGGAGAAAAGATACGCTAATACCATCTGCAAATTTCATGACTGATAATTCCTTTGCATTGTTCCTGGAAGAACCTATGAAAAATAGGAATCTACTGAGCGGGCTATTGCCTTGGCATGAATATACAAAAGAAGAGCATAAAGGTTTCTTTACCAATATGGCTACCAACTTTTTTGCGAACGACACATTTGATCCAATTATTACAGATATGATTGAACATTTTGCTGGAGATAAGACAAGTAACTTTACAGGGACAATAGATGGTTATAGTATTTATAAAAACTCAGCATTAAGTAGTCAGGTGCAGGCGCATTCAGAGTCCACTAAATATGTAGATAATGTCAAAAGTGCATTGGATAGCTGCCTGAAACAACAGAGTGGAAATCTTGTTAATTTGGAATATGATCCAGAAAAAAGATTTGATAATGACGAGAGGACTAAACAGCCTGTCGCGTCAGAGCTTAAATCTAGGAATATTAATCAACCAGTTTTTGCAAGTACATCCGATACGTTAAATGGTTTTACAATCTGTTTGGATTCTTTACAGGGAAACAAAATTGAAATTCTCTCTTACTCACAAAACGGAAATAGCTACAGCGGTATTATGCGGGTAACTTATTATGATCATTTTGGTCTGAACGCAGAAGATTTTACATCCGAAGGATATGGAAGCATTAAAAATTTAGGTGTAAATAAGCTTGGAGGTTTTCACCACTGGTATATCATGCAGCGCTACAAAGATCTGGAAGGATCCGTTCACCCAAAACCGTTTATTACCACGATAGAGATTACAACAACATTTTCGGGAGCAATCAAATGATGAACAAAGGAAAAATTTTTTTAAAGAGCAGACCTTTTCGCGTAATAATTTCTATCCTTATCATTGCGGTGATTGTCACGCCAACGTGGATATTTCTGGATTCGATTCATTATAAGGTGTTGGATTATTTTTTCTCTTGGGGGCCAGGACAAATCCGGGATTTCGGGGAACATAAAAAAGAGTTTGAATTACTGATTGAGAAAATAGATGATTTTGTTGAAAATAACCCGAATTTTTCTGAAAATTTTACTGGAGAATGTGACATTAACGAGGAAGGATTAATATTTTTACGTATAGGAGCCCCTTACCCGGAGAATAAGGTATTTGAACATTTCACTGTCCAAGAATGGCAATCGATTAAAAATTATGTAAAAGTTTTTCCTCATGACTTTTATTATTCGGATATTTTTATTGATAAGAATTATCCTAACTACATAATGTTCCGCTCAGACGAAAGGTCTGCAAGAGTCCTAGTCTACACCCGCGGCGGAAGACCTAACGAACTGATCGACAGTTACTGGGAGAAATTCGAGTTTGTCCGAGTGAAAAGAGTGGCAAATGGTTGGTATGATATTGCTCCCCGATGAACAGCGCTGATTAGAGCGTTGCTAACCGATCAAGTTTAATTTGTATGGAATTTTATATTCTCTTAAGTTCAGAAAGTGCGTTCCTTCATGAAAACCGTCGGATGATCTTTTTTATCGCGCCTTTACAAATGTTACCGAAAGAAGTCAATCGCTGTAAGGAGATTGGCTTTTTTTGTTTTCTATGATATAGTAAATAAAATTTAACCGTTAAGGAGAACTTCAATGAACAGATCTGATTTATATAATGTTAGAGCCGCTACGATCCGAGATCTTGACTTCATATGGGCTAAGGATATTGCCGAACATGACGACAAGACCCGTTGGATTGCTTGGAGGGACGAGTATATCCAAGGGAATCGTATTGGAACATGCAAAACTTTTGTAGCCCTTTATGATAACCAGCCTATCGGCCAGGGAACTTTACTGTTTTCCCCTGAATGCAGCGCAATAAACGGAAGAACAGAACTTGTTAACGGTGTTAATATTGCCAATATTAACGCCTTAAGAATAGAAAAAGAGCACGAAGGAAACGGGCACATATCAAAACTTGTTCGATTGATGGAAGAATACGCGGTGAAGGAAGGATATGAAAGGCTAACCATTGGTGTTGAGGCTAAGGAAGCGCGGAATCTCGCCATTTATTTACATTGGGGTTATCGTGAATTTATAAAATCTGAAGTTGAAGACGGAGTTTTGGTTTTGTATTATTCTAAAACAATAAACGAATAGCAGCAATTCCAATAGTTGCTTACTGAAAAAACAATTTGGAAATCAAGATATTACCTGCCTCAAAAAACAATCGCCGTGAAGTGGATCAAGACAATCCATTTCACGGCGATATTTATCGGAATATTGATCCTTTGGATGAATTTGCCCAGCCCATAGAATGGATACCTACTCGCCGGAACAATCGTTTTCTTTTTCTAGGAAGAGAACCATGCCTGGCTTATAATAAAAGATTTCCAAGATACAAATAATAACGTTTAGTCGAGAATACGCCCGTCTCTGGAAACCGTTACAATCTGCCAAGGGATAAACTTGCCGCTGTTTTGGAGAGCCTGCTTCACCGCAAGCTCTATTCCTCCGCAACAGGGAACCTCCATCCGTACGACAGTAACGCTTTTTATCGCATTGTTTTTAATAATTTCCGTTAGCTTCTCAGAGTAATCCCCCTGATCCAACTTAGGACAGCCGATCAGCGTAACATGATTTCGAATAAAACGTTGGTGGAAATTACCATAGGCGTATGCGGTGCAATCCGCCGCCACCAACAGATTGGCATTATCAAAGTAAGGGGCGTTGATAGGCGCAAGCTTGATTTGCACGGGCCATTGGCGCAGCATAGAACCTACGGGATCCGTCCGTTCTGAAACGTTGTCGGATACGTCCAACGACCGAGCCAGGCTTCCCGGACATCCATGAAATGCCGCTTGTTTTTTCTTTTGTATATTTTCCTGAACGGCTTTTTGGTCATAAGCGGCGGCCTCCCGCTCTACAAATGAGATGGCGTTGGTTGGGCAAGCAGGAAGGCAATCGCCCAATCCGTCGCAATAGTCGTCGCGCAAAAGCACGGCCTTACCATTGACCATGCCGATGGCGCCTTCGTGACACGCTTTGGCGCACAATCCGCAGCCGTTGCATTTGCTTTGATCAATTTCAATAATTTTACGAATCATCATTCCATCCTCCCATATTTCATTTCTTTTCCGTGTTGATCGTACTTTTTTCTCTTTCCGGTGGATCGTTCTATATTTAAGCGCCATATGGCTGTGCGGCCTAAGCTTCTTTGGATCGCTTCATCAAATCTATCCATATTTTTCGGGGCGTGGCACTGGCACAAAAGTCGTAGAGCTTGTATTTTTTGGAAATCGTCAGTGATTTCCTCTGCCCTTCCAAACAGAATGGCAGACTCATATTCCGTAGTAGACAGATGCTCCATACGATGGGTATTCCCCACACAAGCGATACAAACGCGGGGATTTTGACGCAATGGAAATAAACGCTGTTCTCAAAACAGACAATCGATATAGGAACGCAATAAGGCGTGTTGTCTGGGAGCGCAACCGACAAAACGGCGTACTCGCATGTATCGGCAATGCTCCAAGCAAATGCCGATACATTTCCCGATCTTTTCTTCGCAAAAGACTACCTCCTTGACTTTGTAATGATAGTATAATAAAATACAGCCAATAAGTCTGTTGTATTTGCAACAAAGGAAGAAGTTTATGCAGCAATATTTGGATGTCATTCAGCAATCCATTTTGTTTGATGGATTGAAACGGTCCGAAATCGAATCTATGTTATCATGTCTTCAGGCGACTATTAAAACATTTACAAAAAATGAACCTGTTTTGCATGCTGGTGAGACGGTGTCTTCCATTGGAATGCTTCTTAGTGGGGACGCTTATATTCTTCAAGAGGATTTTTGGGGAAACCGCAACATTGTATCCCCGGTAACCAAGGGGCAGCTATTTGCAGAGGCCTTTGCCTGCACGCCGGGCGCGCGTCTGACAGTGAGTGTGATTGCCGGAACTCATGCTACGGTAATGTTTTTCAATGTACAGCGAGTCCTTACCACTTGTAGCGCTTCCTGTGGGTTTCACTGCCGTATCATACGGAATCTTCTTGCGGATCTTGCTGGAAAAAATCTGTTGTTTAATGAAAAGATTACTCACATGGCTCAGCGCGCGACAAGGGATAAGTTGCTTTCTTATTTATCCTCGGAAGCTTTGCGCCAAAACAGCGCAGCGTTTGATATTCCATACAATCGGCAGCAGTTAGCGGATTATTTATCTGTGGAACGTAGCGCAATGTCGAGGGAACTCTGTAAAATGAGGGAAGATGGAATACTTTCCTTTCAAAAAAATCATTTTTGTCTCAAGAATTTCACAGGACTTTTTTAGTAGTCGATATACGTCGCTCTACTTCAAGAAAGTAATAGAACGAGTTAAATAGTCTGTTAAGACATCCTTTAACTGTTAATAACAGAATGGTTGTAAACAAGAAAGTATCATTTAGTGAAAAATATTCACTAAATGATGCTTTCTTGTTGCCAGGATATTACAATAGAGCCAAAGAGATGATAAGTAAACGACTGAATCAACATAAAAATTGGGAGCGTAAGTTATGAATCATACAAAAAAAGTATTGAGGCGTTATTTAGGACATGAAATACGAAGATTAAAATGTTCTCAAAGATCCAGGAAGTTTTTTTACCAGGAAATGATACACAACATCGAGGAATTCCGGCAGATTAACCCGCAGGCTTCCCAGAAGGAACTGTATGATTTTTTGGGCGATCCCAAACAATTGGTGAACAATTATTTGGAACAATTGAGTATAGAGGAAGTACAGCGCGCACAACGGAAAATAAAATGGAAAGTCGCCGGATTTATTTTACTCGCGGCATTGGTATTGGCGACGGTTTTGTTTATTCTATGGTATAAAGAGTTTGGCAATATGACTTTGGTAGAAAATCCTACGATTGTGACGGTTTATCGCTCAGAGATATAAACAGCGGGGACGGGAAGTGTTACAATTTTATTGCAACTTTTCCGCAAAACCTCCACATTCCGTTAAAGTAGGCGACACAATTCCAAGATAAACTATAAACATAGAAAAACCAAGGGCAATAGTCCATACGTTACCGGCGTAAAGCCGGACCAATAATAAGCTTCCCGTAATCGAGAACTTTTAATAAACAGCTTCTTCATTTTTTACTCCTTTTAGAGAGCGCGGCGTCAGCTGCGCTCTTTCTTTCTGTTTTTTCCTGTGATTGCCCAGTATTTAAGAAAATGATTGTTAAAAATATTTAGTGAAATATATTCACTAAATTGGGTCAACAGCAATAGGAATAGATACAATGGAACCCAAAGGAAGACATTGGAAAGGAGATTTTGATATGAAACCAAAAGAGGCAGGAAAAGAAATACGGCGCTATTTAAAGCCGGTGAAAAAATTATTGAAATGTTATCGAACATCTCAAAAACGGTTTTATCGGGATTTGACCGTCAGCGCGGAAGAATTTCTAAATACCAATCCGCAGGCGGGGCGGGAGGATCTGCACAAATTTTTAGGAGATCCGGAATGCCTGGTCTTGAATTTTATGGAACAAATCGATGAAAAAGAGATCGTCAACGCCCGTCGGCGTTCTATGGTGTTCTTGGTGGTTTGTTTATCGATCGCCGCTCTTATTCTGGTGATGATTGTTAGTTTTTTCTTTCAATACATTCCTGTTAAAATGACAATTATCGAAAATTCAGAGGTAATTACTCGTTATATGTAGTCTTTATGAAATCTTAGCAATAAGAACCGGATACTTCCTTTGAAACAGGAATATCCGGTTCTTATTGTATTGGAGTAATGGGATTTTTATAACTTATAATTTATATCGATCATAATATAGAAAATATCAACAGAAAACCAGCGGAAATTTATTATAAAATATTATGAATTTATGGTTTACAATTTGGTGTGCTTCTGCTATATTTGAATTGAACGTTCATATCTTATAAAAAGAAGGGGTATTGTATGAAAAAATTAGCAAAAAGAGTAATGGCGGGAATGATATCAGCATTATTGTGCGCGTCGGTAGCTGCTGTACAGGCTGCCACAATTCCTGAATCCAAATTGGATGTATCCATCAGTGCCAGCGTTGAGCTCCAAAAACCTTTGCTGATCAAGGACAATGAGAACAACACCTATACTTTTGTGGATGAAAAGGATCGGAATTTCATTTTCAATTACTTGGGACCCACGAATGCGTTTTTCATCTATGAGGATGAATTGGGAAGATGGCTGTTTGTTCCGCGTTCCCCTTCTGTTGGGTCTACGATTCGATTGGAAGATCGGGAGAAAGGCATTGCCTATTATTTCGATATGGATGGAGCCTTTATTGACGTTGGAAACATTTAATGGAATCCATGGCTTTCAAAAGTGTGTGAATTAAAAGAAAAACTGCTGGAGAATGCCGCTGTTTCATGAGAACGCGCTGTCTTGTTTTGTGCAGGACAGCGCGTTCGCTTGTTGTGTTGGAGTAATGAGATTGATTTCATTTGTAATTTATATAAATCTTTATATAGCGATATCGACAGAAAAACGACAATAATTTGTTATTGGATATTATAAATTTATAGTTTACAATTTAGTGTGCTTTTGCTATATTTGAATTGAACGTACGTATCTTATAAAAAGAAGGGGTAATTGTATGAAAAAATTAGCAAAAAGACTGACGGCGGGAATGGTATCCGTATTATTGTGCGCATCGTTAGCCGCCGTGCAGGCTGCCACGATTCCTGGATCCAAATCGGATGTATCCATTAGCGCCAGCGTTGAGCTCCAAAAACCTTTGCTGATTAAGGACAATGAGAACAACACCTATACTTTTGTGGACGAAAAGGATCGGAAATTTATTTTCAATTACTTGGGACCCACGAATGCGTTTTTCATCTATGAGGATGAACTGGGAAGATGGCTGTTTGTTCCGCGCCCAACTTCTATGAGTGGATCCACAATTCGATTGGAAGATCGGGAGAAAGGCATTGCCTATTATTTCGATATGGATGGAGCCTTTATTGACATTAGAAACATTTAATGGAATGCATGGCTTTCAAAAGTGTGTGAATTAAAAGAAAAACTGCTGGGGAATGCCGCTGTTTCGTAAGAAAGCGCTGTCTTGTTCTGTGCAGGACAGCGCGTTTCTTGTTATGTTGGAGTAATGAGATTGATTTCATTTGTAATTTATATAAATCTTTATATAGCGATATAAACAGAAAAACGACAACGATTTGTTATTGAATATTATGAATTTATAGTTTACAATTTGGTGTGCTTCTGCTATATTTGAATTGAACGTTCGTATCTTATAAAAAGAAGGGGTAATTGTATGAAAAAATTAGCAAAAAGACTGACAGCAGGAATGGTATCCGTATTATTGTGCGCGTCGGTAGCTGCCGTACAGGCTGCCACGATTCCTGAATCCAACCTGGAAGCTTCTATTAGCGCCAGTGTTGCGCTCCAAAAGCCTTTGCTGATTGAGAATAGTGAGAACAACACTTATATCTTTGTGGATGAGCAGGGTCAGAATTTTGTTTTCAATTACCTGGGTCACAGCAATGCGTTTATAATCTATGAGGATGATCTGGGAAGATGGCTGTTTGTTCCGCGCCCCACTGCTTTGGTCAGCAGCAACATTCGATTGGAAGATCAGGAGAAGGGGATTTCTTATTTGTTCGATCTGGATTTAACTTTTATTGAAATTGAAAAAATTTAATGAAATCTATGGCGTTAAAAAGTATGTGAATTAGAATAAAAAAACCGCTGGAGAACGCCGCTGTTTCGTAAGAAAGCGCTGTCTTGTTTTATACAGGACAGCGCTTTTCTCCATTATGGTGGGATTATGGTAATTGATAAAAAAGCATAAAACCGGTATAATGAAACTATCTTCAAAGGGCAGGATAGGTGAAATATATGTACATTGCGGATCTTCATATCCACTCAAAATATTCCCGGGCTACCAGCCGGGAGTGTATTCCGGAATATCTGGATTTATGGGCCAGGCGTAAGGGAATTGCCTTGATCGGCACGGGAGATTTTACCCATCCTGCCTGGCGTGAGGAGCTTAAGCAAAAATTGATTCCCGCGGAAGAGGGGCTATACCGGCTTCGGGAAGATGCCCGCATTTCGGAAGAAACCCAAGCAGGTCAAGCGCAGACTCGATTTGTGGTAACCGGTGAAATCAGTTCCATCTATAAAAAGAATGGAAAGGTACGCAAGGTGCACAACCTGATTTTGCTTCCTGGATTGGAGGAAGCGGAAGAGTTGTCGCGCCGGTTGGAGGCAATTGGTAATATCCATTCGGATGGACGTCCGATCTTGGGACTGGATAGCCGGGATTTACTGGAGATTACCCTGGAGTCCTGCCCAAAGGCGGTGTTTGTTCCGGCGCACATCTGGACGCCGCATTTCTCCCTGTTTGGCGCTTTTTCCGGATTTGACAGCATAGAGGAATGTTTTGAAGACTTAACGCCTCATATCCACGCTCTGGAAACCGGCCTTTCCTCCGATCCTCCCATGAACTGGAGAGTTTCGGCCCTGGATCGCTATCATCTGATATCCAATTCCGATGCGCACTCCCCCTCTAAGCTGGGAAGGGAGGCCAATCTGCTGGAAACGCAGTTAAGCTATCCCGCTCTTTCTCAGGCTTTACAGGAGGGACAGAATGGCGGTCTGGCCGGCACCATTGAATTTTTTCCAGAGGAGGGGAAATATCATTACGACGGCCACCGCAATTGTAAGCAATGTCTGACTCCGGCGGAAACCGAAAGACTGGGCGGAAAATGTCCGGTGTGCGGCAAGAAAATTACCATTGGGGTGCAGCACCGGGTGGAACAGCTTGCCGACCGGGGGGAAGGGTATGTACCTGAGAATGCGTCTTCTTTTGAGAGCTTGGTTCCGCTTCCCGAAGTCATTGCCGCCTCTACGGGACGTTCGCCCGCCAGCGTCAAAGTGAATGCGCAGTACGAAACGATGCTGAAAGAATTAGGATCGGAATTTTATATCCTAAGGCAAGCTTCCTTGGATGATATTAGAAAAAGCGCCGGTCCGTGTGTGGAGGAAGGGATTCGCCGTCTGCGAGCAGGACAGGTGGAAAGACAGCCTGGATACGATGGGGAATATGGGGTAATACACCTGTTGGATCCTTCCGAACGGGAAAGCCTGTCCGGCCAAACCTGCTTATTTGGCGTTTCAAAACCAAAGAAGAAAAAAACCGCTGCTAAGCCGCAGGGACAAGCCCTAAAAAAACAGGACGTTTTAGACGATGATGCAGAAATATGTCCACAGCCGGTTGGCCTTCTTGCTCAGTTAAACCCGGAGCAACGGCAAGCAGTTACTACCACGCAACCTGTAGTGGCCGTGGTAGCGGGTCCTGGAACGGGAAAGACGAAAACCTTGATTACTCGAATTGCCTATCTGGTGGATCAGTGTGGGGTAAAGCCGTCAGAGATCACGGCGGTAACCTTTACCAATAAAGCGGCCAAAGAGCTGAAAGAACGTTTAGAACAACAATTCGGGCCGCGGGCGATACGTTCTATGAACATAGGCACCTTTCATTCCATTTGTATGCATCAAGGATTGGAAGCCGGCGAAAAGATTACCTTGTTGGATGAGAATTCCGCACGGGAATTGGCGCAAGAGGTATTGAGGGAACTGGATATAAAACAATCGCCGTCTAAGTTTTTGCGTGAACTCTCCCGAAAAAAATGCGGATTTCAGCAGGCGGAGCTTTCTGAAAACGCCTGCGAACGATATCAGGAAAAGCTCCGGCAGACGGGAGCAATGGATTTTGACGATCTTTTAATCAATGCGCTGAGACTTTGGACAGAAAAACCAGACGACAAACAAAAGCGTCGCTTTACCCATCTGTTAGTGGATGAATTTCAGGATATCAACGATCTTCAGTATCAGCTGATTGCGGCATGGAGCAGAGAGAGCCAAGGGCTGTTTGTTATCGGCGATCCAGATCAATCTATCTATGGCTTCCGTGGCTCGGATTCCCGGTGTTTTGATCGGTTAAAGGAGGATTGCCCTTCTGTTCAGGAAATTCGTTTGCGGAACAACTACCGTTCCACGCCGGAGATTCTGGGCTGCGCGCTTCCGGTGATTTCAAAAAATCCAGGAGGAGAGCGGCTTTTGCAAGCTCAAAGGCCGAAGGGAGCGCCGGTCAGTTTGGTGTCGGCTCCCAGCGATCTTTCCGAGGCGATTGCAGTTGCAAAGGAGATCAACCGGATGGTGGGAGGAATCGATATGCTGGATGCGCAAGCGTCTTCCCAAAGGCAGGAGAGGGAGTCGCCGCGCAGTTTTTCTGAGATTGCGGTTCTATACCGGACACACCGGCAGGCAGAGCTACTGGAAAAATGTCTGCGCCGGGAAAGTATCCCTTATGTGGTGTCTGGACGGGACGATTTGCTTTCCGATCCCTTGGTAAAGGGGGCGGTTGGCTTTTTCCGTTTTTTATTGGATAGTGGAGATATCTTGTCCCTACGAGCCGGTTTAAGTGCGCCGGGAAATATCCCTTCAGACTTGGCGGAGAGTTTTGGAGCGGCATGGCGCTCTTTGGACTCGTCTTCTCCGTGGGAAGAGCGGATATTGAAGATGGAAAGGGCGTTTGGGGATGTGGAACCCTTACGAATCTTTTTAAAGCAATTAAGCGACTATCGGCCTCGGGTTCGAAAAGAAAAACCCGGAAAGTTGATTGAAAATTGGGCAAAGGAAAACGACCTCATGCCCAACGATAATCTGGAGCGTTTTTTGAATATGTCGGTCTTCCATCCAACCATGTCTGATTTCTTGGAAAATCTTTTGACTGGGCAGGAAGGGGACATTGTGCGCAGCGCAGGGAAGCGTTATCTTTCTAACGCGGTTACCCTGATGACCTTACACGGATCCAAAGGACTGGAATTTCCAGTGGTCTTTTTATGCGGCGTAAAAAAGGGATGGATTCCCTTGGAACAGCCTGGGCGTTCGGCGGATTTGGAAGAGGAGAGAAGACTTTTTTACGTTGGAATGACCCGCGCAAAAGAAGAATTGTTTCTCATGACTTCCTCTGAGCCCTCCTCTTTTTTAACGGATGTTCCGAAAGAGTATGTTCATCAAACGACAAGTGGTGTTTCTCAACCGGTTACGGGAAAACAACTGAGCTTTTTTTAATTTTAAAAATGGCGTTTCAATGATGTACAAAAGGGATCCGCCTAGAGAGCGCGCTCGAAACGGATTTTCTCCACACGCTTTGTTATATCTGAACACTCATATTCGTTGAAACTTGTGTATATTCTCAAGGGAAAACACCATTGTTTTTCCTTCGATTTTAATCTATAATGAGTTAGAATCGTAATCGAAGCAATGAATTTATAAGGACAAACAGGGATAGGGAAGGTGATAGGTTTGTCTGCTGACCTACATTGTCATACCATATTATCGGATGGATCAGTGAGTATTGACGAATTGATGGACATGGCGCAAAAGAGGGAGATAAAGACACTGGCTGTTACGGATCACGATACATTTGCCGGTGTTGCACATGCCGTTGAGTTGGGAAAACGTTTAGGAATTCAAGTGATTTCTGGTATGGAAATTTCCACGTTTGATTATCAAAGAAAGCGCAAGGCTCATATTCTCTGCTATTTCTATGATAATCCCGAATGCCTAAAAGACGTATTAAAAAAGATTGGAGAAAACCGAAAGAAAGCTGGGTTGGAGATGTTGCGGAAGGTGTTGCGCTCTTATCCCATCACTTCTGAAATGGTATTAAAAAGAGCCGATGCCAGCACCAATCTTTATAAGCAGCATATTATGCATGCACTTATGGATGCAGGATATACAAATTCTATTTACGGGGAGCTCTTTCAACAATTGTTTCATTCAAAAACCGGAAGCGCTTATGCAAGCGTCGACTATCCTGAATCCAGAGATATTATAGAATTGATTCATAAGGCCGGGGGACTGGCGGTGTTGGCTCATCCAGCGGAATATGATAGTTATGACCTGATGGAGGAGTTAACGCAGTTAGGGCTGGATGGCGTGGAGGTATGGCATCCCAGAAATCGTGAGGGCGATGAAGTCAGACTGCTGGAGTATACGCAGCGACATGGACTAATCGCTACCGGAGGCACTGATTTTCATGGAATGTATTCCTCCAGGTTTCATCCAGTAGGGACTTTTACCACACCCGATCAGCAAGTGCGTGCGCTTTTAAAGAGGAAAACGGAGAAGCCGGAAAATCAGGAATAGGAAGGGATCGGAAATGACGTATCAATATAAAACAAAGGGAACTTGTTCGAGACAGATTAAGGTGCAACTCAACGGGGATATCATTGAAAGTGTGGAATTTATTGGGGGCTGTGACGGCAATCTTAAAGGGATTTCGTCTGTGGTCAAAGGAATGAAGGCACAGGATGTAATTGCCAGATTTGAAGGGATAACCTGTGGATTCAAGCCTACCTCATGCCCTGACCAGTTATCCAAAGCATTGCAGGAAGCGTTAGCAAATCGATAACAGAGAATAGGTGAGGGAGTACAAGGTATGGGACAAAAGGGACGTCGTAATCTGTTAAAAGCGTTGGCTTTGGCTCTAATCGATTTGATGACTATTTGGATTATGGCGGTTTTATATCATAAAAAAGCGGTCTTTTTTCCTTGGTGCATCAGTTATCTGATTTTGGCGGCGGGACTTGTGAATATTAGCGTGCTTCTGTATCGTGGATTGGCAAAGGAACTCCATCCGTACTTTGCAGCCGTATTATTGGCTTCCAGCAGTATCCTTTGGGGGTTTACGGTAACGTTGACATTTGTAACGGCGGCTTTTCCATTTCCGGCATTGTATCATGGAATGATTTTAGTGGGAATCGCGATTTTTACCAGTTACAACTTGCTTATGCTACGTCGGTTTAGTAAAGATCCAAAGGAGAAGACTCCAAACAACCGCGCTTTTATAAAAGAGTCGGAAGTGATACCGGCTGGAGCAGGGCCGGACACAGCCGTCATGGTTCTGAATTTAGGAGAATGCATGGTCTCTCTTCGGCCCTACTTGACGGCTGAGGACTATGGACAATTGGAAAAATCATATTGGAACACTGTGGAGTCTGTGAAGAATCTTACGAAAATTGGACAGGCGGGCCCGCAAGATCTTTTAGAAATTGAGAAAAGAATGAATTCTAAACTTTCTGAGCTTCATGGGAATATGAAGTTGATTCAAGATGCGTCGGGAGAAGAACAGCGCGTGCTGCTTACCAGCGTGATTACTTCCTTTGAAATTGTCAAAAATTTTGCCATTAACCTGCAACGTATGAGAGAGAACAAGCAATAAAAGGGGAGGATACGGAATGCCAGCCGCAGTTTCTCACTATCTTTTGGCGGACAGACTGCTCAAGAAGAGCGAAGTTGATTCCGCAATAGCTTCTTCGAACGCTTTTTTATGGGGGGCCCAAGGGCCTGACCTATTTGATTGCCACCGGTTTCTGCCTTGGCAAAAAGGAGAAAGTCTCAAAAAATACGGTCAAAAACTACATGAAACCACTCCGGGGACAATCCTGGAATTGATGCAAAAATATGACCAAGAGAAGAAGAAAACGGAAATACATGCATATATTTTGGGCTTTATCAGCCATTTTGCATTGGACTGTACTGTACATCCTTTTGTACAGTACAGTTCAGCCATGCTTCATCCTCTTTTGGAGCTGTCCACCTTAGACACTTGTCATCATACGGTAGAGTCCATGCTGGATGTGATATTTTTACGCTATGAACGGGCCGCATTGCCAACAGAACTGAATTTAAAGAAACTCGTCCCCAAAGATCAATCGGTAAAAAAAGATATTGCAAATCTGTACCGCTCTTTATTTATTGATTTGTATCAAGAGGAGATTCCATGTAACCTTTTGGAACAGTGCGTAGAGGATTGCCGTACCGCTTTTGGTTGGATGACTGACCGTACCTCATTAAAGAAACAATGGATCGTTCGAAGAGAAAAGAAAAAACAGCGCCCTCCGGTGATATCCTGTCATTTTAGAAGTATGACGGAGGACGATGACTTTGATTATGCGAACATTCTTTCCGGAGAATGGCGTTGGCCTTTGGACAGCGGCCCGGTTCGAACGGACTCTTTTTTTCAGCTTGTGGATCAGGCGGAGGCGTTGTCACTGCGTATGATTCAGCGCTATCTGAAGGGAGAGTCATTGACTTCCCTGACGCAAGGTCGTTCTTTTTTGTAAAAATTGCTGTTGATAAGAATATAAGGAGAAGATTGGATGAAGAAAATCGCAAGTTTTTGTGTGGATCACTCTAAATTAAAGCCGGGCATTTATGTTTCCAGGGTAGATGGGGATATTACCACCTACGATATACGTTTTTGCACCCCAAATCAGCCGCCCTTTTTGGACAGTCCCATCATGCATACCATTGAACATCTTTTTGCCACGTTTGCCCGAAACAGCGAGTATGCGGATCAGGTAATCTATTTCGGTCCTATGGGATGCCGAACCGGTTTCTATTTTCTGGTGCGGGATATAAGCAGAGAACAAGCGTTAGCGCTGATCCTGACTATTCTAAAGGAGATTTCGGAGTATCAAGGGGAGATTCCAGGAAACAAACCGGAGGAATGCGGAAATTATCGGGAGCATGATCTATCAGGAGCTGTACGTATTGCCTCCGAATTTTATGCTCATGTAGTCAATTGGGATGTACAAGAAATGAATTATTGATAAAATAAAGGATGATTCACAATATCATTTCCTGATGTCGGGGGCTTTTTAAGGTAAATAACAACAATTAAGAAAAAGGGTTGCAAATTTGTAACTATTCGGTATAATAAGTATATACTGAGTTACAATCTTGTAACCTTTTATTTTTTCAGGAAGGGAAGTGTATGGATGCGAAATGGATCAGACAAGGAACGAAAAGGTATTTATGATCGGAAAGCGTTTCGTTTGTTTTATATAGCGGGTATCCAATCCGCACGCATTGGAAAACGCATAAAGCGGAGAACGGTGCAATTCTTCCAACCTGTTGTTGAATGGAGCGCTAGTTTGTGCGGTTCTTTTTTGAGAAAACGTTTTCGAGTGCTGCGAAAAGAGATCCATCGGGTCCATCACGGTTTTGAAATTGCCGAACAGCGTATCCGGCAAGCAAAGCGCAAAGGAAAGGCCAATTGTCTTGCTGAATTTTTTAAAGTGACAGGCAAAAGTATGGTTCGTCATAAAAGCCTGCTGATGAGTATTGCCAATGTGGCGGCTCCCATAGTGGCTGTGGTGGTGTTGGGCTCCACGATTCATTTTTGGATGAATCAAAACTTTGGCTTGGTTCTTGCTTATGGAAATGAGACCATTGCCACGATTCAAAGTGAACAGACCTTGGAGCAGGCCTCCGATATGGTAAATCAAAGATTAGTATCCGATGCGGTAGAGAAAAAAGCCGGTGTGGGAATTTCTCCGCGCTATCAGCTGACGATTGTGGATAAAGCCCATTATGCCACACCGACTGCACTGTGCGATAAGCTGATTAAAAAATCCGGCGGTATTATTGAAGATGCCAGTGGATTGTATGTCAATGGGGAACTGATTGGCGCAATTAAAAGCAGCGCCGATTTGAGTTATTTATTGCAGAATACGCTGAGCAGCGCCAAAGGGGACGATCCGGCTGCGAAGGTATCCTTTGTGGAAAATGTTGAAAGCGTAAAAGGCTTATATCCCACTGCGAGCCTTCTGACTTCAGAAGAGCTGAAAAATCTATTGGCGGGAACGTCCGAAGAAAGCTTGACCTATACGGTGAAAGAAGGAGACACGGCAGAAGTCATAGCGGATCAATTCCAGGTCTCAAAAGAGGAACTGACGGAATCGTTGGGCGAGGCACAGCTGGCCGGTCTAAAGGTTGGGGATCAGATTCGATTGTCAGAGGCAAAGCCTCTCTTGACGGTAAAGATGACCCGGGAAGAAAGGTATGAAACCATAATTCCCTATAAAACAGTAACGGTCAACGACGACCACAAAGATACCGATTATTCCAAAGTGACTCAGGAGGGTGTGGAAGGTATCGAACAATGTGTGGATGAAGTTACTTATATTGACGGTGTGGAAGTATCTCGTGAAACGGTAAGTAAAACGGTAGTCAAGGAAGCGGTGGATAAGATCATAACCGTCGGCACCCAAAAGGTGGAAAAGCCGGTAAACCAAGAGGGGATAGCTACCGGCAGCATGGCTTGGCCGGTTCCTTATACCCGCCGGGTGGTTAGTCAATACAGTATGCGGTGGGGCAAAATGCACAATGGTATTGATATCTCATCCAGCGGAATTCGCGGACAATCCATTGTTGCGGCTGACGGGGGAACCGTGAAATACGTCAAATATCATAACTACGGGTATGGGTATCATTTGATGATTGATCATGGAAATGGATTATCCACGTTGTATGCGCATTGTAATAGTATCTATGTGAAAGCTGGACAGAAGGTTTCTAAGGGACAAGTCATTGCAACAGTGGGCACGACAGGGGATTCCACAGGAAATCATCTGCATTTTGAGGTTTATCGAAACGGTTCCAGGGTGAACCCTTTAAACTATATCGGTTAAACGCTTATAAAATCAAGAGGGCTCCGGGTTTTTCCCGGAGCCCTCTTTTACTTAGTACTATTGGAGATCTTAGCAACCGCAGCCGCCGCAGGAATTGCCGCAACCGCAACCGTCGTTGCATCCGCAACCATTGTCATTGCCGCATCCGCAAACCAGCAGGATGATGATCAGAATGATAATCCAAGAGCAGCCTCCGCCGCATCCACCAAAGAAATTGTTACAACCCATTGTGTATTGCCTCCTTTAAAGCTTTTGATATAGTATACGGATCATTTGCCTTATTGGTTACAAGTTTTTTTACGGCTTTGCGTGAGCAGAATAGAAGAGGATTCGCTGCCGGACTTTGCCAGAATGAAATACCTGCTATTCCTATTGCTTTTTTACCTGTGATTCATAAAGCAAGCCCATGCACCGTATATTGAAGAATGTATCGCCGCACAGGTTTGATCCGCACTAACAGATTATGCGCCAGAACAGAAGTGGTTCCAAAAAACATTTAGGCGCCCAAGAAGGAAGCAATTCTTAGAGAGCGAAAGAAAAAAGCCGATTGACTGTGTAAAAGGAAGCGATTCTTGATTAAATCAGAAAAAATGTGAGAAAATAAACTTGGTTTGACTTTAACTGACTTTGACGTATTTAAGAATAGGAACTATACTAAGATTAAAGTCAAAGAAAGTCAAAATCAAATGATATGAGAGGTGATCCTGTGAGAATGAGCGATCTGGTTGCTCAATACATTCAGCACATGCTGGATGAAAGCGACGGCAACGCGGAGATTCAGCGCAATGAATTGGCGGGAGAACTAGGATGTGTGCCCAGCCAAATTAATTACGTGATAACGTCCCGCTTTACTCCGGAACAGGGATATATCGTTGAGAGCAAACGGGGCGGCGGGGGCTACATCCGAATCCAAAGAATCAAGATGGACCGAGGAAGCGCGGTTATGCATCTAATCAACGCCATTGGCGCCAAGCTGGATGGAGCAACCGCCCAGGCTATGCTGAACAATATGCAGCAGCAGGGGATGATTGCACCGGATAGCGCCAAACTGATGGCCTCTGCACTTTCAGAGAAAGCGTATCGCAGCGTTCCCCCTCAATACCGGGATTATTTACGCGCCTCTCTGTTTAAAAATATGTTGCTGACTCAGATATAGAAAAGGAGGAATTGATATGTTGTGTCAATCTTGTGGAAAAAGCCAGGCGACCACCCATGTGAAATCCATAGTAAATGGAGAGCTTAAAGAGTTTATGCTTTGTTCGGAGTGTGCGAAAAAAATGGGTTATGGCAGCCTGTTTCATGGATTTGGATTCAATTTGGGCAGTTTTTTAGGGAGCTTCCTGGGGGAAGAAGGGGCTCCTGAACAGACCATGAATACGGTTCGCTGCAAACGGTGCGGTTCCTCCTTTAATGAGATTGCAAAAACCGGACAGGTTGGCTGTGCGGAATGTTATCGTACCTTCTATGACAGAATGATTCCCTCTATTCAGAGAATTCATGGAAATACCACCCATGTTGGGAAGTTGGCCTCATCCGCCGGAATGCAGGCACGCCTGAAAAACGAGCTGGAAAAAGCCAAAGAAGAGTTAAAGCGGGCGATTCAGGAGCAGGAATTTGAGAAAGCCGCGCAGTTAAGAGATCGAATTAAAGAAATAGAAAGGCAGGGAGATCGGCATGAATAAATGGTATGAAAAGACGGGGGAACAGGGAGATGTTATCGTCAGCACCAGGATTCGATTGGCGCGGAATTTAATGAATGATCCGTTTCCCTGTAAACTTCAAAAAGACGGTATGCTCAAGGTGGATAAAGCGGTAAAAGACGCGGTGATTCACGGGAATTCCGCGATCTCTAATCAATTTGAATACATTGACATGGGGGCGCTGAGCCAAACCGAGGCGGTTTCCTTGGTGGAACGCCATCTGGTGAGTCCAGAGTTCGTTTCAGAGCGAGAGGGTCGCGGACTGTTGCTTATGAACGATGAGTCTGTCAGCATCATGATTAACGAGGAGGATCATCTTCGCATTCAAGTCATGCAGCAAGGGATGGCCTTGGAGGAGGCCTATCGAATGGCGGATCGTCTGGATACGCTGTTGGATGAACGTCTAAAATTTGCCTTTGACGACCGTCTCGGATATCTCACACAATGCCCTACCAATTTAGGAACGGGAATGCGCGCTTCCCTTATGTTACATTTGCCCGCTCTACAGGACAGCGGCGCTATGGACCGTATCGCGGGCAATCTGTCCAAGCTGGGGTTGACCATCCGGGGCATCTACGGAGAGGGCACGCAACCCAAGGGAGCCTTATATCAGTTGTCCAATCAAGTGACATTGGGACTCTCTGAGGAAGCGGCTATCAGCAATCTGAGAGATATTGCATTACAGCTTGTATCCCAGGAGCGGGCGGCACGAGAATCCATTTCCAGACATCTGGAAACGCAAGATGCCATTGGCCGCTCTTTAGGAATTCTGCTCAACGCCCGGCTGCTCAATAACGACGAATTCATGAAATTGATTTCCAATGTGCGTTTGGGTATATCTATGGGGATAATTGACAATATTTCTTATGACCAAATTAGCGCCTTGATGATTGAGGCGCAGCCTGCCACCCTCATGAAAAATGTGGGGAAGACGATGACCCCGCCGGAGCGGGATAAACGCAGGGCGGAGCTAGTAAAGGAACGGCTGTCTTAATTGGAAGTTTCCTAGACTTACTCTCACAGAATGGTATTCACCAAAGGAGGATTGACGATGTATCGTTTCAATGGTTTTACAGAAAAAGCAAACAAAGCTCTAAATCTGGCGATTGAAAGCGCAGAGGAAATGGGGCACACTTATGTCGGAACAGAGCATATCCTATTAGGATTACTCAAAGAGCAAAGCGGTGTGGCCGCTACCGTGTTAGCTGAATTGAGCGTTACTGCGGAAGAGCTGGAGCAGATGATGCGCCAGAAGATAGGATCTGGAGTAAGAAGCGTGATCAGTATGGATGATTTCACGCCGCGCACAAAGCGGATATTGCAGATCGCTGTCATGGAGGCGGCGCGGATGGGTCACAACTATGTGGGAACCGAGCATCTGTTGATGGCTCTGTTGGAAGAATCCGATAGCTACGCCATGCGATTTCTGGAGGAGCTTGGCGCAAAGCCGGAGGATATTGTGAAGAAGATCAACGACGCGTTGGGAAGCGACAACGAAGACGAGAATACAGCTAGCGGATATGGAATGCCCGGGAGCGCGAAGCCCTCTGGTAAAGGAAAAAGCAATACAAAAACCCTGGATCAATTTGGCCGGGACCTCACGGCGGTGGCTGCCCAAGGAGGGATTGATCCAGTCATTGGCCGGCAAAATGAGATTGAACGGGTGATTCAAATTTTGTCCCGCAGGACCAAAAATAACCCCTGCCTTATTGGAGAACCCGGCGTGGGTAAAACCGCTGTGGCGGAAGGGCTGGCCTTAAAGATCGCGTCTGGAAATGTTCCGGAGCTTCTTAAAGGGAAGCGAGTGGTTTCCTTGGATCTGACCGGCATGATCGCCGGTACCAAATACCGGGGCGATTTTGAAGACCGAATTAAGAATGCCATTGATGAAGTGAAAAAAGCGGGAAACGTGATTCTATTTATCGACGAACTGCATACCATCATTGGCGCAGGCTCCGCGGAGGGGTCGGCGGATGCCGCCAACATCCTTAAGCCATCACTGGCCCGGGGAGATTTCCAGGTGATCGGCGCCACCACCATTAACGAGTACCGTAAATACATTGAGAAAGATGCGGCGCTGGAACGCCGCTTCCAGCCAGTGACAGTGGGAGAACCCAGCGAAGAAGAAGCCATTGAGATTCTTCGTGGGCTTAGGGATCGATATGAGGCCCATCATAAGGTTAAGATTAGCGATGGCGCCATTGAGGCCGCCGTTAAACTTTCATCCCGCTATATTGCGGACCGTTACCTGCCTGACAAGGCCATCGACCTGATCGACGAGGCGGCTTCCCGCGTGCGTCTTCTGGCGTATACCGCTCCGGATGATTTGCAGGAGCTGGAACAGCGGCTGAAAGAGCTGGAACAGGAAAAATCCGCGGCGGTCAACGCGCAAGATTTTGAACGCGCGGCAAAGATTCGCGACGAGGAAAAAACGGTAAAAGAGCGATTGGAAGAGCAAAAACAGGTATGGGAAGAGAAAAACGCAAAAGTTAGCGGTGAAGTTTCTTCAGATGATATCGCCCATATCGTGTCCAGTTGGACCGGGGTACCCGTAGTTCAGCTAACCGAGGAAGAAAGCGCCCGTTTACTGCGAATGGAAGAAATCCTTCACCATCGAATTGTCGGCCAGGATGAAGCGGTGACCAGTGTAGCCAAGGCAATCCGCCGGGGCCGTGTTGGACTGAAAGATCCCAAACGGCCGGTTGGTTCCTTTATTTTCTTGGGACCCACCGGTGTCGGTAAAACAGAGCTTTGTAAAGCGCTGGCCGAATCCATGTTCGGCGATGAGAACGCCATGATCCGCTTGGATATGTCGGAATATATGGAAAAGCATACCGTCTCCAAACTGGTGGGCTCGCCGCCCGGTTATGTGGGCTATGACGAAGGAGGGCAGCTCACAGAAAAAGTTCGCCGCAGACCATATTCTGTGGTACTCTTCGATGAGATTGAAAAAGCGCATCCCGACGTATTCAATATGCTGCTGCAAATTCTGGAGGACGGACGATTAACCGATTCTCAGGGACGCAAGGTGGATTTTCGCAATACCATTATTATCATGACGTCCAACGTGGGAGCGCGCCTCATCACGGAAAAGCAGACCAGCCTGGGTTTCACAATTGGCGATGATAAGGAAGCCGACTCTAGGAAGATTCGGGAAACCGTTTTAGAAGAACTGAAGAAAACGTTTCGTCCCGAATTTCTCAATCGCGTAGACGACATTATTGTGTTCAATAAGCTTACCAGTAATGATATCCAAGAGATTGCAAGGCGTATGTTAAAAACGCTGCAAAAACGTGTGGAAGGTTTGGGGTTGTATCTTTCCTTTACGGAGGAAGCCATAAAAGCCATTGCAGACGAAGGTTTTGATCCGATATACGGAGCCAGACCGTTGCGTAGGGCCATACAATCCCAAATAGAAGATAACCTGTCCGAGCGCATGTTGGAAGGCAGGATGGAACAGGGAAAACAGTTGCTTTGTGACTATCAGGACGGAGCGTTTCTGTTTAGCGCGCAGCAATAAAAAAAGGAGGGAGCACTGTGCTTCCTCTTTTTCTTTTTGCATTGTATGGGATTCTTCTTGTAAAAGTAACAATAATATAATGGCAGATATAGAGTTTTCTGATAGGAAATGATCGCAAAGGAAGATCAATTGGGAGCGGCATTTTTTTACAAAATGAGAAAGCAGATAAGGTGGAAGATGCGAATCAGCGCTGGAAAAATTCACAATTTGATGGTAAAATTTTCTTGACAGAGTAATTTATAGGTGTTATTATAAAAACAATAATTATTATTATTTTAACAAGAACAGAAAAGAGGTAATTAGATTATGGAATTAAAAGGATCAAAAACAGAGGCTAACTTGATGACTGCATTTGCAGGAGAATCACAGGCGAGAAATAAGTATACATATTTTGCGTCTAAGGCCAGAAAAGAAGGATATGTACAGATTGCAAATTTATTTGAAGAAACTGCAAACAATGAAAAAGAGCATGCTAAAATTTGGTTTAAATTGCTTGAGGGCATCGGCTCCACAGAGGAAAATTTGAAATCTGCGGCCGAAGGCGAAAACTATGAATGGACCGATATGTATGCTACCTTTGCTAAAGAAGCAAAAGAGGAAGGTTTCGATAAAATCGCTTTTCTATTTGAAAGTGTCGCAAAAATTGAAAAAGAACATGAGGAGCGTTACTTAGCTCTTCTAAAAAATGTGCAGGATAGAACGGTGTTCCAAAAAGGTGAAATCGTGATTTGGCAGTGCTCCAATTGCGGTCATATCCATGTAGGCCTTCAGGCGCCTGAAGTATGCCCGGTGTGCGAACATCCTCAGTCTTATTTTCAGATGGTTGCCAAAAACTATTAATTAAGAAAAGTGGTTCTGAATATGATCCATCATATTCAGAACCACTTTTTCATTGTTTGCTACAAGGTGTCAATCCCCTCGAACTTCCAGTAATTGTTTTGTTAGTCGGCGCCCTGCTTCATAGCTTCTTTTTAGAAAATCCATTTCATTATCCTCACGTAAACTAACTTCCAACAGCAGAGGAAGCTCATAAGGGGAATTTGCTAAAACGTTCAGGAACTTATTCCAAGCGAAGTTTCCTTCATAGGGGGGACGATGCAGATCGCAAGAGCACATCAGCGCTTCCTTTCGATAATAGTCCTCAGAGGGTATCCCAAAATTATCATTGAGATGCACACAATAAATACGCTCTTGATAACGCGCCGGCAATTCCATCATGCGGGGACCATTGGAAATGAGCGCATGCCCGGTATCCACACACAATCCAATAAAGTCTTTCTCATAACGTTGGAACATTAGATCAAACTGTTTGATTTGATAATCTATGGGGGTATCCAACATATTCTCTAAACAGATTTTTATTTTGCGCATTTTACAGTAGGCCTTTAATTCATCAAACGAGGCAAACACTTGTTGATAATACTGTTGCTCAAAGGATGGATCTTTTTCAAAGGTCAAATAAGGCAGCAGCATATGTAAAACAATCTCCGAGGCGCCAAGCACACAAGCCATATCCACACGGTTTTTAATCAGTTCAACCCCTGCAAGTCGGCTGTACTCATTTGCAGAGGTGTAATCTCTGCGAAAATCACCGACATATGTATCGCCACAGGGCTTACGAGTACCTTTTGTGGCGTGCAAAGCCTTAGCCTGCAATCCCTCTTGATCCATCCAATGGCGTATCTGCATCATCTCATAGAGAGAATAGGTATAATCTCCGTCCCAATCGTGGCACCAGTGAATGTGAGTAAAACCCGCATCTGCAATTTTTTTCAAGGTTTCCCGAACCTCTTTTAAATTGTTCCCTTCACCGGCATAATCTGTATTCAAAGCAAGCATTGATGGACTCCTTTCAAATGAAAATGGAATTTACCGAAACCAACCTCTATTGTAGGCCTTTTTGTGAAAGAGGTAAAGTCAAAAACAATTGTTTCCAAGATATTCTCTGGGTAAGTTTTCGGGATAGGGAAAAAATATAATCGAGGTGATATTATATGGATGGTTTTTATAGTGGAAGTCCTTTAGGGCTCAATATGTTAATAGCTTCCGATACAGCGAATCATGATTTTTTCTCTGATTTACCCAAAGAAATTCAATGGCAGCTGGAAGAGCATCAAGATGAATTCCATTCGTTGGCTGATGCAAAAGAATTTGCACAAAACTTAATGAATCAGTGATAAAAAAGGATCGCACAGCGATCCTTTTTTATGCGTTCTCTTTCCGTTCGTCATCGGCAGTGATTTTAACCAAATCGATGTAATAGTTACCGGTACTCTGATCAATTTTTGTATTATATACCACCGAACGTACCGTATAAAAAATATTGTCAATGGTGATTCGTTCCTTCATCCTCGGCACATTGCAGGCATTTAAAAGTAAAGTGATTTCACCAACTGTTTTTGAACCATGTGTCAATTTAATATCCACGTTGGGCATACGCGGTCCTCCCATCCTAGTTTACATTAGTTTTTCCCTGAGTCGGGAGGATATGATTGGGAAATCATGTGTTTCCTTGTTATAGGGTATGTTTACATAGGAGATATTCGTGAAGGATTTATCTGATTAAAACAAAGAAGGAGCAATAGAATATTGCTCCTTCCCAACAATTATTGGTGTTGCAGCTTAGCCGCAGTAATTGTGTTTTTCATTAACATGGCAATTGTCATGGGTCCTACGCCGCCGGGAACCGGAGTGATGTAAGACGCAATCGGTTCTACCTGTGCAAAGTCTACATCTCCGCACAGCTTACCGTTTTCGTCACGATCCATTCCAACGTCGATAACAACCGCACCGGGTTTCACCATATCAGCCTTTACAAATTTTGGAATGCCAACAGCGGCAACTAAAATATCGGCGTTGCGGCACACTTCAGCGAGATTCTTTGTTTTACTGTGGCAAATAGTCACAGTTCCGTTTTGATGCAGAAGCAGCATGGCCATTGGTTTCCCGACGATATTACTGCGACCGATCACTACACAATGTTTCCCGCTGATTTCAATATTGGCGGAACGCAATAATTCCATAACGCCTGCTGGAGTACAGGGTAAAAAGTGGAAATCACCAATCATGATGCGCCCTACGTTTTCCGCATGGAAGGCGTCAACGTCTTTAATGGGATCAATGGCTTTGATGACCGCTTTTTCGTCCAAATGCTTGGGGAGAGGAAGTTGAACAAGTATTCCATTGATTTCCTTTTTATGATTGAGGTTTTCAACTAAATTAAGAAGCTCCTCTTGAGTGGTCTCCGCTCGGAGAGCGTATTCTTCAGAGTGTATGCCAATCTCCGCGCACGCTCTCTTTTTGTTGTTGACATATACGCGTGAAGCGGGATCATCTCCCACAATTACCACCGCAAGACCAGGGTGAATTCCTTGCTCCTTTAGTTGTTCAACTTCGTGTGCGGCGTCAGCTCTTACTTGAGCGGACACAATTTTACCATCAATAATCTGTGCCAATATGTATTACCTGCCTTTCTAAAATTTAATTTTGATCGGACGGATCCGAATCATCGTGGTTTATTTCTTCCGGAGCAGAATCATGATCGGCTCTGTTAGAATCCAAAGGAAGATCTGTTTGTACAGCCTCTTGAGTGGTAACATAATCCGGCTCAGACGAGTGCACCGCTTGTTTTTGAACACAGAGGCTGGTGCGCTTGCGGAACACAATCAGCAAAATCACGCCGACGAGTGCGGTAGCGAGGGCCAGCAGCTGGGAAACCCGTAAATTGAAAATATAAAGACTGTCAGTCCGCAAGCCTTCCACAATAAAACGTTCGGCGCCATACCACACCAGATACAGTAAAAAAATCTGCCCATCATACTTTCTTCTTTTACTGATACAATGAAGAACCAACACGCCCAACAGACACCAAAGCGATTCATATAGGAAACAGGGATGTACGCCAACGCCCTGCGTCGCTTGGCTTACCATTCTCCAGGGAAGATCAGTTGCTACACCGAAGGCTTCCTGATTGAAAAAATTACCCCATCTACCGATTCCTTGTCCGATCAGAAAGCCGATCACAGCAATGTCAAGCACTGCAAATACATTTTGTTTATGGCGCTTGATGACCGGGATGCCGCCCAAAAGTCCGCCGATGATCCCTCCATAGATCGCTAGGCCGCCTTGCTTGATATTAAGAATGCTGAGTGGATTGTTCCAATATTGTGGATCGGGATAAAAAATAACATAATATAGACGAGCGCCTATAATACCGGTGATAAAACCGACAATCACGGCGTCGATCAGCTTGTCCGAATTGACGCCAAACCGTTTGCAATTGAAAAGCGCATAAGCAAGGGCAAGAATCGCACCTACAGCGATAATGATTCCATACCAGCGAATTTCAAAATCTCCGATGGAAAAGGCCACAGGGTTTATGTCAAAGGCAGCCCAGTCGCCAAGTCCGGGAAATGTGATGTGATATTGTTCCATATGGAAAAACCTCCTTATGTACCGAAGTCATGAGCCGGCGACTAAACGGCGGCAAGCTGGCTCATAGACTCCGATAATAACGTTAACAAAGAGCAATCCCGGGAACGGTTTCCAAAGAGCAAAGCCCTCTTCCATCTGGGGGATACCATGAAAAGAGGGGATCACCGCTTTTTTGAATCCATACCGTTTGGGATGAGTATAGAAGAACCCCGTAAGCTTTTAGACGTATTTTACTGCTTATCTATGGGTAAAACCACGGATAATGCGGATTTGTCACCATCTAACTGCTGAGACAGACGTTTATTAACCTGCTCCAAAGTGGCTTGGGCAATGCAGTCCACGTATTCAAATAATTCTCGATCTGCAAAAGACAGGCTAATGATGGCGTTGCCGATGGTTTCCGCATTGTTGAGAGCCGAGAGATTTCTGCCGTAAACCGCGCGGCGCGCCCGTTCAAAGGTGGGCTGATCGATCCCTTCCTTACGCAGGCGAACGGCTGCGTCGCGAATAAGCTGTGCCGCTTTATCCGGATCGCGCGATTCCCCCGAAAAAATGATGGACGCATAGCCCGGTCCCTCAAAATATTCATATCCAAAAGAGGAAGCATTGATTAGCTGGGCATCCATTAACTCTCGATAGAGCGGACTGGATTTGGAGGCCAGCGCCTCCAAAACGATATCGGTTAGCGCAAGCTGTTGAGCGGTAGCCCGTTTGGTTCCCGCATGCTCTTTGAAACCAAGTTGAAACATGGGAACCGCAATGGGGAAGCGTTGTTCTACGCGCTGTTTTACTACCGTATCGGGCTCCTCGGGGAATAGCGTATCTACCTTTTGTTCCTTGGAAGGTTTGAGTATGCGGTCGGCCAATCGAACAACCTGTTCCGGTTCAATATTGCCTGCCACACACAACGCCATGTTATGAAGATTATAGAAGCTGTTATAACAGGTATATAGGGTTTCCGCCTTTATTTCCGCGATGGATTCCACGGTTCCGGCAATGTCGATCTTTACAGGGTGGTTATGATAGAGGGCGCCCAGCAGGTTGAACATTACCTTCCAGTTGGGATCGTCGTCATACATACGTATTTCCTGACCGATGATTCCTTGTTCCTTTTGCACGGTTTCAGGAGTGAAATACGGGGATTGTACAAAATCAAGCAGGATTTCCAGACTTTCTTCCACCTTTTCCGTACAGGAGAACAGGTAACAAGTGGTATCAAAAGAAGTAAACGCGTTGGCGGATGCGCCGGTTTTGGCATAACGGGTAAACGCGTCGCCATCCTCGCTTTCAAAAAGCTTATGCTCCAAATAGTGAGCGATTCCATCAGGAACAGTAATGGGCTGCTGTTCCCCTTCCAGTTGAAAAGTCGTATTGACTGATCCATATTTTGTTCCGAAAATAGCGTAGGTGGAGTGATAACCTTGTTTGGGATAGACATAGATTCGCAAGCCGGTGGGATGATCTATCAGATAATAATGCTCCCCAAGCCGGTCACTCTTTTTTTCGATCATATTCATGCCTGTTCCTCCTCCTGGCCAGTAAGGGTATAAACCGTATCCAAGGTAACCTTTTTAGCGGCGTCGATGACTTGCTGCCGGGTTACCTTTGTGATATTCTCCGCGCTTTGTTCCGGAGTGCACATAGCGCCCTCTAAAGTTTGACAGAGATACCAATATTCCAATCCGCCTAAATAATCCGCTACGCTTCGGAAGCTGTTGGCAACACTCATTTTTGCAGATTCAAGATCATTGTCGTCGAAATTACCGTTTTGTACTTCTTCCAGTTGATGAAGAATCTCTTTACGAGCCTTCTCGATGTTTTGCTGTTCTACGCCGCTTCCCACCATAATGATGCCTTTGTAACGATCATATTGAGAAGAGCAGTAATAACATAGGCTCATCTTTTCCCGGACGTTCAAAAACAGCTTGGAATGAGGAGTACCGCCGTATAGAGCGGTCATCAGGCGGGTTGCCATCACATCTTCGTCCGGCGATGCGGTACCGGCCCGGAATCCAATCACCAGCTTAGCCTGAGCCACGTCCATACTGTCGTTGTATTCGTGAACTTCGTCAGCGCTCCGAACAACTTCAGTGGAACACTTCGCGGGTTGCTCCCGTTCAATACGGGAAAAGGCTTGGCTGAATACCTCTTTGGCTTGCTTGGGGTCTGAATTTCCCAACATAATTAATTCAATACGGGCGCATCGCAAAGCGCGCCGCCAAGCATCCACAATTTCTTGTGCGGTCAGTTGTTCCACTTGCTCCCGTTTTCCGTAAACGCTGACACCAAAGGCCTCTTCCTGACACATCAGCTCTTCACAACGCATTTTTGCATAGGAACGCTTATCGTTGTATTCCGCGTCAATACGTTCGATCAGTTGACGTTTCTCCTGCTTAATATCCTCTGAACGAAACACGCCGTTTTCCAGAGCGGGATCAAAGAGCACGCTGCATAATAAAGAGGTCAGCTCTCTGGAAACGCTTTGATTATCCAGAGCGTATCGGTCGTCAATTCCCACTGCGGAAAGACAAAGCATCTGTACTTCGCCCACTTTGTGGACGTCTGCATACAAAGCTGCCCCATAAAGCTCGCTTAGTTTTCGATTTAATGCGGTAAAGTCAGGATACTCCCTACAGGACCGGCATAAAAGATAAGGCAAAATCGCATTGGCTGCTGCGGTTTCACCTGTTAAGGGCAACAGGAAGGCGGCAGTGATGCGGCCCGTTTTGAATCGAGAATCCGGGACGCTGCTAAAATGCACTCCTTCACAAATTTGTTGTCTGTTTATTGCTGTCATATATTTCTCAACTCCAATCACCATATTTTACCCATTTTTAGTCTTCATTATAACATGATCTTTATCGGAATACTAGTCAGCAGCTCATAGATGCTTGAAATTACTATATCCAAAAAGGATCGGAAAACAAAGCCAGCGTGAACGGGATCATAAAATAATTGTATCAGCGCAGACGAAATATCATATGATACGCGGATCATTTGCTTTTACACAAAAAAATAAAAGAAGGGGCTTGAAAAATCTCTTTTCAAGCCCCTGTTTGGTAAAAGCAGTTATGAACTCTTTCGCACGAATTCAGTATCGTTTAGATAAAAACGATCGCCCTCAAACTGGTATTCGTATGTTTTTTCTTCCGTTTTTCCCAGCATGGAAAGGCGTATCGTCATTTTGTCTCCGTCAATGGAGTAAGTGCCGTCAAAAGCAGCGATTCCGATGGTAACCAGTTTTAGATTCTTGTCATCGATAAATTCATATTGAGTCAAATCGTATGTATCTTTCCATACACCCAAAAGGGGATTTTCCTCTGAAGGCGAGGCGGGCTTTTTACAGCCAGTCAAACAACCCGCTAGGAAGAAAATAGCCAACAAGAGCGCCATGCCCTTGATGAATCTTTTCATACGTTTAGTCCTCCTTTGGCGAAAAAATGCTTGGAATCGCGGCTCTAAGAAAACAAAGGCCCCAAGTTCGGGGCCATGATAAACTTGATCTCATTCCATAAAATCAAGACATCTTGTTTTCTTTCTATCCGCTATTTTACCATGATTGCAATCGCTTCACAAGGACTAATTTCTTACAGTATTGTAAGCGTCGAGCTATTCTCCGGATTTCATGGATTCCACCATGCTGATCTTTTTCAGCTTTTTATACATCACCAAATTGACCAGCAGGGAGAAGATAAGCGTTAACAGGGCGGCTAGTGCAAAGCTTAAAGGACGGATGCTGCGTCCGAACATCACCATATCCACTTCAGATGTCTTTACAACAAAGGAATGAAGAACAATTCCTAAAAGCAGTCCTACCCCTGTCCCGATCAAGCTGAGCACAGCGGTTTCCCGATAGATGTAAGCGGAAACCTCGCGATCGAAGAACCCCAAGACTTTAATAGTGGCGATTTCCTTCTGTCGTTCGGTAATATTGATATTGGTCAGGTTATACAATACGATAAAGGCCAGCAGCCCCGCACATAGAATAAGCACCATCACAATGTAATCTATATTTTTCACAATGTCGGAAAAGGATTCGCTTAGGTCGTTGGTAAACTGTGCGGCATTGACTTTGTCAGATTCCAACAATGCAGTGGAGATCATATCTCGATTTTCCAAAGAGGTATCCTCCACTTTGGCAATGATTTGCGTGAAATCCGGTTCCGAAGCAAAACTGCCGCGATATAGATCAGGGGACATGTAGACATATGCATAAACATAATTTTCTACAATTCCGCCTACGGTACATTCTGCGGTTATCCCGTCTGCATTTTGAACAGTGATTGTGGATCCGGTTTTAATTCCTAAGCTACCGGCCATTTTTTCACTGACCAGCACGGCGCCATCAGTGAAAGAAATGGGATCCCCGCTTTTGCGATCTCTCATTTTAATGAATTCGGTGAGACGTTGGGAGGATTCTGGAACATAGAGATACACGGAGTTTTGCGTTTTTCCTGATTCGGAAGTTACGTCTGCGGTTTCCTGGCTGACCGCCAGCGAATCGGAAACCTTGGCGTTGTCCGTTAAGATTTTGCGGATGGATGGATCGGTATTTCTATCCTCGCTGTCCTTGACGCTGATGATGAGGTTATATTGATACAAATCGTTGAACTGCTTCTCTACGATATCGGAAATGGAATCCCGCAGGCCAAACCCGGTGAGCAACAATGCGGTACATCCGGCGATCCCGATAACCGTCATAAAGAAACGTTTTTTGTATCGAATCAAATTTCGAGCGGTAACCTTGTGCGTGAATTTCATGTGGGACCAAATGGGAGTGATATACTCTAAAAGAATCCGTTTGCCCGCTTTGGGAGCCCTGGGCAGCATCAGCCGGGCCGGGGTTTCCTTCAACGTGCTGTAGCAGGCGGAGAAAGTAGCCAGCATGGTACAAAAGAGCGCCGCTAAGGAAGAAATGAGCGCGTATTTTACGTTAAATACTGTGATGAGAGGAGGAAGGTTATATAAGATTTCGTAGGCTCCCCAAATCACGATGGGGAAAACCTGAAACCCTACCGCTAAGCCAAATAAACTGCCTGCTATCGTGGCGGATCCAGCATAAATCACATACTTAAACGCGATGGATCCTTTGCCGTATCCCAGCGCTTTCAGGGTGCCGATCTGGGTGCGTTCCTCTTCGATCATTCTGGTCATGGTAGTTAAGGCAACAAGGGCAGCCACCAGAAAAAAGAAGACGGGAAACACTTGGGCAATGGCCTCGACCTTTTCAGCGTTGGAATCAAAGCTGGCGTAGCTTAAATTTGTATCTCGATCCAGAACGTACCACTCGGGAATTTTGAGGTCCCGAATCTGCGCCTCCGCTTCCTCCAGCTGTTCCTGCGCTTGGCTTAATTTGTCCTGTGCTTCTTGTTTGCCGTTTTGATAGTCCAGCTCTCCTTCTGCAAGCTTTTGTTTGGCGTTTTCAAGTTGTTTTTTTCCACTCAAAAGTTCAGCGCGTGAAGTATCCAATTGTTTTTTTGCCTCTTGCAGCTGACGATTGCCCTCGTTCATTTGCGCAATGGAGAGAGAAAGCTGCCGTTTGCCCTCGTTCAACTGTTTTTTTCCCTCGTCCAGTTGGGAACGGGACTGCTGTAACTCATCCCGGGCTGCGGACAATTGACGCGACCCCTCATCCAGCTGCGCTTTTGAGAGTTCCAACTGCTGTTTTGCAGTCTGCAATTTGGCAGCTCCTTGATCCAGCGATTCTCTTTGCGTCTGAAGCTGTTGCTGTCCCTGGTTCCATAGGATTAAATTTTTATTATATTCGGCAGATCCTGTTTCAAAGGCGGCTTGCTGTTGGGCAACCTGAGCTTCCAGATCTTTCGCCTGGTCCACAAGCCCCAACGCATAGAGTCGTTCTACCTCTTGTCTGGTTTGTTCAATGATACCTTTGGCCTGGTCCAGCTGCTGTTTTGCTTCCTCTAATTGACGTTTCTGGGCGTCCAGTTGTTTTTTCCCCGCGCTCCATTTTTTTTCGCCCTGCTGTAGTAAGGTTTCCTGTGCGGCAAGTTCCTTTTCTCCAGCTGTTAACTGCGCAAGAGCATCCGACAACTCCGCCTCTTTTTGCAGAAATGTTTCTTTTCCTTGTTTCCATCGGACTTCCCCGCGATTGAGCTCTTTCTCTTGTTCTTCTATTGTCCGCTGGGCGTCTTTTATTTGCCGTTGGGCATCTTTTAGCTGATTTTCTTTTTCTTCAATGGTACGCTGCCCTTCCGTGAGCTTTTTGTCGCCCTCCAAGATTTCTTGTTCAGATTGAAGGATCTGTTGGGTACCTTCATCCAACTGTTGTTTTGCTTCGTTCAGCTGTTGCTCGCTTTGCTCCTTTTTTTCCTGTAGTTCCGTTTTCGCGTCTTTCAGCTTGTTTTCAGCCTCTGATTTTACCTCTTCGTATCGCGAGACTGCCCGGATGGTTCCCAAATCTTTTAACTGATCTTTTAGCGGCGCCACACAGTTTTGATATTCCGTAGAAAAGGCGGTTTTCTCTTTGGCCTCGGTCATAGTGACAAAGAGATGAGTATAGGCAACGGATGAAAAGCTTTTTTCATCCGTATAGAGAACCGCATTGATTTTTCCGTTTCCAACGGTGCTTTGTTCTCGTTCTACCGACATGTAATAGGCGCTTTTTACATATCCCACCACAGTGAACTGCGTTGTAGAGAGCGTATCGCTGAGATCCTTATTTTCCGGAGATAATCGGATTGTTTTACCGATCTCCACCGGATTGTTTCCCATTTTTTGCTCTTCCAGCACACATTCGCCCGGCCCGTCCGGGAGACGTCCTTGGGTTACCACCAAGCGGTTTAGATAATCTGGATTATCCTCGTTTAACCTTCCAACAGGAAGGCTGTGAATGCGGGCGACCATACTATCGTCGGAATCTATGCTCATTAGAGCGTCCACCGAATAAGCAGGCATGACGCCGGATACGCCGTCTATTTTTTTGATTTCCTCAACATCGTCGTCAGTGAGTCCTAATGTGGATATCACACGAAGATCCATGGTGTGAGTTTCGTCAAAATACTGATCTGCGGAAAGACGCATGTCTGGAGTAGTGGCCATCAGTCCTGCGAAAAAGCCGACTCCCAGGGCCACAATGAAAAATATGGCGAGAAAACGACTGATGCTTTGCCGGATTTCCCGTAAAATAACGTTTCGATATGATTTCTTCAAGCCTACCACTCGATCCTTTCCACAGGCATCGGATGCTTATTCTGTTCAATAGCATCCACCCGGCCGCTTTTTATGTGGATGACTCTGTCGGCCATATCGGTAATGGCATGATTATGAGTGATCACGATGACGGTGCGTCCGGTATTCCGGCAGGTATCTTGCAGCAGTTTCAGTATGTTTTTTCCGGTGTTGTAGTCCAGTGCGCCCGTTGGCTCGTCGCAAAGTAAAATTTTTGGATTTTTGGCCAGAGCGCGGGCGATTGCCACACGCTGCTGTTCTCCGCCGGAAAGCTGGGCGGGAAAATTTCGGATTCGATCCTGTAAACCAACTTGTCGGAGCGTTTCCTCTGCGGGAAGAGGATCTTTGCATATTTCAGAAGCAAGCTCCACATTTTCCAGCGCGGTCAAATTTTGAACCAGATTATAAAATTGAAAGACAAATCCAACGTCATACCGGCGGTATTCGGTGAGTTGTTTCTGGTTATAGCTGCTGATCTCTTTTCCATCCAGCCAAATGCGGCCTTCATCGCAGGGATCCATGCCGCCCAGCATGTTCAGCACTGTGGTTTTACCAGCGCCGCTTGGCCCAACAATCACGGTGAATTCTCCCTTCTGAATGGAGAAGCTGATATGGTCGGCGGCAGCGATTTTCTGTTCCCCCATAGTATAATATTTACATACGGAATCAAATAAGACAAAGTCGTTTTTCATAAATCGCTCTCCTTACCTTACTATCTTGACAAAAAAGAAGTTGCATATTACACTTGTAATGAAGTTTATACCAATTCATATAATCCTAATTCATATTATATCTGGGGTATATGGAAAGTCAATCGTTTTCATAAAATGTTCACGAAAGGACTCAAAGATGGAAAAGAATCAGGAAGATCTGTGGTTTTTGGAATACGCCTCTTTGTTTATCAAAGGGTACAATTTGTGCTGCCGATGGGCGAACGCAAAACATACCACATACGCCAATATTCTGTTATTGATGGAACTCTATGTGCGCCAGGAATGTGAGGCGGGAGAGCTCGCGGATCGCATGTATCTGCCCAGGCAGACGATGACTTATATGCTGGATTCTCTGGAAAAAGACGGCTATATCTACAGGATGAGCCACCCCACCGATAGGAGGAGAAAGGTAATTCGCCTGACTGACCGGGGAACTGCATTTACAAAGGAAACGATGGAAGAACTGGGATCGGAGTTTTTAGGATTCACTCAAAATCTTCCCCACGACAAGGAGATTATTTTAACCGTAGTGAAAGATTTTGTAGAAGAGCTGGAAAGAAAGCTGGCCTTCCCTAAGGAATGCAGAGATTCATAGCCGGCGAGAACGCTCATCAGTATTTTACGGGTCCATATACGCGGATTGACAGGGGGAACAGTTGTTGCATACGTTCAGTCAGTGGTTGATCGGCTTTACCTTTTATAGTTTTTTAGGATGGCTATGTGAATCCATATATTGTTCCATTCCAGCAAAACGATTCATCAATCGTGGCTTTTTAAACGGTCCGTTTTGCCCGGTTTATGGATTTGGGGCATTGTTGGTGCTGTTTATACTCCAACCTTTTTCTGATAATATGGTTCTAATTTTTCTCTTTGGTATGCTGATTACAAGTCTTTTGGAATATATAACGTCTTACCTGTTGGAAAAATTATTCCATACCTCTTGGTGGGATTATTCCAACAAGAGATTTAATATACGGGGGAGAGTGTGCCTGAAAAACTCTTTACTGTTTGGAGCGCTTTGCGTGTTGTTGGTCTTACTGATCCACCCGTTGGGCCAAATGATGGCAGCAAGTCTCCCGGCGTGGCTTTTGCCAGGATTATCCTGGTGTCTGCTGGCCTATTTTATTGGTGATACCGTCTTGTCTGTGTATACCATTCTTCGGCTCAATGGAAAGCTCCAGCAAATTCATGGTTTGCGAAATGACATTGAAAGCAAAAAGCAGGAGGCCAAGCATAAAATTCAACAAAATTTGGAACAGCGGCTGGATGATGATATCAAGGCAAAAATTGACTTGTTAATTCAAAAGAAAAAAGAACTGGAACAAAACAGCAAATGGCTGCAAAGACGGTTGATTGCCGCATTTCCTCAGATGCGTTCCATTCGGCATCCTGATTTATTATTGCGAATAAAACAGGAAATAGAGAACCGAAGAGCAAAAAGGAACGAAAAGTAAGCGTTTCTTTCAGTGGAATTCACTGGCTGAGCCGGGAAAAACGTTCCCTGAAAAAATAGGTTGCTTCCAGCGTGGAGAGAAGCGGGCCCAAAACAATCCAACTGGAAAGTTAGTACAAGTTGATCGGAAGAAAAGGCGCCTATCCATGTGCAACCGAGCAGTCGATTGAAAAGAATCCAGTTTCATGGATATAAGTAACGTAGTAAAACGATGGCAGGCACGAAAGTGCCTGCCATCGTTTTACTACAGTTTCGTTTTCTTGCTGTTGTCATGGTTGACTTTTCTTTCTTATAAACCAATTCGACCATTACGGGGGCATAATGGGAGAAAAACGAGCGTTCCAGTTTATCCAACGCCTTGATCTGTACGTTGTATTTGTCCATATATTCCTTTGCTGCACTCGGTTGGTTAAACAGATGGGTTTCTACCTGATTGACTATGGGACGGATTCTCGAAAAAGAAGCGATATCCACCATGAGGACGGGATAAAAGTTTGAAATACCGATCGCGCGAAGCTTACCCTTCGATCTTCCATACGCCTGTCCCACAATAATACCGGCTTCTCTTGCCCCTTCTAAATGAATTTAGTGTGGTTTATTTTACGGAACCAATTGGGCCTGAAAGCAGCGTATCCGCGGCCTGTCACTGCGTTCTCGTTTAGTTACACTCCCAAATTTCTTTAGCCATTTTAAAAGCTGCCCATGCTTTGGGCCAGCCGACGTAAAATGCCGCGTGGGTTAAAATTTCAACGATTTCGTTTTTGGTCACTCCATGATTTTTGGCGTTTTGTAAATGAAATTTGAAAGAATGATCGAACATTCCGCTTGACATCAGTGCAACCACTGTAACAATGCTTCTGTCTCTTGCCGACAGCCGATCCTCTCTCGACCAAATCTCGCCAAACAAAATATTATCGTTAAGTTCTGCGAATTTAGGCGCGAATGTCCCAAGTTCGTCTCTTCCCGCGGTGACTATTGGCATAATTATCCCTCTTTCTCTAAATTTTTATATTCTCTGTCTGAAACAGGTTCACACCATTCTGTCGTGCAGTTTTCTCCCGGCACTTCAATGGCCAAATGCTGAAACGGTGTATTCGCCGCCGCCCCGTGCCAATGCTTTACGCCTGCTAGAATATGGACGATGTCTCCTGCTTTTAGTTTTTTCGGCTCGCGCGCCCATTCCTGATACCAGCCTTCTCCCGCAGTAACAAGCAGAATTTGCCCCCCGCCCCGCTCGGAATGGTGGATATGCCAATGATTGCGACAGCCCGGCTCAAAGGTCACATTCCCGATTACCACTTGTTCAGTCGAAAGCATCTTTAAGTAGCTCTGGCCGCTAAAATGTTTTGCAAACAGATCGTTGCTTTCCCCTATAGGGAACACACTCATTTCCTGTGGTTTTATTTTATGATCCATTTTTCATTGTCCTTTCTTGATTTTCTTGCGCTGATACCGTATATGGAGAGTCCCAATTTAATCTTTGCGCCGGGACAAAGACACTTAATATCCCTTTCTCCTGCCCCTATGAGTGAAAAAGGATCCGATTGCTTTGCTGGTGAAAAAATGTAAATATCGCCATAGGCATGGCGCCCCAGTAGTTGGGAAATCCCAGAGAAACAATGCATGCTGTTTGGATAGGATTTCAGTTCCGGGCGGGCGTTGCGCTTCTGGTCTGACTGCGCCTCGGCGATACATTCGTGTTAGCATTTTGAATAAGGCTGTGACTGACGAATTTTAAACAGCTCTGTATCTATCAACTCTTTTATCATATGTGTCACGACCTTGGTATTGCCGATATCAAGAATTTTAGTACCGCTCATATATTTTCCTCTAGCCGTAATAGAATGCGATCAAAGCTTTTCCTTTATAGCACCTTCTGTATCTTCAATCTGTATTTTTAGTATAGCACCTTCCGTCTTGACCTGGAATCTCCGATCTGTTATGATAGTACTAACTAAAAGTTTATACTATAGGAGGTGTTACCGTGCATCATCCCCTCCTAGATACCTTTATTACCGTTGCTGACTGTGGAAGCCTCACTAAGGCGTCCGAACGGCTACATATTTCTCCAACTGCGGTTATGAAGCAGATTAATGCGCTTGAAAGCCACCTTGACCTCAAGCTGTTGGACCGAACGCGCGCGGGGATTAGGCTCACCAAAGTGGGAAATATCATTTACCGCGATGCCCAGTTTATGATAGACTATTCTAAAAAATCCATAGCCGGAGCGAAAAAAGCGGCGTTGGATTACGACACCACATTTTGTGTGGGGACGTCGCTTTTAAATCCTGCGAAGCCTTTTGTAGATCTATGGTATCGGACAAACAAAGACTTTCCCGACTACAAGCTGCATCTTGTACCGTTCGAGGATAACCATGAAGGGATTCTTTCAGAAATTGAAAAATTAGGTGAAAAATTTGATTTTTTAATAGGTGTGTGCGATTCCAAAGCATGGCTTTCACGTTGCCGCTTTCTTCCGCTCGGCCGATATAAAAAGATGGTGGCGGTATCAAGAAAACACCGCCTTGCAGATAAAAAAAGAATTGATATTGAAGATCTGTACGGCGAAACGCTGATGATAGTAAAGCGCGGGGACTCAGGAGTGAACGACTTTCTGCGCAATGATTTGGAAAATCATCATCCGCAGATCCGCATACAGGATACCCCACAATTCTATGACTTGTCTGTCTTTAATCGCTGTGCCGAAACAGGCGAGGTATTGCTTTCACTTGAATGCTGGAGCGAGGTGCATCCTGCGCTTGTTACCATTCCGGTAAATTGGGAATACAGTATCCCTTACGGTCTGCTTTACAGTCCCAATGCCCCCAGTGACGTACTGAAATTTGTTGAAAAAGCGAGAGAGATCACAAAATGAAGGGTTATCGCTTAATCCTTATACCGGATAATGATATGATGAAAAAACGTCTTGCTCGCAGTTCTGAATTTTATTGCAAAAAAACGGAGAACTCACATGAAATACAATCTTAAAGTAGGAATTGTTTGTGCCAGTGATGATGAGCTTGCGCCGTTTCTGCCGCATGTAGAAAACGGTACAGCAACAAAAAAGGCGATGTTGACGGTTTATGAGGGAGAGATTAACGGCATACAAGCGGCTATAATGTTCAGCGGCGTATGCAAGGTAAATGCCGCAATTGCAACGCAAATTCTAATCGATACTTATCATGCCGATGTGATTATCAATGCCGGTACGGCAGGAGGCATGAATGAGCAGCTCAAGATCTTTGACACGGTCATAACAACCGAGGCTTGCTATCACGATGTAAGTGAGGATGTTTTAACGGAATTTCATCCGTGGATGAAAAATAGTTGGTTTTCTGCGGATTCAAAGCTGCTTGATTTGTCCCATAAGGCTATGGATAAAACGTCTCATACGGTGTTTTGGGGAAGAACAGTTACTGGAGAAGCTTTTATTTCCGATGAAGGCAGAGAGAGAATTTATGATACCTTTAAGCCGCTATCCGTGGATATGGAAACAGCGGCCATTGCTCACACTTGCTATGTAAATAATATTCCGTTTATTGCTATACGCACAATTACCGATACGGCGGAACACAGCGGCAGCGAGAATTTTGAAATGAACTGCGAAAAAGCTTCAGAGATAGAAAAAGATATTACGTTAGCCTTGTTGAGTGAAATAAAGCAGTACGGCTGCAATCTTTTGAAACCGGAGCTTCAATACAGAACGCTGTTGGAACAGGAAATTGATCGCAAGCTGTTCCAAAATTTTATCCGTCGTCAGGTAGTTGGAAGGTGTTTGAGGCGGGAGAACGGCTGCTGGAAGGAGAAAGACGATCCGTTTATTGACGACTGGTCGGAAGATGATTATCAAACGCTGATCGGATGCTTGAAAAACACGGTCAAAACAGGTGGATATGTGTATGCGGCTTTTTGTAACGGCGTTTTGAAAGGGTTTGTATCGGTTGAGTCGGAGTTATTCGGCGGAATAAACCGATATCTTGATCTTTCTTCCATCCATATCTCCGAGGATATGCGGAGATGCGGAATCGGAAAAACGCTTTTTCTTGCGGCAAAGAAATGGGCGCGAGAAAAAGGAGCCAAGAAGCTGTATATTTCATCTCATTCAGCAATCGAAACGCAGGCTTTTTACAGGGCTATGGGCTGTGTGGAGGCAAAAGAATATAATGCTGCACACGTGGAAGCGGAGCCGTATGACTGTCAGCTTGAATGCGCAGTAGATGAAATCGAACGATAAGAGAGGTTTGTAGAAATGAATAGAAAAAATGTTATGCAAAATGGCAAAAAGATTGCTGTAATTACAGGAGATAAAAAGATCATCAACGATGTTCAGTCGGCGCTTGATTTGATTATGACGGTTAAATTTGAATCAGAGACAAATCTGATTGCGGTGGATAAGAATGTAATCATTGAAGATTTCTTTGTTCTCAGTAAAGGTCTTGCAGGGGAAGTATTACAGAAATTTATTAATTATCAGGCGAAGATTGCTATTTTCGGGGATTTCTCAAAATATACCAGTAAGCCGCTAAAGGACTTTATTTATGAATCAAATAATGGAAAAGATATATTTTTTACTGCGACTGAAGCGGAGGCAATTGAGAAATTGAGCACGGCGCATGAATGACGCAAAAACAAAACAATCGGTCCGGAATTTGCAGAAAGGTGAATATAAGGATACTTGAAGTGAAAGAACGCCGTTACTAACAGAGCGGCTGCTGAACGTATAGGAAACCTCGGTAAGAGCTACGGATGACGAGATCGAAAATATCAAGCGGTTTGTTCCACAAACGATAAGCGGCATCTCCTGTTTAATTGTTGCGGAAGACGAATACAAACGCCCGGCTGCGTTTTTGGTAGTAGAAGGGCAGAAGCTTGAAATGCTGTTTGTCTCACCCAAAGAAAGAGGCAAAGGATTAGGGAAAAGGCTGCTTCAGTACGGAATCGAAAGCGATTCAAAATGAACAAAATCCGCGTGCAAAAGGTTTTTATGTACGCATGGGATTCCAAGTTTATAAAAGAACGAATCATGACGAACAGGGGAATTCTTATCCGCTGTTGTATATGAGATTGAACCAACAGAAAATCAACAAGGCTTATCCGGAGATACGGAATGTTACTTAAATAAGTGCGTTCTATGCCTTTTTGTTATTTTTTGCTTTTTCATTAAGAGCTTTATAAAAATACAAACCGCATGAGATGAGAATGACCTTCTCACTTCATGCGGTTTGTCTCAGATAGGAAAATAATAAAGCATTGTCTGCATCGGTTGTAAAGAGGAGCTTTTTCATGGCGTAATGATCTCATTCCCGCTCGGCTCGCCGACTAATAAAGGAGGGTAACGGATATTGTTTTTTATGCAGCCGCTTTCCGGCCGCTGTCCCAGATCCTTTTTTGTCTGGATAAAAGATCTGGCCAGCCGTTCGATGCGCGGATTTTATCAATGTAGGAAGCGTACCCAATTCGCTGAGATCTCGTTTTTTGGCGCAGGCTGCAAGCTGTATTTGAAAGGATGACTGTCTATCCATTTTATGACGGGAAGAGAGTCCGCAGGTAATGGATATTGGTCCACAAAACGAATGATACAGGAATCTACATTGGGCGCTAACGCTTCACAAAAAGCTGAAACTGTCCTTTGTGGTTTTGCAGAGAAAAGTCAGCTGTTTCTTCCTTAACCACCAGACGATTTCCATGCGCATAAAAATCATGAAATTATATGCTCCGTTGCCCATTGGTTATAGAATTGTACCGCCGCCAACTACCAGATCTCCATGATAAAAAACCACAGCCTGTCCGGGCGTCACTGAGCGCTGGGGCTGGTCGAATTCCACCTTTACACGGTTGTTTTCCAAAGGAATTAGAAGAGCGAGAGCCGGCTGTGCTTGATAACGAACTTTTGCGGTTACACGCATAGGGGAAGTCAAAGAGTCAAAGGGGATATAATTTAACCGATCCGCAGTTAAAACAGATGCATATTGGCTGCCCTCCTCACCAAGCACTACCGTGTTGTCCTCCGCGTTGATCTTGGTCACATACATAGGCTTGCCAAAAGAGATCCCCAATCCCTTGCGTTGACCAATGGTATAACGTGCGATACCCTGATGAATTCCTAAAACAGAACCAGAAGAATCGATAAATTGACCCTTGGGAAATGGTTTTCCAGTATAACGCTCAATAAATCCGGCGTAATCGTTGTTTTCTACAAAACAGATTTCCTGACTGTCTGGCTTAGAAGCGACAGGAAGCGCATGTTCCTTCGCGAGCTGTCGGGCTTTTGCTTTCTCCATTCCGCCCAATGGCATAAGGGTATGGGCCAGTTGATGCTGGGTAAGGCCGTATAATACATAGCTTTGATCTTTGGAACAAGGGGCTTTTTGCAGCAGCCATCGACCCGATTGCTCGTCCTGCCGTATGATGGAATAATGGCCGGTTGCCACATAATCATAATCCAGCAGTTGAGCCCGCCGCAACAAGGCGTCAAATTTTAAATGAGCATTGCAGGCAATACAGGGATTAGGGGTGCGGCCTGCCTGATATTCAGAAACAAAATAATCAATGACTTTTTCTGAAAACAGCTCTGTAAAATTTAAAACCAGATGCTCAATGCCCAATTTGTAGCATACTCTGCGGGCGTCATCAATATCGTCCAAGGAGCAGCATCCCCCAGAGAGGCTGTCGCTCATGAATTCATCCGGTCGTAGTTTCATGGTAACCCCGGTTACCTCATAACCGTTTTGTAACAGCAGCAGGGCGGCCACCGAGCTATCCACTCCGCCGCTCATACCCAAAAGCACTCGTTTCTTCAATGGTAATCCTCCTGATTATATGCGATTGGTTGCCTGTTTATCCGGGAAGGCAAGCTTTATATACTTACACTCTGTTGATAAAAAATCTCATGCAGTTCCAGCAATACCAGTCTTAATCAGCTGTTTCTGCATGAGTGGAAGAAAGTTATACGTGCTGAGGACCGAAACAGAGGTAAGAATCCTCAGTGAAATAGACTGCCTGCAAATCCGCGTTTTTGGGCGCAACGGCGAAGATAACCACTTCTCCGGTTTCTCCCACCGACAGTCGGATGCTGTCCGGGCTGATGTTATCGTACGAGGGCGTTTCCAAATATTGCTGCGTCAGATTATCGAGAAAATAGAAATCATAGTCCCCGTAATAAACGTCGTTTTCCGTGCTGTTAGTCAAAAGCTTCACCCGAAAACGCGCTACCACATATTGCTCATCCGCTTCCAGAAGAGAGAGGTTAGCGCCCAACCCCTTCATATAGTTGTTGGCCAAATCTCCGCTGATAAATTCCTGAAGAGTAATCTCAGAAGTGCATATACAGTCGGCAAATTGGGAGTCTAAATGCTCGCCGGTGGCCTTTACCGGTTCCCCCGCAACATAAGGGTTATATTTCGTTCCCTTCAATCCGACGTAATTGTCAAACCCAGAAGAAAACAGCTGGGAAAAAGAAACAATAACAATTGAGAAGATGATGAGTATAGAAATAATTGGAATTGTAATTGCCAACACAATGTTGCGGGTAGAATGATCGGGTTTTACTTGAGGAACCGGATAGTAGGAAGTGTTTACAGTGCTGTTGGAGTAGGGGAGAGGAGTATACGGCTTGCTTTGATCTGAAACCGGCACGCCGTAGAACTTAGGCGGCACGCTGCCTGAGGTAGGGTATGGTGTGGGAACAGGAGGAGGCGTTTGTCCCTGTGCAGGAGAATATGGCGGCACGTTTGTAAATGGAATGGGCGGTGTTGGCTGATCTGTTGTATATGGGTTTTTGACTGCGTACATATCTGGATTTGATGTTCCGCAGCGGGGACATTTTGTGGAATGATCGGAGATCACTTCTCCGCAATTTTTACATATCATTATTTTCACTCCTCGTAATCACCAGTTGGTGTTTTGTGTACTTTCTATAAATCCAGCTAAAGAACGAATGGTTATTGTTTTGTTCTGTTCCACAGTAACCGCGCCAGAGAACAAACCAAAAAGCAATATGCTTTGGTGGGAACCCAATCCCATAGAGGCGGATCTTCTGTAAGGGATCGCAGGTTCAAAAGTAAGGGACATTCCTTTTGTTGATAGATTCCAAGCGGAGCCCCAATCGGCGTTACTACGGGAAAAACATACCTTCCCCAATTTGTGCAATCGGCCCCGATAGTAGCACACGCATTCACTGGTCTGCTCAGAATCGGTAGGGCCGTCGCTTACATAGAAAGAGATCGGTTCGCCGGAAACGCTTCCGTTTAAACAGGCGCTGTTCCAAGAGATCGAGCGGGGCCAAACGCTTCTTCCCCAATTCATCAAACCGAAGGTATTGGTGGATTGAAAAGAGTATTCTTCTCCACCGCATCTCACAATACCGCTAATATGGGGATATATGGTCTTTTGGCTATAGTGAAAGCAGTCGTTTTCCTTGGTAAACGGAAGGGCGCATACCAGGGTGTGTTGCTTGTTTTCTTCAAGTTCTACATTGACATAAAGATTCTTTCCGTCCAGGAAGTTGAGCATCTCCGTTTTTAGATACCGTTTTGCCGAAGCCTTTGAAAAGTTCATGCCCACCCGTTTTTCCGTATAAGTGGCGTCTCCATATTTGGAGGAATAGGGGAGAGCCATAGCTCCCAAAGGCAAAACTTTTTTGATCGTTTTGGTATGTTGCAGAGATTGACGAAAATCCACTAAGGTTGCGCTCACCAGTCCCACATAGCCGAGGTTGGCGATTGAGAGCTGTAAAGCGCATCCATCGCTTACCAGCAGATAACTTTCCCATTCTTTGATTCGCCGTTTCGGGGCTTTTACGTCGTCCCGGTCGTATTGAAGCAAAAGATCCCGTGCCCAGCCGGTTGTGGTTAGCGCGCCGTTTTTATCCAGCAGCTTTTGCGGTTTTGTAATTTCATTTTCCACTGGATTACCCCTTTCTAGCTCTCCTCAAATGTTAACGCCAGACGAACTGTGCGACTGCATGAAACGCTGTCAATTAATTTCTATTATAAGCAACAAAAGGTGCTTTTGCAAGAATAGAGTAGGATTCTATCCTTGGATATCGTCTCAAAGGGGAAACTCGATTCAAAAGAAGAACGATCAAAGCGGTATATTTTCTTTAATCGAACAAATACATCGCAGCAGCAACGATTACTGAAGAAACACGCGCCGATTGATCCATTACAGATTTGTTTTTATTACGGATTGCCTCTGGAGTTTTGTGGCTGGTTGGGTTGACCATCGTTTCATCCATATTTCTATGTGCCTTAGCAAAAAAGAAAAGGTCCCGGCAACCGATGGCCAGGACCTTTTAAAAATCCGATAATCAGTTTTCCTCATTCCAGGAGTACATTTTACGCAATTCCTTGCCCACAGATTCCAATTCGTGAGACGCTTCAATGCGGCGGCAGGAGTTAAAATGAGAACGACCGTTCTTATTCTCTGCAATCCACTTGGAAGCAAAGGTGCCATCCTGAATCTCGGAAAGAATCTTCTTCATTTCCTTTTTGGTATCCTCGGTGATCAGGCGTTTGCCAGTTTCATAATCACCAAATTCAGCGGTATCAGAAATGGAGTAGCGCATCATGGAGAATCCGCCTTTATAGATCAGATCCACAATCAGCTTCATTTCATGAATACACTCAAAATAGGCGTTTTCCGGCGCATAACCTGCCTCCACCAAGGTTTCAAAACCAGCCTTCATCAAGGCGGTCACGCCGCCGCACAGAACCGCCTGTTCACCAAACAAATCGGTTTCCGTCTCAATTTTAAAGGTGGTTTCCAGTACGCCGGCTCTTGCGCCGCCGATGCCGGCCGCATAGGCCAAACCAATGTCAAACGCCTTGCCGGTGGCGTCCTGCTCTACTGCGATCAGACAAGGAACCCCCTTGCCTTCCACATATTCGCTGCGTACGGTATGTCCAGGACCCTTGGGAGCGATCATAAATACATCGACATTGGCAGGAGGAACAATCTGCTGATAGTGAATATTAAAACCATGGGCAAAGGCTAAGGCCTTGCCTTCGGTAAGATAAGGGGCAATGTCGGTTTTATATATCTCCGCCTGACGTTCGTCGGGGATCAAAATCATGATGATATCAGCGGCCTTTGCGGCGTCTGCAACAGTAGCGACCTTTAACCCGGCGTTCTCGGCTTTTGCCCAACTCTTACTTCCGTTATATAATCCAACGATGACATCCACTCCGCTGTCGTGCAGATTAAGAGCATGGGCGTGTCCCTGGCTGCCGTAACCAATGATGGCAACGGTTTTTCCCTTTAACACATTGATGTCACAATCAGACTGATAAAAAATCTTTGGCATTTGACATTACCTCCTAGCCGTTTTCCGGCGTATTTTATACTGAATTGGCGCCTTTTAAGAGAGCGCTAATTAGATACCAAACTTTAGTTTGTGGCCTTACGGGCAATTCCCGCTCCCTTTTCTATCGCTACGGTGCCGGTGCGTACAATTTCCCGCACGCCATAAGGTTTGAGCAGGCTGACCAGAGTTTCCGTGCGTTCAATGGTATCGGTAAACTCCAGGGTGAGAGAGGTAGCAGCCACATCCACGATACGGGCCTGCATCAGCTCCGCGATTTTCATAACATCGGGACGTTGCTTTGTATTGCAGCCAACCTTGATTAAAGAGAGCTCACGGCTGATGTACTCTCCTTCCGGCAAAGTTTTCACCTTGATGACGGGGATCACCTTGTTCAGTTGCTTTTCCACCTGCTCTACCACATATTCGTCGCCATCTACAACAATCGTCATACGGGAGATGTTGGAATCCTCCGTAATCCCCACTGCCAGGCTGTCGATATTAAAGCCGCGGCGGGAAAACAGACCGGAAACTTTGGATAAGACGCCGGGATGATTTTCCACCAACACAGAAAGGGTGTATTTCATGATTCGCGTCCTCCTTTACTTGGATGGATTCTCAGGGCTTACGTTACACACCAGCAGATAAGCCCCTTCGGTTTCCAGCATGTTTTTTGCGGCTTTCATAGCCTCTTCGTTGGATGACGCCATTGTCGCTGGAATATGATACGCTTGTGCGATCTTAATGATGTCAGGAGTTCCGTTGTCCAAAATGGTGCCGCTGTGCCTGCCGCCGTACAGGTTGTCCTGCAATTCCCGAACCATTCCCAGACGCGTATTCCGCATGACGATGATCTTGACTCCGATATGATTTTGTGCAATCGTGCCCAATTCGTTCATGGACATTTGAAAGGATCCGTCTCCACAAACCGCCAATACCTGCCGGGTGGGGCGGGCTAGTTTTGCGCCGACGGCGGCTGGTATGGAGTATCCCATGGTGCCCATACCGCCGGAAGTGAGAAATCTCCCTGCGGTGGTTACAAAGTGATTGGCGGACCAAATTTGATTTTGTCCCACATCGGCCACCCAAATGGCTTTGGGCTGCAACAGGGCGGAAAGGTTATGAATAAAAGAACAAGGTTCCACATATCCCTCAAATCGTTTGGGCTGTTTTTTTAAAGAAACTTTCCATTCCTGAACGTCGGCGGTCCACTGCTCACTGACATGGTAGGTTGTTTTTTCATGGAGATTCCCCAGCACCAAACGGACGTTTCCCACGATAGGAATGTGCGCCTTCATATTTTTGCCGATTTCCGCCGGATCGATATCAATATGTATCACGTTGGCCTTTTCGGTGATCTGATCGGGAGAAGCTACCGCCCGGTCGCCCACGCGGGCTCCGCACAAAATGAGAAGATCCGCGTTGTGAATGGCCCTGTTGGCGGCAGGTACGCCGTGAGAACCCAACATTCCCAAATAAAGAGGGTGTTCGGAAGGCATGACCCCGATGCCCATCATGGTGGACACGACAGGGATTCCGGTTTTTTCCGCAAAGGCGACCAAATCCCGTTTTCCTCCGGAGGAGAGTACGCCTCCGCCCGCGCAAATCACTGGACGCTGCGACTTTTGAATCATTTCCAACGCTCTTTTAATTTGGAGAGGATGACCTTGCGTACGCGGTTTGTAGCCGATGATTTCCGCCTTTTCGGGATAAACAAAGCGTTCCAGTTCCCCTTGCTGAATATCAATGGGAATATCGATCAGCACAGGTCCGGGACGGCCCGTAGTGGCAATATGAAACGCCTCCTTAAATATGCAAGGAAGATCCGCCGTGCTTTTTACCAGATAACTATGCTTAATAAAGGGCTCGCAGGATCCGGTAATATCCGCCTCCTGAAAGACATCGCGGCCCAACAAGTCGCTGCGCACCTGGCCTGTGAGTGCAATCAACGGAATAGAGTCCATATAGGCGGTGGCTAAACCCGTAATCAAATTAGTGGCGCCGGGCCCGGAGGTGGCGATGCACACCCCCGGTTTGCCACAGGAACGGGTGTAGCCACTGGCGGCATGGGCGGCGTTTTGCTCCTGGCGCACCAAGATATGTCGAATGGAGGAATCCATCAACGCGTCGTAAAAAGGGCAAATAGCCGCGCCCGGATAGCCGAATACAACCGATACGCCCTCGTTTTCTAAACATTTTACCATGATTTGCGCGCCATTTATCACAATGGATCATCCTCCTTCGTTCTGTATTTTTAAGAATGTTTTTAAAAGAGGGATATAACTTGTCTGCCCTCTTTGTGTTGTTTGTAATTAATTATAGTATGACGGCTTTATATGGTCAAGCAATATTGTTGACAAAGAATGGACAGGTTAGCTTGATTTATTGGTGCAGTTCACGACAGATTGTCCCAATTTACAGCAATAGAAATTGTTTTTAGAATGCAAAAGTCCCGTGGATATCAGTATTATGTCAACATTTTTCGCTATTTTATCATGAAAAGCTGATAAAATCAACAGACATTGGTATGTAGGAAATTTTTTCATGATAATAGAAAATCCCTTGGTAAAGTGATCCGTTGTTTTCTCCGAACATAATAGAGAAATCGTTGTTTTAAGAGGGCAGACAAGTTGTGCGCAGCAAAGGATTACCGGCGGCGCCATGGGGCGTTTCTCAACGGCGCCGCCGGCAAGGACTGCGATTTATCCACAGAGGGATCAATATCCCCCAACAAAACACTTAACTGAGTTGTGCATTTGGATAATACCAGGCAAGTATTTGTTTGTAATCGGAACCCTGCTGCGCCATGTAGTTGGCTCCGTATTGGCTCATTCCAACGCCGTGACCATATCCCCGCACGGTGAATACAAATTTCTCCCCGGCATATAGAAGATCAAAATTGGCCGAACGTAGGGAAAACGCAGTGCGCGCCTCTCCGCCTGGGACCTCTTTGTTGCCCAGCTTTATGGTTTTTACCGTACCGGAAGATGTCTTTTGCGCCTCTCCAATCCATGACTGTGGCTCTCCTTCAAACGTGATATCGGACCATTTGGCCTGTGCGGCAGCCTTGAATTCATCAGCGGTCAATTCTACACTGGTCTGGTAATTAGGGGCGAGCAGATCTCCCGGGCTAGGTACGGCCACCAAATAGTCTTTGTCGCCGCCAAAGATATCCGCGCTGGTTTCCGTGGCGCCCCCTGAAATCGCATGAAAGGCGGCAACAATGGGCTGACCGTCGCTTTTTAATACTTGGCCCACCACAGGCTTAATGGCATTGGACAATTTTTGATAATACTCCTCATAGTGTTCTCCCCAGGATTCCTGCATTTTGCTTTTACTCCAATATACAGCCCCGATGGAAAGATCGGCCGAAAAATCAGCTCCTTTTAAATCGGGAGAAGGATTTTGCGCTTGTTGTTGCCGCAGATGGCTATAGTAGGTATAGGCGGCTACGGCCTGCGCCTTTAGCGCTTCGGGTTCAAAGGAAGGCGGCATCTCCGCAGCTACCCCTCCATAATAGAAATCTTCGTTTTTAACCACCACAATTTCTCCTGTGCTTTGGTCCAGTATTTTAAAATCCTGTGGTTCCGCTTTCGTTGAAAGGGAAGAGGTTTCTGAAGAGGAAACCGGAAGCTCCGACGAGGGAGGGGATTCGGAAGAGGAGGAATCCTGGGGTTTCCCTCCCATGGCTAAAAAAGGAATAATCAACATGATGAGAAACAGGGCGGCGGCAAAAATTAGATTGCGTTTCATATTGGTCCATGCTCCTTTCTGATGTCCTATATTTACATGTCTTGAATCGTCATTATTCATAATATAAGATAATTTTCGTTTTTATTCCGGATGACCGGGGATGTTTTGCATTCTGTTTGACAAATAATTTCAAAATACCCCTGTTTTCCCTGCGCTGGATATTGACTTTGCCGACACATTGATCTAATATTTATTTTTAACGGGTTTATCACCCAACGCAGATGCAGTTTGCATCTTTGAAATGGAAAGAGGTGCGTTTATGGAGGTACAAAATCGCTGTGCGGAATCGAATAAATTTGCCCATTTATGCGATGAATTCCGAAGAAACAATCAGATTGATTCTTCAAAATATGAAATCTATAATGTAAAGCGGGGCCTGCGCAACCAGGATGGAACCGGGGTTATGGCGGGACTTACCATGATTTGCAACGTGCATGGTTACCTAGTGGCGGATGGCGAACGTATCCCGGATGAGGGACGGCTTACCTACCGGGGAATCGACGTGCGGGATATCGTGCATGGATGCGTGGAGGAGAACCGGTTTGGCTACGAAGAGGTAGTCTGGCTGCTTCTTTTTGGCACTCAGCCCACCCGAAAACAGCTGGAAGGATTTTCGGCGCTGCTCAGCGAATACCGGGAATTGCCCGATTATTTTGCTGAGGACATGATTATTAAAGCGCCCTCCAAGGATATTATGAATAAGCTGGGCCGCTCTGTGCTGGCGCTGTATTCCTATGACGACAATCCGGATGATTGTTCGCTGGAAAATATCGTAAGACAATCGATCCAGCTGATCGCCCGGATGCCCACCATTATGACGTATGCCTATCAGGTCAAGCGCCGCCACTATGACAAGGAAAGTATGTATTTTCATCCCATTAACGGCAGACATTCCACGGCGGAATCGATTCTGAATGCCATTCGTCCGGACCGGAAGTTTACCGACGAGGAAGCAAAGCTGCTGGACTTGCTGATGATTATCCATGCAGAACACGGCGGCGGAAACAACTCCACGTTTGCCACCAGGGTGCTGTCCTCCTCCGGTACAGACACCTATTCAGCCATATCCGCCGCGATCGGCGCGCTCAAAGGTCCAAAACATGGAGGCGCCAACCATCGGGTAATGCAAATGATGGAGTGCGTCAAAAAGAATGTCCACGATTGGTCGGACGACCAGGAGGTGGAAGCCTTTTTGACCCGTATTGTCAATAAGCAGGAAGGGGACCGATCCGGCCTGATCTATGGGCAGGGACACGCCATATACACCCTGTCTGATCCCAGAGCGGTTCTGCTCCGGCAGCACGCCAAAAAACTGGCGGAGCAGAAAGGTATGCAGGAGGAGTTTGAATTATACGAGCGGGTGGAACGGCTTTCTCCCCAGGTGTTTGCCAAGGTAAAAGGCGATCGCAAGGTGCTATGCGCCAATGTGGATTTTTACTCTGGATTGGTGTATCAAATGCTAGGTCTGCCCAGCGATCTTTATACTCCTATGTTTGCGGTATCCCGCATCGCCGGATGGTGCGCCCACCGGATAGAAGAGGTGTTTACTGGAAGCAGAATCATACGCCCAGCTTATAAATCTTTGGTGGAAGGCAGAAAATACATTCCGATTGAGAAAAGATAGTTGTACTTTTGCTCAAATCCGTGTTACAATAATTTGAGATTTATCATAGAGCGATTTTGTATCTATTTTTTGGAGGAATGTACCATGAAATTAAAGTACATGTGGATTGCTTTTACCGTTTTTTTATTGGTTACCGTACCGTTTCGTATTTATCAGACCGTCGCACTGATCGATCCGCAGACCAATTTTTATGAGAAGGGAACCGAATTTACCCTTACATTGTTATTGGGATTGTTGGGATTGTATGTTGTGACTATGCTTGTCATGAGTGCAATGCACAAGGGAATGGACAGGCACACGGTTCATAAAAATATCCCGGCCGGTATCTTTGCTCTGGTGGCTGGGGGATTGCTGCTCGTCGAATCGGGCGTGCAGTTGGTGGGCGCAGGCGCCAATGAAAAAATGGTGGAATCTGTGATTTTGGGCATCGCTGCACTGCTGGCCGCAGTGACTTTCTTTTTCATGGCGGCATCCTCCTTTGCGGGAAGGAATCTGTTTGAACGGATGCCTTTGCTCGCTTTGCTGACCACGTTATGGGGCTGCGCCCGTCTGGTAATTACCTTCCTTGGATATACTAATATTGCCAGCGACAGCTCCAGCATGTTTGATATGGTGGGCATCATGTTCGCCCTTTTGTTCCTATTCACGCAAGCAAAGTTGTTTGCCGGCGTAGGCTCGGAAAAGACCTCCAAACGGCTTTTTCTTTTGGGAATGCTGGCCATTGTTTTCATTTGCGTGTTTAATATCCCGGAGTTGGTACAACATAGTATGGGGAGCCGGACTCTGGAGTTTTCCGCGCTGCTGCCCAGGCTGATCGATCTTTCTCTGGCTTTTTATATCTTCTGTATTTTGCTGGAAATGTCAAAGGAATACATCCTTACAGGCGGTTGGCATGAATACCATGAGCCGGTTGCGGTGGAGGGAGGAGAGCTTCCGTTGTCGGCGGATAGCGCCAACCCGGATGCGGATAACTTGCCAAAGCCTGAATTTTTTGATTCTTTGGTAGCCGACCGTCCCTCAACCCGTGACAGCGTTAAAAAAGAGCAGGAAGCCCCCAAGAATCCTCATGATTACAAGGATTAGAGATTGCCGCTGCCGGTAAGTTTCAACGGATCTGGAAACCCCCACAAGAAACTCTTTTGGAAAAGTGAACAATCTATGGAATCTACTGAATCCTTAAAAAAGATCGTGAATTTGCTGACAAAGTCTTGTAAATTTCCTAAAAATGCTATAGAATAAACACTAGAAAAATTATCAGGAGGTAAAATTTTTATGGCTATCAAAATTGGCATTAACGGTTTTGGCCGTATCGGACGTCTTGTTTTCCGCGCGGCGATTGCTCAGCCGGAAACCTTTGAGGTTGTCGGTATCAATGATCCCTTTATCGATCCCGAATATATGGTGTACATGGTGAAATACGATACCATGCACGGTAAATTCGATGGTTGCGCCAAAGTGGAAGACGGCAAATTTGTTGTCAACGGCAAAGTCATTGCCACCTTTGAAGAGAAAGATCCCTCCCAGATTCCGTGGGGCGAATGCGGCGCTGATTATGTCGTAGAGTCCACCGGTGTGTTCTGCACCACCGAGAAGGCTTCCGCTCACATCGCCGCCGGCGCTAAGAAGGTTGTTATCTCTGCTCCTGCAAAGGATAAGGAGACTCCCACCTTTGTTTGCGGCGTAAACCTGGATAAATATACCAAGGATATGAAGGTTGTTTCCAACGCTTCCTGCACCACCAACTGCTTGGCTCCTCTGACCAAGGTAATCAACGACAAGTTTGGTATTGTGGAAGGTTTGATGACCACTGTTCACTCCACCACCGCTACCCAGAAGACTGTTGACGGTCCTTCCAAGAAGGACTGGAGAGGCGGTCGCGCTGCTGCTGGCAATATCATTCCCTCCTCCACCGGCGCCGCCAAGGCTTGCGCTCTGGTTATCCCGGAAGTGAAGGGTAAATTGACCGGTATGGCGTTCCGTGTTCCCACTCTGGATGTATCCGTTGTGGACCTGACCTGCCGTCTGGAGAAGACCACCACCATGGAAGAGATCAATGCCGCCATTAAAGAGGCTTCTGAGACCTACATGAAGGGTATCCTGGGTTACACCGAGGACGCTGTGGTTTCTTCCGACTTCCTCACTGATTCCAGAACTTCCATCTATGATGCTACCGCCGGTATCGCGCTGAACGGTAACTTCTTCAAGCTGGTTTCCTGGTACGACAACGAGTGGGGTTATTCCAATAAGGTTCTTGACCTCATTAAGCACATGGTTGAGGTTGACAACCAATAATCTTTTGAGCGTGTTTTAGCGCCCCTGCCAAGGCTTCGGCTTTGGCAGGGGCGTTTTTTATTCTTGTATACTTGAGCGGAAAGTCCATACTGTGCTGGGGAGAACGGCAACAAGTATAGAGCGAAATTGGAATTCTTTGTGGGAGCTTGGCTGGGAAAATCGAAAAAGCTTAAGGTTGAAGCAAACAGCAGGGTCTTTTGGAAGATCGACCGGCATATATTTGTATGACCTGCTGTTTTTCGTTAGGAAATGGTTTGGTGAAAAAGAATCAAATAAAGAGCTTGCACAAAACAAAACGAAATTCGACAAAAGGTTTGTGATATTATAACATATGCGTTTTTTCAACGCTTTGCAATTGTTATACAGATATTCCCAGTTGATGTTGTGCATATAGCCTAAATTAAAAGAAAAGAAAATGACACTCTTTTAAGAAAACAACCAAAAAGTACTTGAAATTTGATAAATATCTTGCTATTATATAAGCAATCAGAAATATATTGGAGCGAGGAGTTGTAAAAAGATGCAGGTCACCAATATTGTGGATAACGAGGAATTGAAGTTATTCCACCAGGGTTCTAATTTTAAAGCCTATGAATATATGGGATCACACCGTACCTCGGAGGGAGGAAAAGAAGGTGTGGTGTTCCGCGTTTGGGCTCCCAATGCTCTATCGGTATCGGTGGTGGGCGATTTCAACAACTGGGATCGTACCGTCCACCCTATGACAAAAATTAGTAACGGCGGTGTTTGGGAATGTTTCATTTCCAACCTCATTCAGGAATATGATGTATATAAGTACAGCATTGAAACCAGAGAAAAAGAGATCTTGATGAAAACCGATCCTTACGGGTATCATTGTGAAACCCGTCCGGCAAATGGTTCTAAGATTTATGATCTGGATGGGTTTGAATGGCACGATCAGGATTGGTACAAGCTAAAAGCAAAGAATTCCCATTACAACTCTCCGGTTAACATCTATGAGGTACACGCTGGCTCCTGGAGAAAGTTTGCGGATGGAAACAACTTTTCTTATGAGAAGTTTGCAGACGAACTGATTCCCTATGTGAAAGAGATGGGGTATACCCACGTTGAATTGATGCCCATGACGGAATATCCCTTTGATGGAAGCTGGGGTTATCAGGTAACCGGTTATTTCGCGCCTACCGCCCGCTATGGGGATCCCAAAGAATTTATGAAGTTTGTGGATCGCTGCCATCAGGCAGGCGTCAGCGTAATTATGGACTGGGTTCCCGCGCATTTTCCCAGAGATGCCCATGGACTGGCGCGCTTTGACGGTACTCCGTGCTATGAGTACGCGGATCCCAAAAAAGGCGAGCATAAGGACTGGGGGACGCTGGTTTTTGACTATGGCCGCAATGAGGTGGTCAGTTTTTTGGTGTCCAGCGCCATCTTCTGGCTGGATAAATACCATATTGACGGGATTCGCGCCGATGCGGTGGCTTCCATGCTTTATCTGGACTACAGCCGCAGGGACGGAGAATGGACGCCCAATAAGTATGGCGGAAAAGAAAATCTGGAAGCGGTGGCCTTTTTGCAGCGTCTAAACGAGGCGGCTTTTGGACTCTTCCCGGACGTCATGATGATCGCAGAGGAATCTACTTCCTGGCCAATGGTTTCAAAACCCACCTATTCCGGCGGCTTGGGCTTTAACTACAAATGGAATATGGGCTGGATGAACGATATGCTGCACTATATGTCGCTGGATCCTATCTACCGCTCCTTTAACCATGATAATTTAACTTTTTCTTTCTTTTATGCGTTTTCCGAAAACTTTGTGCTTCCTATCTCTCATGATGAGGTTGTACATGGAAAAGGCTCTTTGATTAATAAGATGCCGGGTTCCAATGAACAAAAATTTGCAGGTGTGCGGGCCTTTGTCACCTATATGATGGCTCATCCAGGCAAAAAGCTGATGTTTATGGGCACCGAATTCGGTCAGTTTAAGGAATGGGACTACGAGGGAGAACTGGATTGGGGATTGCTCAATTATCCCGCTCATAGCCAGTTGCACACATTCTTCAAGGAAGTCAATCATTTTTATCTGGAAACCCGCCCGCTATGGGAGATTGATTTTTCCTGGGAGGGCTTCTCCTGGATTTCCAACGACGATTATACCCAAAGCGTCATAAGCTTCCGCAGAATTGACAAAAAAGGCAAGGAAGTCATTGCCGTGTGCAACTTCCAGCCGGTCAAACGGACGCCGTACAGCATTGGGGTGCCTTATGACGGCGTCTACGCCGAGATTTTTAATTCGGAGTCCAAAGAATACGGCGGCTGCGGTGTGACAAACGGCACGAATATCAAAACCGAGGATGTTCCCATGCATGGATACGAGCAGTCGGTCTGCCTAACCCTGCCGCCTATGTCGGTGATCTTCCTGAAATTGGTACGCAAAAAGAGCAAACGAATCAAAGGCAATACAGATCAGTCCCCGAAATCCGGTAAAACGGTGAATAAATAAAAGCCTTGCAGAGGAGGAATTCAGATGTTTCCGAAACAAGAAGTAGTCGCGATGCTACTCGCAGGAGGCCAAGGAAGCAGACTTGGAGTATTAACAACCAAATTGGCAAAACCCGCAGTTCCCTACGGTGGGAAATATCGCATCATTGATTTTCCGCTTTCCAACTGTGTCAATTCCGGCATAGAAGCGGTTGGCGTGCTGACCCAATATCAGCCGCTGGTGCTCAATGAGTATATCGGCAACGGACAACCCTGGGATTTGGACAGTATGAACAGCGGCGTTCAGGTTCTCTCACCCTACCAGCGCAGCCGGGGCGCTGATTGGTACAAGGGTACTGCCAACGCCATCTATCAGAACATGAATTACATTGAGCGCTATAATCCGGACTATGTGGTCATCCTCTCCGGCGATCACATTTACAAGATGGATTATTCCAAGATGGTGGCTTTTCATAAAGAGAAGGGAGCCGACTGCACCATTGCCGTTATCGATGTGCCGCTGGAGGAGGCTTCCCGGTTTGGAATCCTGAATACCAATCCCGACGGCTCTATTTATGAATTTGACGAGAAGCCAAAGGTGCCCAAGAGCACGAAGGCCTCTATGGGTATTTATGTGTTCAGCTGGGATAAGCTGCGGAAATATCTCACCGAGGATCAGGAAAACCCGGAATCTTCCAACGACTTTGGTAAGGACGTCCTTCCCACTATGCTCAACGCCGGCGAAAAGATGTTTGCCTATGAATTCCAGGGATATTGGAAGGATGTAGGAACCGTGGACAGCCTGTGGGAATCCAATATGGACCTTTTGGATCCCAAGGTAACCTTGGATCTCAGTGATGAAAATTGGAAGATTTATTCCCGCAATCCCGTTATGCCGCCCCAGTACATAGGCGATACCGCCATTGTGCAGAACTCCTTGGTGGCGGACGGCTGCAACGTAAACGGTGAGATTGATTTCGCCGTATTGTTTGCCGGCGTATCCATCGCTCAGGGCGCGGTGGTAAAGGATTCCATTATCATGCCGGGAGCCCGTGTGGAGGAAGGCGCAGTGGTACAATACGCCATCGTATCGGAAAACGCGGTGATCGGGAAAAACGCCGTGGTGGGAGCCCGCCCCGAGGACATCCAGAATAAGGACGAGTGGGGCATCGCCGTGGTAGGAGATAACATTAAAATTGGCGCAGGCGCGGTGGTACCGCCCAAAGCGATGATCGATAAGGATATTCCGGAGGTGACAGACGATGCGCGGAAATAATGTAATGGGTATCATCTTTTCCAATATGCATGAAGAGCTGATCAGAGAGTTGACAGATAAACGCACCATGGGATCCGTTCCTTTTGGCGGTAGATATCGTTTGATTGATTTTACCCTGTCCAATATGGTGAACTCAGGCATCAATAAAGTGGGTGTCATTACCAAAAGCAACTACCAATCCCTGATGGATCATCTGGGTTCCGGTAAAGCCTGGGATCTCTCCAGAAGACGTGACGGACTCTTTATTTTACCGCCGTTTGGAAACAGCAACGCCGAATTTACCAACCGGGTGGAGACGCTGTCTGCGATAGAAGGATTTTTGCGCCATTCCAAAGAGGAATATGTGCTGCTGTCCGACAGTGACGTGGTGTGCAACATCGACTATCAAAAGGTTATCAGCAGCCATATAAAAAATAACGCTGATATCACCATTCTTTATAAGCGCGGCTCGATTCCGGCAAAAATGGCGGAACCAATGGCGTTGTCGTTAGAACCGGATGGAAGAATTAAGGACATTATCATTGATCCAAGAACCGACAGTGAATACAGCTTTGCGTTCGATCAAGCCTTGATTAAGCGGGAACTGCTGATTCGTCTGCTCAGTGAATGTTCCAGCCGAAATAAAAGCAATTTTAAGCGGGATATCTATCAGGCCAATGTCTCCAAGCTGCGGATGTTTGGCTATGAATTCTCCGGATTTTGTCAAATCATCACCTCCATGAACAGCTATTTTGAAGGCAATATGGCGCTGATGCGTTCGGAAGTACGGGCTGAGCTGTTTACCAGCGATAAACCCATCTATACGAAAGTGCGCGACGATATGCCCGGGAAATACGGATTGGGCGCCAAGGTTAAGAATTCTCTGATCGCCAATGGCTGCGTCATTGAGGGAGAGGTGGAAAACAGCGTATTATTCCGTGGCGTTCATGTGCAAAAGGGAGCGAAAATCTCTAATTGTGTAATTATGCAGGATACAGTGATCGGCGCCGACTGTAATTTAAAATATGTCATTGTAGATAAGGATGTTATGATTAAGGAAGAGCGCACGTTGATGGGCTTCCAGTCCTATCCGGTCTATATTTCCAAAGCCAGCGTTGTCTGACGTTGAATTCGTAGGTATAAAAAGCGCGCCGGATCACCATCCGGCTGCGCTTTGATACCGTTAACAAGGGGAGGTTACTCTTTTGAAATGTTTATTCTGCACCAGTGAGGCGCTTCCGTTTGCGGCGTCCGGAGGGCTGGGCGATGTTGCGGGATCTTTGCCTCAAGCGCTCCGCCAAAGGCTGATCGGCTGCCGGATCGTAATGCCGTTATACGATGATATTCCTCAATCGCTGCGGGAAGAGATGCGTTTTATCACCAGCCTGTCGGTTCCGGTATCCTGGAGACGACAGTATTGCGGCGTATTTGAGGCCCGTTACGGCGGCGTTATCTACTATTTGTTGGATAATCAGTACTATTTCAAGCGCAAAGGCTTATATGGGCATTACGACGATGCGGAACGCTTTGCTTTTTTGTCCCGTGCGGCGCTGGAGATGCTGCCCTATATCGACTTTAAACCGGATATCATCCACTGCAATGACTGGCAAACTGCATTGGTGCCCATCTATTATAGTTTGTACTACTCGAATAACGACTGGTATTCCGGCATTAAGACCATCTTTACCATCCACAACATCCAATACCAGGGGAAATATGGCTTGGAATTGATGGAAGATGTCCTGGGAATTCCAGAACAGGCAACCTCTGTTGTGGAATACGATCGATGCGTCAACTTGATGAAAGGCGCGATTGAAACGGCCAACCGGGTGAGCACGGTAAGTCCCACCTATGCCCAGGAGATCATGGATCCATGGTATTCCCATGAATTGGATCCCATTCTTCGGGAGCGCTCCTGGAAGTTATCCGGAATTCTCAACGGAATTGACGTAATCAACTACAATCCGGAAACCGACCCCAACTTATACGCCAATTATTCCTTGGCGGATCTGTCAGGCAAGGCGGAGAACAAACGCAAATTGCAGGAACGTTTGAATCTGGAGCAAAATCCGGATATCCCCATGATCGGTATGGTGACCCGTCTGGTATCTCATAAGGGTCTGGATTTGGTCAAGGCCTCCTTGGAACAGCTGATGAATGAGCAGACCAGCCTTCAGTTTGTCATATTGGGTTCGGGAGATTGGGAATACGAGAGCTTTTTCCGGGCGATGCAGGATAAGTATCCGGGCCGCGTGTGCGCCTGTATTGGCTTTATCCCGGAGCTTTCCCGCAAGATATATGCGGGAGCGGACATTTTCCTAATGCCCTCCAAAAGCGAACCCTGTGGGTTATCCCAGATGATCGCCCTTCGTTATGGAACCATTCCGGTGGTACGGGAAACCGGCGGTTTAAAAGATTCGATTCATGACAGCGGCGACGGTAACGGAAATGGCTTTACCTTTAAAAACTACGACTCTATGGATATGCTCAATGCGATTCGCCGGTCGCTCGAGGGTTATTGGCAACACGACGGCTGGAAGATTCTGGTGGAACGGGCGATGAACAGCGACAACAGCTGGGGGCGTTCCGCCAATGAGTATATTAAACTCTACCGCAGTCTGGTAAAAGAAGGATAATCCTGCTCAATTCGTAAATTCATTGAATCTGGCAATCCAATAAAATACATGCAGTAGCATGAAAAATTGCTGCTGCATGTTCTTTTATACCTATTTTTAAATGGAAAATTATGTAAAATCAATGTCGTAGGTGTATGATTTAATAAGGAGGTGTATTGTGAACCGCCGTTACCAAAAAATTAGAAAACAAATAGCCAGAAAAAACAGGAAGCGTCCATTGATTTTTAGACTCCTGTTGCTTTCATTTTTGCTTTTTTTGCTGCCTGCCGGCGGATATCTGGCCAGCCGCACTCTGGCGGCCAGCCAAGAAATTTCTCCTAAAGAAAGCATACAATCGCCTAAAAGAGAGGAGTCTTCCCAGAAGACATCCAACGTCTTGTCCAGTCAATCATTTGAGGAATCCGCAGACAATACGATGGATAGGGACCGTATTGCCGAGTCCTCTTATAGTGTTGTTTCATCTTCAGAATACGCCCAAGAGGGAACTTTGCCGCCTGTTTCTTTCAGAATCCCTACCGAAACGGAAGGGATTTTGTTCATTGGGGATTCCCGAACGGAGGGATTGGCTCTTTATTCCAATCTGCCACAGACCACATTTTATGCACATAAGGGGCTGACCGTGAAAAGTATTATCACCGAATCCTTTATCAAAGAGGGTCAAGATACCGTTACTGTATTGGAGGCGTTAGAAAGACATCGTTATTCCAAAATATTTATTATGCTGGGAATCAACGAGTTAGGGTGGAGCTACAGCAGCGTTTTTTCAGAGCAATATGAAAAATTGGTGGATCAAATCCAGAAACTGCAACCAAAAGCCAACGTCTACATCCAATCCATCCTTCCTGTCTCCAAAGAGAAATCGGACAGCGATCCCTATATTAATAATGAGAGGATCGAGAGTTACAACGAATTGTTGAAACAGATCGCAAAGAAACAAGGGATTTCCTATCTGCCGGTGAATGAGAAGATCATGGATTCCTATGGCTGTCTTCCTGCAAAGGCCTCCGTGGACGGCGTGCACCTCAATCAGGAATATTGCTTAAAATGGCTTGCGGCAATTGAGCCGGAACTGAGTGATTGATTAGTTTTGATAATCGCTTAAGGGGCTTGCGATGATGAGCCCGGTTGACATCAAGAATAAGGGCGTTACAGCCGGAAACGCCATTTGCAGCGCGATAAAAGAGTAGGAAATGGTGTTCTCACAGATGCTGATGAACATGTTTTGGGCTGGAGAATCCAGCGGACAGGTGGAAACGGGCCTTCGCCGTAAAGCGGCGGATACAGCAAATCATAGCTGTGTATCAGAACAATCAAAAGAGCATGAATGGCGTCTGCGAAAACGAAGAAATGAAGAATTATTTATAAGACTCCTTACAATTTTGTTAGAATCGTTTTTTTCAGCAAAAAACAGTTGTGTTTTCCCGAGGCCTACCATATAATGAGGAAAGACAAAAAAGCCCTGAAAACCTGTGTTCTCTTCACAGAGGGAAAAGATTAGGAGACGTGATCAATGAATATTTTCGATTATTTACAGGCAATCATTCTTGGAATTGTACAAGGGATCACAGAGTGGCTTCCCATCAGCAGCACCGGCCATATGATCCTGGTAAATGAATTTTTAAGAATGCCGGTTACACAGAGCTTCAAGGATTTCATGGAACTGTTTCTTGTGGTGGTGCAGTTTGGATCTATCCTTGCGGTGCTGGTGCTTTATTTCCATAAGCTGAATCCTTTTTCCAAAAAGAAAGAGGCCAGAGAAAAAAAAGAGACTTTCTCTCTTTGGGGAAAGGTGATTGTAGCGGCGATTCCAGGGGCCGTCATCGGGTTTTTGTTTGACGACCTGATTAGCAGTAAATTACAGACCCCGTTGGTGGTTGCCATCGCGCTGATTGTATACGGCGTCGCTTTTATTGTCATTGAGAACCGAAACAAAAAACCAAAAATCAAAGGGCTGTCTCAGCTATCCTATCAAACCGCGTTTTTGATCGGCGTGTTCCAGGTATTGGCCCTGATTCCGGGAACCTCCCGGTCGGGCTCCACCATTCTTGGAGCCGTATTACTAGGGGCTTCCCGCTATGTAGCGGCGGAGTTTTCCTTCTTTTTGGCAATTCCCATGATGGTGGGGGCCAGCGGCTACAAAATACTTAAGTTTGTTTTGCAGGGACATAGCTTTACCTCCGGCGAGTGGGGGATCCTGCTTGTGGGAATGGTGGTTGCTTTCGTGGTCTCCGTGCTGGCCATTAAGTTCCTGATGAGTTACATCAAAAAGCACGACTTCAAGGCCTTTGGCTGGTATCGTATCGTACTGGGGATTCTTGTGATTCTATATTTCCTGTTTGCCGGCAAGATGTTTGCTTCGGTAGCGGGATAAGCAAGAAAAAAGACGACGCTTTCCAAATCCATTTGGAAAGCGTCGTCTTTTTTTCTCTGAGTATGGTTATAGCATATTTTTAAAGCTGCTTCCCCATACTTCGGTGGTTTCAATGATGGAGATAAACGCATTGGGATCCACACGCTTAATAAAGGAGCGAAGTTCAGGAAACTCCCGGTTATATACAATGCAATAGAGAATTTCCTTCGGGGCGCCGGTATAAGCGCCTTCTCCATGGATGATGGTTACCCCGGTTTGGAATTGAACGGTGATCTCTTTTTTCAGCAGCTCCGATTGATCCGACACGATTAGGAACATCTTCTTTCGATCCATTACGGAGATAAAATAGTCCGTGGCAAAAGAAGTGACAAATAGGGAAACCGCTGTGTATAAGCCGCTGTTGATGCCAAAGCAAACCATACCGCATAAAATGATGACAATGTTGAGAACAAAACTATAGGTGCCGATGTTTCCTTTGCCCCGATGCCTTCGCAAATAGAGGGCTAAAATGTCCAATCCTCCGCTGGAGCCGTTATGCAGCATAGTCAGGCCAATCCCCACACCTTTAAACACGCCGCCCAGCACACCCAGTACCAGGGGATCGTCCAATTGGATGAATTGGGCCAGATCGGCAGTCAGCCAGATAAACAAGGAATTGGCGGCGATCCCAATGGAGGAATAGAGAGTGAATTTAAAATCCAGCTTGCAGATGCTAAGTACAATCAGAGGAATATTGAGAAGAAGAGTAGTCAGCCAGATGGGGATGCGGAACAGATACTGTAAAATCAGCGAGGCGCCGGTCAATCCCCCGGACAGCAGCTGCGCATTGACGATAAAGATATTTACCGCAATGGAGAAGATAAACATTCCCGCTAAAATATAGAGGATATCTATGGCGTCCGCCTTGGTAAATCTGGGGATGGGTAGGCGTTTGCGTTTCAGGAATTGTTTCTTCATGTCCCAGGCCTCCAATATTAAGTTGCCTCTATTATAACATTATTTATGATAAAAGGGAATTTTAAATTCATAATTTAGGCATATTGCGGCAAAAAATAGGAGATTCCTGTGGAACTTGTTTGATGGGATCGGTGAAGCAGATCGCTTCATACAGAACTGAATAGGTTGGTATTCTAAAGAGAGGAACATAGGGGTGAACTATGGATTCAAGAACCTGAAAGGCCGGGAATCATATGACTGGACAGCCCATTCAGAAAAACGCTAGCGTTCGGTTGAAAAGCTGTCAATTTTCGGAGGATGAATGTTTCTTTTGTTTCTTTTTTATGATCCGATGATAGAGAAGCAATCCCAATCCGCTGATAACAACGGTGATGGCAAATACAATTACTGCAAAGGTGTAATCCTGTAAACCCAGGGCGTGCCCGCCGATGGTGGAGGTAATAACGGATGGGATCCGGGCGAAGGACGAGATTAGAAGAAAGGTGTGCAGCTTCATGGGCGTGAGCCCGATGAAATAGGTGAGCAAATCCTTAGGGGTTCCCGGAATAAAAAAGCAGATGAAGATGAATAAGTTGCGCTTTTTTTCCGTATTGATAAATCTAAGTTCGTTGATTTTCTCCCGAGAAACAAAAGCTTCCACCATGCGCACGCCTAATTTTTTGGTGAGAAGAAAGATGATAACGGAACCGATGGCGGCGCCAATGAGAACCAGCAAGGTTCCTTCCCAGGCGCCAAAGGCGTATCCTGCCCCAATTTCAATAATTTCCCCTGGAATAACAGCTACCACAACTTGGAGTATCATCATTCCGACAAGAGTGAAGCGCCCCCACGCGCCCTGTTTGTCAATCCATTGGCGGAATTCCTCCGGGTGAGAGGAGAATTCTAACAGAGGCTTTCCCAAGGTAAGGGTAATTACGGCAAAAAAGGCGATGAGGATGGCAAAGGAAACGATGCTTACAATGCGCCGCCGTCTTAAATAGGAACGGTCTTCTTCGGATTGCCCGACGACCGCTTCTTGTTTTGCATGGATTCGGTGAAGGATTCCCAATGTCTTCATAACGTCAACCCGTCCTTTGCTGATTGTTTTGCGTATGTGAGTATGCCCTACTTGGGATTTCTAAGTCGCAATAGGCAAGAATTTCCTTGGAGATTACGTACCGATTTGCCTGCCTCCAAGCCCGATCCAGTTTCTCATAATAATAGCCCGGCGTAATAACGCCTCTGGTGCGGGCGATGGAGAGAGGACGCAGCAGCTCGTTACAGAATCGGGTACAGTTGTTTTTTAGTATGAAATAAGTCTTCCATTGCCCTTTGGTAAATTTATAAAATTGCGCGCCCGTTGCTTGCGCGAGGCACGAAGCATAGTCGAAGGGAGAATTGGTATCAGGAGACCAAGGGACGGTTTGTGCTTTCAAACAATCTATTTTATTTCTTAATTGGGATTTTTGATCTTGTGTTAGGCGAATTCCAAAACTGAAAATAGTTTTCTTACTATAGCTTCTACAAAAATTCAAATATTTTTCCTTATCCGGCGCGAAAAAAATTGTCCCTTCTCCAAATAGGCCGTCCAACTTTTGCGTGGATGCGTCATATCCCCCAAAAGAAATTACGGTTCCATCAAAACAGAGGTCGGTATGACCCAGCTTTCCGTACTTGGTGTCGGCCACATGTACAAAGATCTCCGCGTCCGGCTGCATATGCATGGAGAGTTTCTGTGAATGAGGCGGGCGTACTTTTATGAGCAGATAGGGAAAAAATGAGCGGACAAACAGAGATGCAGGCAGGTTAAGCCATTGATTGAAACGGCCTGTATGGGAGGAATCCAAAAGCAAGGGGAGCATGTCCAGACTGTACGCCAGTAATCCAAGGGGAGACATATGCCACATACAGGTATCCTTTAGCGCCAGAGCCAGGGCAAAGGATGCGGCAAAACATCCCAAAAGGGCCAAGGATGCGAAAAGGAAAAAGAGTGTGCCCGGTACTTTTTGCAGCAGGAAAACTATCCCATTGCAGATCAGCAGCAGACCGTAAACCAGTCCATACAAGAGGAAGACGCAGCATGCTAGAAAACAAAATATAGCAGAAGGCAAAATCCAAAGGATGATAGCCCCAAACAGCGCCATAATAAGGAGAAAAGAGATCGTTAGAGGCACTGATCCCCTCCTATGAGAGAGACTGCCCGTTAATAATAGAAGGGGTCCTCCGGCGATCAGTAGGAACAAACGCGGTTCCGGATATCTGCCTCCATGCAGAAAAATAAGGGTTATCAAGAATAAGAAAAGAGAAAGCCATAATTTATGTCTTTGCATAGGGGGTTCACCTCAGCTTCCAGTATATCGAAATCTCAATTGATTTGGTATCGTTTTCTCTTACAGTTCTCTTACAAATTTGAAAGAAAAGAAAAAGCATTGTAAAAGTGAGAAATTTCCTTGACAACTGCGTTGGAATGGGGTATAATCACAAAGACGTAAAGGAGATTGGCTTTACATAATCCGGAGAGGAGAGAAGGGCATGGCGAAGAATTTGGAAGTTTCTTTCCTGCTCGACTTCTACGGGGAGATGCTGACGGAAAAGCAGAGGGAAGCCGTGGAACTCTATTACTTTGAGGATCTTTCTTTGTCGGAAATCGCCGATAATCAGGGCATCAGCCGACAGGGGGTGCGCGACGCCATCAAACGTTCGGAGGCCTTGCTTTTCGATATGGAGGAACGTCTCGGCCTTGCCAAACGTTTTCGGCAGATGCAGGATGGATTACAAGTGATTTTAAGCGCGGCCCAGGCCATTGAGGATTATAACAGCCGGTATGGCTATTCCAGTGAAGTGCATAACCAAGTGGCGGCCATTAAAAGAACGGCTCAAAAGTTATGTGATTAATGAATAGATTAGCGCTACAAACTCTTCAGAAAGGGTGATGAATATGGCATTTGACAGCCTTGCCGATAAGCTTTCCGCAGCGTTTAAGAGGCTGCGCTCCAAAGGGAAGCTGTCGGAATCGGATGTAAAAGAAGCAATGCGAGAGGTGCGCCTCGCCCTTTTGGAAGCAGATGTCAACTATAAGGTAGCCAAGGAATTTACCAATAAGATCACCGAGCGGGCGGTGGGCTCCGAAGTGATGGAGAGCCTGACCCCGGCGCAGATGGTGATTAAAATTGTCAACGAGGAACTTACCCAGTTGATGGGCGGTTCCAATGAAAGACTGGCGTCTCCCGCAAAGCCTCCCTTGGTAATCATGCTGTGCGGCTTGCAGGGTTCTGGTAAAACTACCCATGCGGGCAAGCTGGCGCTGATGATGAAAAAACAGGGGCGCCGGCCTTTGTTGGCGGCCTGTGACATTTACCGCCCCGCTGCAATTACCCAGTTGCAGGTGGTAGGGGATAAGGCTGGCGTACCGGTGTTTGAGATGGGAAAAACCGACCCGGTTACTATCTCACAAAAGGCCATTGCACACGCCAAAGACTACGGCAATGATATTGTGATTTTGGATACTGCCGGACGCTTACACATCGACGAGGAGTTGATGAACGAGCTGAAAAGGGTCAAAGGAGCGGTGGAACCCCACGAAATTTTGCTGGTGGTGGACTCCATGACCGGACAGGATGCCGTTAATGTAGCCAAATCCTTCCATGAACTGCTGGATATCACTGGCGTGATTCTTACCAAGCTGGACGGCGATACCCGTGGCGGTGCGGCGCTTTCCGTGCGAGCGGTGACGGGACGTCCCATCAAGTTTGCCGGCGTTGGAGAGAAGCTGGAGGATTTAGAGGTATTCCATCCCGACCGAATGGCTTCCCGCATCCTTGGCATGGGCGATATGCTCACGCTGATTGAGGAAGCGGAGAGCAAATTGGATCGGAAGAAAGCGGAGGAGATGGCGCAAAAGCTATCCCAAAATCAATTTGATCTCAACGACCTATTGGATCAGTTCCAACAGGTGAAGAAGATGGGGCCGCTGAAGTCAGTGCTTTCCAAATTTCCCGGGCTGGATAAAAAAATGCAGGATGTGGATATTGACGACCGAATGATGGACCGCATGTGCGCCATTATCCTGTCCATGACTCCCACCGAGCGCAGCAAGCCCGCTATTATCAATCCCTCCCGCAAACGCCGAATTGCAGCGGGCAGCGGCATGAAGGTGGAGGATGTCAACCGGCTGCTCAAGCAGTTTGAGCAGATGCAAAAGCTGATGAAGCAGTTTGGCGGAAAGAATGGAAAGGGCAAACGGCGCAGAATTCCCAATATGGGGGCGTTGGGCGGTTTTCCCAAATAATTTGGCATTCATCCAATGAGGAAACCCCTAATTGGTGAAGATAGAGGGCCGATTGGCCCGGAAAAATAATTTGGAGGTGAATAGAACATGGCAGTTAAGATTAGACTCCGCCGCATGGGCGCTAAAAAAGCTCCCTTCTATCGCATTGTTGTTGCGGATTCCAGATATCCCCGTGACGGCCGTTTTATCGAAGAAATCGGTACTTACAATCCTATGGTGGAGCCTTCTGAGTTCAAGGTGGACGCAGAGAAGGCTAAGAAGTGGATCGCTAATGGCGCTCAGCCCACCGATACGGTAAAGGCTTTGTTTAAGAAGAACGAAGTTCTTTAATTATCGGAGGTGTCATTTTGAAGGATCTATTGGTATGCATTGCAAAGGGTTTGGTGGAAAATCCCGACGCAGTCAGCGTTGACGTGGATGATCCCAATGAGGAAGATGTGATTGTCTATCACCTGCACGTGGCGGAAAACGACATGGGCCGTGTGATTGGCAAACAGGGGCGCATTGCAAAGGCGATTCGTTTGGTAATGCGCGCTGCCGCCACCCGGAACAACTGCAAGGTATCTGTTGAAATTGATTGACAGATGCCAGGGCGATACAAGGACGGTTGCAAATCTATTTTTGTAAGTCCATGAAACATTTGCGGGCCATATTATGGCCCGCATTTTGTATCTTTGCAGAGGCAAGTCGATTTCCGTTTAGATAAATACTACCATTTATGTTTGTGTGCAAGCCCTATCCGAATTGATAGTTAAGTATAGAAAGAGCGGCGGGATGGAGGAATACTGCCCGCTGAATGTGGAAAAGCAAAGGAATATAAATATTTTATGGATATTTCCAAACGGGGGCGTTGGAAAAGATAGGAGGTAAGCCATGATAAAACCATTTTTGGAGGCGGGTAAGGTGGTGGCCACCCAGGGCTTGCGCGGTGAATTAAGGGTACAGCCTTGGTGCGATTCCGCTGCATTTTTGTGCCAGTTTAAACGGCTTTATTGGCGCGCGGGCGAACAGGAGGTCAAGGTGGTATCCGCCCGTCCTCATAAAAACCTTGCTTTAATCAAGCTGGAGGGGGTGGACTCGGTAGAACAGGCGGACCTATTGCGCGGACGGGTGCTGTTTATCCGGAGAGAGGATTGCCGTCTGCCCGAAGGGGAATATTTTATTCAGGATTTAATTGGAATGCAGGTGTGCGACGCGGACTCCGGTCAAATATATGGGAAGCTTACCGACGTGTTAAAGACGGGAGCCAACGACGTTTATCAGGTGACTAATCAGGAGGGCAAGGATATCCTGATCCCTTCCATTCCGCAAGTGGTGGCGGAGCGTAACCTGAAGGAAGGCGTTCTGAAAATCCGTCCAATGGAGGGGATGTTTGATGAGGATTGATCTAATTACCCTGTTTCCGGAAATGTGCCAAACAGTTATGGGAGAAAGCATCATCGGCCGCGCTCAAAAAAAAGGAGTTCTACAGGTGCATTGTCACCAATTGCGTGATTACACATATGATAAGCATAACCGGGTGGATGATGCTCCTTATGGCGGGGGAATGGGTATGCTGTTAATGGCGGAACCTATCGCCGATTGCTTTGAACATGTGTGTCAACAGGTGGGGGCGCGTCCTTACTTGGTTTATATGTCGCCCCAAGGGAGCGTACTCAATCAGCAAAAGGTAAAAGAGATCTCTTCACACGAAAATGTTTGTATTTTGTGCGGCCATTACGAAGGGGTGGACGAGAGGGTACTCGAAGAATTTGTAGACGAACAAATATCCATTGGTGATTTTGTACTTACCGGCGGAGAGCTTCCTGCCTTGATCCTTGCAGACGCCATTTCCCGTCTGGCTCCGGGCGTGCTTTCCGATGATGAATGCTTTGAAGAGGAGAGCCATTTCAGCGGATTGCTGGAATATCCTCAATATACAAGACCATCCTGTTGGCGGGGAAGGGACATCCCCGAGGTGCTTCTTTCGGGCCACCATGCCAATATCAAAAAATGGAGACATCAGCAGTCGCTGCTGCGTACTGCCAATGCGAGGCCGGATTTGCTGGAAAAATTGGAACTTTCTCCTGAGGATCAGCGATTTCTCGCCGAGAATTTCCAGCAAAATGACAAAGAATGAAAAGAGGCCTCATATTTTGCCCGGATGGTTGTATACTAGGAATGGAAGAGATTTCTGCTTGCTGTTGATTTGCACATGAAACATTTATGGCTAATCATGTAAGGGCTTACGATTTCTCTGTTCCCTGCACAGCCAGAACCCCAGACAAACGCGTTCAAACTTTGTCAAAATGCATATATGCAAATAAGATTTGCCATCAAATCAGGATTGGATTGATGAAATACACAAATATTTATCAAGATGTTTCCGGAAAGAAGAAACTAAATGCACAGAATAACCAAAATGAATTTTTTCAGACAAAGAGAGAAATCGGCAGCAAGAGATCTCTATACATTTATTGGATTAATTATTCTGTAATATTTTCAAGAAGCAACCAAAGCAAAAGGTTAATTACAAAAGTTTTCAACATTTACGTCATTCTGCACAAATAGAGTCTGTGACGTAATCTGTCGAATCGTTCATCAATCCAAATTTGCCCGATTTGATTGACGACGCAAGGAATTGTGATATAATACTACTAAATTCGTAATCTACGATTCAATGCGATATGTATGATGGAAAGGTCAGATCTAACTTTATTTAGGTAGGAGAGGGTTTATAATGTTTGTAAAAGAGGTAACAGTTCAAAATCAGGTGGGACTCCACGCCCGTCCCGCAACCTTTTTTATTCAGAAGGCAAATGAATATAAGTCTTCCATCTGGGTGGAAAAGGATGAAAGAAGAGTGAACGCCAAGAGTTTGCTGGGAGTTCTGTCCCTGGGTATCGTAGGCGGTACTTCCATTAAGATTATTGCCGACGGTTCCGATGAGGAAACTTCCGTGGAGAGTCTGGTAAAACTGGTCGATTCCGGTTTTGCTGAATAGGCTGATGGCCTAAAGCACCGCCGATGGCGGTGCTTTTTCTTTTTCATACATTCTTTCGTAATTTTGACTGGAATAGAGATGTTTCCTTATTGATTGCGAGAAGAAAAGGAGCCGCGACGCGACAAATGGATTCTTGCGTTTGTAAAAGATGGGAAACTATCCAATGCTTCCAGAAATCGCAACTCGTTATGCTATTGAAAGAAGCCGGAGGCTACGAGCGATGAATGAACGTATCAAAAAATTGCGCGCCAAAGCGATGGCGCTGCCCGCCACCCCGGGCGTTTACATGATGAGGGATTCCTCCCAAACCATTATTTATGTTGGAAAAGCCAAAGCCTTGAAAAACCGGGTAAGCCAATATTTTGGATCTCCCAAAAACCACCCGGAAAAGGTGCGCCGAATGGTAGAACAGGTGCAGGAATTTGAATATATCCTGACAGACAGCGAATTTGAGGCGTTGGTCCTGGAATGTAGCCTGATTAAGCAGTATACTCCTAAATATAATATTTTGCTGAAGGATGACAAGGGCTATCATTATATTAAGGTGACGGCCGGCGAATGGCCCCGCATTCAACAGGCCAAGCAAAAGTTGGACGATGGCGGCACGTATATCGGTCCGTACACCAGTTCATTGTCTGTGAAACAGTCAGTGGATGAAGCCAGAAAGGTATTTCTCCTGCCTACCTGTAACCGTAAATTCCCCCAGGAGATGGGGAAAAAACGTCCCTGTCTTAATTTTTATATTAAGCAATGCAGCGCTCCCTGTCGGGGAAAGATTACCCAGAAGGAATACATGGAGCAGGTCAAAGACGCGTTGGATTTCTTGCGGGGAGGGAGCGCCGCCTCTTTGAAGGATCTGGCCCGGCGAATGGAGGAGGCTGCGGAAAATTTGGAGTTCGAAAAGGCCGCCCGTCTCCGTGATCGGATCGCCGCCATTAAAACGATTGGGGATAAACAAAAGGTAGTGGCGGCCAGAGTGAGGGAACAGGATATCATTGCACTGGCCCAGGGGCCGCAGGGCTCCTGTTTTGAGGTGTTCCGCTTTACCGAAGGCAGGCTGTCCGACCGGGAGGATTTTCTGTTGGGGGATACCGGCGATCCCAAGGAAGCCCGGATGGAATTTTTACAGCAATATTACGCCATGCGCAACGTGCCTCCCTGTGTAACTCTGGATGGGCCTACTGCTAGCGCGGAGACGCTTGCTCAGTGGCTTTCGGAGAAGGCCGGGCGCAAGGTGAAGCTGACAGTGCCTCAAAAAGGGGAGCAAGCCCAGCTAACCCAGATGTGCCGCAACAACGCTGCGGAAAAACTGGCGCAGACCACCGGGCGTACAGGAAAGGAAGCTTCCGCCCTGGACGAGCTGGCCCGCCTGCTGGGTCTTGCACAGCCGCCCGGATACATTGAGGCTTACGATATCTCCAATTTAGCGGGAAGCGAGAATGTAGCCGGTATGGTGGTGTTTGAAAACGGCCGCCCTCTCAAATCCGCTTACCGGAAATTTAAAATTAAGGGCTTTGAGGGACAGGATGACTACGGGTCTATGCGGGAAGTGCTGTCCCGGCGTCTGGAAGAATATCGGAAAAACAAGGAGAGCGGTCAAGGATTTGGTCGTCTTCCCGACCTAATCCTGCTGGACGGGGGCAAAGGCCATGTGGCGGCGGTTCGGCCGGTACTGGAAGCCTACGGAATGGAAATTCCGTTATTTGGAATGGTTAAGGACGATAAGCACCGCACCCGCGCCATTGCCAAGGACGGCGGGGAGATTGCCATAAACTCCAACCGGCAGGCCTTTACGCTGGTGTCGTTAATTCAAGATGAGGTGCACCGATTTGCCATTGGATACCATCGCCAGTCCCGAAAAAAACGGACCATCGCCTCCAGCCTGGTGACGATCGAAGGAATCGGACCCACCCGTGCCAAAGCGCTGCTCAAGTACTTTCAGACCGTTCGCAGAATTGGAGAGGCCAGCTTGGAAGAACTTATCAGCGCCCCGTCCATGAACCGGACGGCCGCGGAAAAGGTTTATGCTCACTTTCATCCCCAGGAGGATTGAGCAAAACAATGGAATAAGTTTGAAAAATTGGTATGATTTTTCAGCCTCTACAGGTATTTGCCTGTTTTACATTGGGGAATCTATATAAATGTTGACACTTTTCTCATATAATGCGATAATAAAATGAACGATTAACCCAATTGTAGCAAACGTTTTTGCCAGAGAGGATGAAAGGAATGCGCGTGATTACCGGTGCCGCCCGAGGTAGGAGGCTGCTTACTCTGGAGGGAGAGGACGTACGCCCCACTACGGATCGTGTCAAGGAAGCCGTGTTTAGTATCATACAATTTCAAATAGAGGGACGGCGGTTTTTGGATTTGTTTGCCGGCTCCGGACAGATGGGGATTGAAGCACTCAGCCGGGGCGCAGCGCTCGCAGTTTTTGTGGATACACGTAAAGAGGCGGTGGAGACCGTCAAAAAGAACTTACACAGCACGGGTTTGGAAAAGAATGCCCGCGTGCTTCATATGGACGCTTTGTCCTTTTTGGCGCAGAAAAACGACCCGTTTGATCTTGCTTTTTTGGATCCTCCCTATCAAACCGGTATTTTGCAGCAGTTACTGCCTCAGGTTGCGGGCTTGATGAATCCCGGAGGGATCCTCCTTTGCGAACACTCGTCCGCCGAGTCTATGCCGGATCAAGCGGGAGACTTTGTAAAAGCGAAGCAATATCGCTATGGAAAAATTATGGTAACCACTTATCTGCATGGGGATGTGATGAATCAGTGAAAAGGACAGCGATTTGCCCCGGTAGCTTTGATCCCGTAACCATGGGGCATCTGGATATTATCCGCCGGGCGGCCAAGATGTTTGATCACGTGATTGTTGCAGTGCTGGTCAACCCCTCCAAGCAGCCCAGCTTTACATTGGAAGAGCGGATCAGCCTGCTGAATCGGGCTACCGCCGGGATGGATCAGGGAATTCTGGAAATTGTGGGGTTTGACGGGCTGTTGGCCGATTACGCCAAACAGCGGGAGGCCACCGCGATTGTCAAGGGGCTGCGGGCGGTATCCGACTTTGAATATGAATTTCAAATGGCATTAACCAATAAAAAACTGAATCCGCAACTGGAGACGGTCTTTTTGACCACCAGTGCAGAGAATATGTACTTAAGTTCCAGCATTGTCAAGCAGGTAGCTCAGTTTGGCGGGGATATTTCGAACTTTGTGCCAGAGTGTATTCACGACGATATTCGGGAAAGATTGTGTAAAGGAGTGGAAGGAAAATGAACGTGGAGGAATTGATTGACGAGCTGGACGAGCTGGTCAGCAAATCCTGGGGAATCGGCGGACGGGCGATGGTGGACGCGGGCAGCATCCAGGAAATCCTGGATGACCTGCGGGACGCTCTGCCTCAGGAAATTCGCCAGGCCAAGGCCATTGTAGCGGATCGTACTCTAATTATCAATGACGCGAAACGGGAAGCGGAAACCATTGTCCGCGTGGCGGAGGAACGAGCGAAAGCCATGGTGGCAAAGGATGAAATTGTTCGCCAGGCTCAGGCCAAGGCCAACGATCTGCTCACCCAATCCCAAACCAAGGCGCGGGAGATGCGCCGGGCCGCCAACGAGTATGTGGACGACTTGATGAAGCGCACCGATGAGCTGGTGACGGCGAATCTGGCGGAGTTGCGGAAAACCCGTCAAAATATTAAAGCGTCCCAGCGATCTGGAAACCAGTAAATGGTTTCCAATTTCAGTACAAATAGGCAGACGGCGTATTTTCATAAGACGCACGTAGGGGGAAGAGAAGCTCTCCGCCTATAATATAAAAAGAACCCTTTGACAGGATCCTGTCGAAGGGTTCTTTTTGCTATGTTGAAACTTAAATCTTCTGAACACGCTGCCTTACCTGTGGATTTCAAGGATTAAACAAAAAGCGCGGCTACGCAGTTTATGTGCTCTAATATCGTGTGAATCTTAAGATATATCGTGCGATTTGACGGGATACTACGGGATTTTTGTCGAGTTTTTTTGTATAGGATGGCTGAATATTTCCACTTGGCTTCTTCAAATTTCTGGAATTTCCTATTGCAATTTCTTGGGTGATCCTATATAATTTAAACATTGAGTGGTAGAAAGTGGTGGAAAGTAGAGGAAAGTGCAACGGTTTTCCTCTTTTTTCGGTAGGTGGTAATATGCTGATCGGCCAGTACCAACATAATATCGACGCCAAAGGACGCGTAATTGTTCCCGCCAAATTCCGAGAAGACCTTGGCGAGCGTTTTTATGTAACCAAAGGATTGGACCACTGCCTTTTCGTACTCTCTTTAGAGGAATGGGTTAATTTGGAGAAAAAATTGCAGGATATGCCGATTTCCAAAGCCCGGCGTTTGCAGCTGTTCTTTTTTTCCGGAGCCGCAGAGGTAGAAGCCGATAAGCAGGGGAGAATCCTGATTCCCCAACATCTTCGGGATTATGCGGGATTAAACAAAGACATTGCTTTTGTGGGAACCTCCAACCGGGCGGAAATCTGGGATTCTCAGCGCTGGGAAGGCTTTAATGCAGAGCTGACGGAAGAAAGCATTGCGGAAGCCATGGACGACTTAGGGCTATAAAACGAAGATTTTGCGATGAAAGGATGGGACAAGTTGGAATTTCACCACAAACCGGTTTTGTTTGACGAAACCATTGAAAGCTTGGATATCCATCCCGATGGCATTTATATCGACGGCACGGCGGGAGGCGGCGGACATTCCGAAGCGATAGTCCGAAAGCTGACTACCGGAACGTTGATCTCCATTGACCAGGATCCTGACGCTATTGAGGCGGTAACCCAACGGTTAACCCCCTATGACGCTTCCATTGTGCAGCAGGGAAATTTTTCCCAAATGAAGGAAATTGCCGGGAAACTGGGGATTTCGCAGGTTGACGGCGTGCTGTTGGATATCGGGGTATCCTCTCATCAACTGGATACTCCGGAACGCGGGTTTTCCTTTCACCAAGACGCTCCGCTGGACATGAGAATGAGCCAGAGCGGTCCGTCTGCTTACGATCTGGTAAATGGACTCACTTGGCAGGAGTTGGCCCAGATCATTAGCCGGTATGGGGAAGAAAAATGCGCAAAACGGATCGCGCAGGCCATTGTCAGGCAACGGGAAGAATCCCCCATTGAAAGTACCTTGCAGCTGGCGGATGTCATTCGGGAGGCGGTTCCTGCGGCGGTGCGGCGGGAGGGGCATCCAGCACGCAAAACCTTTCAGGCGCTGCGCATTGCGGTCAATGGAGAGCTGGACAGGCTCTCTGAGGGATTGGACGCCGCGTTTTCCCTGTTGAAACCAGGTGGACGGCTGGCGGTGATTACCTTTCATTCTCTGGAAGACCGGCTGGTCAAACAGAGAATGGCCTCCTGGTGTAAGGGCTGTACCTGTCCGCCGGACTTTCCGGTATGCGTATGCGGAAAAACGCCGGATGCAAAGCTGCTTTCCCGCAAACCCATCGAGGCGTCGGAGCGGGAACTCAATGAAAATCCCCGCAGCCGCAGCGCCAAGCTAAGAGTATGCATTCGAATCAAATAGATGATATCTCCTTTTTATCAAAGGGAAGACGTAGAAAGTAGACTGAGGTGACAAAAGTGGCAGAGAATAAAAACACGGCTTATGATTTTTCGCTGTTCGAGCCCAGCGTAAAGGAGCTGCAAGACTCCAAGAAAAAAGACAATATCATTAAAATCTCAGAGGAACAGCTGCAGCACAACCGCCGGAAAAAGTATAATCCGCTCACCGTACTGGTTAGCGTTTTCTGCTCTTTTGTTGTCCTGGCGGTTGTGGGAACCATGGTGTATAGCCAGGCTCGGTTGACCGAGCTGACCGCCCAGATTACAGCAGCAAGTAAAAGTCTGGATGAGCAGCAGAGTATGAATATACAGCTTTCCATGAAGCTGGAGAATGAATATTCCCTGCGCACAGTGGAGGATTATGCCAAAAATGAACTGGGAATGAAGACCACTGAGGCCCATCAAATCGACTACATCAGCTTGTCGGAGGGGGATCGGGCGGAAATCAGGCAAAACGTTAAAGAACGCAATCTGCTGGATAAAATCGGCGATACCATTTCCGACTTATTTTCCTGAGGCTGGAACCAGCATGGAGCGCTTTTTGTTACATAGTTCGCAGCAAGGAGAGTTGAGAGATAATCTTGACTCTCATTTTGTATATATCAGGTTTTGGTAAATAGAGGAAATCAAGAATTTATACGATATGTCCCGGCTTCAGCGAAAGGATGGGCGAATAATGACAAAGGAAACTACGGCAAGAATGTGGAAACGGTCGCTGATCGTGCTGATCGCTCTGGTGGTAGTGGGATTCTCAATTATCATTGTGCGATTGATTCAGCTACAGATTATCGACGGGGAGGAATTGCAAAAGCGTGCGGTCAGCCAGCAACTGGCGGATACCAGTATCAACGCAGAACGGGGCAGTATACTGGACTGCAACGGCAATTTAATGGCGGAGAGCGCCTCTGTTTGGACTGTGGTGCTGGAACCTGCTTATTTTAAGAACGATGCTGAGCGCTCCATTGTGGCAAAAGGGCTTTCAAAAATCCTTGACTTGGACGAAACCATGATATTTGAAAAGGCAGGGAATGAAAAATCCTACTATACCGTCCTGAAACGCAAGGTGGAAAGCGATATTAAGGACGAGATTATCGCCTTTAAGAAGGAACAATCCATCTCGGTAGGGATTCGCTTGGTGGAAGACTATAAGCGGTATTATCCCAATGACAACAACCTGGCTTCGGTGCTGTTGGGATTTACCGGAATGGACGGACAGGGCTTGGAAGGGCTGGAAAAGCAGTATGATAACGAACTGACCGGCGTCCCCGGAAGACTGGTTACCGCCAAGAATGCCCAGGGAGCTGATATGCCCTATGAATACGAACAGATGGTGCCTGCACGCAACGGTTACGATCTGAAGCTTTCCATCGACAAATTCATTCAATATACGCTGGAACGAAATCTGGAAGAAGGAATCCAGAACAACCAAGTGGAACAACGGGCCACGGCCATCGTGATGGATGTTAATACCGGGGCGATCCTGGGAATGGCGATAAAGGGGGATTTTGATCCCAACGACCCGTTTACCATCGCGGATCCTTTAAAGTCCGCCAAGATCAATACCTTGCCAGAAGCGGAAAAAGCCGTGGCAAAGTCGGAAGCCCTGGGCGAGCAATGGAGAAATAAAGCGGTAGCGGACAACTACGAACCTGGATCGGTCTTTAAAGTCATTACGGCAGCTATGGGATTAGAGGAGAACGTGGTCAATGAACAGTCCTCCTTCTATTGTCCCGGATTCTTCCGGGAGGGGGGAATAACCATTCACTGCCATAAGAGGGACGGACATGGACAGCAGGCCTTTCTTAAAGCGTTATGCAACTCCTGCAATCCCTCTTTCTATGAGCTGGGTAAGCTGATCGGCAAGGAGAAGTTCTATGAGTATTACAGCGGCTTTGGCTTTATCAACCAAACAGGAATCGATTTACCTGGCGAGGCCAAGGGTCAGTTTTTTAATACGAACGGCGTGGAGGGAGCCCTCACTAATCTGGATCTGGCGATTGGAACCTTTGGCCAGGGACTTACCGTGACCCCCATGCAGATGCTGACCGCCATAGCCGCTGTGGCAAACGGAGGCTATCTGGTGCAACCCCATGTGGTGGATCAGATCGTGGACGATAAGGGCAATATTGTAAAGGCTTCAGGAACCGAGATTAAGCGTCAGGTGATTTCTGAAGACACTTCTAAACGCCTGTGTGAGATGCTGCGGATCAACGCGGAAAAGGGATCCGGAAAAAACGGGTATGTGCCTGGATACCGAATTGCAGGTAAAACGGGTACCTCGGAAAAGAATCCGAAAAGGCAGGGGTTGTATATCGCCTCTTACTGCGGTTTTGCGCCGGCGGACAATCCACAGATTGCCATGTTGGTATTTTACGACGAGCCGAAAGGCCAGAATTATTATGGCAGTTATGTGGCTGCGCCTACCTTCCGCAACGTTATGAAGGATATTCTTCCTTACCTGGGCGTGGAACGAAAATTCAGCGATACCGAGCTGAAAAATCAGGACACCCAAACCCCAGGCGTGGCAGGAACCTCTCTTGCAGACGCAAAAAGAAATCTGGATCAGGCTGGCCTTGCCTACCGGATTTATGGACCTCAGGGAGAGAATCAAACCGTGCTCTCTCAGGTGCCGGAGCAAGGCAAGGCGATACCCAAAGATGGTTTGGTGGTGCTTTACACCGATGAAGAGTCCATGAATACTACGGTGAAAGTGCCTAAGCTGACCCAGTTGACCATTTCCCGCGCTTCGGAAGAGGCGGCTTATGCGGGTCTGAATATTCGCGTTTCCAGCGCGGGTTCCGGCGATTCGTCGGAGTCTGCGGTGATTTCGGTTTCCCAAAGCATTGAGGAGGGAACAAAGGTAAGCCCCGGAACGGTAGTGGAAGTGGTGTTTGTAGCCCAGGATACGATTGAATAACTTTTCTGATGTCGAGAGAATTCAAAAAGTCAAGAGATATCCGAATCTATGGATTCTGACCTTGGTCATCCTCCGAAAATCCGGTTCCCCATAGCTTGGGCCATTGGTGGAAGCAAAGGGAAAATGAAGCGGAATCCGCGCGCGGCATCAGATATAAATCGCAGTTTCTTCTCATATCATGTTAGGAATGAAGAGTCCAAACGGTAGGAACACCCGCTCAGTGCGGACGCCCTTTACCGGTTATGACGACAACCAAACCTGATATCGTTAGGAGGAACGCGCGCTATGTCGAAGGGAACCACAGTAAGGATGTGGCGGAGATCTCTGATTATACTGGTAGCACTGGTGATGGTGGGGTTTGGCGTCCTGGCCGTCCGGCTATTCCAGCTTCAAATCATTGACGGCGAGGACCTGCAAAGCCGGGCCATCGATCAGCAGCTGGCAGACACCACCATTCAGGCCAAACGAGGCAGTATCCTGGATCGAAATGGAGAATCGCTGGCCGAAAGCGCCTCCGTGTGGACCGTGGTGCTGGAACCGGTGTATTTTAAGGACGATGCCCGGCGGGCGGAGGTTGCCAAGGGCTTGTCGGCAATCCTGGGGATGGAGGAATCCGTGTTGCTGGAAAAGGCCAACAACACAAAATCCTATCATACCATTGTCAAGCGCAAGGTGGAAAGCGAGATCAAAGATCAAATTGTTGCTTTTAAAGCGGAACATGAAATCACAGCGGGAATACGATTGATTGAAGACTACAAACGATATTATCCCAACGACAACAATCTGGCGGCGGTGGTGCTGGGCTTTACGGGAACCGACAGCCAGGGTCTGGCGGGACTGGAGAAGCAATATGATAAAGATCTAACAGGAGAACCCGGCCGATTAGTAACGGCCAAAAACGCCCGGGGTACCGATATGCCTTACGATTATGAGCAGATGGTGCCCGCCAAAAGCGGCAATAACTTGAAGCTTACCATCGATAAATTCATCCAGTATTCCCTGGAACGCCATCTGGAGGAGGGGATTAAAAATAACCAGGTCAAAAAACGGGCCACCGCCATCGTGATGGACGTAAACACAGGGGCGATTTTAGGAATGGCGGTGAAAGAGGATTTTGACCCCAACAATCCTTTCACCATCACCGATGAGGTTAAGGCCGCTGAAATTGAAACCCTGCCCGAGGAGGAACGAGCGAAAGCACGCACCGAGGCGTTGGGAGAACAATGGAGAAATAAAGCGGTCTCTGATAACTATTATCCAGGCTCGGTGTTTAAGATTATCACATCAGCCATGGGCCTGCAGGAAGGAGTAGTCACGGAACAAACGCCCTTTGAATGTCCCGGCTATTTTATGCAAAGCGGTCGCAGAATCAAGTGCCATAAAACCACGGGCCATGGACATCAGAACTTTCTGCAGGCTCTGTGCAATTCCTGCAATCCCGCATTTGGAAAGCTGGGTTCCATGATCGGTACAGAAAAATTCTATGATTATTTCAGCGCGTTTGGATTCAGCGATAGAACTGGAATCGATCTGCCAGGAGAAGCCAAAGGCCAGTTCTTCAACGCTGGAGGCGTGGTGGGAGCGATGACCGACCTGGACTTGGCCATAGGTTCTTTTGGCCAGGGTCTTACGGTTACCCCTATTCAGATGCTCACGGCGGTGGCCTCCGTGGTAAACGGCGGACGTCTGGTTCAACCTCACGTGGTGGATCAGATCATCGACGACCAAGGCAACGTCGTAAAGCAGTCAGATACCCAGACCAAGCGTCAGGTGATCTCTGAAGAAACCTCCAAGCAGCTCAGTGAGTACTTACGCATTAACGCCGTGGAGGGCTCCGGTAAAAACGGATATGTTGCCGGATACCGAGTGGGCGGTAAAACCGGAACTTCGGAAAAGATCGGCCAAAGCATGCAGCCCAACATCAAGGACTATATTTCCTCTTATTGCGGATTTGCACCTGCCGACGATCCCCAGGTAGCTATGCTGGTTTTCTACGATACTCCAAAGGGAGACAGCTACTACGGCAGCTTTGTGGCGGCGCCTACTTTCCGTGAAGTGATGGAGGAGATTCTTCCCTATCTGGGAGTGGAACGCAAGTTTAATGAGTCGGAAGAAAAGGAACAGGATGTGATTGCCCCGGAATTGGTGGGTGTTTCTCTTCCGGAGGCGCGAACCAATCTGGAGCAGGCGGGGCTGACCTACAAAGTGTACGGCCCTACCGACGGCAATCAAACGGTACTCCGCCAAATACCCGAACAGGGTAAGGCGGTTCCCAAAAGCGGCACGGTGGTTCTGTTCACCGATAATCAGTCATCCAATACGGTGGTCACAGTGCCGAAGCTCACCCAAATGACCATGGCCCAAGCCAACGAAGCGGCGGTAAATGCAGGATTAAACATCAAGATATCCGGAGCGGGAGGAACTTCCGAAGGAGAAACCCCCGTATCGGTATCCCAAAGTGTAGAAGAAGGGGCGCAAGTGAGTCCGGGGACTGTGGTAGAGGTAGTATTTGTTACTCAGGATAGGATTGAATAATGCTTCTTAAGCGATTTTGCGCAAAATGCATCCTTGTCCATTCATTGGATAAGATTCAGGGAGCGGGCTTTTATCCGAATAGAGCAATCTCGTTCCCGGCTTGACTTGAGGGAATCCAAAAAAGGTTTTTGGCATAAACAAATCTTTTCCCCTAACAATTTATCCTGAGGAGATCTTTGGAGAATCCATAGGATAAACCAAGGAAAAGAGTAAATAAATGACTAGCTGAATTCATATGATAAAAAAGGAGGGCTTGTTATGGTGTTGGGAAAAGAAGGAAATTTCGAATGCCAAATTTTGCAGTTACAAATGAATAGACGTATGCTATAATCATTTTGTTGCCGTAGTATTACGGAAAAGAAAAGGACGGCCGGGAACAACCGGATCGGATCATTTTTGAGAGGTGGCAAAATAATGAACGGTTTTTGGGCGCAAATAGCGGCGGTGGTAATCGCGTTTGCAATCACGGCAATTTTGGGGAAATGGCTCATTCCATTTTTACACAAATTAAAATATGGGCAAACTATCCTAGAGATTGGACCCTCCTGGCACAAAAAGAAGCAGGGTACCCCCACTATGGGAGGGATCATGTTTATCATCGGTATTTTTGTGGCGGTGATTATCTGTGTTCCCATTTATTACGCCATATCGGCGGTTACGCTTTCAGACAGCCAGTTGATCCTCACCAAAGTGCTGGGAGGACTCGCCATGGCGGTATGCTATGGCATCATTGGCTTTTTTGACGACTACATCAAAGTGGTAAAAAAACGCAACCTGGGTTTAACCGCCCGGCAAAAGCTTGTTCTGCAATTTTTGGTAGCGGCCGCTTATTTGGCCACCATCTATTTTGCGGGAGGGGATACCTTTACCCGAATCCCGTTTTTGGATTACGTGGATCTCGGCCTTTGGTATTATCCCATTGCCGCTGTCCTCATTGTTGGCATGGTAAACGCCGTCAATCTCACCGATGGGATTGACGGGCTGGATGCATCAATCACCTTCTTTGTGGGCATATTCTTTATGGTAATTGCAGGATATCTGTCGATAACCGGAGTAAGCATTTCCGCCGCAGCTTTGGCGGGCGCCTGTCTGGGATTCCTTGTTTGGAACTTTAATCCCGCTAAGGTATTTATGGGGGATACTGGTTCTCTGTTTTTGGGCGGAATGGTGTGTGCCTTGGCCTTTGCCCTGGATATGCCTATTTTGCTGATTCCTTTGGGGATTGTTTATTGGCTGGAGATGCTTTCTGTGGTTTTACAGGTAAGTTATTTTAAAATTTCCCACGGAAAACGCCTGTTTAAAATGAGTCCGATTCATCACCATTTTGAAATGAACGGGTGGTCGGAACGTAAAATTTGCACGGTATTCAGTTTGATTACCATTGTGGGGGGCATCGCCGCTCTGATGGTGACGATGTATGGGATCCATATGATTTAGCGGTTTTGCGAGCATGGATAAAGGAATGATGAGCGGAAAGGAGCGGAATTTGTGAAAAAGGATAAGAAGCGCAGAGCGGCCTATCGACCAAGCAGCAGCAGGCGCGCTCCCAGAAGCTCACAATTGGAAAAGGAAACGCCCAGCCGTAGGGCGGGCGCTGCTCAAGAGGCGTCCTTGCACCGGGATCAACGGTACGCCCCTCCTGTTAAGGATGTCAAGGAAAAAAAAGACAATACGGCAAAGCGGTCGTTAATGAACAGGGGAAAAAAGGCGGTAAAAAAACGGTTCAAACTGTTTTCCATCCGCTCCGGAATGGATCTGCCGTTTTTAATACTGGTGCTGGTGTTGTTGGGAATCGGACTGGTCATGTTATATTCCGCCAGTTTTCCCAACGCTTATTACCTGCACAATGACAGCGGCCACTTTATAAAAAAGCAGCTGATGTATGCGGTGATGGGCGTGGTCATCATGCTGGCGGTTTCCTATTTTGACTATCACCATCTGCACAAATTGGCAGTGCCTATTTTGCTGGTTTCTTATTTGCTCCTGGCGGTGGTGCTGGTTATGCCGCCCATCAATGATGTGCACCGTTGGGTACAGATTGGTAGCTTTAGCTTTCAGGCATCAGAAATTACCAAATTCGCCATTGTGCTGATTTTCGCCCACTGGATCTCTTTGAACTTTAATAAGATGGATACCTTCCGTTATGGAATTCTGCCTTATGTATTGGTGCTCGGCTCCACTTGTGCACTGCTGATTTCGGAACCTCACCTTTCGGGAACCATTATAGTGGTGCTGTTGGCAGCGGGCATGCTGTTTATCGGCGGCGTAAAGCTGCGTTGGTTCGGGGGAGCTTTGGGAGCGGCGGGCGCAGGGATCGCCTATATCCTCCTGTTTACCCAAAAGCTTACTTATGCCAATTCCAGAATTCAGGGCTGGCTAGATCCTCTGACCTATACTACCGAAGAGCTTTGGCAGGATACCTGGCAGACCAGGAATTCCCTATACGCCATTGGCTCCGGAGGATTGCTGGGACAGGGACTAGGGCAGTCAAGGCAAAAATATCTCTATTTGCCGGAGCCGCAAAACGACTTTATTTTTGCGGTTGTGTGCGAGGAATTGGGATTGGTCGGCGCGCTGATTATTCTCGTCCTATTTGCTCTGCTGGTTTGGAGAGGAATCACCATCTCCATGCGGGCAAAGGACAAATTCGGCTGCCTGTTGGGCATCGGACTTACCGCCCAGGTTGGGCTACAGGTTTTATTGAACATCGCGGTGGTTACCAATACCATCCCCAACACTGGAATCAGCCTTCCGTTTTTCAGTGACGGCGGAACTTCCCTGATTATGCTTTTGGCACAGATGGGGGTTGTGCTGTCCATCTCGCGAACGGCCAGTTTGGAAAAGACCTAGCAAATCGTGGTTGTATCACATTGGTTTAGGCAACGTATCGCGAGATGAGGATACGGCTGCCCAAACAATTAAAATCAAGATTTTATCCCCATATGGGTTATATCAATGAACGCGCTGGAAAAAATGGTTTTATTTTGATAGATTTCTTGAGCGCCAAACATAGGGAAGGGGCGAACAGCATGAAGATTTTATTTGCCGGAGGGGGAACCGCTGGACATATCAACCCGGCTTTGGCCATCGCGGGCACCGTGCGGAAGCACGAACCCAAGGCGCAGCTGCTTTATGTGGGTGCAAAAGGCGGGATGGAGCAACGGCTGGTGCCGGAAGCGGGGTATCCGTTCCGGGAAATCACCATCTCCGGTTTTCAGCGCAAATTAACACTGAAAAATATCGCCAAAAATATACACACCGTGGGATTGCTGATCGCATCCAACGGACAATCCAAACGAATCATCCGGGAATTCCAGCCGGATTTATGTGTGGGCACCGGCGGTTATGTCAGCGGACCAATTTTACGGGCCGCAGCCAGGATGGGGGTTCCCATTGTTATTCATGAACAGAACGCTTTCCCTGGCGTGACCACTAAAATGCTGTCCAAATATGCCAAACGGGTAATGTTGGCAGTGGAGGATGCCAAAAAATATTTGGATGACTCCTGTCCCATCACGGTAACCGGCAATCCGGTACGTCCTGCCATTCTCACCGCAAAGCGGGAGGAAGCCCGGAAAAAGCTTGGACTTGACCAACGCCCGGTCATCTTATCCTTTGGCGGGAGTCTGGGAGCCCGAAAGATCAACGAGCCGGTGGCGGATCTCATTGCATGTAGCTGCAAGGATGATCGATATCAGCACATTCACGCCTATGGACAGTATGGAAAATGGTTTCCCGACCTGCTTAAGGAAAAGGGCGTGGACTTGAAACAGCACAAAAACGTGGACGTTCGGGAATACATCAAAGATATGCCGGATTGTCTGGCGGCCGCTGATCTGGTGATTTGCCGGGCGGGAGCCATCACGTTAAGCGAGTTGCAGGCCCAGGGCAAGGCTTCTATCCTTATTCCATCTCCTAATGTGGCGGAAAATCACCAGTATCACAACGCGATGTCTTTGGTCAATCGCAAGGCGGCGGCAATTCTGGAAGAAAAAGAGCTGACAGGAGATACTCTCATCCGGAAGGTGAATGAAATGACTCAGGACCGCAAAACCCTGGAAATATATCAAAGCAATGCGCGCAAAATGGCAATTCTCGACGCGAATGAGAGGATATACTCAGTGATACAGGAGATTTTATCTCAGAAATAGCCAAAGCATGCATCACCATGGAAACGTCCTTTGCATAGTATGGCAAACAGGAGTGATTCCTGCGCATACGAGAGGACGAAGGGGTGTTTGCTGTGTCAAAGCTGATTATTGAAGGCGGTCACAAGCTGGAGGGGGAAATTTCTGTTCACGGAGCCAAAAACAGCGCTCTGCCGGTGCTTGCCGCTACTATGTTGTGTCAAGGACAAAGCGTGATACATAATTGTCCCGGCTTGTCCGATGTGGAGGCTTCCGTAAGGATTTTACGGCACTTAGGCTGTAAGATCCAACGAGACGGCTCCACACTGGCAGTGGATTCCAGGAATATCGTCACCTGCGACATCCCCGATGAGTTGATGCGGGAAATGCGCTCTTCGATCGTGTTTTTAGGGGCCATTGTGTCCCGGATGGGGTGCGCCAGACTGTCCTTTCCCGGTGGCTGTGAGCTAGGTCCGAGACCCATTGATCTGCATTTAAAAGCGCTGCGGCAAATGGGCTTGCTGATTGACGAACAGCACGGCTACCTGGATTGTAAGGTAAAGAGTCATCTCAAGGGCGCTCACATCGCATTATCCTTCCCCAGTGTGGGAGCCACAGAAAATATCATGCTGGCGGCGGTTTTGGCCAAAGGCACTACAGTAATCACCAACGCTGCGCGGGAACCAGAGATTATTGACCTGGCTAATTATCTCAACGCCTGCGGCGGCAAGATAACCGGTGCAGGAGGAGGCGTCGTCACCATTGATGGAGTTGCCCAACTACACGGGACCGAGCACACGGTGATTCCGGACCGCATCGCGGCCACTACATTTTTAACGGCGGCTGCCATCACAGGAAGCAAGCTTGGGTTAAAGGACATCGACGTGGGACATTTAAGTCAGGTTATCCCTATGTTTGAGGAAGCGGGATGCATCGTGCGCTGGGAAGGAGCCCGGATGGAGATTGCCTCCCCGAGAAAGCTGCATCCCATTAAGATTGTGCGCACAATGCCATACCCGGGATTTCCCACCGACGCGCAAGCTCCAGTTATGGCCATGGCAACTCTGGCTAGCGGTACCAGCGTGTTTGTGGAAAACATCTTTGAGAGCCGGTACAAACACGCGGGAGAATTGCTGCGGATGGGCGCCAACATCAAGGTAGAGGGAAAAGTAGCCGTAGTGGAAGGGGTGCAGAACCTTTATGGCGCTCAGGTGGAGGCCCCGGATCTCAGAGGAGGAGCTGCTCTTGTTGTAGCAGGCCTGGCGGCGGAAGGAGCAACGCAGCTTACAGGGCTGCACCACATAGACAGAGGATACGAAAGCATGGAACACAGCCTGACTTCGATCGGCGCCAAGGTAAGAAGGATTTGAGGAATTCAGATGGATAAAAACAAAGGAAAACAAAACAAACGGGAACAAGAATGGGAAGGCGGTTACCGTAGTCGGAGATCGCCCGCCCGCATCAGCGCCAAGCGGAGAAAATTGCGCACATGGCTGCTCTACTCTTTGATGTCTATCTCGGTGTTAGGGGTTGGAATCGCGTTATCCCTTACCGTGCTATTTAAGATCGATACCATCGAAGTGGTCGGAGAAACCCGGTACGACACGGACCAGATCATCGCGCTCAGTGGGGTGGAGAAAGGCCAGAATTTATTTTTATGCAAAACCAAAGAGGGGAGCGACGCCATAGAGCACGCGATGCCCTACATAGAATCGGTGGATATTACCCGAACCCTTCCCAGCAAAATCGGCATACATATCACCGAAGCGGTTGCAGTGGGATTGGTGGAGTACGAGGGTCGTTACGCGGTTACCAGCAGTTCGGGAAAAGTGCTGGAATTTATTGATACTCCTATCGACAGCCTTCCCATCATTAAGGGGATGAAAATAAGCGCTGCCGAGGAGGGGGCCCTCATGGAATATGAAGATGAATCGGTGCGGGATATCCTGGAAAATATCACCCAGGCTCTCACTCTCACCGGGATGCAGGATATTCAAGAGATTGATCTCACTTCGCCCACCAACCCCAAACTCAATTATCAAAACCGCATTACCATCAAGTTGGGTCAGCCCATTGATCTGATTATCAAATTGCGCAACGCCATAGCGGCTTTGCAGCCGGGACATATTGAAATATACGAAAAGGGAACGTTGGACCTTTCTCTAACGGCGGAGGATGGAAGAACGTTCTTTAATCCCGATTATTCCTCCAGCCGTAGCGCCGCCGGCGAGGATGCGTCCTCTGTCTCCGGCGCATCTTCAAAACCTGCTTCCGGGCAGAAACCGTCCTCTTCAGCTGGAGGCGCGGTGACCTCACAGGGTGAAACAAGCGATACGCAGAGCGGCTAAGAGAGAGGCCGATAGCGGAGCAACTGCACAATATGGCGGCAACAGATATCCATAATATAACAAATTTGTAAATAAGGGCTTGTTTTGTGATTATGGCATTGAAATTTATTCTAAAAAGTGCTAAATTATAGTATAAGCATTTCTTTAAGAACCTGATTATCCTTGGACTGGAAGGACGGTTCATATTCAAGCTGAATCATCAATTTGACATAGAATAAAGAAGTATAAAAATGTAGGAGGAAGCAAAATGCCTTTTGAATTGGATAATGATTTTGAAAATATCGTACAGATAAAAGTAATTGGAGTGGGCGGCGGCGGCGGCAATGCGTTGGACCGCATGGTAACTTCCGGCGTAAAATGTGTGGAGTTCGTCTCCGTCAATACGGATAAACAGGCGCTGTTTCGTTCCAAAGCAACCCAAAAGATACAAATCGGAGAAAAAATCACCCATGGAAAGGGAGCCGGTTCCAAACCGGATATTGGCCAAAAAGCCGCCGATGAAAGCCGTGAGGCCATCGCTGCCGCTCTGAAAAATACCGATATGGTATTTATTACCGCCGGTATGGGCGGCGGAACCGGAACCGGGGCCGCGCCTGTGGTGGCGGAGATCGCCCGCGAGATGGGAATTCTCACCGTTGGAATCGTCACCAAACCCTTTGGATTTGAAGGCCGCCGCCGTATGGAGCAGGCGGAGGCGGGAATTGCCGCACTGCGCGAACATGTGGATTCTCTGGTGGTTATCCCTAATGAGCGTCTAAAGTTTGTCAGTGAACAGCGCATTACCCTAATGAATGCCTTTGCCGTTGCGGATGATGTGCTGCGCCAAGGCGTTCAGAGCATCTCCGATTTGATCCTTCTGCCTGGTATTGTTAATCTGGATTTTGCCGATGTAACAGCGGTGATGAAGGACGCTGGGTATGCGCATATGGGCGTGGGACGAGCCACAGGCAAGGATAAGGCGGAAGCAGCCGCTAATATGGCGATTTGCAGCCCCTTGCTGGAAACGGCGATTGACGGAGCCAAGGGCGTCATCATTAACATCACTTCTTCCCCGGATATCGGGCTGGACGAGGTGGAAACCGCTTCAGCAATGATCGCCGCACAAGCGGATGAAGAAGCGAATATTATCTGGGGCGCCGCTTTTGACGAGGATATGGAGGACGAAATGAGCGTTACGGTGATCGCCACCGGGTTTGCAACGCAGGAATCCTATATCCCGGTCCCGGAACCTTCCGTTCCCGCGAGAACTGTACAGGCGGTTCCCCGGCAACAACCCGCAGCGGCGCAGACTCAGCCGGTTCAACAACCTGCGGTAGTCCGGCAGCCGGAGCCCCAGGTGAGCGCGCCTGCGCCCACAAGACCCCAACGTACAGTGGCCGCTCCCCAACCGGCGCCAGTCCCTTCCCGACAAGACGACGATGATACCTTCTATGACATCATGTCAATTTTTAACCGAAAATAAATTGTAACATTGATTGAGAAACAAAGAGCTTGAACCCGCTTGATCCAGGCGGAGTTCAAGCTCTTTTTATGTAGGATTTGCTTTTATTGAGAAGTAACTGAAAACAAACAAGGAGTACTCATCAACGTAGTTTTTATGGTTACTCAAAAAATAACAGGCAAGGATGCTACGATGGAACAAATATGGTCATAGGCGGCACAGATTTGGCCGTTATGGGCAGAATTAGGCGTTTTGAGTCCAAATTGGGCGATTATTTTCCGTTTAATCGAGAAATCCACGCCTCGCGCTTGCAATCTAACGCTTATGTGTTATAATACATAAGGATCGTATTATTGAAAAAATGAGGTAACACAAGAATTTTAGGAGGTGGCGTTGTGAACCCTGATCCTGCTGGCAATCACCGATGGGACAGTAAAAATATTAACCCAGAGCGCATCGCTGCCACAAACGGTATTGTTGCGCCCTGAGGAAAAAGGGGATGGACGCAATGATGTCTTATTACAAAACCGTGAATGGGCGCATTACGGAAATTGAGCAATACGAGGCGGGATGCTGGATTAATTGCATTGCTCCGGAAGAACAGGAGATCAACAGTCTGATTCAGGATTTTCACATTGAGCCGGATTTTCTCCGGGCTTCGTTGGACGAGGAGGAATCCTCTCATATTGATTCAGAAGATGGAAATACATTGATTATCATTGATATTCCTGTGGTGGAAAAGCATGAAAAGAACATCAGCTATTCCACTATGCCGCTGGGCATTATGATTACAGAGAAAAACGTGATTACCGTCTGTTTGGCGGAAAATCCGCTGCTCAGCGAGTTTGCAGAGGGTGTGATGCGAAACGTCCACACCCATTTTAAAACCCATTTTGTGCTGCATATTATGCTTCGAATGGCGACCAAATATCTGCAATACCTGAAACAGATCGATAAGATCAGCGATCACGTGGAACGTGAATTGCGCAAATCCATGAAAAATAAAGAACTTATCCAGTTATTGGAAATTGAAAAGTCGTTGGTATACTTTTCCTCGTCTCTGAAGAGCAATGAGGTGACGTTGGAGAAGATCATGAGGGGCCGCTTTATTAAACTGTATGAAGAGGACCAGGATCTGCTGGAAGATGTGCTCATTGAGATCAAACAGGCCATTGAAATGGCGAATATCTATCTGAATATCCTGTCCGGCACTATGGACGCTTTTGCATCTGTGATTTCCAACAACCTTAATATTGTGATGAAGGTGCTTGCCTCCATCACGCTGATTATTTCAATCCCTACGGTGATTTCGGGATTGTACGGAATGAATGTGGAAGGATTGCCGCTGAATCAGTTTTGGTGGTTCCCATTCCTGCTCAGTGTGGTATGTATGTTAATTGCGGGTTTTATCCTAAAGAAAAAAGATATGCTGTAAGGAATAAAAATAAGGGACAGAGGGCAGATATATGCCGTTTGTCCCTTATTCTTTTAGAGAAACGATTCATATTTTCGATTTGGCTGTTACAGGTAAAATGATTGCTTAAACCAGCGAAATACAAAAAGCAAACCCAGGAACTCATTTCCTGTTACGACGTGTAGGCTTCGGTAATCAGGCGGGCGTTTGCGTGTTTCCATCTTGCGGATTTGAGGTAGCACAATCCAACGATAATGGAGAGCAAGGAAGCAAGAGGCGCCGCCAAACCGATTCCAAACAGGCTGGAGGTTAACAGGTTCCCCAATAAAAACACCAGAGGAATGCGCACCAAGAAGGTAGAAAGCAGGCCGTTAATCATAGAGAACATGGTGCTTCCGCATCCGTTGAAAAATCCGTTCATGCAGAAAACAAAGGATACCATAAGGAAATCAAAACCAAAGGCCCGCATATATTCGGCGCCTGCTATCATTACATCATCCTCCGCTTTAAATAGCTGAAGGATGGAGGCCGGTGCAAGCTGTACCCAGAAAAAGAAAAAGAGGGCGCACACAAAAGAGAATGCAATGCCGATTTTCAGCGTCTTAATCGCCCGGTCCGGGCGTTTGGAGCCAATATTCTGCCCTACCATGGAGGCGATGGCGCCCGATAAGGCGCTGGCGGGCAGCATGGCGAATCCGTCGAACTTACCGGCGATTCCCACAGCGGCAGCGGCGGAGATTCCCAAAGTGTTTACTGTTGCGGCAATGATTAAAAACGAAACATTCACCATGGTCTCCTGTAGGGAAATGGGTAGCCCCAGCCTTATTATCTGCAAAGCTTTCCGTTTGTGGATTCGAAAACTGCGCAGCTTAAAATCAAAAACAAAGTCCTTCCGTTTTAAATAGAGAATTGCTAAAATCATACTAATCCCTTGGGACAAAATGGTGGCTAATGCAGCGCCGGCTGCCCCCTGTTTTAAAGCGCCTACCAATATCAGATCTAAGAGAATATTTGTTATACAGGCCACAGTAATAAAAATGAGTGGGCGAACAGAATCCCCCATTCCCCGCAAAACAGCGCTGATCCCGTTGTAAAGCAAGGTGAAGAGGATTCCGCAGGCCGCAATTTGTGTATAATGGAGCGCCTGTACAAAGGCTTTTTCTGGTGTTTGCAGTAAGATGAGCAGCCAGGGACAGAGCAGAAACATAACAATTGACAATACAGTCCCAATGATTAAAAACATGGTTAACATGGTGCCAATGGTATCTTTCACATGCCCTTGTTGCTGAGCGCCCAGAAACTGCGCAATCAAAATAGTTCCGCCCATGGTGACGCCGGTGACCAAGCTGTTGACGATAGTCATAATCTGGCTTCCAATAGAAACCGCAGTGATTCCGGAGGCATCGGTAAACCAACCCACCACAGCCATATCCACGGTTCCATACAGAGCTTGTACAAAATTTGCAAGGAGAAACGGCGTGGCAAAATACAGTAGATTTTTATAAATGCTGCCTTGCGTCAAATCTTTACCATTGTGGTTCATAAATTTCTCTCCTGTAACAAAATAAAAAGGATAAGAAAATTGGCGTCCAATTCTCTTATCCAGCATATCAATTTCCTGTTGGAATTGATCTACCCTCCGAGCGGTTAAGTTCAGTATAGAAAAATCCAGGAAAGTTGTCAAGAGAGAGGGAAAAATCGAGGATGATTTTTAGAAGCATTTATTGTTAGCGATCTGGGGAAATGATTCTGTTTTCTATGACAGGCGTTGCTATAGTGATATTCCCGCGTACTGCAAGTTTTGGTCAGGATCAAGAGGGATAATAATAGTCCATTACTTTTTTTAGCCGAAGCTGCGCTTTGTGGATATGACGGCTGACTGTTGATACATTGATTCCCATCATTCCTGCGATTTCCACCATTTTTTTATTCTGATAGTGGTAGTAATACATGCACTCTTTTTGCCGGTGCGTCAATTCTCCTTGATAGACGTTATGCAGGGTCCGTATCATAGACTGATGACGAAGATCGGGTTCATGATTTACTTGGTAAAGATTTAGACCGGCCAATGCCTCCGTAAATTCGTCCAAACAGAGTAAGCGATGTCTCATAGAGAACCTCCTTTTATTTCCCATTGCTGTATCCAATGTAGTATAATTAAATTTTATCACTGATTTGCCTTGGGTCAATCACTCGTCGGCTTTATTTAGACGAAAAAAGCTTTTCTCTTAATTTAGTTGCAGACAGTTGACAAAAATCATCGAGTGAGGTACACTTATTAAGCATCATTTTGGAGCTGAACACACAGATTGTTTGGTTTATTTTACGGATAACGGGATGATCCGATCTGTTGATTCAGCCATCATTTAGAGCATACCCGCAACGGATTGCCTATTCTAAATTTATATCTATGCGCTTGTAACTCAGCTGGATAGAGTGCGTCCCTCCTAAAAAAGTGTTCCAACGCTCGCCTTGGGAGGGCAAGGAAAATGTTGCGAGTTCCACAATTTCATAGCTTTTATAAATGTTTCCGTAGCTCAGTTGGATAGAGCGACCGCCTCCTAAGCGGTAGGTCGGGTGTTCGAGTCACCTCGGGAACGCCAAAAACCCCGCCGAAAACCCTGTAAAATCAAGGTTTTCGGCGTTTCTTATTTTCCGAGAGAA
>JAAWNT010000025.1 GCA_022799115.1 Clostridiales bacterium | reverse complement strand
TACAACATAACTGTAATTATGTATTTCGTAATCTTTCGTGAGACGACATAACTGTAATTATGTTTTCGGCGCTTATGCGCCGTTTTTTTATGCTTACAAAATTAGCTGCAATCTCTCGATTCTGCGGCGATGTTCCGCACCGGTGGTTACGATGTAGATCCGTGTGGTATTGATGTTGTTATGTCCCAGAATGTCCGCCAACTTTACAATATCCCGTTCAATTCCATAAAATGTTCTTGCAAATAGGTGCCTAAGATTGTGCGGATAAACCTTGCCTGGGGAAACGCCCGCCCGCTCGCACAGCGCTTTCATCTCTTTCCAAATGTTGCATCGGTTCATCGGTTTTCCCGTCCTGGTGACGAATACGGCGCCGCCGGTGATGGTTTTTTCTTTTATATACCGGAGCAGCTTTTTTTGCAGCTTTGCCGGGATAAACACCGTTCGGGTCTTTCCCTTGCAGCTGACGGTCGCGTCGCCCTTTATGACCGCTTCTGTTGTAATAAATTGCAGTTCGCTGACCCGGATGCCGGTGGCGCAAATGGTTTCGATCAGCAGGCTCAGCCGTTCGCTGCCCTTACCCTTTGCGGTGTTCACCAGCCGGACGTATTCCTCCCGCGTAAGCTCCTTTTCCTCCGGGCAGTAGGTTTGACGCTGTACTTTGAATTGCTTAACACAGCAAAAAGGCAGTCCTACAAAGCGCAGAAAGCAATTGAGCGAAGCGAGCATAGAATTGGCGCTGGAAACCGCATAATGGTCCTGAAGCTGCGCTTTGTATTCCATCGTCAGGGGTTTGTCGATTGTGCGGTTCTTCACAAACCGGATAAAGTGACGAACGTCACGCAGATACTTTTCGACTGTCATCCGGCTCTTTTCCTCTTTATTAAGATGCTTCTCAAAGTTTGAAAGTGTTTGAGCATTGATTATTTTTCGGTTCATATTGTTTTTGACCTCCGTTTTTTCTTTTTCTCCCAATGTACAATATTACGAAACGGCCGGTTAGCATACCGTCAGCACATCGTTGAAAAGATTTTATAAATGTAGAAAATCTGGAAAAACCAATGACGGTGTGTGATATAACAAGTTCGAATGGAAAACGTTGAGCAATGGAACGGAAAATTATCAAAGATAACGTAAACGTTGCGATTGTGGACGGCGATGAGCGGTTGATTACGGGATTTTGCTAGGACGGGAGAGTAAAAATAGGCTGCGGGATTATCGCTGTGAATCAGGAATCGATGCGGATAATTCCTCGATTTTAAGGACCTGCCCAGCGGGAAAGATATTGCGTAAATTTGTCAATGCTGGCGTAAGGCCTGCAAAATATACCAGCAAGCCTTGAAAGGACGTTTTATACGAGAGTCTTCAAGGATGAAACAAAATAGGCCCCTTTTGGCCTTCCATGAGGAAGTTAACACCCGCTGAACGCAGTTGCTTTTCAGCGGGTGTTGCTTTATAATGAACTCGCCAACAAGCTGGAATTTACGGAGAATAATCTTATGAATAGAGTAATCATATATATACACGGAAAAGGCGGCAGTTCAGAGGAAGCGGTACATTATAAGTCAATCTTTAAAGGCTGTGATGTAGTTGGCTTTGACTATACTGCACAGTCGCCGTGGGAAGCGAAAAAAGAATTTCCACTACTTTTTGATTCTGCCTGTCAAGGCTACAAATCCGTGGAGGTAATCGCAAACAGCATCGGAGCCTTTTTTGCTATGAGCGCTTTGTCGGATAAGAAAATTGAAAAAGCATACTTTATTTCTCCTGTTGTGGACATGGAAAAGCTGATTGCAGATATGATGACATGGGCAAATGTGACCGAAGATAAACTATACAGGCAAAAAGAGATTCAAACAGATTTTGGTGAGGTTCTTTCCTGGGACTATCTCCGCTATGTAAAGGAACATCCTGTTGCGTGGACAATCCCAACTCAGATTCTGTATGGAGGAAAGGACAATCTGACATCTTACGAAACTATTTCTAAATTTGCAAGTCAAATCAATGCAACACTTACCGTTATGAAGAATGGGGAGCACTGGTTTCATACGGAGGAACAGATGAAATTTCTTGATACTTGGATGAAACAGTTTGTATGATAAAGTCCAATTTTTCGCTCCCTCCCACGACACTTTCCCCGAAAGCGTCATAGTGGGTTACGCAGTATAAAAAGGGCAAGACAAACCATTGAGGTCTGTCTTGCCCTTAACTTCTTTATGAAGACTTACCCTTTAGGGGCCTATTTTAGTAATGGGGTATTTAGGATTGCGCCTAGCCTTACCCTTTGATGGAGTTGAGCAGACCGCCCTTTTGAATGATGTTCTGAATAAAGGGCGGGAAGGGCTCCGCCTGGTAGGTCCTGCCGGCGGTGACATTGGTAATCACGCCGGAATCAAAGTCCACGTCCACCTCGTCGCCTGCCTGAATGTCCCGGGCCGCTTCGTCGCATTCCAGAATTGCCAGACCGATGTTGATGGCGTTGCGGTAGAAAATGCGGGCAAAGGTGGAGGCGATCACGCAGGAGATACCCGAGGCCTTGATGGCGATGGGCGCGTGTTCTCTGGAAGAGCCGCAGCCAAAGTTCTTTTCCGCTACCATGATGTCCCCTGGCTTTACCTGATTCACAAAATCCTTGTCAATGTCCTCCATGCAGTGGCTGGCAAGCTCCGCATGAGAGGCGGTGTTGAGATACCGCGCGGGGATAATCACGTCGGTATCCACGTTGTCCCCATATTTATGAACGAGTCCATGTGCTTTCATGTGCGTTTCCTCCTCTGCTTAATCGAGTTGTTCCGGACCGGCGATGTAACCCGTCACGGCGCTGGCCGCAGCCACAGCGGGGCTTGCCAGATAGACCTCGGATTCCACATGCCCCATGCGGCCCACAAAGTTGCGGTTTGTGGTGGATACCGCCCGTTCGCCCTGGGCCAAAATGCCCATGTGGCCGCCCAGACACGGCCCGCAGGTGGGGGTGGATACCACCGCGCCCGCCTCCACAAAGATTTCAAACAGACCCTCGCGCATGGCCTGGAGATAGATCTGCTGGGTGCCGGGGAAAATGATGCAGCGCACGCCCTTGGCCACGTGGCGGCCCTTCAAAACAGAGGCGGCCGCGCGCAGGTCGGTAATGCGCCCGTTGGTGCAGGAGCCGATTACCGCCTGATCGATCTTCACCCGGTCCTTTTCCGCCTCGTCAATGGTCTTGGTGTTTTCCGGCAGGTGCGGATAGCTGACAGTAGGACGCAGCGCCGACAGATCGATGACGTATTCTTGGTCATACTCGGCGTCTTCGTCGGCGGAAAATTCCACCGGGACGCCCTGAAAGCGGCCGCGGCAATACTCCCGCGTAACGTCGTCCACCGGAAAGATGCCGTTTTTCGCACCCGCCTCAATGGCCATGTTGGCGATGCACAGCCGGTCGTCGATGTTTAAGTATTGCAGGCCGTCGCCCGCAAATTCCATAGATTTATAGAGAGCGCCGTCCACACCGATCATGCCGATGATGTGAAGGATTACGTCTTTTCCGCTCACCCATGGGGAGGGTTTTCCGGTGAGCGTAAATTTGATGGCGGAGGGCGCCTTGAACCAGGCCTTGCCGGTAATCATGCCCGCGGCCATATCGGTAGAACCCACGCCGGTGGAGAAAGCGCCCAAGGCCCCGTAGGTGCAGGTGTGGCTGTCCGCGCCGATCACAAGGGACCCGGGTCCCACCAGGCCTTTTTCCGGCAGAAGGGCGTGCTCAATGCCCATCTCGCCCACGTCAAAATAATTTTTAATGTCGTATTTGCCGGCGAACGCGCGCACCTGTTTGCACTGGGTGGCCGCCTTGATGTCCTTGTTGGGGGTAAAATGGTCCATCACCAGGGCGATTTTTTCCCGGTCGAACACCGAATTGGCCCCGCACTTTTCAAATTCATTGAGCGCCACGGGGGTTGTGATATCATTTCCCAGCACCAGGTCCAGTTTGGCTTCAATGAGCTGGCCTGCGGACACGCTGTCAAGACCGGCATGGTAGGCCAGAATTTTTTGAGACATTGTCATACCCATAGGGAATTCCTCCTTCTGATTCGCGCCCGCGTTCCCGCCCCCAAAAGGGATGGTCAATCCGCGTTTCAAGCGGGGGAGAGCGGAGCGCCGGCTTCTTCCTGTTTCAGATGTTGCTACCCATTATGCCATAGTTATTGCGGAAAGAATGTAAAGTATGATACAATTAGAAAAATCCACCGGGAGCGCGGCGCCGCGCGTGGTTTCCGCACCGAAAAAACCGGAGCTCTGACCGGCTGAGTCGGGGGAGACGGTCCCTCTCTTGCGGCCCGCCGGGGCGGTGAATGCGGAGGGGACCCGCCGTAAGGCGTAGAGCATGGCCCGCCAACGGACCAACCCGCGCGGAAAGATTTTCCCATATTTTTCACATGGGCGGACGGTCCCTGTTCGAAGATCCGACAGCGGCGTTCCTGTACAGGCAAAAAAGGAGAGCAAACACGTTCCTTGAGCGTTGGGAAAGGACGGTCAACAACATGCAAGCAAAAGAGAAAGTCCCCGCCTGGCCGCTGTTTCAGGCGGAAACGGGAAAAAGCTACGGCAGGGACCAGCTGGTATACATGCAGGGAGAGCAGGCGGACAGCTTCTTCTATTTGAAGAAGGGACGTGTGAAAATTTTTCTCAGTTCAGAAAGCGGCATGGAGAAAACCCTCACCCTGCTGGAGCCGGGCAACATCTTTGGAGAGGCGGCTTTTTTCGACGGCATGCCCCGAATGTCTTCGGCGCGCACCATCCAGAATTCCGAGATTGTACGGGTGACCCGGGGGGATCTGCTGGGCTACTTTTCCCGGGAACCCGAGCTGGCCATGAGCCTGCTCACCCTGCTGGCCAGGACGGTGCGCATGCTGTCCGACCAAGTGGATCACATGACCTTTTTGCAGGCGGACAAACGCATTGCCCTGCAGCTGCTCAAAATGCAGGGGGAATGCGGGCGCGAAGGCAAAAGGATCGCCTGCACCCATGAGGACCTGGGCAATCTGGCGGGCGCCTCCCGGGTGACGGTGAGCAAGATTCTCAACCGGTTTGCCAGAGCGGGATGGATTTCCACCCATTACCGTTCGGTGGTCATCGTGGATCAGGAGGCGCTGCGGGCCTTTGCGCAGGAGGGATAGGGGGACAGCGGACCGGCTATGTCCAACACAGCCTCATTTCCCTGGAAATCATCCGGAAAACCAGGCGCTGATTCATCGGCGCGTCAGGCTCCCCGCTGCCGCGCGCCTGGAACTGCAAGAAAAACCCTGATTCCCGCGTTTTTTAAAGGGAAGAACAAAGAGACGTTTTCCGCCGGCCGTCGTCGCCGTGGAAAGCGTCTCTTTGTTTTGTTTGGGTTGGCGCGGCGACTCTCCGGTCTTTTGCAGGAGGGATTGATTGAAGCGGCCGCCCGGCGGTCCCCGGAAAGCGATGGCCGTCGCGAAGGCTTCTTTGTTCATCCGGGAAGCATAGCGCAGGCGGCCAAAGCGAGTGTTGGTCTTTATCCGTAGGTGCGTTTTCATTTTTCCACCCCAAAACATTCCTTCCGCAGACACCCGCTGAAAATCCGCCTTTGCCCGCTGGCCGTGGGGATTTACTTTTTTCTGGAAGGAAACGCGCGCCCGGGACTGCGTCACACCACCTGGAATAGATAAAACTTCAGATAATTGGTTTCCGGAACATTCCACAGAATGGGGTGGTCGGGGGATTGCTGCCGCGCCTCAATCTGCCGCAGTGTGACCTGGGCGTCGGATGCGGCGGAATGCAGCATCTTGACGAACAGCTCCTCGGTCATAAAATGGGAGCAGGAGCAGGTGGCGAGATAGCCGCCCCGGGGCAGCAGCGACATGGCCCGATAGTTGATCTCCTTGTACCCTCTGGCCGCATGGTCTACGGTCTGCCGGGACTTGGTGAACGCGGGCGGATCTAAAATAATAAAGTCATAGGGATGTCCCTGCAAGCGGGGCAGCAGGTCAAAGACGTTGGCGCACTGAAAGGACATACGTCCGTCAAGCCCGTTCTGGCGCGCGTTTTCACAGGCCAGGTCCACCGCCGCCTGGGATACGTCCACGCAGTGCACCGTTTCCGCTCCGCCCTTTGCGGCGTTGAGTCCAAAGGAGCCGGTGTGAGTAAAGCAGTCCAGCACCCGTTTGCCGCGGCTTAAGCGGGCCACCGCTTGGCGGTTATATTTTTGATCCAGGAAAAATCCGGTTTTCTGTCCGTTTTCAAAATCCACCCAATAGCGGATGCCGTTTTCCACAATGGCGGTTTTGGTGGAGCTGGGAGCGGGGGCGCCGTCGTCCAGAGGGAAAAAGCCCTTGCCCTGCTCCATGCCCTCCAGCTCCCGGATGGCCACGTCGTTGCGCTCATACACGCCCCGGATGTCCTGCCCGTCCTCACGCAAAATGTCCGCCAAAAGGGGGAACAGCAGGGGCTTGAGCCGCTCGATTCCCAGGGAAAGGGTTTGGGTCACCAGAATGTCCCCAAACCGGTCCACCGTCAGCCCGGGAAAGCAGTCGGCCTCCCCGAAAATCAGCCGGCAGCAGGAGAGGTCCTCTCCCATGACGGTTTTGCGGTACTCATAGGCGTGGCGCAGCCTGCGCTCAAAAAACGCCCGGTCAAAGCGGTCGTTGGCGTTTTGAGAGATCAGGCGAATGCGGATTTTGGAATGGCTGTTATAAAATCCCGTCCCCAAATACCGCCCCTTGGGAGAGAACACGTCCGCCAAGCCGCCGTCGGCGCAGTCTCCCTCCAGGCCGGTGAGCTCGGTGTGATAGATCCACGGATGCCCCCGTTTGACGGATGCTTCCGCTTTGGCGGTGACGGAGATCCGGGGAAAAGAACGTTGCTGTTTCATGAAAGGCTCCTTTTTTCTGTTGAGATACAGGTATTATAGCACATTCCGGGGCGCGGAGAAAGTAGAGCGGCGATCCTGCGGGCGGAACAAAAGGCAAAAAGCCCCCTGAACCGGAATTCAGGGGGCCCACGTCTTTTGTTGGGTTCAAAAGGCCGTCATTCCTTGTCCTGCTTTTTTAGAGAGGCGGCGTAGTCTTTCCATTGGCTTAACCGCATTCCGGAGGTTTCTTTTAACGATTCCGTATAATTGGCCGGATACACCTTCTGATCGTCGGCAATATAAAAGAAGCTCTCCTGAAGCGTGACGGTGCCGTACTCCTCGCCGAATTTCTTAAGAAGAAACAGCGCCCGGTCCCCAGGCTGAAAATCGGGAATACAATCAATGGCAAAAGCGGAAATATAAATGGTGATGGTATCGGAACTGTATTCTCCCTGACATACCTCGTTCACCGCAAGCGCAATCGGAAGCTTGCGGGAGGTGTAATCCACCCCTTTTTCCTGAAGTTTTTCCTCTGCGGACCCTTTTTCGGGGGTATAGGTAGTCTGTACCTCCGGTTTTACTTCCATAACCGTAGCGTCTATGACGAAATCGGCGGAGTCCAGCTGTTCCTCCAGGGTAGTTTCATAGGTTGCCACTAGGGTGGGATGTGGTAGGGCGGGATAATCGGACTGGCTGGATGAATGAGTTGTCAGATTGGGAATGATGAACAAGGCGGACAGGAGAACGATACCCAGTGCAAGAGAAATCATAAGGATTAACTTTTTTCGTTTTGATGCAACAGCTGTTAACATATTCTTTCACTCCTTACCTTATACAATTGATCCGTAAAATTGGCTCATTACCCATCCGTCATGCGTTTGACAGCCTTGCATCCTGCGCCTCAAGACGCTAGCTTTCAAAGGAATCCAAAAAGCCGCCGCCCAGCCGGAGTTTAGTCAGCCGGGACGGCGGCGTAAGAAAGGAAAAAAACGAACAAAAAGAATAAAGTCTTTGGTCAGTCCTCCGGCTCGTGCCGCTGGGGTTCCCAGGCGTCCCGCACGTTTTGCTTGAACCGATACAGCTTTTTGCCGGAATAGCAGGTCAGCGTTGTGGAAAGAAAGGCGGGATAGATTTTTTGGTCGTCCGCCACATAGTACAGGCTTCCGTTGCTGGTGGGAGAACAATACATCTGCTCCTCCGTGGGGTCCGGCTCTAAAAAGAGGATGATGCGGCTTCCGGAGTAAAAGATGGGGGACAGGTGGTGGGCATAGTCCGGAAGTTTCAAGATGATGGAAGAGGATTCCACGGAGCCGATCCAAACGTCGTTGATCGTAAGCTCTACGTAGTAGGGAGCGGTCAAATGGTCCTTGAGCCGCCAGATTTCCTGGGGCGTTTGGTCGAGGGAAGCCGCTTTCGGCGGTGAAGGGACGAATTTACCGGGCCATTTTCCCTTGACGGTGGCGTCCACAACCAGTTGGGAGCAATTGACATATTCCTCAAATGTGAAATCCACACACAAGGATAAGGCGGAACACATCGGCGGCAGCTCCGGGTAATCCTCCCGGCTGGACGCCTTGGGCAGAGGCTTGGCAAGTGCGGCGCTCACCGTGCAGGCCGCCAGCAGCAGGGCGGCGGCCGCAGGGAAAACAATACGGCGGAAGGGATTGTGCAGCATGGCGGCTCCTCCGTTCCAATCGAGGGTTTCGGGTGTGTATTCGTTAGATCACGGTTCCGACGGAGCGTCCTTCTGCGCCCAAGTCTCTTGCACGTCGCGCTTGAAGTCGCGCAGGCGTTTGCCGGAATAGTCTTCTAGGGTGTCGGCAAGGAGAGTGGGGTAGATTTTATTATCATGGGCGATATAGTAAATGCTGCCTTTGGTAGAGGATGGACTATATCCATCATGTAATGTTTCTAAAAAGAAAACCATACGGTCGCCGGGCTGAAAGTCTGGGACGGAATCCTGCAACAAAGGAGGGATATAGAGCGTGACCGAGTCGCTGTCCAGAGTTCCGGCCCAAACCTCGTTGACCTTTAATTGAAAGGCAAGGTGTTGAAATACAAACTCCGTTCCCCACTTTTCCTGCTCTTTTTCTTCCCCAGAACCTGGCTCCGGAGTATAAGTAACGGTTTTTTCAGGAAGAACCTCCTCAACCGTAGCGTCTACAATGAGTTCGGCGCAGTCCACATATTCCGGAAACGAAAGATCCACCATCAGAGCAAAGGTAGGGGTGTGCAGCTCCGGGTAATCCGACTGACTGGACGCCTTGAGCAGAGGCTTGGCAAGTGCGGCGCTCACCGCGCAGGCCGCCAGCAGCAGGGCGGCGGCCGCAGGGAAAACAATACGGCGGAAGGGATTGTGCAGCATGGCGGATCCCCCTTTCACATCGAGGGTTTCGGGTGTGCGTTCGTTCGATTACGGTTCTGGTGGAGTGTCCTTTTGCGCCCAGGCCCCTTGAACGTCGCGCTTAAAGTCGCCGACTTTTTTACCCGAATACTCTTTTATCGTCTCAAATAAGAACGTAGGATACACCTTATCGTCAAAGGCCACATAATAGAGGCCTCCTCTAGGATCAGAGAGATAATAAATCCCCTGTACGTAGGATAAAAAGAAAATCAAACGATCCCCCGGCTGAAAGTCTGGAACTGATTGGTACTCTGCAGCGGGGATTCTCAATGTGAGGGTGGGGGAATCCACAGATCCGGTCCACACATCGTGAATTTCCAGCTCAATGGGGCGATGTTCAAACACATAATCGCCGAGGCCTTGCTGCTCTTGAATCTTCTGTTCGGGGGAACCCTCCTCCGGCACATAAACCTCCGACATTTCAGGGAGCACCTGCCTTACGGTGGCATCCACGATGAGATCGGAGGAAGTGACATAGCGGGGAAATTCAAGATCCCTTGATATAGCAAACGGCGAGTCTTCTAAAACTGGGTAGTCCGATTGACTGGAGGATTTCCCAGAGGGAGGAAAAAATACACAGAGTATAATGATACAGACACTCAATAGTGCGATAGCTCCTATTCCTATTTTGACAGCTTTTTTCATCATGATTCTACCCATAAAAAGTCACCCCCTATCTTCGATAAAAGAAGTCCATAACACTTACGTCTTTTGTTGTTAATTGGGTTGGACCTCCTTCGGGACCAGGCTGCATAACAGAATATACTTTGCTTGGATCAACGTGACCCATTCCATATACGTGCCCGATCTCATGCATAACTACTTGCAGCGTGTAAGTGGAATTGCCTGTGACAGCCGGATCAGGGGAAGGATTAAAATAGATGCCTGCATACTTAATTCTACCATTGGAATTTTCCATGTCCTGCTTCGTTGTAATTTGAAGACCGCTGGTATCAGTAGTTACAGTAATTGCGATGTGGCTATACCGTCCTCCTATTTCTTTCCAATACCATTCAGTTGTGCTGGACAAGGCTACATTACATTCTTCAAATGATTTGACAAAACAGGCGGCCAACGTTTTGTTGTTGGTCCAATTGGAGGCCGCTGTTGATAACTGATTTTTATATGCTACATTAGCCGATCCAAGAAGATCGCCGCTGACATAGGTTACTACATTTCCGATGCTATTCGTATGAATCCATCGAAAACGTTTGATAATTCTACCGTTTTCCAACTCCCCGATCTCCTCCGCCTTGGCAACATGAACCGGAACAAGAGCAAACAGCAACAGCGCAAGAAACGCACAAAATAGGTTCTTTCCTTTTTTCAACATAACCCCACCAACCCTTCATCTCATGTTTTTGTGCGTACAAGTTAAGATATATATCTTAACTGCATAGTAAAATATAAATCTATATTTGTCAATATAAATATTCAAGAAAAAGATATAATAATGTGAAAGTTATACACAAATAAGGACGAAAAAAGCCCTTCCAGGAACAGCGGTTGCCATTCCTGGAAGGGCCTGAAACGTATGATGCTAAAATCCCGGATCTTACCGCTCGCTCAGCGGCCTGTAGGGGCGGTGTTCCGCAATGCTCTTGTAAGCGGGGCGGATGATCTTGCCGGCGTTTACCAGCTCCTCGATGCGGTGGGCGCTCCAGCCGGCGATGCGGGCGATGGCGAAGATGGGGGTGAACAGCTCCGGCGGGAGATCCAGCATGCTGTAAACAAAGCCGCTGTAGAAATCCACGTTGGCGCTCACGCCCTTGTAAATCCTGCGCTCCTCCCCGATGATTTTGGGGGCCAGCCGCGCCACGTTGCTGTAGAGGGTAAACTCCTCCTTACGGCCCTTGGCCTCGGAGAGCGTCTCCACAAAGGATTTGAAGATGTTGGCGCGGGGATCAGAGAGGGAATACACCGCGTGCCCCATGCCGTAAATCAGCCCGGCGTTGTCGAAGGCCTGCTTGCGCAGCAGCTTGCGCAGATAATCGCAAATTTGGTCCTCGTCGGTATAGTCGGTGACGTGCTGCTTCATGTCCTCGAACATCTGCACCACCTTGATGTTGGCGCCGCCGTGGCGGGGTCCTTTGAGGGAACCCAGCGCCGCCGCAATGGCGGAGTAGGTGTCGGTTCCCGAGGAGGACACCACATGGGTGGTAAAGGTGGAGTTGTTTCCGCCGCCGTGCTCGGCGTGGAGCACCAGGGCGATGTCCAGAATTTTTGCCTCCAGCTCCGTATATTTGGAGTCGGGGCGCAGGGTATACAGGATGTTTTCCGCCGTGGACAGCTCCGGCTGCGGCATATGAATGAACAGGCTCTGCCCGTCGTGATAATGGCGGTAGGCCTGATAGCCGTATACTGACAGCAGCGGGAACAATGCAATCAGCTGCAAACACTGGCGCAGCACGTTGGGAATGGCGATATCGTTGGCGTTGTCGTCGTAGGAATACAGGGTGAGCACGCTGCGGGCCAGGGTGTTCATCATATCGGAACTGGGGGCCTTCATGATGATGTCCCTCACAAAAGCGGTGGGCAGGGTGCGGTAGCCCGCCAGCAGGTTGGTGAAGCTATCAAGCTGTTCCTTGTCCGGCAGCTCCCCGAACAGCAACAGATAGGCGGTTTCCTCAAAGCCGAAGCGCTTTTCCTTGATAAACCCGGAGACAATCTGCTCCACGTCCACGCCGCGGTAATAAAGCTTGCCCTCGCAGGGAACCTCCACGCCGTCCACCATCTTCATGGAGCACACTTCGGAGATCTCGGTCAGTCCCGTCAGCACGCCTTTTCCGTTGATGTCCCGAAGGCCGCGCTTGACGTCGTATTTTTTATATAGTTCCGGATCAACAATGCAATTTTTGCCGCAGAGTTGCGCTAAGGCTTCCACCTCCGGAATCATTTCAGCAAACTTGTCAAATGCCATAATCTACACTCCTTTTCACTCGTTTCTTTTATCATTCAAACCGCTGAGTGCGGGAAAATGCGTGTGTTGCGTCTGCATAAGCGGCTGCCAGCTCCCGAATGAAACGCCGATTGATTCAGGGGCCGCGATGCAAACGTTCATGAAGCGCCGGGAAGATCTCTAGTCTGATTGCCCGCGGGGTTTATGGGGAAAGGGGCCGCGGCCCCTCCGCCTGGTCCGCTGGAGAGGAGGTCTGTCCGTTTGTATGCCAAACAGCGAATCGCGGCCCGGCAAGGAAAAGGAGAAGGAACAGGAAAATCAAACCGAACCCCCTTTAGAGAGATCCTCCGCATCTTTGATGAGCTTGTATTCGATGGAGTCCACCAGCGCGATCCAGCTGGCCTCCACCACGTCGCTGGATACACCCACGGTGGTCCACTCCCTGCGGCCGTCGGTGGAGCTTAAAAGAACCCGCACCATGGCGCCGGTGGCGCTTTTGGAGTCCATCACGCGCACCTTATAGTCGGTCAGGCGGACCTTGGAAAGGGTGGGATAAAACACTTCCAGCGCGGCCCTCAGCGCTTTGTCCAGGGCGTTGACCGGGCCGTTGCCCTCGGCGGCCATGAGCTGCACCTGATCGTCCACCTTCAGCTTGACGGTGGCGCTGGCGCTGCATCCCTCCTCGGAGGGGCGGCCGGTGAGGATTTTGTAGTGGATCAGGGTGAAGAAGGGATGATAGGCCCCGGTGTGCTTGCGAATAAGCAGTTCAAAGCTGGAATCCGCCCCTTCAAACTGATAGCCAAGGCGTTCAAGCTCTTTCAATTCGTTTAAAATGGCGGCGGTCTGCGGGGAATCCCGGGTAAGCTCGGGACGGACGGCGTTGATCTTTTTCAGCACCGCCGCGCGCCCCGACATCTCCGACATCAAAAAGCGCCGCTCATTGCCCACCGTTTGCGGATTAATGTGCTCAAAGGAGTGAGAGACTTTCAGCACCCCGTCTGCGTGCATGCCCGCTTTGTGGGCAAAGGCGCTCTGCCCCACATAAGGGGAACCCTGAGGCAGCGCAACGTTGGATATTTCCGCCAGCCGGCGGGCGGTGGTGGTGAGCAGGTGCATGTTTTCCCGGGGAATACAGCCGTATCCCAGTTCCTCCTGCAAGTTGGGCAGAATGGTGGAAAGATTCGCGTTGCCGCACCGTTCCCCATAGCCCAGAAAGGTGCCCTGCACATGGGAGGCTCCCGCCTGCACCGCCACGATGGAGTTGGCCACCGCCATTCCCCGGTCGTTGTGAGTGTGGATGCCCGCAGGCGTCTGAGGAAACCGCGCCCGCACTTTCCCGGTGATCCGGACGATCTCATCCGGGAAACAGCCGCCGTTGGTGTCGCACAGCACCAGACACGCAGCCCCGCCCTTTACCGCGGCCTCCAATGCCTGCATGGCGTATCCGGCATTTTTCTTATAGCCGTCAAAGAAATGTTCCGCGTCAAAGAATACCCGTTTTCCCTGTCCGGTGAGAAACCGGCAGGTATCCTCAATCATGGCGAGGTTTTCTTCCAGAGTGGTGCACAGGATATCGGTGACGTGCAAATCCCAGCACTTGCCGAAAATGGCCGCGGTCTGGACGCCGGCGGTGAGGATGGCGGACAGGTTGTTGTCGTCCTCGGCGCGGATCCCTTTGCGGCGGGTGCTGCCGAAGGCCACCAGTTGAGCGCGCTCCAGGGGGAGCTTCGCCGCCAGCTGGAAAAATTCCAGATCCTTAGGATTGGAGCCGGGGTTGCCGGCCTCGATATAACCCACGCCCAATCGGTCCAAGGTCTGTACAATCGCCAGTTTATCCTCTAAGGAAAAGGAGATTCCCTCCCCTTGCGCGCCGTCGCGCAGGGTGGAATCCAATACTTCAATGTTCCTGTCCATTTAGGTATTACCTCCTCATTATATATCGAAATCCGGGTATTTGTAAAGCCGTAGGGATTGGGGGTTTGTGAACGGAGCGTGAATTTTGTGGGAATAAACGGTATAATTTTAGAGAAACCCGCCAAAATAACACGAATCGGCAGGCATTCCAAATCCTTCCGGCGGCGTATGCGGGGGATGCTTTCGGGTCTCTCTGAAAAGGCGTGAAAATCCGGGCTGCGCCTACCGGGGACCGAAGAAGGAAACGGTCGGCCGGGTGGGATGTTTTTGCTGGAAAGCAAATCAGGGCCGCCAGGTTTTGATTTTGACGCCGGCGCCCCGGCGAACATAGCCGCGGTGTTCTTCTCACTTGATAAAGAGGGAAAAAGATTCACACCCCTATTGATATTTCGGGATCTGGGGGAGGCGTCGGTTCCTCGCCATATGAGGAATCCCGCTCTTAGGCGTTCCGCCCAATCGGCGGAACGAGGCGGCCTTTCATTATATATAGTATAGTGGAGGTCCTGAAGAAAATATGACAAGCCCTTCCGGCGCGTTCCCGGGGTTGGGGCAGGTGCATGGAAATCCCGAGGCAAAACGGACGGGAAGGCCCGGCGTATCCGTTGAAAAAGCCAGAGGACCGGGCAGAACGGAAAAGAAACAGAAAATAAAAAAAACCTGCGCCTCCTGTAATCAGAGACGAAGGTTATCCTCCGCGTTACCACTCTCGTTGCCTTTGTCCATGCAAAGACCTCTTTTCACATCGGGCCGGTTAAGGCCGAATGCGTTCCCGGATAACGGCGGGCGTCCCGTTCCTGCTTACTGTGCCGGAGAAAGCCCCGCAGGGCATGCGCCGGGTTCAGCGGAAAGCTCAAGGGCGATGCATATCCTGGTCCGCGTCCGTCTTGCACCAGCCGACGGCTCTCTGTCCGCTTTCCCCAGTCTACGGTTCCCTGTCCTCGCTTTTGCGTTTATGAATTGCCTTATTATATGCCTCGTTACCGGGATTTGTCAACCCCGCAGGATGTTTTTCCCGGATGAGAAAATTGCTGCGGGGCGGCCGCCCAGATGTGGTTTGGATTTGCTCTTTATTCGAACCGGTCTTTGCCCGCAGGCCCGGTGGAATTACGTCTCTTTTTTCTTTCGGGCGGTTTTGGAGGGACTGAACCCAACCACCTGCTTGAACACTCGGGAGAAATAATTATAATCGCTGTAGCCCACCTCCATGGCGGCCTGAGTGACCGACACCCCGTCCGCAATGAGAGACATGGCCTTGTAACAGCGCAGTTGATTGATGTAATGGATGATGGTGCATCCGGTGTGTTCCTTAAAAATGCGGCACATATAGTTTTTGGTAATTCCCACCTGGGCCGCCAGCACGTCCAGATGGTTGCAGGTATTATAATGATAGGCGATATACCGCAAAATCTCCCGGGTGTGCTTCACCGAGGGGTCATAGAGGGCCACGGATTTGTCATAGTGAAAATGATTGCGGAAAATAAGGCCCGTCACGCGTAAAAACAGGGATTTTACAATCATTTCGAATCCAATATGCTGGGTTTCGTATTCTTTTATGATCTCCTCGAACAGCTGGGAGATCTGTGAATCCTGATGAATGAACCGTTCAAAATTCTGGGACCGGACGATGAGGTTGTTTCCGTATTTTTCGGTGAAGATATCGTCCTTGTCGGAGGTGAGCAGAGATAAGTCGATCTGGAATACATAGTAATTGGTATTGTCCAGAAAAGCAATGCTGCGGTGAAGGTCGCACCAATTGGCAAAGGCGACGTCGTTTTTATAAACCCATTGCTCTTCCCCGTTGCAGGTGAGATAGATTCCGCCCTCCAGCACATAATAAAACTCCAGCTGCTCGTGCCAGTGCAAAGCAAAGTTTGGATCTCGGTTATCCTGGCTGCTGTTGTTCCGCTTGGAGATTTTCACCGGGAAATTCGATTTGGACAGTTCTACCGGCCAGTAGTAAATCGGATCATTCATGTAACCACCTCTTTTGTGCCGAAGCGAAATAGACAAACCTATTATATATCCACTTTTTGAAGGAGTAAATACACTTTTGGGAATTATTATATAAGAAACTGAAATCAAACCGTCATAATATTGGATAATCAGAGGGAGTAAAAAGGGATGGGAGAATTGCCGGCTGCCGCGGTGCAAAAGGGAAACGTCCACCCCGGAATGTTGCGGCGGTCAGGCGCGCTAAGATTCGATAAGATATGTTCTGTCGGAATAAAGCAATTGAGAATTCCCATCAATAACGTGCAATCGCTCGATCTCTGTCTCATGAATGAAGCGCGTAAATGATTCAGGGGCGGATTTATTATTAAGATACTATGATATAAGTATTTTATGGGATAAAATCATTTTATTTGTTGAACAAAGAGGATAAATGCAAAAAAATTATAAAATCTAACGTTTTTTATCTAGTAATTGCCGTCGGATCATTATATAATGACAAGGAACGTGATACTGTTATTCACGAAATTATTATGAAAAAGGAGAATGACGACAATGAAAAAGCGATTCCGCAGGTCAATGTCCGTTGTGTTGGCAGTCACAATGGCGACCTCCTGTCTGGCAACCGGATTGACGGCTATGGCCGCCGATTCCTGGCCGCCGCGGGGAGACAGCATGGAGCGCGCCAAAGCGCAGCCCCATTTTTCCGGATACCGCATGAAGGACGTGCGCAACTGGGATGGGGAGACCGATCCTTTTGCTGAAATGATGCGCGCAAGAGTTCCCATGCAGGAGCGCAACGATCCCTTTAAGCCCACCCAGGCAAACCCCACTCTGGAGTCTGATGCCAAAATTATGCTGATGCAGGGCGACTATGGCAACTCCTTTGTGGATAGCATGATGTACAACAACGACTTTAGCGAGCACTGCCTGAACTTCTGGCAGTATGCGGATTACTTCTGCCCGTGGCACGGCGCAGCGACCGCTTATACTCCTTCCGCGCTGTATAATCCCGTCACCAGCGACTGGCGCGCCAGAGGCTTTGAGTTCGGTATGCTGAATATTCCCAATCCGGCTTACACCAACGCCGCCCATAAGAACGGCGTTATGTCCATCGGCTGCTTGTACTTTGACCAGGCGTTCCGCGCCGGCCAATCCATCAACGAGCTGCTGGAAATGGACGACGAAGGCAACTTCCTTCTGGTGGACAAGCTGGTTGCTATCGCCGATTACTATGGCTTTGACGGCTACTTCCTCAACCGTGAGGACTCCCCCTACAGCGACACAGTGCTTCGTGAATTTATGAAGCAGCTCACCGCTAAGGGTATGTGGACCCAGTTCTACGATGTGGGCTCCAGCTTTAACTCCAGCAAGGCACAGTGGGTGCAAGAGGGCATCTACGATTCCATCTTCTTTAACTACGGCGGATGGGGCACAGCCAAAAACGCTTATGAGTGGAGCAACCAAAACGGCATGGACGTTTACGACTGGACTTTCTTCGGTGTGGAATGCAACCAGGGACAGTTCACCAGAAACGTGATTACCTCCGGTTATATGCCTGGCACAAAGAACCTGTATGCCAGCGTGGCTCTGTTCACCCCCAGTGATTTCTATCAGCGCGGCGTGGACTTTGGTCCCTCTACGCAGAAGCCTTCCTTCCAGCAGGCTGAGTATCAGTGGATGGTCACCGAGCGTGAGCGTATGTTCTTCTCCGGCGTGACGCAGGATCCCACCGACACCGGATTGCATTCCGGATTCGCCCGTCCCGACCTGGGCGTCAACAGCGCCAACGGCTGGGTAGGCGCGGCCGACTTTACCGCCGAGCGTTCTGTGGTGGACGGCTCCGTGTTCTACACCAACTTCAACACCGGCCATGGTATGCAGTATTTTGATAACGGCTCTGTGGGCAACGACGACCAGTGGGCCAACATCAACATTCAGGACATCCTTCCCACCTGGCAGTGGTGGATGGAAACCGAGGGCACCAAGCTGAAGGTGGACTTCGACTATGGTCCCAAGGAGATCCGTTTTGACAAGAACGGCAATCAGATGACTCTGCCTTACACCCAGATCGGCGCCTATAAGGGCGGTTCCTCTCTGGCTGTATACGGCAAGATGGATGCGGAAAACTTCCTGCGTCTGTATAAGACCGATCTGTCGGTGAATGAAAACAGCAAGATTTCCATTACATACAACAAGACTTCTGCTGACGACGCCTCTTCTATGGAAGTTGGCATCATCTTCAAGAATTCTCCCGATTCCGTGTACACCATCAATGTACCCAATTCCGGCAAGCAGACCGACGGCTGGGTGACTAAGAACCTGCAGATCGATCCGGAATATGCTGGTGAAGAAATTGCCGCCATCGGCGTCAACTTCAAGAACAACCGCCAGACCATTGACGGTTATCAGATGAACGTCGGCGAGATCAGAGTGACCGACGGCCAGAACCATACCCCCGACGCTCCTTCCGGACTTGCTATCCGCGAGGCTTACGATTCCAAAGAAATGGTACTCACCTGGGATCTGGGCGACTATAACGAAATTGATCAGTACAATGTGTACGCCAACCTTTCCGACGGTAGCCGCGTCTGCCTGGGCGGTATTTACGACGAAATTTATTATGTCAAGAATACTCTGGGCACCGACATCATCACCGTCGACGTAGTCGCGGTGGGTAAGGACGGCACCGAGAGCGAGCCCGCTTCCGTTGAATTCGCTTACAATCAAAACGTCAGCGACATCGTGGTCAACGAGACTCTCGACGGAAACAAATTGTTCACCTATGCCGCTGACGCCGGTTATCTGGATATCAGCTGGCAGAATCCCAATGTGGAATATGCGTCCCTGAAACTGGATCTCTCTCTGGTTAATTCCAAGGACGACACCACCTATTCCATGTCTGTGGGCAACGATGCGGATTCCGCTCGTTTCTACATCCCCAGAGGACATGGCGAGACCTATGACCTGAAGATCACCACCGTGTTTGCCGATGGTTCTGAAAGCGAACCCATCGCTTATCGCGGCAAGCTGAAGGACGTTTGGAGCCAGCCCATCGACGCGGTAGACGTGAAGATCAGCGGCAACAAAGTATCCTTTGTAAACCCGGCCTCTGTGGACTGGTACAAAATCCATGGATATGTAAACGGCCAGGAAGTCATCGATTACAAGAGAGGCGCGTCCTCCATCAACGGCAGCAAGACGTTGCCCGGTTCCAGCGGCATTTTGGAAATCGTTTTGGAAGACTACTCCGGCAATATGTCTGACCCGGTTTACTTCGCTTACGGCGGGGATAGCGGTTCTGCAAGCGGTCCCATCAACGAGACCAATATTCCCGACGCTGTGCTGCGTCAGGCCATTCAGGAGCAGATTGGTTCCACCATCTCTGCGCTTGCTGAATTTACCGGCACCCTGGATCTCACTGGTCTGGACATTCATGACCTCACCGGTCTGAATCTGGTTGCAAAGGCCGAGAATATCATTCTCAGCGGCACCCCCATCGAATCCATCGGAAGCAACACCTTCGGCGCCAATGTGCAGAAAGTGGATCTCTCCAACTGCACCAACCTGACGATCGTGGATAAGGGCGCTTTCAAGGGCACCATGGATCTGCGTGAAGTGGACATCACCGGTTGCACCGGCCTGAAAGTGCTGGAAATCGTGGATTCTTCTGTGGAAATCCTCACCTACGGCGATGCCGAGGCGTTCCCGGAAATGATTCGCCTGAATCTCTCCGGTTCCCGTTTTGATCTGAGCGAGGGCACCCCCGAGCGTGACTTTGTCAATCAGATCGCTACCCAGGTAGACGAAGAACAATCCATTGAAACTGTTGATCCCAACGAGGTTAACCTGGCTCTGAATGCTAAAATCGTTGCGAATCAGACCAACATTAACAACGCATACCGGCTGTTTGACGGCTTGTTCAACTACTTCACCGCCGGCGTGCCGCTGAACATCGTGGCCGACTTGGGCGCCCCGCAGACCATCACCTCTTGGAAACTCTTTAACGATACCTATACAAACTATGGTCTGGCAGACTTCAATATTTACGGTTCCAACGATGCTGAAAACTATGAGCTGATCGCATCGGTTACCGGAAATACCTCCGTTGAGGTTTCTCAGGTCGTGGCAAATCCCCAGCCTTATCGCTACTACAAACTGGAAGGCACCAAGCATATGGGCAGCGGCGCCGACCTGAGAGAGCTGGAGCTCTATGGACATAACACCATCGTGTATGAGAGCGAAGTCATTTACAACAATCAGCGTCCGAGAATTCTTCCCGCAGAGATGAACACCACCATCATCACCCAGAAGAAGAACGGCCTGGTTCTGGATCTCAATGAGATGCTGCAAAACGCCATAGATCAGGCAAACGCTACTTCTGTCACCATTCGTGGCAACGAAGCCGGTTCTCTGGCAGGCGCAGACTTTATCGATCCTAACTATACCCTAGCTGCGGAAGCCGCCGGCAAAGTGAAAGACATCCATGCGATTCTGGTCACCGACGCGGCTGGCAACGTCACCCGTACCGACCGCATTGACGGTTCCATTGACGGTGTGTACACTGTGGAATACATCACCTACGATTCCGCTAACCTGGAAGGCGAGGCCGCCTATACCTTCACTGTGAAGGTGCGCGCGATTACTTCCGTATTGGAAGAGGTTATCGCCAAAGCTGAGCAGCTGATTGAAGAAGACGCTCTGAACAACACCATGGAAGCGGTTGTCACCGAGTACTATGCAGCTCTTAACGCCGCCAAGGAAATGGTTGCTCAGGAATATGCTTCTCAGGCAGAGATCAATGCCGCTACTGTCCGCCTGCTGGCTGTCATGGCTAAGGTTGACTGGAAACAGGGCGACAAGACCATCCTGGCAGTGGCCATCGAAGTGGCGGAAGCCATTGAACCCAACCTGGATAAGTATGTGGACGATTGCATTGCTCCGTTCACCACCGCCCTGGCCGAAGCCCGTAAGATTTATGCTTCCGGCAACGCTTGGGACGACGACATTCAGGCAGCTACCAAGGCTCTCATCGACGCCATGAACAACATGAAGATGAAGGCAGACAAGGAAGCCCTTAAGGATCTGATTAACAAGGCGAACGGCGTCAACTACAGCGCCTACACCGCCGAAAGCGCCGATGCGGTTCGTGCGGCTCTTGATGCGGCACAGGCCATTGCCAACGACGGCAACGCCACTCAGCAGGCTGTGGATGCGGCTGCCAATACCCTGAAGACTGCTCTTGCTGGTCTGACGGTTAAGAATGCCGATACCAATACTCCTGCGGACGGCAACAATGGCGTCACCACTCCTGTGGGCGACGGTTCTGCTCCCACTCAGACCGGCGACGGCTTTAACGCTGCTGGACTGATGACCCTGGCGCTGGTAAGCGCTGCGGGCGTAGCTTTAATGATGAGAAAGAGAAGAGATCGCTAATCTTTCCTCTAAATTGAAGCAACAGCAAATTCTTCTTTTCACATTTTCTCTCTTCTGATTTCGTTTTGGCCCGGCCTTCCCGCCTTGGTGGGAGGGCCGGGCTTTTTTATTCGGCGTTGTGTGATAAAAAAGACGTGTTAAAAACGGCATTCAAAAGGGAAAGATAAGAGATCATTTCTCAGGCGGGCGGTAGTGGCGGATCAAAACAGCCGCGGCGTTATCACAAGGTCTTTTGAATGACAAAAGGGCTGTATGCGCTTTCGCAACAGGGCAGGGAACAAACGGCGGATGAAGTGTTTGAAAATATGAATATAGTCCAGTTATTGGAGTCCTATCTTCCGTCCGGGACGAGCGATGCCATATCAAAGAAATCAGGCTGTGGCTTTGTGGACTCCGTTGGAGTGACCGCCTACTTTTCGTTGGAATGAGACCATACTTTGGGAGGGAGGACAAAACCCCAGGCAATGGGATGGCGCAGACGAAGAGAAGAAAATAATAAGTGTATAAAATGCTAAAATATAATAATTTAATACTATTCATAGACAGGATTTTGGAGTATAATAAGACTAAATAAAGGGTAGAATTCAACGTGAAATTTCGGAACCATGGTCGAGGTTTTACGTTGCAATTCGGTGGGTTCAGAAGAATATGATTGAACCCATCATACGACTTAGGGTAAAACAGCGTCCGCCTCCGCTGGACGGACTGTTTTAAGATTGCCGTTTTCTGAAACCGGCGTCTTAAAACCCGGCGGGAAAAAGGCGGAATGGGAGAGACTGCCACTTTCCCTGCATCAATCATCCGTATTGGCGGGCGTTGTTTTCCTATATTACCCAGAAATATCCTTTTGTTTTTATCAAATCCCCACCGGGTTTCCCATACCCGGTGGGGATTTGATTTTTAAAGACGTTCCTTGGGCAATACAAAGCCGATTGAATGCGTCCGGATTTCAGCAGAGCGCATTCTGGCTCGTGAAAAACCGTAATTCTCTTCTTGACATCAATGGATGTATATTCAAAGGCAGGAAATCAAAGCCTTATGGCGGTTTCTCTTTTTGCCCCAATGCATCCTGGGAGCAGGTTTTAAAAGAGGTGATTAAAAACATTAGACCGGACACGATTAGTTGTCATAATTTTGCTCATCTGATTGTATTATGAAAGGAGAAGGCCATTCTCTTTGGGCCGGGACAGATAGCGGTGATTCCCCGCATTATCAAGGGAATAGACATTAGCCCCGTTTAAAGCGTTTCTCATGAGCGGATGGTTTCTTCTGAAAAGGGTGACGGATCCCCATGAAATATCAAAAGAAGGAGGTTTCATCAGTATATCCACAATTTGGATAAATTGTACAAGGATACGCAAAAATGTTTGGAAGTCAATCTAATGTTTTTGGTGCAAAAACTAAAGTGTGCATTGTATCAAAAGAGGTTTTCCTTTGTTAGAATGTAGTTGTAAAACATCGCAGGCAACTGTGAGGACACGAGGAAAGCAAAAGGGCCAATCACGTTGGAACACAGGAAAATTAGCTGCGTCGGCCCCAAAAATTTTGGAACGATCCTGTCTGTGGATCGGCCCAGTTCCCGGTTCCGTCTGCGCATGTCCGCGAAGCAAGACATCCTCAATGAGATGGTCGGTTCTGCCAAATCGACGGATCTCAGCGTATATACCGAGGACAGCGCCAATGCCGTGCGCGCTGCTCTCAAAATGGCCGAAGTCCCGGCGGGCGATTGAAAACGCCGGCCGAGAGGATGTGGACGCGGCCTCTAATACCCTGCAAGCTGCTCTAGGCGGCCTGACCGCAGCAAACAGCGGCAGTTCCCCTCAAGACAAAGCCGGTAACGGCAACGTCAATGCGGGCGCTGCCACCCCTGTGGGCGACGGTACGGCTTCCCCCAAGACTGGCGACGGCTTTAACGCCGCAGGCTTAGCGGCGCTCAGCGCAGCAGGCGCGCTCTTCTCGCTCAAGAAGAAGCGCTAATTTTCCAAATCATTGTTTTTTCCTCATTTCTCCTATTTCTTCTTTTATAGAGAGGTCCCCCCTGCCTAACAAGCTGCACACTGGTAGGCAGGGGGCCTTTCTATTTTCATAAGGGAACTGAGATGTGGGGCGTTTGGAAGAAGAATCTGGCGGCCAGGATGAAAAAAGGGGATTCTGCCATGTGGCAGAATTCCCTTTTTGTGCGTATTGAAAGTTATAAAAGGCAGTGGACAATTACGTCCACTGCCTCTTTTTGGCCAGATGGGAGGGGCTGAATCCGATCAGCTGTTTAAACACCCGTGAAAAATAATTGTAATCGTTGTAGCCCACCTGCAGCGCCGCCTCCGTGACCGACACCCCCTCCGCAATCAAGGACATGGCCTTGTAGCATCGGAATTGGTTGATGTAGTGGACCACCGTACAGCCGGTATGGGCCTTAAACACCCGGCTGAGATAATTCTTGGAGATTCCGATTTTTGCGGAAAGAGAATCAATGACGTTGCTTTCACTGTAATGATAGGAAAGATACATCAGGCTCTCTCTGGCATAGCGCAGGGAGCGGTCGGATAAACTGACGTCCAGCTCGTTGTGATAATAATTGCGAAAGATAATGGAAAAAATCTTGAGAAAATCCGCCTTTACAACCAGTTCAAACCCATAGCCGGACCGATTGTATTCCGAGAGGATTTCCTCAAACAAGGGGCCAAGTTCCTTGTCCTGATTCATAAACCGCTCAAAATTGCGGGTATGTACGATGAGATCATTGACGTACTTTTCGTCGAACACGTCGTTGGAGGCAGAGGAAAGGAAGCTTAAGTCAATTTGCAGGATATAATGCACCGTGTTATCCAAAAACTGTAGGCTTTTGTGCAGGTCGCACCAGTTGACAAACGCCACGTCGCCGGGATAAATCCACTGTTCCCGTCCGTCGCACAGCAGCCGGACGCCTCCCTGCTGCACATAATAGAATTCAAGCTGTTCGTGCCAATGGAGAAAGCATCCCGGATTGGAGCTGTGGTTGACCCGCTTTTGAATTTGCACAGGAAAGTTAGGCGGCAGAATATTGACCGGCCAATAGGTAATGGGATCCTCCATTTTTTTCACCTCTCCAGAACCTGATTTATGTTTTAATTATACTGCTTTTTGTTTTGCTGTAAATGGTTCAAAAGAATTTCATTTTCCCTAATTGTGCTAATTTTGGATAGATTTATCCTATCACCCGACCGAAAAATAATATATGATTATTTTGCAAGCTACGGATGGAATTTGTAATAAATGACGTCCCGACCGAAAGGAAAAGAATAAGGTATCGAAAGGATCGGTGAAACGATGAAAAAGGGAAGAAGAGCTCTCGCCGTTACTCTGGCGCTGGCTCTGGCGGCCTCGATGGTACCCACTGCCTTTGCTGAGGACAGTATGCCCCTGCAAGGACAGGGCGCCAAAGGGGAACATCAGCCCAATAACCACGGCTATCGTCCGGTGGATATTGCCAATTGGTCCCCCGAAACGGACAACTACGCGGAATATACCCGCGGCCAGGTGCCGCTGCAGCAGCGAATTGACGCGTTTGCGGCAACCCAGGCAAACACCGCCCTGAGCCCCAAAACCCAGATGGCGTGGGTCAGCGGCGACTATGGAAACTCCAAGTATGAGAGCTACCAGTCAAACGACAACTTTGGAAGCTATTTGTTCAATTTCTGGCAGTACACGGATTTGTACGCCCCTTGGCACGGCATGCCCACGGCGGAGTATCCGGAAGAATGGTATTATGAAAAGCCCTCCAGCCCAGGTTTTGAGGGCGGCACCATCTATCCCCCCAATCCCGCATACACCAACGCGGCTCACAAAAACGGCGCGCTTTCCCTGGCGTGCGTGTTCTTCCCCCGTCCCGGCCAGGACTGTAAGTCCATGTTGGTGAAGGACGAGGACGGCAACTACCCCGTGGCGGAAGGCATGATTAAAATGGCCGAGTATTACGGGTTTGACGGCTACTTCTTTAACCAGGAGGTCACCTTCCAGAAGGAATTGGTTCCGCTGTATAAGGAGTTCCTAACGGTGCTCCAGGAGGCGGGCCTCTACACCCAGTGGTACGATTCGGTCAACGGAAACGGAAGCCTTTCCTATCAGAACAGTTTTAACGCCAGCAACAGCATGTGGATTGAGCAGGACGGCGTCCGGTACAACGACTCCATGTTCGTCAACTACGCCTGGGACAGCGGAAACCGGGTGCAAAAGGCCTATGACTACGCCAATTCCATCGGTGTAGATCCCTGGCAGACCCTCTTCCTGGGCATGGAATTTGATAAGGCCAGACTGGGCGGCGGACATCCCTCGGTAAGGAACTTCGACAGCCGCATTTGGGGAGCGGACGGACAAACCATGGCCAGTCTCGCCCTGTTCCGTCCGGAATTCGTCCATGCCTGCGAAACCGACGTCAATGAACAGTGGAAGGTGTTCGAGCGGGAGCGCATGCTGTACTCAAGCCCCAATCAGGACCCCACCAACACCCAGAAAGACGCTTCCGTCGTGCGCAACGACTTGAAACTTAACACCGGAAACAGCTATGAAAAGTCCAACCAGGTCTCCGGCGCGAACTGGAACGGCGTGGCCCACTACATCACCGAGCGCTCGGTAATCAGCGGCTCCAATTTCAGGACCAATTTCAACACCGGCCACGGTATGCAGTACTTTAAAAACGGCCAGGTGAGCAACGGCGAAGAGTGGAGCAACATCAACATTCAGGATATTCTTCCCACCTGGCAGTGGTGGATTGACACCGATGGCCAAAAGATTTCTGTAGATTTCGATTATGGTTCCGAGTACTACTACGGGCCCAACAACACCTATACCCAGGTAGGCGGCTATGAGGGCGGTTCTTCCCTGGTAGCCAGCGGCGTTCTGGACGCGGAGAACTTCCTGCACCTTTATAAGACCGATTTGTCGGTGAACGAAAACAGCAAAATTTCCGTCACCTACAATAAGGTATCCGCCGACGATTCCTCTTCCATGGAAATCGGCATTATCTTCAAAAACAGCCCGGATGAAGTATACACCATCAATGTGCCCAACTCCGGCAAACAGACCGACGGCTGGGTCACCAAGGCGGTATCCATCGATCCCGAATACATCGGGGAAGAGATCGCCGCCATCGGACTGAACTTTAAGAACAACGGCAATACCATTGAAAATTACCAGATGAACATTGGGGAATTCAAGGTTACCGACGGCACGGAGGACACCCCGGAAATCCCCCAAAACTTCTCCATTGAGAAGATGTTTGACACCAAAGAAGCCTATGTGTCCTGGGATATGGAGGACTACGACAAGGTGACCCAATATAACCTGTACGCCGAGCTTTCCGACGGCAAACGGGTATATTTGGGCGGCGCCTACGACAGCGCCTATTACATCAAGAATTTAAGCGGGGCGGGCGACGTGGCCAAGCTGCTGCTTACGGCGGTCAGCCCCAACGGGTATGAGAGCGAGCCTGCGGTGATCGACTATGACTTCAACAAGGCCGTCACCGGCATTGAGGTTCAGGAGAGCGCCGGATATCTGGATGTGTCCTGGAACGCTCCCGCAGCCTCTTGCAGCGGCGTTAAGCTGGAGGTATCCTTCGACTACGCCAGAAACCCGGAAACCTATGAAACCACTGTGGCGGGAGACGCCGTCTCGGCGCGCGTGCTGGTGCCGGTGGCCGATGGAAGCCGGTACACCGTATCCGTGTCCACGGTAAACGAGGACGGCTCCGTGAACAAGGCGGCCTGCGCCACTGGACGGCTGGCAGACCGCTACAGCGCGCCCTATGACTACGATACCGCCGAGAAATACACCTCCACCTCCTATATGCGTCTGGAGGCTCCCTCCTCCATCGACTGGTGGCATATGTATCTGAAAATCGATGGCGTACAACAGAAATTCTCTTACAACGGATCCAACAACTATCTCACCCGCGGAAAGAACGAGATGTATAATCTGCGTGTGACCAAGCAAAACGGGTTTATGGAGGTCATTCTGGAGGATTACCGCGGAAATATGTCCGAATCCAAGCTGGTGGCCTATTCCAAGGACTTTAACAAGCAAATCAGCGCCGCCGAGTTCCCGGACGCCGCGCTGCTGCAAGCGGTGAAAGAGCAGGCGGGCGATACCGTCCGCGACGTGATGCTGTACAGCGGCACTCTGGATCTCTCCGGCCTGCCGGTCAGCAATCTCACGGGACTGAGCCTGATGGGCAACCTGCGTCATCTGAACCTCAGCGGCGCCGACGTTACAACCATTTCGGCCGGGATGCTGGGCGGAAGCTACGGCGCTCTGCTTGAAAGCATTGACCTGTCCGGCTGCGAGCAGCTCACCGCCATTCAGGCGGACGCCTTTAAGGGCCTGAACGCTCTCAAAGAAATCAATCTCACCGGCTGCACAGCCCTTGAGACGCTCAATCTCAACAACTCCGCGCTGGAGCGGATTGTATGCGAGGATCCCTCCGCGCTGGCTAAGGTGGCCGTTGCCAATCTGTCCGGCTCTAGGTTTGACCTGACCGCCGGAACCCCGGAAAAGGCCTTTACAGACGCGCTTCCTGTGGAAGCGGACGTATCCGGCCAGACTCCCGCGCTGTATCCCGCAGAGATGGCGGAAACGGTTCGGATCGCCAAGAAATTGGGCGGCAGCGTGAATATGCAGGATAATCTGGAGCAAAGCAGACAAAACGCCGCCACCGTTCGCGGAACCACCGCAGACGGCTTACAGGGCGCGGATTTCCTAGCGGATGGTTACAACGCGGAACAAGCCCTGGTCAGCGACAACATCGACCTAATCCGCGTCACGGATTCCCAGGGGAACGTGACCCTCAATAACATCAGCACTTCCGCGGACGGCGTGTACACGGTGGAATACATCACCTACTGCGACGCGGCGACAAACGGCAAAGCGGTACACACCCAGACCGTTTACATTCAGGCCGTCACCTCGGTTCTGGAAGCGGTCATTGAGAACGCCCAGAAACTGCTGGATGACAACGCCCTGGAGAACACCATGGAAGCGGTTGTCACCGAGTTCAACGCGGCTCTGGAAGCGGCCAAGGAATTGGTGGATAAAGACGGAGCCACACAGGCGGAGATCAACGCCGCCACCGTGCGCCTGCTCTCCGTAATGGCGAAGGTAGACTGGAAACAGGGCGACAAGACGGTGCTGCAAGTGGCCGTGGACGTTGCCAACGCCATCAAGCCCAACCTGAACCTGTATCTGGAAGCCGGCAAACAGGAATTCGTGGACGCTCTGGCGGAAGCCGAGGCCATTCTGGCCAGCGGCAACGCTT
>JAAWNT010000008.1 GCA_022799115.1 Clostridiales bacterium | reverse complement strand
TTGGCGCCATGGCGCCAAGCCGTTGCTGCTTTATTCTAGCCGTTACCGATTCTTTTTCCTTGTCTTGAAGGCGATCAATCCGGCGGCAGCCATTGCCGCCGCGGACATTGCCAATGCGGATGCGGTTTGATCGCCGGTTTGGGTGGTGTTTCCACTGCCGGAGCCGCCGTTATTGGAGGATCCGCCGTTGCCGGAGGGATTCTCCGAGGGCTTGGAATCAGGGTCGGGATCCGGGGCTGTCGCCTTCTCCAGTTTGGAAGCCGTAATCGCCACTTGGTCGCAGGCATTCAGCAGGTCCTCGATGTTTTGCCGCTCCTCAGAATGATAGAGATCCTCCAACGCCTGATAAGCCGTCTGGAAGGCTGCAAACGATTGCTCGGTATACTCCGCGCTTTTCTCCATGGTATCCTTGTGCTGCTCCAGCATATTTTTCACGTTTTCAATTGCCTGATTATAACTGAACAGCGCGCCTTTGGTCCTGGTGAGGTAGCTGAATGCGTCCAGAAGTTTCTCGGGATCGCTCTCTCCCTTTTCCAGCGCCTCGACCGCTTGATTGTAAGCCGTTTGGAACAGATGGAAGCTGTTTTCCGAGTATTCTTCCGGCTGGTCAAGAAGAGGTTTGCACTCGTTTACCAGCGTCTGAAGCAGATTCTGCAACGCGGGTACATCGTAGGAGATCATGGACAGGGCGGCTTCCATCGTCAGCACGCCCGCCACCAGTTCATCGTAATATTGTTCAAACATCCCGGCGTTGAGCATAGAGCTCATATCTTCCAGCTGATCCAGACATTCTTGGATTTCGTCGTCATCGTATAAGCCTTGCTGTCTCATATCCAGCAGCTGTTGTTTCACTTCCGCGATTTTCTTTTCCACGCCCTGCTGGCTGAAACGGCAGGTGAACGCCGCCAAGGCGATCTCCTGCATCGCCTCATCCACCTGCTTCTGGGTGGCGCTGGTATCGTCAACCACGGCCTGTGCTTTATCAACTACCGACTGGAATGCGTCTGCGGATTCCTCTGTGAGATACTCTCCGTCGATCAGCGCCTGCGCCTCTTTGATTAAATCGATCAAATCCAGCTTGGACACGTATTCCTGCCGCACCGTCAGGTTGCCGCAGGCGGTGAGGTAGCTCTCAATGGCTGCGTCGCATTCCTCTTGGGAAGAATAAAAATCCTCCGCCACCGCCAGCAGATTTGCTTTGGCGTTTGCGTAATCCCTCCAGCTGCTTTCCGTATATATCAGCTCGCCGTTTAGTTCCTCTTCCACGGAGGCAATGAGCAGCTTGACATATTCTAAATATCCTTCCGGGGTATACAAAAGTTGATTGACGGCGTCTTTCAAGCTATCGCTGGCCGATGCGACCTGCTCCTGGGAAGCAGCCCGGTCATTGAACACACGCTTGGCCTGATCGTAGGCCTCTTTAAACGCCTGGTAGGATTCCGGAGTAAACCATTCTTCCTTCTCGGCGGCCAGGATAATTTCGGCTTCAAACAGATTGTCCGCCAGATTCTCCCGATCCACAGCGCCGGAGGCGGGCTCCAAGCAGTCCAGCGCCATCTGTAATTCATAATAGACGTCCATAATCTCATCGGGTGTGGACGTGGGAACACCCGCGATCTCCCGGGCACAGGTCAACGCACTGAAGAATAATTCGTAGCTTTCCTGTGTGAAGGCTTCCGATCCCTCATAAGTCTTGGCCTCCTCGATGAGCTCGTTGAGCTCTTCCAGCGAAATGGTCACGCCCACCCAAAAAACGATAGCCTCATCCAAAAGGCCGACAGCTTCATCCACTTCTTTCTGCGTGGCGTCTTTGTTTTCCATCACCACATTGCCCAGCGCAATACAGCCGATGATATCGCTAATCAGCGGATCGTCGTCAATTCCCTGCTGCTTGGCCTCGTCCAGCACCGCTTGGGCCTCGGCAATCTTTGCCTCAAGAACGCTTTTATCCACCGCAGCCGCGGGAGCCGCTTCGTTTTGAACCGCTGTATAAGACGCGGCGCTTTCCGTCTCTTGGGTTTGCGCGTTCACTAAGGCGTTGCCTGCGGCGCTAATCAGAAGAGCGCAGCAAAGACCAACGCACAACGCTTTTGAAAATCGGTTCTTTTTCATTGTCCATTTCCTCCATTGTTTCTTCAGTTTGTTAGCTCTTAACGCTATGTACAAAAACCGTAAAATTCTTTTTCTTTAATTAGCCGCCGTTTTATTTCTAAAATTTTCCACGAAGGATTTTCACTCAGAATGTTACGGTTATTTGTCCAACAATAAATATTTTTTAACTGCTTGCACTATAGCATACAACGCGTTATTTGTCAAACTGTTTAAAAAATTTAGAAAAATTAAATTATATATTGTATCTATTTACATATTCACAAAAATTTATGTGTACTATTATCACAGAGTTTTTACCACTATTTGGGATAGCATCTCCTCAAAATCCAACCGAGTACACATCTGGTTTTGTTCCAAGGTTATGGTTGCGCAGGCCGCAGCCGTAGCATATCGAATCATTTCTTTCGGGGTCTTTCTCATTTCCGCCGCCAGACACAAACCTGCCACCATAGCATCGCCGGCGCCCCTGGTAGATTTCACATTTAAATTCTTGGCAGGGTGAGATTGATACGCATAATCTTTGCCCACAAGCAGCCCTCCCAACGCCCCCATGGAAACGCATACCATGGAAACTCCGGTAGAAATAATTTTTTTTGCATCCTCAATCACCTGACTTTCCTTTTGATAAACCGTGCCAAACAGCGTTTCCATTTCTTCCAGATTGGGCTTTACCATCCAAGGGATGGCTTTTAGCCCCTGTTCCAGCAGATCCCCCTCCGCATCCAGCGCCACTCTGACGCCGCAGCGGCGCAAATCCTCAATGAGATTTGCGTAGATCTCCGGCGGCACCCCTTTGGGTACGCTTCCGCTGAGGGTAACGGTGGAACATCGGTCCGCCGCCCGCAAAATCCGAAACCGTAAATCCTGTATGGCTTCCTCTGGAACAAATCCTCCCGGCTCGGTGAGTACGGTGCAAACTCCGGCGCTCGAATCCACGATCTTTAGATTAGTACGCAATTCACCTGGAACCGTCACCAAGTCGTAAAGGATCCCCGCTTGTTCCAGCGATGCGGTAATCAGCCTTCCGTTGGCCGTATAATTGAATCCTATGCAAAACGGCTCTCCTCCCAAATGCTTTACCGTCAAAGCCACGTTAATTCCTTTCCCCGCGGCCTCGCTGATCACTGGGGTTACCTGGTTTCCCTTTCCCAGCTTCAAATTGTCCACCATCAGGGTTTTATCCATACTTGGATTCAAATTTACAGTCAATATCAAACCAATTCCTCCTACTATAAAAACAATTTCGCATTTTGGGGTAACCCCATTTTAAAATCATAAAAAGACTCTGTTATTGATTAAACGCCGGCTGACTGCGCATACTAAGTGGCAGGGACTTCCGTTTCTGCAAAGCATTCTCCGCCTAACCAGCAGGGGATCCCACCGATTTCCACAGGATTCATTTCCAATGTGGAAAATCGTCGAGCACCAAAGAGAATCCATGCGAGCCATCGGCTTTCGATTGCACAGGGGGTGAATGAAATGGACCAAAAACGCAACGAACAGACATCCAATCAGGCGCAAGAGGTTGCAAAGGTACTGCGTCAAGAGGGCAAGGGAGAAATCTCGTCGGATGTGAGTGGAAGCTATACCGGCACTCCCATCGACGGAGGCGTTCCCGTGCAAGACGCGGACGACCTGTAGCCGTTTGCACATTCCCAATCGGCTGATCCGCAAGACGTCGCCTGTGGGAATTTTCTAGGACAATCTATAATATCGCCGCATTCCACATATATATGAAGCGATCATTATGTGGAATGCAGGTGATAAATTTGAAACGACCGTCCCGCAAGACCGTCATTCTCATCGCTATGGCGGTGATTTTACTTTCCGTGATCCTGGTGTTTCAATCAACAGCCTCCCAGGTTCTGTCCACATCGGCCCAGGCCGATAAAAAATCCGATTACATAAAGTGGGTGGAATTCAACGTCACCTACGAGGCCTTGGAAAAGGCGATGAAATTGGATATCGAAACCCATGAAGAGGAACACCCGTTGCACTGGATTGAACTTCTTTCCTATCTGGGCGCGCGATACGGCGGCGACTTCTCCCGTTACAAAGCATCCGACCTGGACTCTCTGGCGGAAAAACTCAAAGGCGGCCAGACCATGGAGGAACTGACCAAGGATATGAAATACTATTCTTATTATTATGAGGCTTATTCCGCCGTATTGGATCAGTTTGTGGGAGAATATAAGGTGCAGGTTCCCGTAGAGGGCTCCGACCAACTGGAGTGGAAGGAAAAATATGGCCTAAAGGCCTTTTCCCCTATTGCGAAAACCTTTCCCTTCGATCACTACGACGACTTCGGCGCCTCCCGCAGTTATGGGTTTTCCCGGCCCCATGTAGGACACGACCTCATGGCCGCAACCGGTACGCCGGTGGTAGCCATTGAGTCCGGAACGGTGGAAGTGATGGGGTGGAACCAATACGGCGGGTGGCGGGTCGGCATCCGAAGCTTTGATAAAAAGCGCTATTATTACTATGCTCATCTGAGGAAGGACCGCCCCTTTCACGCCGATCTGGCGGAGGGCAAGGTGGTGAAAGCCGGAGACGTGATCGGTTATGTGGGGCGCACCGGCTACAGCACAAAAGAAAACGTCAATAATATATCCACCAGTCATCTTCATGTGGGGATGGAACTAATTTTTGACGAAAGCCAAAAAGAGTGCAACAGCGAAATCTGGATTGATCTATACGCCATCACACGCCTCCTGCAAAAGAATCAATCCGCCGTTACCCGCATAGCGGAAACCAAGGAATTTTACCGCACTTATGAGATTCAGGACGGACAGCTAACGCAATAACGCATTTGTTCGGTAAAAAATGGTAGCACAGCCTGCCTGTAATTTTTGTCGAGAAACAAGGGCGGCGTTTGAAAGGCTTCTTACGGTTTGTTCCCGCCCCCGGCATTCGAGTTGAGATCCATCTTGCAGGGGCTTGTCGCCACCGATCCGCCCTTTTCCACGTTTCGCATTTTCCTGCATACGGCGACGGTTTTTCTTCCACGATCTCTCCCTAAAAAATAACAGGATGATTAAAAAATTGTAATGATATTATCATAGAAATAACTTGACACCTGTTTACAATATGGTAACATTAAACGTAGGAAAGACAGACAGAATTGAAATGGACAATATGGTGATAACAATGAAATGGAATTCATCCTTTTCCCTAAGGGTATCCGCTTTGCTGGCGGCCGCATGTATCCTTTTTACCGGTTGCGGTCAGCAGCCCTCTGCCTCTTCGAAACCGGATTCCCTGGACTCCATCGCCTCCTTTTCGGAAGGTCTGGAAACGGTTTCCTCCGGTTTGGCGGCCTCGGATTCCTCTTTGACGGAATCGAACCCCTCTCAAGCCCCAGTATCCGAACCGCCATCCACATCCAAGCCCTCCGGCGCAACGTCTCCGTCCAGCCCCCAAACGAACTCCCAAGTTTCCATAGTTAGCAAACCGGACAATTCGACCGTTTTATATGGAGAACATTTCTTTGACGATGCGGTCTTTGTTGGAGATTCGGTCAGCCTGAAGCTAAAATATTACGCCATGAAACAGCGCAAAGATGGATTCCATACCCTGGGAGACGCTCAATTTTTGGTGTCCGGCAGTTTAGGCAGCGGCAATTCCCTGATGCCTGTGACGTCGGATTCCGTGCATCCCACCTATCAAGGCCAAAAGATGACATTGGATGAATCGATCTGCAAATCGGGCGCCAATAAGGTATTTCTCATGCTGGGTATGAACGATATCGGTCTTTATGGCGTGGACAAGGCTATGGAAAACCTCGATACCTTGATTAATCAAATTCGGGCCAAGTCTCCTCACGCTTCTATTTATTTGCAATCGGTCACACCCATGCTCAAGGGAATGGAGAAAACCAAGCTCAACAACACCACCATCCAGGCATATAACAAAAGGCTGAGCGCATACTGTGAGGCCAAAGGGTATACTGATGTAGACGTCGCCTCCAGTATGATGGACCCAGACGGATATTTGATCGCGGAATTTTGCAGCGATCCGGAATCCATGGGAATCCATTTTACCGACCTCGCCTGTTCGGTGTGGGTGGACACCTTAAATTCATTGGTCTAACAGGAATGCATCGCTTTTATGGGGACGGGCCTTGCAGGTTCCCAATCAAAACTATGAACGGAGTGCTTATCCAATGAAACGAATCAAACAATTGCTGCCGATCCTTTTTGTTATGTTGATTTTTTCCGGATGCGCCGCATCTGTCCAGGATGTGGACTTAGGACAGGTGATGGAGGAAATGGAAAAGCAAGTGACTTTATCCGAAATGATCGAACTGGACGAATCAGACCTTACCGATATGTACGGGATCCAGCCGGAAGACGTCAAGCAGTTTCAGGGAAAGATTCTTTCCGACGGCCTGAATCCAGACGAGCTGGCTCTGGTTGAAGCCAAGGATGCGGACGCCGCGTCGCGTATACAAAAGGCGTTGGAACAGCGCTTGACCAATAAAGGCAACGAGGCAAAAAATTATAATCCGGAAGGATACGCCTTAATTCAAAAATGCAGCGTGCAGGTAACGGGCAATTATGTGTGTATGTTGGTTTCCCCTGAGTATGAAAAACTCAATTCCATTTATGGAAGTTTTATCAAGTAACGCCTTTAACGGCCAAGAGATACTTTGCCGAAACGAATACCGGCGGAGCGGTTTCAGCCGCTCCGTTTTTTTATTTCTTTGAAAAGGGTGATCGCAGTTGGTTTTTTCCAGTCTATTGTTTTTATTCCTCTACCTGCCCACTGTTCTTATAATCTATTACATCACTCCCAGGCGCTATCGGAATCTGTTTTTATTTGTGGCAAACCTGATTTTCTACGGATGGGGAGAACCGGTCTTTATCTTAGTGATGATCTTTTCCACCGTGGTTAACTACATATACGGACTGCTCATCAACAAGTATCGGGACAACCAGCGCACTGCAAAAATCCTATTGGTGACTTGTATTGTTGTCAATTTAGGTCTGCTTGGATTCTTCAAATACGCCGGCTTTGTGGTGGGGATGTTAAAAAGCATCCCCCTGTTCTCGGGCGTTCCCACGCCGAACATCCCTCTGCCCATCGGGATTTCCTTTTACACGTTCCAGATTATGTCCTACGTGATTGATGTTTATCGCCGGGAAACCAGCGTGCAGCGCAGCGTCGTCACCTTCGGCACCTATGTGGCGCTGTTTCCCCAGCTGATCGCCGGTCCCATCGTGCGCTATCAGGATGTCGCGGACCAGCTGGACCGCCGGGTGGAAAATCTGGATCAATTTACCCATGGGGGCAAGCTGTTTTTAGTGGGTCTGGCAAAAAAAGTGCTGATCGCCAACCAGATGGGGATTTTATGGGACAACCTGCGCCTGACCATGGACACAAACGGCGTGCTTGGTTCCTGGGTGGGCATCATCGCTTTTACCTTTCAGATTTATTTCGATTTCAGCGGTTACTCCGATATGGCCCGCGGGCTGGGAAATATGTTGGGCTTTGAATTCCTGATTAACTTCAACTATCCCTATATCTCCAAAAGCATCACGGAATTTTGGCGACGGTGGCACATTTCACTGGGCACCTGGTTTCGGGAATACGTCTACATCCCCCTGGGTGGGAACCGAAAGGGAAAACCCCGCCTTCTGCTTAATCTGCTGATTGTGTGGTTTTTAACCGGACTGTGGCATGGGGCAAGCTGGAACTTTATTCTGTGGGGACTTTATTTTGGATTGATTCTCGTCATAGAGAAATTCTTCCTGCTTAAGCGCCTGGAAAAAGCTCCCCCGATTGTTTCCCACCTGTACGCACTGGCGCTCATCGTGTTGGGCTGGGTGATTTTCTACTTTGAAAGCACCCCCGAGATGTTCCGGTACTTTGGTCTTTTATTCAGCGGCAGCGCCGGTCTCATTGGCGGAGAAGCCCTGTCCCTCACCCTCTCCTACCTGCCGTTGCTGGTGATTGCCGGAGTAGCCAGCACCCCCTTGATCCATAAGCTGTATGAAAAAATAAAGGACATGCGTTACACCTGGATCTCGGAATCCGCCGCGTGCCTGCTGGCGTTGGTTGTGTGCACCGCCACCCTGGTCAGCCAGAGCTACAATCCGTTTTTGTATTTTCGATTTTAGGAGGCAAGGAAGATGAAACGAATCACACCATTAAAAAAGTATGCGCCCGCCATCGTCTTCTGTGCTTTTATCGCCGTTATGACCATGCTTTTTTGGGCGCTGCCCAAGCAGGATTTCTCCCCCGATGAAAAAAGGGTGTTGGAGTCCCCGCCTTCTTTTACCCTGAAATCCCTTTCTGACGGCAGCTTTGGCAAAAGCGTAGAGAACTATCTCTCCGATCACTTTGCCGGACGAAAACTGTTCGTGGGATTAAACGCCTATTATAATCTGTTCAGCGGCAGAAACGGTGCTGGGGACATCTATTTGGGAAACGACGGCTATCTTATCAACCAACCGGTGGTTTTCGATCAGGAAAAGCTGCAAAAGAATGTGGACGATATCAATGCCTTTGTGCGGTCTGCCAACGTTCCCGCCGTCATGGCTGTGGTTCCTTCCACGGGATATGTGATGGAGCAATCCCTCCCCGCCGTGCACAAACCCTATCACGATGGGGAGATACTGGACGCGCTCTCCGCCTCCTTGGATACGTCTGTCCAATTTGTGGATTTCCGCAGTCCGTTTCTGAAACAAAGAGAGCAAGCGCAATTGTACTACAAGACGGACCATCATTGGACCAGCGAAGGCGCTTATTGGGGATATCACACCCTGGGTACGGCGCTGGGGTACATGCCGGGAGAACCGGCGCAATATCAGATTGAACGGTATGAAGGATTTTATGGCACCACCTATTCTCACAGCGGATATTGGTTAACTGCGCCCGATACCATTGAGATCTGGAAAAACCCGTCCCTAACCAATCTTTCGGTGCGCATTGAGGAAACCGGGAAGCCGGCGCAGGAGAGCAACAGCCTGTTTTTTCCTTCTCATTTGGAGGAAACCGACAAGTATCCTGTCTTTCTGGACGGCAACCATGGGTATACAAAGATCACAAATGCAGATGCGCCCAAGGGCAAACTGCTTCTGATTAAGGATTCATTCGGACATTGCCTGGCGCCATTCCTAGCGGAACAATATAAAGAAATTTATATGGTGGATTTGCGTTATTACAAAACCGCCCTGACTCGGTTAATCAAGGAAGAAGAAATCGATCAGATTTTGATCTTGTACGGTCTTGACAACATGGTCAACGATACCAACTTTATGTGGCTAAAGTAGAAAAAATAACGCCCGGAGGAAAGCGGCGGCCTTCCTCCGGGCGTTGTTTTTTTTGATTAAGCTGTCATCAAAAAGAGTATTCCTGTTCTAGCGCTTTACCAATGTCCGGCATCCCGCATTCACTCGTCATCTGACAGGCATTTCTTTTCTTCTCCGGTTGCCGTTGGCTAAGGGATCAGGAGCATGCAATGGAGCTTTGTTTGAATCCGTTTTACTTAGTTTGGCGATACATTCCACATGATTGGTGTGGGGGAACATGTCCACCGGCTGGATGGCATCTACCTGATAGCCGTTTCGGGTGAGATAGAAAAGATCCCTCTCCTGTGTCTGTGGATTGCAGGAAATATATACGACCTTTTGGGGAAATAACTGCACCAGAGAGGACAAAAACTTTTCATCACTGCCCGCACGGGGCGGATCCATGAGCACCACGTCGGCCGTTTCTCCCTCCTCGGCCATCGCGGACATAAATTCTCCCGCGTCTGCCGCATAAAAGTAGATGTTTTTAATCTGGTTGCGCTTTGCGTTGTAAATGGCGTCCTTGACCGCATCCCGGTTGGACTCCACCCCGATGACGCGCCCAGCCTCTCTGCTGGCCACCATTCCTATGGTGCCGACGCCGCAGTAGGCGTCTATGACCGTTTCGTTTCCATGAAGTTCCGCCAGTTGAAGGGCCTGCCGATACAGCACCTCTGTCTGAAGCGGATTGATTTGATAAAACGATTTCGCGGAGATACGAAATACCAATCCGCACAGGGTGTCTTCAATTGTCCCGCTGCCGTAGAGCACCTTTTCCGTCTCTCCCAATACCATGCTGGTATGACGGTCATTGATATTGAGCAAGATGGTGGTAATCTCGGGATGACGCTTGAGCAGGGCTTTGACAAAGTTGTTTTTGGCCGGGAGTATCGGGGATACCGTTACCAGTACCACCATCACCTGTCCGCTGTGAAAGCCTCGCTTTACCAATACATGACGGAGCAATCCCCGCCCGCTTTGCTCGTCGAAAGGCTCGATCTTAAAGCTCTTCATCAACTCCCGGATCGTGACCATGATTCTGTCTGCGGTTTCGTCCTCAATCATACAATTCTCTACCGGGACGACACGATGGGTGCTGGCCTGATATACCCCGGAGACAATTCTTCGGCCTCGGTCCAAGGCAAAGGCCGCTTGCACCTTATTTCGGTAATAATAGGGGTGTTCCATGCCGATGATGGGGCGCACCCGATGAAATTTTCCCAGCAGACGTTCCACCTGATTTTGTTTCCAGCTTAGCTGTCTCTGATAGGACATATTTTGCAATTGACATCCCCCGCATTTACGAAACAGGGGGCATTGCCTGTCATCCTTGACCGGTCGGACCATATTTTCCGGATTACTCTTGTGGTGTTCCATGTAATTCCCCTTACTATCCATCCCCAATTTGCAGGGCATTTTTTATTCTTCTGTATTTTCATTCTGCGCCTGGGGGAAACATTGTTCTCCTGCAATGCGCAACTGGTCCATTGCCTGGTCGTAGGCGTCCAACGTCCCTTCTCCGCCCCGATTCCATAAAACTCTCGCCTGGCTGAGGGCGTCGGCAAGCTCTTTGCCGGCTTGTCCTCCGCTGTGCGCAACCGCCGCCTCCCACTGCTTTAATGCAATGCCCAAGTCTCTTCTCTTACCCATAATCCGATGTTCCTTGCTGAGCTCATCAAACAAGGTGCGGGCCGGCCAGTTTTTATTGTGCGGAGTCACCACCGCCTTGAGTCCCACAGAACCTGCCGGGAGTGACTTCAACTCACGAAGCAGCTGTTCCAGGCGTTTTCCGCTAATCCCGGAAAAGACCATTACTTCTTCCTCAAAAGGTTCTCCCTCCATGGGAACCGCCGATCCCTCCGTTTTAGAGCCGGAGAGCCACCAGTCCAACGGATTGCTCAAATCTTCTTCCCGCATCTCCCGATACGGTATTCCACTTCTATCCAGCAGACTGCGGATCTGCTTTCCTTTTTCCTGCTCCTTTTCCAGATGATAAAGCAACACCAATTCATTGCCGCGTATCAACGCCTTCATAGCGATCTCCTTTTTTCTCACCGAAAGCCGAAGCCTTCGGGATTTTCTCTGTTTAAGAATATATAGCCTTGCGACGGCTTTCCTGTTTTTACCGAATGGCCTTTGCCCGCTTTTATCAAGCGGAATATTGTCCTTACCCTGGCCAAGCTTCAATTTTATATTGACCCGGTTATGTGGTGATTGAGTGGGAAATAGGTTATTCCGCTGAATTTATCCATCATTAAAAGTCAGTTGATTTCGCCACACTTTTCAAAAAGATCATTATAATCATTTAGGCTATTTTAGATGATTACAATATACCAGGTAGCTATAAGTACAATATTTATTACCTTATTTCTATTTCACCTACTTTGAACATTCCCTCTTCCTCCACAACATCATCTGGGTGAATAACAAAACATATTTCCGAAATATTTCTCAATGCCTTACTTCTCATCCTCTCTAACGGTATACTCAGCTTATTTACTCCATAATCAACAGAAAACTCAAACGTTTCTAAAATTCTATTACTGTCTGAATATTTAAATTCTATAAAAATTCGTTTTAGAGAATTAGTGAAATTAATTACTACAAATTTGAATTTAGCCTCATTATTAAAATCCAGATAACGGCAAATATCTAATTTATCTACATATTGCAACACCATACTAATAAAATTGGGATACTTAATATCTCTTCTCTCATATGGATTCATGTTATAATTTACTACTATCATATTTTCCGTGATACTTGTACTGGCAATATCTTCTCGATGCTTGAATTCAACGCTATCGTCAAAATAAGCGCCAACTTTTGCCATTTCTACAATATTCTGATATTTCAAAAAAATCTGATCCACATCAAATATGAAAGAATGTAGTTTTCTGTTAATTCCAGCCCCAATATCCACTCCCTTATCAGCAGACAAATATTCTAAAAAGCTATGAATATCTTTTTCGTCGCTTATAACTCCCGTCTGAATATTTGCCAGAGGAGTTCCTGATAATGCCTGTCCTTTTTGTATTGGATAAAATACAAATGGGAATATATAGTCTTCTCCATTTTTATTATACCGATTATATAAATATGAGTAGGCCACGCCTAATTCAATCATGCAAAACTTACTTTCATAATATTCTTTGCTAAGAATTGGTACAAACAAATCGCTGTTATTCAATTCACTAAAAATTGTTTCTACAAAATTCTTCCCTATTTTAATACTTCCTTCTTCTGATGAGCAAAATACTTCTATGTCGTTACTCGCTATTTCCAAAAATTTTGCAAACTTCAATACTATTTCACGGTTTTTAGATGCATGACTAATAAAAACTCTCATAGAATCACATTCCTTCATATTATTTACTTTATAAAATTTTTCCGATCAATAGCTAACTCTTCCTATGCAATATTACATAAACGCCAAGTACTTTTCGTTGATTAAAAGCTACTAATGCTTCAACTGTATCTCCGTCAAACCTAATCCATGTACACATCTACCGGATCCCGTTACGGCATTACTGCCGTTAATCTTATATAATGAGATATCTTGGAAGCCAAACTTTGAAGTTGTCCGTTATATTTGTGCTTATATGGTAACCCGTGCTGACATGCCTTTCTACTTTCAGTTGTTTTGGAGGAATGTGATTAACTATCGGATTATTGGGCATATTTTCTCACCTGTCTACTTTTGTCTAATCATCATAAAACAGTATTTCTCGGATAGTAATTAGCCTGTTTATCAATCCTGTTAACTCAACATATTCAATATCTATCCTATCTTTACAACATTTCCAATAGCCATCCCATCAACTTAACTATCCATATCGATATGTTCTCAAGTATTGATTTAATTAGGCATTTCCATAAATTTGGCACATTCTAAAAACATCCCTCATTTATAGTTTTCAAGCCCTTTCTGTACATTTATTTCTCACACCGTGACATCAATACGACACATTCAACGGTATTGCCTCTTTCCCACAAGTTTTACCACAAAACTTGTTATAACGAATTTGGTTAACCAAATTCAGTGCTTGGTAAGACTTTTCTATGCTTTTAAATATTCCACAGATTTTTTCAAAGCCGCAATCGTCTTTGTTTCCAGGACACACCTTGCGTTTCGATTGTCGGCCATAGAAAGTCTTTCCTGAATGTTTATTTCCCCATCACCGAGAGCAAGATGATTATGCCCTTTCTCTTTGTCACTTTTCGCAATACCGTCATGGATGTGGAAATGTCTCAATTTATTGGAATGTTCCATAATAAACGGAACGTCCATTTCTCCAATCGCCTTTGAATGGCCAATATCCCACGTCAAGCCAAATTTAGGGCTTTCCAATAAATATTCTATCGCCCTTTTCTCATATTCACGAAAACCATCTGTATTTTCTATAGAAACTGTTATATCTGAATCGCCAATCCATTCTTCGCAAAGCGCACGAAACTTCTTAAAGGAATTTAAATAAACATCAAAATTTCGGTCATACATCTGCACTTTTCTGTCCGGAAGTGTAATATAAATTCCATGATTCATATGCATATTCACAACAAGTGATTGACTTTTATCCCCATACTTATCCCGCAAAGGAATCAGTTTTTTTGCTACTTCAATGATCCTATTTACAGTTTCAAGATATGCATTGGCAACAAGCAGATTGAAATCTGCAACATTGAGATTCTCATCCAAATGAATGGTATAATACAGCCTCGCTTCATCTGCCGCTCTATAAAATTCTTCTGTATGTTCCAGCTTGTGTAGCTGATACTCAGGGAAATTCATATTGAGTTCCAAAAACTGCAAGTTCAGTTTCTTACATAAGCATATGTTATCTTCAAGCGTACCGTTTTCAATTAAAGTCGGCATTCCAAATTGCATAACAATATCCCCCTCTGCAATCTCCCGTACTGTATAATCAATCTCAAGGTTCAATTTCACTACCTATTACGCCGTCATTTTTGTGGGAAAGCATTACAACCGTCTCGACCATTGTTTCATTTTCCAAGGGCAATTCTTTCACTTCTGCACCATTGACAGGAACAGGGAAGTTGAAGACAATCTTCCTGATCCAGTTGCCATCCGGCTGTTTTTCCGGGAATAACTCGATCCGCTCAATGAACGCCCGCATGAACTCCTTCCGCTCTACCTCAGAGGCAGCCTCATAGACCTGATCGAATGCCAGCAGCAGACGGTAGATATTGTCACCGGAAATCTTTTCCTGCCGGATGCTCCGTATCTGGCTTTGCACATCGTCAATCTGGACTTCGAGCTCATCTATTGCGCCATATTGTTCATCATAGCGGCGCTGCAAATCAGAAATTTTCCGGTCATAATAGGGATCGCTTATATCCAAACCATCCATCTGCCGTTCCAGGCGAGCCTTTGTGCCTAACGTCTGCCGCAGCTGCGCCTGTAATGCTTCCAGCTGCTTCTCTAAGTCGTTCGTATCGACAGCGGAGCCGATTTTCGCCTTGATTGCATCCGCAAACCGTGGATCACTGACCATCGCGGAGATAATTGACGCCACCATGCGGTTCATCTCTGTCTGCTCAATGTTCAGCCGGAAAGTACACTCATGACCAGTCGGTGTAACGGTATTCTTGCAGTAATAGTAATAGCGGGTCTTTTTGTCCTTGCTGTGGGCTTTCGCAATATTCCCGTACAGGCTTTTGCCGCAGCAGGGGCATTTCAGAATACCGGACAGGATATGCGCGTGGGTAGGGTCATTGACTTTCTCCCGCCGATAAGCATTGATTTTCCGCTTCTCCTGTGCGAGGTTCCAATCTTCTTCTGAAATAATAGCCTCATGCTTCCCCTCATACACGGGGAATTCCGATTGCTCAACCACGTGCATCTCATTCCGTGTGCCGATCTTCTTCTCTGTCCGTCGTCTGCTATAGGCGATTTTCCCCATATATACCGGATTATCAATGATACTTTTCACAAAGCTGGCGGAAAAACCGGGAATGGTGCCGTTCTGCCGTAACTTCTTCACAAAGCCCTGCCGGTTCAGATATTTCGCCACACCGCTGACACCATCGTTGGTGTGAATATAGCGGTCAAAGATGGTGCGGATCACGTCCACTTCATCCTCAGCGATCAGCAGTTCACCTTTTTCAAGACGGTATCCATAAGGGGCAAAGCCGCCGTTCCATTTTCCTTCACGGGCTTTCTGTTCCCGTCCGGCCATCGTCTGTGTCCGAATATTCTCACGCTCTATCTCTGCCACCGCAGAAAGGACAGAAATCATCAGCTTGCCGGAATCTTTGGAACTGTCAATGCCGTCTTCCACACAAATCAGATTGACACCGAAATCCTGCATCAGCTGCAAGGAATTCAGCACATCAGCAGCGTTTCTGCCGAACCGGGACAGCTTGAATACCAGCACATATTCCACGCCGTCTTTGCAGTCCTGAATGTCTTGCAGCATCCGCTGAAATTCATGTCTGCCCTGAATATTCTTGCCGGAAAAGCCTTCGTCAGAATATTCACCGGCCACTACCATATCTTCGTATTCAGCGTATTTCCGCAGCTTGTCTCGCTGAGCATCCAGACTGTATCCGTCCACCTGCATGGAAGTAGATACCCGTGTGTAGAGATAACATTTTGTTTTAGTTTTCTTCATGCAGGCCGCCCCTTTCTTCCATCCCTGAACATTCATCCGTTACTTTCTTCTTCGCTAGACCTTCATTCTGAATGTAGTACTCCAACAAACGGAGCACATATTCCGGCGCATGGCGGTTATCCAGTTCCCACTCTGTCACAGTCCGATAGGGAATCCGAAAATATTTACAAAATTCCTTGCGGTTCATGCCGGTGCTTTCCCGCAATTCTTTTATTTTGGTTTTGCAGTCCATTTCATTTACCCCATAAAACAAAAATACACGTTGCATATTTATTATAGCATACGCCAAATAAATACGCAACGTGTAAATTTAATTTATATCAAGCGGCTTTGTCAAATTCCTGATACACAGGAACAGGTTGCTTTCCTGATACCGCAGAACGTGTGCAGTCATCCTTCGCAGTCTCCTGCATCTGCCCCAACAGCTGCGGCCCATACTTCTGCAACAGCCGCGCCATCACATCAACACAGCGGTCAAATGCCGCATTATAATTCGGATCATCATAAACTTTGCTCAATAGGCCACTCCTTTCCTCTATGGCTGCTCTGCGCATAGATGTTCAAAACTTCTGCCGGTATCTGTTCCAAAATCGCCACGGCACTGTCATAGTCGCGCCGCAGCTTGAGGTCTTCGATCTGCTTTAATGTGCTGACCTTCTGCGCCGATGCAAGAGATTCTTCCAGTTCAGCATTTTTCGTTTTCAGCTTTTTGTTTTCGGATGCTGTTTTCGTAAAAGCCACGCCATATTTCCGCAGCAGCGTGTCCATCTTCTCCACGCTGGGAATATAGGTGTCCAAAATTTTGCAAATTTCCTCCGCCCGGCTTTTGGCGTTGAAGGGATTGATTCCGGCGAGCAGATCCTCCCGTTTGCTTTTCTGTTTGGTCAGCCGGGTCATCTCCTTGAACACACGGGGCGGGATATGGTCACGCCCTGTTTGGCTGGCGCTTTCGCCGCGCTCCAAATCCGGGAACTTCTTGACCATGTGTTTCCAGAACTCATCCTGCCACCAGGTCAGCTTCTTTTTGTTGCCCATAATGTCTTTGGCGCTGAGCCTGCCATCTTCCGTCAGCGGGACAAAACAAAGGTGCATATGGGGCGTTTTCTCGTCCATGTGCACCACGGCGGATATAATTGTCTCTTTGGATTGATGCTGTTCCAGAAAGTGCAGAGCTTCCTCGAAAAACACCCGAATCTCCGCCCGTTTCTTTCCCTTGAAAAACTCCGGGCTGGCAGTGAACAACGCCTCCACCATGCGGATGCTGTCTTTCCGGGTACGGCATCCGGCAGCGGCAATTTGCTGCTCTGATTCTGCCCGGTACTTGCCGGGCGGTTTGATCAGATGGAAGTTGTACTTGCTTCGGCTGGTATCCACATCGGGATTGCTGGCGTATTTCTCCTTTGTACGCTCGTTGTGGGCCTCGATATTGCTGATTTCAGGCCCCTTGTACTTTGCAAATCGCATAATCGCGTACTGTGCTTTCTCCATATTCAATCCCTCCGTTTCTGCCAGACCAGATCATAGCCCAGCACATCAGCCAACTCCACGGCCTCCCGATACCGCAGCGATTCCCGCTGCAATTTTCCGGAAAGATTGGATGCGCTATCGCTCCACCCATATCCATCGTGCAGCTGGTCAACGACTTCCTGCATGGTGTAACCGGCGCGGATGATCTGCGCCTTGATTTCGTTTCGGATACTTGACTTCATAAAATATTCCTCCATTTTCGCAAGTGACGCCCTTTGTCACTTGACAACTAAAACATGATTTTCGGTTACGTCATAAAAAGAACCGGCTACGTTGGATAGCGTACCGGCTTCATGGGATGATAAAATTGTTATAGTTGCTGTTTTGCGATAGAAATGCTTCCCCGCGTATCGTTGGTCAACGGCGGAATATTCGACTTCGCGGAAATGTGCGGCTTTTCATCGTTCGGGCTGTATTGTCACAAAACGGTGTAATCTGTACGCCATTCCGTGAGCCGCTCTTTTGTGAACGGTGTGCGGATAACAGAGAAACATTTCGCTGTTTTGTGCTTGCTTCAAAATATACCTGCAAAATAACTTCTTTTGCTGACCGCTTTAGCTGTGGTCAAAATGACCACACCTACTTCGTCCTGCTAAAGTAGTCGGGTTCAAAATGCCCCCGACTACTTCACATCACGAAAGCGTAAAGAATTTCATGGTTCTGGTGGTGGACAAAATGTCCATGACCACTTTTACACATCAAAATAGGTGTACCTAAAATGGGAACACCTATAATTGTTCATCAAACCGCGAATATTTGCGCTGTTTTAGCCGTGTTCAGAATGAGCACGGCCACTTCACTCCTCTAAAGTAGTCGGATTCAAAATGACACCGACCACTTCACATCACAAAACCGAGAATATTTGCATTGTTCTGGTCATACCCAAAATGGGCACGACCACTTTATCCAAATGAAGCGCCTCTGCAATATATGAGGTAACAGGGTTAATCGCTGCGTACATACGTACCGGCGACCAAATCGGAAATCAATCCCGCCAGTCTTCCGGTACGTACGTACACTGTGAAGCGTCCGTAAACTCGTTTATATGCGGCCTTGCCACTGCCTCGATCCCCATAAAGCCCCACACCCGGCGTCCTGCTGAATTGGTGATCGTGTTGCAGTGTTCCAGATTGTACTTGCCGCAGGCTGCCACCAGCGCATCGCTGAAACTGCGGCGTTTGAGTGCAGTCAGATTGTTTTCCTCGCACCACATCCGGTAAATGTCGTAGCAATCCTTTGAGCTGATGGAAGCATCGGCTTTCAGCCGGATATAGCCCTCGGATTCCAGAAAATCGAACACATTGTTATTATCACGCTTGACGGCCTCCCGGTTCTCTCTGGTGCGCTGGCTCTCGGTGAACTTGAAGTTGTTTGCCACCAGCCGCTGTAATCCCGCAAAAGCCCAGAGGAAGATACCCTCGATCTCCGCTTTCATCTTTTCGGCCAGGTCGGGATCATCCACACGGTCGGCAGGTTTCTCTTTGGTGGTCAGCACCAGTTGCCGCCGGTAAAAGCCATCGCTGCGGTCAAAGAGAGCCTGCAAGTCGCCGTTGCTGAATGCCAGCAGCCGGGCGCACATCCATCCCTGATAACTCTGTTTTCCCTTGCGCTCCAAATCCATCTTGCCCTGTGCCGTGACGATGGATTTGACGTAGTTGGTCTGCCGTAGCGCCTCCATCCGCATATCGTCATCCACACACAGCAGAATGTGTTCCAGATCAGCGCGGGCGAACCGGTTCTCAGAAATTTTGCCGATGCTGCCATCTTTCATGTTGCTGCCGAACAGGGCCGACAGCACCGCGCCGATCTGGCTTTTGCCCTCGCCGCCATTGCCCTTAATGACCATCATGCGCTGTCCCTTGTTGCTGGGGATCAGGCAGTAGCCGATATATTCCTGCAAAGTGGGAATGTCCTCCTGGTACAGCAGTCCGTCCAGAAAAGCCAGCCAGCGGGTCGGCGTGGGCGCATCGGGGTTGTAGGCCACCGGCAGACGGCAACGCACGATGTCCGGTTTTCCTTCCGTAAAGGTGCTATCCAGAAACAGTGTACCGTTTGCCAGATGGATGCGGTCGGTTTCCGGCGGGAAATCCTCTACCAGCGCGGCCAGCTTCATCAGCTCCACAATGTTGCTGATTTTGCGGGGGATATTGCTGACCGCACAGCAACGCAATTCGTCAAAGATTTCGCTGCGCAGCGGCAGCTCGTCGGTCACGCGGCCATCTGGCGTGAAAAAAGCCCCGTTTGTGTAGATGATTTTGTGTCTGCTCAGAAAATCATCACAAAACAGGGCTTCATTGATGCTCTTACCATCAAACCAGATGGGCTGATTGACCTCAGGCGATTTCTCGTTCTTTGCCACGGTGCTGCACCTCCTTTTCCAGACGTTTGAGCCTCTGCTCCAGCGCGGCGATGGTGCCGTCCTTCAGCAGCATATCCACCGCATTCACTCGCTGCTCCAATTCCGCAAACATGAGAACATCCAACAAATGATTTACATACTCGATCATATGACACGATTCCACAAAGCGGTCATCTGGATCATCCTCCGGCGATTGCGGGGCGTATTCGACCTTCCAGCGTTCCAACAGATGCAGATAATCGCACAGCACCCGCTGGCAGTGCATCTCGTCATCCCGGAAAGCCCGCGCCAGCGGATAGGGCTTTTTCAGCGCCACAGCTGTCGGGGGCTTGTCCGGGTCGATGCCGAAGTCATAGGCCAGCTTCTTTGCGGCCTCGTAGCTGCTCAGGCCGAACAGCCGCGCCACAAAGTCGATCACATCGCCGGTAGCCCCACAGCCAAAGCAGTAGAAATAATCCCTATTCAACTTCATGCTGGGATGCCGGTCATCATGGAAGGGGCAGCAGATCATGTCGCCCCGGTTGACCTTGCAGCCGTAGTGCTCAGCGGCCTGCTTCACAGTGACAGCGGATTTTACAGTTTCAAACAAATTCATAGGCGTTGCCCTCCATCATTTATTGACGGTATCTGCCCGTCTGCCTGAATATACGGAAAAAAAGCCTATAGACCGAAAAATCCGCTAAAAGTGCAAGAAACGAAAAAATGCCGCCCTGAAATCTTGCAAAAATGCAAGACCTCTGAGCGGCGAAACCAGCCGAAAGCATTTGCCCACGCTGGTTTTATAAGGTATAATGGATAAAAGAGTTTTCAGAAAAGAGGTGCGTCACATGGAGGGAGCCTATCTGCCCGGCAATATCCGGCAGCGGATGCAGGAGCTTATGAAGGAACATAAAATTACTCAGGCCCAGCTGGCGACCCGCATCGGCAGCACCGAGAGCGCCATCAGCCGGTTTGTCAGTGGCAAGACCGATAAGATCAGCACAGAACATTTGCTCCGCATTGCAAAAGTGTTTGAAGTCTCCACAGATTTCCTGCTGGGGGAAGTCAACACGCCCGACCGGACAAATTTTGATATTGAAGAACTGGGCTTGTCGGTGCAGGCGGCGCGGAATCTGTACACCGGAAAAGCCAATGCGGAGATTGTCAATCGTCTGCTGGAAAGCCCGCGCTTTGCAGCAGTCACCTACATGATCGAGCAATATTTTGACGATACGCTGGCCGCCGGTTTCGCCGGACAGAACCAGATGCTTACTACTCTCAGCGCCATGCTGCGCCGAAACAATAAAACAGACGCTGCGGTGAAGGCGGCCAGAACTGTCAACCGGCAGAAAGTCCCTGTATATCAGGCAGACCTGACGATGATACAGAACACATTTATGGCGGCGCTGTGGGAAGTGAAGAAAGAGATCGGCAACGATTTCACAGTGGCGCAGTCTTTGACCAAGGGCATCACCCAGCAGATGTTCACCGAACTCACCAAAGGGGCAGATGTTTATACTCCGACCATCACGCCCGAAATGATTTCCGCCGCCGTCACCCAGAGCGCAGCGGGGATGGACGGTGTGCAAAAGGAAGCGTTGGACAAGTTTGGTCAGGCGCTGACGGAATTTCTCCAATCTACCTTAGACCATGCGCAGGAGAAGCAAAATGCCGACCCGGAGCAATGAGCAGCTGTGCAGGCTAGCGCAAGCAGGGGATACGGCTACCCGTGACATTCTGCTGAAAAACAATCTGGGATTCATCCGAAAAATTGCGCTGGAACAATACCGAAGCATGGGGCTGGATGAAAATGATATTGGAATTGATTTAGAAGATTTGGTGCAGGAAGGAAGTGTCGGCCTGCTGAACGCGATCCCTTTGTTTGATGCCGGACGCGGCATGAAATTTCTGACCTATGCGGCACCGGCAATCCGCAACGCCATGACGGACTGCATCCGCGCCGCCCTGGCTTTATTTGAGCAACGGATGGTGGATAAGAAAGACGGCCCCGGCTTCAAGAGAGTATATCTGGATGACGTTCTCTCAGATGATGAACGGATGCTGCGGATCGAAGCCATAGCCGACCCTCACACCCAAACGCCGGAGCAAATCTATATCCAAAAAGAACAGCTGACAGAATTGTATGCGGCGCTGGACAAGCTGACTGCCAGAGAGCAGACCTATCTGCTGTACCGCTATGGGTTTACCGATGGCATCGAGCACCCGCTGATCGGTGCAGCGCTCCATTTCCACCTCAGCGAGAGCCGGACAAAGAAGGTGGAGGGAGAGGCGATGGACAGCCTGCGCGGGAAACTGCCGTGGTGGTTCTGATACGATGGTAAGCAGCGGCTGATGGGGGCTTTGATATACCTTTGTTCCGCAAATGACACGGCTGACAGACAGTGCTTGCCCGCACCGCCTGCCAGCCTTTTTCTGTCGCTTATGCTGCCACTCATGGGGCAACCTTTCCCAACAGAACGCCGCAACTGTAGCCACACTTTCCGGGGTGTGCTACAGCTCCGGCGGTCATCTGCTCCACAAAGGTATAACACACTAGGCTTTCCGAGGGAAAGTCGTGTGCCAACAGGGATGCTGCTCGCCCCTATTGGAAACCCAGAGCCAAGGAGTTGCGTCCCTCTGGACACCCCTTTATGTTCGTGCAGAGGCCATCTATCCCATCTGGGGCTGTTGGATTTTTCCTGCCCAAACATGAAACCGTTACACAGATTTAACCGCTTATCTACATGGAAATCTGTGTGCTGTTTCGCTGTTACGATGCTACTATCTGAACCGCATTCTCACGAATCTGATTTATAGTTGCTATCAATGCGGTTCTAGTCTTTACATCAAACAGCTTAATAAAGCTAACCGGTTTGTCAAATGGCGGTTTTGTAAGTTCTGAGACATTTTCCATATACCCATTCAGTTCTATGTGATTGATGATTTTTTTTACAAAGGAAATCTGCTTCTGATTTAGGGATTGGTCGTTAATAAAGGCAGAAAATGCCTGCATGGCCGCCTCGTGATCCAACTTGGCAATCTTGCGAATTAACAGTCCAAAAGGTGTATCACCAAATTCCCGTTTATAATCTTCTTTGCTTCCAAGCTCACTTGTCAGCACTCGTTCCAGCTCCTGATAATCGCCCGTAGCCAACGGAATATTATGGGTCAGCTTGTAAATAGCCAGCGTATTTCCGTGTTCATTAACATAGCGGTTTACTTTGGCACGGTAGTCTTCAAAGTCGTACGCTATATCCAGTTGAACGCCTTCCTGACTATCTATAATTGGATCAGTAAGTTTGGTAATAATACGTTTTTGCCCTCCGTCATCTTCGTCCAAAAAACGAATCAAACCACGAAGCTCTTTCCGAACCTTTTCAAACAGCAGAATATCATTGGCGTCCCAAAAGACATCGGTATGGATTTCCTGTAGAAGCGGCAGCTTTTCCTTAATCTGCGGAATATTCGCCTTGCGCTCCAGCAGAGAAGCAATGTCACACAGCTGCTTTTTTGCATATTTGAAAGCAGGCACCTGTTCAATATGTGCCAACATCAGCCCGTACATGAAGTTATCAAAACGCTTGGCGAATTCATCAGTTTCTTCCGATTGGACAAGCGGTGCAATCTGTGTCAGTAACTCGCCTTTGTCACCCTCACTTATAGAAAGAAAGGCGTCCTGCTTTTTATATTTCTCCACATACTGCATCCGTAGTTTTACGGAAATCAACTCTGGGTTCAACGCTGTAACTTGCTTATGGCAGGTTTCGACAAGTTCGTTTCGCCACGTCTGGTAGTTTTCTCCTGCAAAGGTGCTTTCTTGCAAAGCCATAGCAATTTTAATCTGCTTGCCGAAAATATTCTCCGACAATGTCTTTGTTTCCCTGGCTTCATATCCTTCCTTGTGTTCCCGGAAATATTCAAAATTGCCGCAGTAATCGAAAATCAAGAAGCGCCGTTTATCAATATATACTCCATCAACCTGATCCACACAGGACAAGCCCTTACACAAACGGGTGCCACGTCCAATCATCTGCCAAAACTTTGCCTTGGAGCGCACCTTCTTGAAAAACACCAGATTGACACATTCCGGCACATCAATACCAGTGTCCATCATATCTACGGACACGGCAATGTGCGGCTCTTTCTCCGGCTGTTTGAAATCATCTATGATGGTCTGAGCATAACTATCATCACAAATCACGCGCTGGGCAAATGAACCGTGATACTGAGGGTAGAGTTTGTTAAACCGCTCCAGAATGAATTCAGCATGGCGTTTATTTTGCGCAAAGATTATGGTTTTACCCAACCGATCTCCACCTGCGACCTTGATACCACGCTCCATCAAATCCTGTAAAACAATGTCAACCGTTTTCTCATTAAATACAAATTTGTTCAGCGCTGCGGACGGGATAAAATCCGGCATCATGCCATCTTCAATGAAGTCATCTTCGTAACGCTCTTTGTCTTCGTCGGACAGATCATCGTAAGTAATGCCTTCATCCAAAAACTTTGTTTTGACCTCATAATTATAGTATGGTACCAGCACATGGTCTTGGTAGACCGCCGTTTCATAATCATAGGCGTAAGTAGGAACACCATGTTCCATTTCAAAGAAATCGTAGGTGTTACGATCTACATCCGTTTTCGGCGTAGCAGTAAGGCCAACCATCAAAGCATCAAAGTATTCAAAAATCGCCCGGTACTTTTTGAAAATACTCCGGTGGCTTTCATCAATAATGATTAAATCAAAATGCGCCGGAGTAAACAACTGGCGGCCATCTCTGGATTTCGTATCATCAATGGCATTCAAAATCGTTGGGTAAGTGGAAAACACAATCCGGGTATTTCGGTCATCCTTGTTGGAACACAGATTGCAGAGGGACATATCTGGCAAATACCGCTTAAAATCATCCTTTGCCTGTTTTACCAGGGCAGTGCGGTCAGCCAGAAAAAGAACATTCGTAATCCACTTGCCACGGCTGAGTACATCGGTTAGGCTGGAGGCCGTCCTCGTTTTTCCCGTACCAGTTGCCATTACCAGAAGATGCTTACGAAATCCTTGTTCGATCTGATCGCAAACAGCCCGTATGGCCTCTTTTTGGTAGTAGCGATCTGTGATTTTATCATCGATGGGAATACTCATCAAGTCTTGCCGTTCAGCGCGACGGTTCATCAGCTTTTGTAAGTCTTCCTTGCTGAACACGCCGCTGACCTTGCGCTGGGGGCCAGACTGGTCGTCCCAATAATAAGTTTCAAAACCGTTAGTAGTGAACATTATCGGTCGGCGGCCAAATTTCCGTTCCAGGCAATCCGCGTATAGAACTGCCTGCTTCCGCCCAATGTTAGGGTCTTTGCTAGTGCGTTTGGCCTCAATCACCGCCAGCGGAAGGCCATCTTTGCCAAACAGCACATAGTCGCAGTAGCCCATCTGGCCCACCACACCGGCCATACCCTGTACAGGATATTCCTCCTGTACATCTGCATCGGTACCGTCGAATTTCCAGCCCATGAACTTCAAATCTACGTCAATATAAATTTTCCGCGTCTGGAACTCAGACAAATCTTCCGGCTGGAAAGATCTCTCCTGTTGATGCTTCTCTTTCTCAGAAGTATATTGGGCGGACATCTGCTCAATTTGTTTGCGCAGCGCCTCAATCTCTGCTTCTTTTTCATCCAACAGGCTTTCCTGCTCTTTGATTTTCCGAGTGTCTACCGCTACTTTTTCAGTAGGAATCAGACTTTCATCAAATACACGTTCTTGATAATCAGAACCATAACAATAATCGATCCACTGGACAAACTCGAACAATCCTTTTAAGGATGCAAGGGCATCACTGGACTGTACATTCCGTTCTGTATGTACTGCCAGATTACCCAGCTTGATGATGAATGGCAGCTTCCCCCAGGTATTGGAATCCACGGCGAAACGGAAGGACGGTTCATGGATAAGGGATTGCAGGTTATCCTTGTAGGGCATCTTCATGGTCTTATCCGCCGAATATACCCATTTTACTGCCAATTCCAACGCTTTCCGGCAGCCGACAGCGCACATGGCAGGAGCGGAAGCATAAATTTTCTCAGCTTCCACGCAGGCTGGAGCAAATAGCTCATATTCTTTTTTCATTTTGAGAAAGCCAAAATTCGACATCATAACCACTCCTGTCTAATGCTTTTTTCAAGGCACTGGAAAAATCCAATGCACTTTTCTTGACGATATTTTGATTTGTCGGTCTGAGCGACAAAAGCAGCGAATTGCTCTTGCAGTGCCTTATTCGGAACCATAACTTGCAGTTTTTTCAGCATTGCAATAGAAAGATACGCAACCGTCGAACCAGCTTGCGTATTGTCAATTTGTTTCCTGAATCCACTCATAGTAAATAAGTATTGCAAATATAGAGGCGTAATTTCTTCAGAATAATTGCTCAACCAGCTGATCATTCCATCTTGAAAGTAAAAACAGTCTTCATCATGGACTATATAGCATCTTCCAAGCGTTCCGCGAGAAGTTACCAGTATATTGCCGGTTACAGGAACAAGCCCGGCTCGTTTCAATTCTGTATATTTTATCTCCGAAATAAACAATTCGCTATCTACGGTTCCTGTATGTATTTTGCTCACTAGATCAGATATTCTCCAAAATGGCACACCCTCAGAGCTCTGCTCACTTTGATATACTCGCTTGCTCGAGCCTACAGTACAAAGCTTGTCTAAAGACTTGACTGGCCATGCCTTATTATTGTTTTCCGGCTCTCCAAACATCTCGATAAATCGGGATTGGCAATCAGCCGATGTATTTTCTATGAGAAATCTTTACATTGTTTTGATTGACCATCGCATATTGCATGGTAGTGTCAATTTTGGAATGGCCCAGCAACCTCTGCACCTGTTCAATCGGCATTCCTTTGTCGATTGCACGCGTTGCCAGTGTACGCCGGAATTTATGCGGATGTACTTTAGAAATACCCAGACGTCTACCCAATTCACGCAGCCTAATCTCAACACCGCTGATCTCCAGCCGATTAAAGGGGCGCATTAACGAAACAAACAAAGCGGGATTTTCATCTGTTCTGCTATCCAAATAATTTTTCAGATGAATTTTGGTGCGGGCATCAAAATATACAGGACGTTCTTTGCTCCCTTTGCCAAAGACCACGCACTCCCGATTCTCAAAGTCAATATCGGCGCGATTCAACCGCACCAGTTCTCCAACACGCATCCCTGTTGATGCCAACAGGTCAATCAACGCCAGATCACGCAGGCAGCCGCACTGATCCCGCATGATTTCCAACGATTCATCTGAATAGGTTTCTTTGACGGTCTTGCTCGATTTGATTTTGTGAATCCGGCGCACGGGACTTTTTATGATGTAGTTTTCGTCTTCCAGCCAGGCAAAAAAGCTGGAAAGAATTCGCCGTATGTTATCAATATTCCCCTTGCTGCATTGGCTTGCCTGCTGATAATCAGATAAATAGTTGCGCAAATCATCTGTCCTCATATGCGTTACGTGCAGTTTGATTGCAGTGAACATTCGCAAAATCGTAGTGTTGTAATACTTTAATGTCTTTTCGCTGCATCCCTCCACACGTTTGGCTGAAATGAACATTTCCAGCAGTTCCTTATTGGTTTCTTTCTCCTGCAACCGTTCCCCTTCAGATGAAGGGGAAATTTGTACTCCCCAAAAGCAGTGCGTCAGCACTTCTTGTAATTGATCCATCTGCGAATTGTCCAAATAGGGAAGCATTTTCCGTGTGATTTCGGTAATCAGTTGTTCTTTCATGGTGGTACACTCCTTTTATCGTGATGTACCACCATCCTTCCCCAGCTAAAACTCAGCCAAAATATTTCTGCATCAGTGCTTTTTTCAGTATTTCCAGCTTTTCAAGGCTCTTCTGGATTGCCAATTTTGATTTGTCGATCTGATGAACGAACCCAACAAATGCATTTTGTTCGTCCATTGGAGGCACAAGCAATCGCAAAGAGTTGATGGAATTGAAGTTAAGTCCTGCCTTTACGGCACTTTGATTTTTTGATTCAAACTGTTCTTTTCCTGCCGGACTTTCCATGAAAAACGCAACATACAGCGGATTGAGTATTTCTTTATTCAGTCGAATACAGGTAAGATGCTGATTGATGTATGCCCCATGATCGGCAATTTCCTTAGTCACAACACCCGTTCTTCCCAAATCTGCCGTAATACTAATAAGTAAATCACCCTCTTGGACTTTGGTGCGCTTTGCTTCGGCATTATCAGGAGCATTGATAGGCTGCATATTATCAATAGAAATGCGACAGCCTTTTACATTCTTAATAGTGATAAACCATTCGCTACCATTATCCACACAATATTGCGCCCAACCACGGGAACCGGATGTCAAAAACTCAATATGTTCTGAGAGCTGGCTAATCGGATAGCTGTTTGGATTCGATTTCGGATCACCAAACATCTCGATAAATCGGGACTTGACGATTTGATCTAACTTCGTTCGCTGCTCTTTTCGAGAGGTTATTAAGGCATCGATTTTATCGAATATTCGAGATGTTTTTCTTTGTGTATCAATATCCGGGATATTGATGGGTTCTTTTTGATAGTCCTTAAAGTATATGTGAGGTATAGTTGCACCACTAAAATATTTTGCAAGATTCATATGTTCAACGGCGTAAAACAGGTATTTAATGTCAATAGGAATACCCTCTTTCGGGAGCAAATATTGCATAGTCCCAATCACCGAGGAATACGCAGGTAGCAGCATTGTCCGGCCAATACCTGCACCGTCCTTTACAACGGCAATATATTCTTTGTCCTGTTGATAAAAATCCACCTGCTTTATCAAGCCACTGGCTCCATAGATTGGGTATGCCCCCATTTTATCTTGTAAATCCTTTTGTGCAATATTCGAAGATGCCTTTTTACATACATCACCAAGAGTTAACCTTTTCATGCTGCCACCTCCAAATCATCAAAAGATTTTGATTTGTCGGTTGTTTCGACAAAGGCAGCGAATTGCTCCTGTAGCTCCATCGGTGGTGTCGGAATATTCAATGTCGCAAGAATCTGTTGATTGAGGTTCTGAATATTAGCGCCGCGCCCTGCCATCCTTTCTCGCATTGAATCCGTTTTCAACACACGAAGTAAATAAGCTGTGTTAACCTCATCGCTTGTCAAGCGATAGCGAATGCAGAAACCGCTATAAGTAGTTGGCGTACTGCGAGGATAGACAACCAAACAGCGACCAACAAGAGCTTTATTACCGTTAGAACGAACAAATACAATATCTCCGTCTTGCAGCATACTTTCCTCTGATGGCGCTTCATTCAGAGATACTATAGGCAAATGATTTGTGCCATCAATTACAGAGTAGTTTTTGAAATCACCAACTCCCAAGCAGTGCATTTCTATGCCATAATCACCTGTGTGAAAGTTCATACCATTTTTACAGTATCCCATTTCAAGCAAAGGTCTTGTAGACCACCTAAGCGAATTCTGAACCGGATCACCAAACATCTCGATAAATCGGGATTTCACCAATTCATCAAGCTTGTCTAGCTGCTGACGGCGTTTGGCAATCAGGTCGCTGACCTTGTCCAAAACCGCCGCAATTTTGCGCTGTTCCTCAAGGGCGGGGAGAGGGCAGTTTTCGTTCAAATATGACTTTACTTGTAAGTTGCGAATACCAGTGGTTTTATTTTGAAGTAAGTCTGTTTTACCCGAAGAGTGAAGATTCCACATAAAATAAAACACATATCTTGGAATAGCTGTCGCTTGATTTACTCGCATTGCTTGGGTAAAATTGTTGCATAAATATATAGAATCTTCAATGGCTTCATCACAAAACACAACCCGGCCAACCGGAGTTTTTTCTGTTCCACCTGATTTTTCTAAAATGATGTCACCATAATGGCACCTTTTCTTTTCCACTTTGGATTGGTTGATACTGCGTATCACCACATCATCATAATTGATTCGGCCTTCTTGTGTAAAATTAGTAGTCCGCAATACTTTAGTGCCGTTTTCATTTTCGGCACATTCGCTACCCCATTCGCCAGCGATTTGTCTTTCAAAAATGTCCCCCAATCTTGCCATCACAGCATCTCCTCCAACTCTGCCAGCCCTGCGGTAATCTCCATTTCCAACTCATGCAGGTCAGCCATAATTTGTGCTGTAGACGGATACTCCACTGGCACATACTCCACTTTTTTGTACTTATTAATGGAAAGGTCATAGTCGTTATCCGCAATTTCCTGTTTCGGCACAAAAAAGCTCTGCTCGGTGCGCTGGCGACTGGCTTCCTTATCGAGATTATGAAATCGCTCAATGATGTCGGGAATGTCGTTCTCTGAAATCTCACTGCGCTTGTCATCTAGCGAAAAGCCATCTGCCTTCATATCGTAAAACCACACGTTTTCCGTACCGCCTGCGCTGGTCTTGGTGAACACCAGTACCGCCGTAGACACCCCGGCATAAGGCTTGAATACACCGGAGGGCATGGAAATCACTGCCCGCAGCTGATGATTCTCCACCAGTTCCTTTCGGACGGATTTGTGTGCTTTAGAAGAACCGAACAGCACGCCGTCCGGCACGATGCAGGCACACTGACCACCCTTTTTCAGCATCCGCAAGAATAACGCCAAGAACAGCAGCTCGGTCTTTTTCGTGTTGGTAACAGCTTTCAAATCATCATTGATGCTCTCAGCGTCGATGGTGCCCTTAAAGGGAGGATTCGCCAGGCAGATAGTATATTTATCGCGGATTTGGTTCTGCTTAGAAACACTGTCCTGATAGTCGATTTCCGGATGCGTAATCGAATGGAGCATCAGATTCATTGCCGACAGCCGCAACATGGTGCGGTCTGTGTCAAAACCGGTAAACATCGGCCCCGAAAAATGTTCCCACTGTTCATTTGTCATGGTATCTTCATAGTGACTGCGGATGTACTCTGCCGAAGCCACCAGAAAGCCTGCTGTTCCACAGGCCGGATCACAGATGGCATCCTCCGGGGTAGGCTGCAAAAGTTCTACCATCATTTTGATGATATGCCGGGGTGTGCGGAACTGACCGTTTTGACCGGCGGTGGACAGTTTTCCCAGCATATACTCGTACAGATCGCCCTGCATATCCAAATCGGAAATGTCGTGCTCATACAGGTCGTCCAAGCCTGTAATGATTTTTTGCAACACCTGAGGTGTGGGAATCAGAAACATGGCGTCACTCATGTACCGGGCGAAAGCAGTATCTTTTTCCGCATCATTCTCGGTGTTATCTACGATTTCGATCATCTCGCCCTGCTCCGTAAAATCGGGCAAATGACCATGCTTCATGTTTTTAATAGCAGGGAACACCCGCTGGGAAATCACATCATAAATGTCGCGCGGGTCGTCATTCTTGAACTTACTCCAGCGCATCGACTGCCCGATAGGGGACTGGGGGAAGATTTCTTCCATCTTCTCACCACTCATATTTTCAAATTCTTCTGTTTCCAGCTCTTTTTCATCAAGGGAGCGGATGAACATCAGATAGGTCAGCTGCTCAATAACTGTCAAAGGATTAGTAATGCCGCCAGCCCAGATATCCGTCCAGATTTTATCTACTTTATTTTTGATAGCGCCTGTAATCATACGTCTTTTCCTCCGTCTTCATTATCAGGAACAAATTCCATAACATCGCCAATATTGCAGTCTAACACTTTACAGATTTTTTCCATGCTTTCCATTGAAACAGGCGCACCTTTCCCCAGACGTGCCAGAACATTGGTGCTAATGTTTGCACGGTGCATCATATCGGTTTTACTTAAATCATGATCTATCAATCGTTTCCAGAGACGATTATAGCTAATTGCCATCCTGCACCTCCTGATATTTTTCATTTCTAGTATACTTGATTTTGCACTAAAAGGCAAATAAAATTCACGAAATAGTGAGCCGTAAGACAGCGAAAAAGGCCTAGGATAAACTACCCAGGCCCTTACGTAATAATTATGCCATTTGAAAATACTTCAATGCATTCATAATCGCCGCTTCCTTTTCCGGCGGACACTGCGGCACTTTTGCGTCTTCCTTTTTTGACAGGTTATAATTTTGCCCCACATCCAGACCGCATTTCCGCTTGATCTGGGAGATATACAGGCTGGAGACCTTCAAACCGTGTTTTTCCAGTACATATGCCTTAATCTGCTCATAAGTCGCCCCTTTCTGGAACCCGGACATATCCATATCCTCCAGCGAGAACTCCACCCGTACTTTCTTCGAGTCGATTTCTCCCTTGGAAAGCAAAACAACCGTCTCCACATGCCCGGTTCGAGGGAACAAATCCACTGGAACCGCCTGTTGGGGAAGGTATCCCAATTGGGCAAACTGCCTGGCGTCTCTGGCCAATGTGGCGGGATCGCAGGAGACATACACAATTCTTTTGGGATTCATCCCGGCGGCAATTTCCACCATCTGGCTGGAACATCCCTTTCGTGGAGGATCCAGCACGATTACGTCAGGGTTTATTCCCTCCATTGCCAGCTGTTCGGCGGCGGATGAGGCGTCCGCACAAAGGAAGCGGGCGTTTTCGATGTGATTGTTTCGGGCGTTTTCTTTGGCGTCGGCCACCGCCTGTTCCACAATCTCCACCCCTATGATCTCCTTTGCTTTGCTTGCCATGGTCAACCCTATGGTACCGGTGCCGCAATAAAGATCCAGAACGATCTCATCGCCCGTTAGTCCGGCATACCGCCCTGCCAACTCGTATAATTTTTCCGCCTGCCGTCGGTTGACCTGATAAAAGGATAAGGGAGAAATTTTAAATTTTAGTCCGCACAACTCGTCGGTAATATAGCCTTGGCCCCAAACAACGCGGCATTTGTCCCCTAATATCACGTTGGTACGGTCCCGATTGCTGTTGACCACCACGCTCTTTAATCCAGGCACCGCCTCTTGCAGCATCTGCGCCAACTCGCGCTCTCCCTTTAACCCGTTTCCATTGACCACCAGACACACCATCACTTCACCGGTGCCTTCTCCATAGCGGACATATAGATGACGGAATTTTCCCTTGTGGGCGGCCTCGTCATAGGGCTGTGGGTGAAACTGGCCGGCCCATTTTCTCACCGTGTCTGTGACTCGCTGAAAACATTCCGGCTGAAGCAAGCAGCTTTTACAATCCACCACCCGGTGGCTGTGAGAAGCGTAAAACCCCAGATGCAACGAACCGTCCGGCCCCGCCGTAACGGGAATCTGCGCCTTATTCCGGTAGTGGTCGGGCTGGTCGGCGCCTATGATAGGCAATATCTCCAGGCAGGGGAATCCGCCGATACGGCCGAGCGCATCCCTCACCTGCTGCTCTTTGGCCCGCAGCTCCGCCTCATAGGAAATGTGGCGTGTCAGGCAGCCGCCGCAACGGGGAAATTGCTCGCACTGGGAGGGAACCCGGTCCCCGGACGGCTTGATTAACTGCTCCAGTTTACCGAAGGCATAGTTTTTCGCTACCTTGAGAATTCTTACCCGAGCAACATCCCCCTGGGCGGTAGCGGGTACAAATACTGCCATTCCATCCACTCTCCCCACTCCGCTGCCCTGGGAGGTTAGTCCTGTGATTTCCAGATCCACCACTTGATTTTTTACAATTGCCATATCTTTGACCATCCTTTCACTGGATCGGGGAGGCATTATTGGGTGTAAACTCCCTGCGGTTTGGCGCTGTTACTCTAATCATCGATGCGGTTTTTCCCTTTTGTATTTCCCTCGTCCAAAACAAAAATTCACGTCGTTTATTTTCCCATATACGTTAAAATCTGTTCAACCACAAATACGGCCGCCGTTGATGAGAGAGCCACTGTGAGAAGCCCTCTTCCAAAGTAGGAAAGTATCAGCGCAACCAATAGTCCTGCCGCTGCGGAAAGCATATTGGAGGTGGAATAGAGAATCTCCGGAAACGTCATAGCCGCCAATACCGCATAGGGCACATATGCGAGAAAAGAGCGAATGAACCGGCTCTTGATCTTCTTTTTAAAGATGGCCAACGGCAGCATTCGGGGAAGGTAGGTCACCACCGCCATAATCAAAACAGCGATTAATATTCTCGTATAATTCACACCTGTTCCCCCTCTTCCTCCTCGTCATTCACCGGATAGCGCAGCGCGGCCGCAGCCGAGGCAAGCACCGCACAAATGATAATCACCCATCCGCTGGACAGGGTATTCAGTCCCGGCGTAAAGGAGAAGAGACAGGAAAGCAGCGCCCCAACAATCACCGTAAAAGCTACTGGACGCAGCTTGCGGGAAGGCGGGATAATGATTGCAATGAACATACCGTAGATGGCGATTCCCAAAGCGCTTCTCACCGAAGCCGGCAGAATCCCCGCCGCAGACGCTCCCAAAAGGGTCCCCATAGCCCAACCCAGATAAGGGGTGGCGATAAGACCTGCCAGATAGTCCGCCTTCACATTTCCCTGGTGCTGCATAGCCACCGCGAACACCTCGTCGGTATTGCCGAAGGAAAGCACGCACCTTTGCCATGTGCTCATCTTTGGGTCCAGCTTCTGGGATAGCGATAAGGACATAAGCATGTACCGGATATTGATGACAAAGGTGGTGATCGCAATTTCCAAATACATCCCGCCGGAAAGGATTAATTCCGTACCGGCAAACTGCCCGGCCGATGTAAAATTGGTCATGGAGATGAGTACCGCTGTCCATACCGGCAGGCCGTTTTCACTCACCATCATGCCAAAGGCAAAGGAAACCGACAGATACCCCAGGCAGATGGGCATCCCATCCCGCATTCCTCGTAAAAAAGACGCGCCTCCCATCAATGATTTTTCTTTCCGCTTTCTCAATAAAATCCCTCCATCAAACAGAGCAATCCCGGCGGACTGATCCCATTCGCAGCCGCCGGGCTTTACCGCCCCGCGCCAAGCAGCCGCGGAACCGGTCCTGTTTTGCTCCTGCTGTTTTTTTTCTGTCTTGATTTATGTAAGACGATCCTTATCTTATCAAAAACATTCCACTTAATTGACGGCCTTATGGCGACCACCGGCATTGGGATAAATCCACCCGCCCATCCTTGAGAAAAAGTATTCCTTCCTCCAAAAGTTTGTTGCGTTGAACGCCTTCCCCTCCGAAAATCTCGTCAGCAGCCAAGGCGCCTTGCGCGTTGATTACCCGGTGACAGGGAATCTCCGGAAACGGACAGCGGCGCAGCACCCAGCCCACCGCTCGGGCCGCTCCGGGACTGCCTGCAAAAAATGCCACTTGCCCATAGGTGGACACCCGTCCCCGAGGAATCTCACTCACCACTCGATATACCCGGGTATGAAACGGCTCCATATGATTTCCCCTTCCACTGCGGCGTTTCTTTCTCCGATCCCGACCCGCCGACGCAGTATCTTCGCATGTACCGGCATCCGCAGTGGCACGGGCAGTTCATTTGCTCCTCCGTCTTCACGCCTTTTGTTTGCTGATCCCCATCCGGAAACGATGGGATTGCGGCGGCAGCAATTGCTTAGTATCCATTTTCCCATGTTTACGCGCGGCAATCCATCAGACAACAAATTTTGTCTTAATTTGCATGCCCATTATATCATTCCCCGGTGCTTCTGGCAATGAAAACCCTTCATTCGATCCGAGTGAAGGATAGCAGTTTTGCCATTGAGGCGGATTTCCGCCGTAAGGCCGCAAAAAAACGCCGAACACCTATTGGCGTCCGGCGCATGAACTCATTATTAACCGTTTTGCTTCGGAACAAAAGACTCACAGTCTGTGCACTGGCACATGGTGGGATTGGTTTCATGGGTTCCAACCGTGATACAATCCAAAGAGCAATAGTCCTGGTTATCACAGTGGTTTTGACACTGTTTCACGATGCATTTAATGCTCTGGTTTGCTTGGCTCTGATTCATTTGCGATCACTCCTACTTTATATTTGGGTAAAATCAGTCACGGTAAAAACAGCAAACAAAAGAATCCGCTTTTTTTACTGTGACTGATTTTATTGTTGCACTGATTTAACGTTTTATTCCAGAAACATTTGCATTTGCATCAGAAATTCCAGCCCTTTATGCTATGTGTCCCACCGCTGTGAACAATGCCGTGCAATAACCACATGTCATATCAAAAACGATAAAACGTTGATTTACACTTCTGATTGTGGGATATGAGGATGCCTGGACAATGGCCATATGCCGCACTATGGAAAATGATTTGTCTTCTGCGCACATGTTTTTGACGCCCTAAAAGGATACATCCAGAAGGCAAAGAAAAAGCCGCACGGACCCAATCGTGCGGCTTTTCTCTGAAAAGGAGGTTGTTTTTATCCATTGGCAGATAAAAACACGAATCAAAAAGAAAGGAATGAAAATCTATTGTAAAGCAAGGACGCTTACGGCAGTTTTAACGTCCCGCCTACAAACAGGGTGAATTAAAACCCGTAGCCGTCGAATCCGCCGTAACGATCGCTGTTATCGCCTCTTCCTGAGCTGTTGTTGCCTTGTATATTGGAAGGTACGGATTCTTTTAAGGTAACATTGATCGGAACAATCTGCCCATTGCGAACGACTTGAATCACAATGGTGTCGCCTACTGCATGTTTTTGTAATACCTCTTTCACCTCGGCGGCGGTGGAAACCTCCGTTCCATCCACAGCTTTGATACAGTCGCCCTGTTGCAGACCCGCCGTTTGTGCGGCGCTGCCTCCGGTGACCTGCCAGATATAAACTCCCAACTGAGACACCTGATACATCATGGCTTGCTGCTCTGTTGTGATATCCACCAGGGAAACCCCCAGTTCTACTCTGCCCTTGACATAGCCATAACTTGAGAGCTGTTCCACCACGGTTTTTACTTTATTGATGGGGATGGCAAATCCCAGACCTTCCACATTTTCACCCGAAGACTTGGCGACCACAACTCCAATTAACTGACCCCGGCCGTTAAACAGCCCGCCGCCGGAGTTTCCGGGGTTAATCGCCGCGTTTGTCTGTAACAGCGTCATGGTTTGGTTTTCCAGAGTAATCTCGCGATCCAGCGCGCTGATAATCCCATTGGTCACGGTTCCTCCCAGCTGGCCCAAAGGATTTCCAATGGCAACCGCAGTTTCTCCCACTCTCAGGGAAGCGGAGTCGCCCAATTCAGCCACAGTCAGGCCGGTGGCAGTGATTTGAATCAGGGCTACGTCGGTTTCCGCATCGGCGCCGATTAAAGTGGCCTTGTAACTTTCACCGCTTCTCAGAGTCACTGTAATTTTGCTAGCTCCTTCAATGACGTGATGATTAGTGACGATTTTACCATCCTCACTGATAATAACGCCGCTGCCGGCTCCCTGGGTAATCACCTGTCTCATCGTATTGTCGGTAGATACCCCTTCGGTTGTAATCTCCACCACCGAATCCGCGGCTTTTTCCGCAATTTCTTCAACAGTCAGTTGCTGAGCGGAAGTAGTTTTGCTGGACATCTGTTGCAGCCCCGCTGGATTGGTATCCGTGGCGGAAGAACCGCTGTTGCCGCTCAACCGGTAGGCAAGCATGCCGCCGCCTACTCCCATACCTGCGGAGGCCACCACACAGAAGGCCAACAGCAACGCTGCCGCTTTCCGGGTGAGAAAGCTCTTAGTTCTTTGCTTTTGAACCTTTGGCTGGACAGGAACCAGAGAGCTGTCCATAACCGGAGGGATATAAGATTGCTGCTGAGGCTGAGGGGAAACATACGGATTGGTGTAATGGTACTCGCTTTGGTTGAAATCATTTTGATTATTGTTATCGAACATCATTGGTTCCTCCTAATTGTTTTATTCATTCCCGCGAACGGTTGTCTGTTTTCTTTCGATGTCTTTATACTAAAGTCCTTAAGTGACAATTGCTTGAAGAGTGAATGAAAGTTATGGAAAGGATATCAAAACAAACTATGAACACAGAAATTTCCCTTTATCGGGACATAGGCGCGCAAAAAGCCTCTTCCCTTATTTACCGCTTTCTATATCAATATGCTGTTTTTCTGCTCTTTACTCCTAATTCTTCGCTAAGGAATGTCTGCCAATTCTCCGCGCTATGCCTGCAATTGATGATTCCTCATTCATTACCACCAACAATTCCGTCTATTTCTCCACCATTTTTTCACAGCGGGGAATTCCTTTCTCTTGGACAGTCCCTTGCTTTTTAGCAGTTGATACGTTATAATTAAGAGCAATAAAACAGGCTGCTGCACCGTCAAAATTGGGTGGTGGGGCGCTTTTTACTGAGGTACAGGTAAAAAGTATGCTTAAAATTCATGTGCCAGATAAATTGGGAGGAACGTTCAATATGCTAGTATCTGCAAAAGAAATGCTGACCAAAGCCAAGAAAGGCCATTATGCCGTAGGACAATTTAACATCAACAATCTGGAGTGGACCAAGGCAATTCTGCTGACCGCTCAGGAACTCAACTCTCCGGTAATTTTGGGTGTTTCTGAGGGTGCTGGAAAATATATGACGGGATACAAAACCGTTGTTGGTATGGTAAACGGCATGCTGGAAGAACTGAACATCACCGTTCCGGTAGCTCTTCATTTGGATCATGGCAGCTATGAAGGGTGCCTGAAGTGCATCGAGGCTGGATTCTCTTCGGTTATGTTCGACGGCTCTCACTATCCCATTGAGGAAAACATTGAGAAGACCAAGGCTCTGGTGGCTTTGACCAATGAGAAGGGCCTTTCCCTGGAGGCCGAGGTCGGCTCCATCGGCGGCGAAGAGGACGGCGTTGTCGGCGCCGGCGAATGCGCCGATCCTGAGGAGTGCAAAATGATTGCGGATCTGGGCGTAACCATGCTGGCCGCCGGTATCGGCAATATCCATGGAAAATATCCGGAAAACTGGGCTGGACTGAGCTTTGAGACTTTGGACGCTGTTCAGCAGCTCACCGGCGAGATGCCCCTGGTTCTCCACGGCGGCACCGGTATCCCGGAAGATATGATTAAAAAAGCGATTACCTTGGGCGTATCCAAGATTAACGTAAACACCGAGTGCCAACTGAGCTTTGCCGCCGCTACCCGCAAGTACATCGAAGAGGGCAAGGATCTCCAAGGCAAGGGTTTTGATCCCCGCAAGCTGCTGGCTCCCGGTTTTGAAGCCATCAAGGAAACTGTGAAGGAAAAAATGGAGCTGTTTGGTTCTGTGAATCAGGCATAAAATAACGACGAACAAAAACCGTCTATCCCGTTTCATATGGGATAGACGGTTTTTTATTGTTTAACGCCTGACTGTTACTGGTTTATTGGATTCTCTTCTTTAAAACTTTGACCGTTTGGGCAGAACGGAAGGTTAAAGCCATCCCGACCACCTGTTTTTTACCAATCGGACCTCCGTAGCACAAACCAAGCGCGATTCGCTAGCCATAGAGCCATTGAGAGGGCCGCCATTGCAATTAAATAAAAAATTTGCGCCCCCATTCCCGACCATACGGCTGATGTATAAAAATAAAACACATTATTAAAGCAGAATAAATTAACCGTTGAAATGCCTATGGAAGGCAGCAACAGCGGACAAAATAGCACTAAGGTGCTTAAAATCACACAAATTGCCTGTTTTCTGCATAACTGAGAGAGGAATAAAACCAAGAGCGAAATGGAAAAAACTCCGAATAGAAACACGAATCCTCCCATTAGCACAAATCCCCGGATACTAATGAACATCGTGATATTTTGAAATTGTTTGATGCTCTGAATGGCAGCAGACCAATCGGAGATTTCATATTTCGCTTGGAAATTCACCGCTATTGGCAAGTATAGGATTAGGGCAAATAAAACAGCCAGTATCCATGAATAACAGTGACGAACCCGCAATAGCGGATAGCCTCCCCGATTGGTAGCATGAATCAGACCATCCAGACGCTTTTTCATATCAATGGGGAAAAGATTACACAAGGCTAAAATCAGAAACACACAGTAAAGCATTGCCTGAAGCAAATCCCTTTGCGGCTGGTCAAACAGTTGATCTGAGGAGAGTTGGTCAATCACAGCAACCCGATAGCCTTGTTCCTTCTTTTGCTGTAACATGCGATACTGAGATAAGAAACGTTGAAATCCTTTTTCCTTCTCAGAAAATTGTGTTAGTTTATAGATCTCTTTCTCTTTTTCCTCTAATGTAATTTGGCCATTGCTGTACTTTTCTTCTAATTCCTGGATTTGATTTGAAATGCCAGCAAATTTTTTCTCTTCTTGAGCAATCGCCAAATCGGACTGTTCGGTCAAGGCGCCTGCATAGCTGATTGCATATTGTTTGTAAACAGCGTCCTCATAATTCATTTTAAGAGGCGTGGTATCAACCTGCAACCAAGCCACCAACAAGGCAAGCGCCAGCAAAATCCACACTTTCTCGGTTACCAAAAGTTTTCTGCCCTCTGCCAACCAAAGCCGGGCGGTGCCGCGTATCTTTTTTCTTTGGGATCTCCTCCAAAATGTGGGGATGGTAATTCCAGTCCCTTTTCGACGTACAAAGAACAACAGCATCGCTAAAACCAGAAGTACTGCAATCATACCTGCACTCAACAGGCAGACAGGCACTAAGCTAACAGGATACTCGAACAAGTTGATATTGGTGTACTGGCAGAACAGAGAAAACGGATCCAAAAAGGAGAACAGGTTGACGTATTTAAAAAAGTTTAGCGCGGATAACGGCATAATCCAGCTCCAGCAAGCCCAGCTTACCGCCAGTAATAACAAAAGAACCAAATAGATTCCCTTATTGTTTTCAAACAAGGTAAATACCAGCGAAAACATCAATACGCACAGCAAAACAGCCGCTACTTTGCTTCCCCAAAACAGTAATAACCACTGTCCTGCGGTCAAAAGAATATTGCAATCCCGGAATAAACTCATCGATTGAACGGTCCGGGATAGATCGCCAAAGCCATAAATCCATCCGCTGAGCGCAAGATTTCCCCCATATACCAAGCTTGCCGTCAATATTGTACAGGAGACCAGCACAATCAATTTGGCCGCCATGGTTCGCGCGCCGCCTCCCGGGGTAGCCTTAACCATAGAGAGCAAGCCGTTCTCTTTTTCCTGCAAAAACAGGTAAATGCAAAGCAAAAAGGCAAAAGCCAATACAAACAAATCGGTGACAGCAAACTGGTGCAAGGCCTGAAAACCGTTGCTGTTGCCGAATGACAAAGGAATCCCCTTTAAGTGTTCAAAATCCTGAGGGGTCTTTACCGTGTTCCGATAAGAAAAGCTGTTGGGCTTCTGAAAAATGGAAACGGATTGCATCTGCCGTGCACGTTCTTCCATGCCGTCTATGTATGCCGGGTATCCCGCCATATATTCTGCCTGCCGGTATAAAGCGCTGACTACAAAGCTTTTGCGAGAGAATTGCTGTTCGTCTTCCAGAGAGGGATCCCCTTTCATCCGTTCCATCGCCTGACGATACTCCTCTTGGAGCTGATCTGACAACGATACCCCTTCGTCCAGGGATAACATACGATAGGAGGTAATGGTGGTGTAGTCCTCGTTCTGCTGTTTAAGCCGGGCGTAAGCCTCCGAAAACGGCATGGACTGATATTGCTGTTCCGCTGACAAAAGATCGTCCCAATACGCCAGCTCGTAGCTTCTCTCCTGATACTGTTGAAAGACAAACAACACTCCATTGGCTACAAAGACTGCCGCCAACACGATCCAAACCAACTTTTTACAGAATACTTTTCGAAATTCCGCGTTGATGATCCGGCTCATATCTGTGCCACCGCCTTCTCCTCTTCAAATAAAGAGAGATAAACGTCCTCCAATACAGGAGGAATCTCTTCAGCGGAAGCTTCTTCCGGATATTCTCCCACTATACGCATGGCTACCCGACCATCAGGTTCTCCAATCAGGTTGCTCACCAAATACCGGCTGCTCAGTGGTTTGACCTTCTCCGGCGGCACATGAACAAGGTGCACCTTTCCATTCATTTGCTCCAGCACCTTATCGGGAGAATCCATCATCAGCAGGGTTCCCTTTTTGATCAAAATCAATTGCTTGGCGATGCACTCAATGTCGGATACCACGTGGGTCGCCAGCAATACAATCTTATCCAGAGCGATCTCGCTGATGAAATTACGGATATGTACCCGCTCTTTGGGATCCAGTCCCGCCGTTGGTTCGTCCAGGATCAGCACCTCAGGATCATTGAGCAGTCCTTGGGCGATTAGGACTCTTTGCTTCATTCCACCGGAAAATCCGCCCAATTTTTGCCCCGCCTTATCCCGCAGATTCACAAGCTCCAGAAGCTCTTCAATCTTTTGTTTGGCCTGTTTTGTCGGGATTCCCTTGAGGGCAGCCATATACCATAGGAATTGCTGGGCGGTAAAATCCTCATAGAGTCCCTGCTGTTGAGGCATATAACCGAGGATACGAAGATAGTCCCTGCCCAGCTTATAGATGTCGGTTCCATTGTAGCGGACATTCCCGGAGCTGGCTCGCAAATTGCAGGTGATAATGTTCATTAGAGTGGACTTTCCCGCCCCATTAGGTCCCAGAAATCCGTATACCCCTGGGGTCAGTTGCGCGCTGAAATGGGACAACGCCTGAACCTTTCCCTTTCGATAGGTTTTGCTCACGTCGTTAATAGCAAGCTGCATAGTGGAGTTCCTCCTTGAAGATGGAATCGGAATACGAATTGATTATAACTTTTTGTAATTAATATTATAACGCAAATCAGGAGGAATGAAAATAAGAATTGTGCTTTCTATTTTCTATTGATATTGCGCATGGGTGTATTTCATTTCTACCGACGATACCTCTACTGGTTTTGCGGTGCCTTTTTCCAGCAGTTCTTTTTTATTGACCGCATAACGGAAGTACTGCTCATAGTTAACGGTCGAACTTAAAAACAAGTAATCTCCTTCCCCTGCGGCAAGTTGAACTTCTTCTCCTTTTATCTCGCTAAGATCAACCTCTGCAATCTTTTCTCCGCTGTCTTTATCAATTACTTGTAGGAGCCTATCTTCTGGAGCTGTAACAAACATCCACGGTTTAAACAAATATAAATGATCCATGTCTGCATAGATATGAACTTTTTCATTCATGTCCATAAATTTCTTTTTTTCTTCCCCCTTTAGCCCCATCTCCCATATAGAATCATTATGTAAGCCGTCCTTACTATAATAAAAATATAACTTTTGATTATTTATGGTTCCCAAATCCATACTGTGATTTTTTTCGATTAAATCGCTATCCAATATGATGTCTTCGTTGGTACGAATATCAATTCGACGGTTCTCCCACGCACTTTGACCATCTTTTGTATAGGAGACGCTAAAATATAAATAATTTGCATAACAGAAAAATCTTTGTATGGATCCATTTTTTTGTTTCCCCTGAAATAATGTTTTTTCTGATGTATTTTTCTGAGTGAGATCAATAGATTTAATCTGACAATCGGATTCTAAGCTTTCATCAAAGTTTGAATAGATATAGTAGAATTTACCTCTGTGGACTACCCCAAACGTCGGATACAAATCAAAGTTGCAAACATATTCACGGTTCGTACCATCCAGTGAAATTTTCATCAAGGCTCCATTTTTTATTTCTTTTCCGCTTTGATCCAAAGCAACAATAACGTATAAATGATTATTCCAAAAGGAAATCGTATCGTTAAGGCCAATTGGTAAATAAGCATTACATTTCCAAACTTTCTTAGGATCCGTTTCTAAATTATGCAAGCAATCAGGCTTATTACATAACGGAACGGTTTGCATACTAGACTTGTCGGTATAAAAAATAAAATTTTCTTCCATAAAATAGAAGCCATCGGAACTTTCTGCCGTATTTAGAGTGAGCGTTGACAGCTCCATGTTCATATACTGCATATCTTGACCAGAGACATATTCATCTCCTAAATCTTGCTGACTTTGAGATGAACAGCTACACAATAAAATGCTTAATACTGTCATAACTGTTAAAGTTAATTTAAATTTTTTATTCATATTGGTCCTCCTACTAAACAGGGGGATAGGATTGAAATCCTATCCCCCCTTAATACTAAACTTAGATTCTGGACGCCATTAAGTGTCTTTGATTAACATAAGGCCCTGAATGCCAGCTCTCTCCTTTAGCTGCTTGAGCTGTTGGATGAGACGAAGACGGAGATACTGTTGTAGCAACAGATCCTTGACCGTTAACTGTTGAACCCTCTACTATATAAGATTTATCGCCTACCATGTAAACCAACTTTCCTTTTACTGAACCACCATTATAATTAGGATAAAGCCTAGTAGTCGCATAAGTATATTTAGAATAAACTTTTAAGTAACCAACGACCTCTGTTCCACTTGTTGTATTTGTAAATGTAGCCTCATCAGCTGCTGCAACTGGTATAGAGGCAGATGCAAACAATGACATTGCAATCAAAGCAGTAGCAATAAATCTTTTATATGTTTTAATAACTTATCCTCACTTTTTATGATTTATTATTTTTGTTTTATTGGAATTAAGACGGTACTGCCCCATTGGAATCACATCCTTATTCAACATTGAATCTTATATTATATTTATTTTAATTAAAAATTATCATATTATTGTATATTTGTCAACATAAAGTTATTTATTATTTAATTATATATAAAATATCTTAACGTAAAATCCAAAAAAGAAGGACAGCCACTTTACAAGTAGGCTGTCCCCGTTCGTCATTGTTCCTTTATTTATTCTTGCAATTTCTATCAAACTCCGGGTTAAAGGCATAAAAGTTCTTGCTATCGAGCTTGTCGGTAGCAATTCTTAATCCCTCGCCAAAGCGCTGATAGTGTACAACTTCACGTTCTCTCAAAAAGCGGATGGCATCCTTTACATCGGGATCATCGGTAAAGCGCAGAATATTGTCATAGGTAGTCCTGGCCTTTTGTTCCGCCGCCATGTCTTCATGAATATCGGTGATTACATCACCTTTTACCGCCATCGAAAACGCATTGTATGGGGTTCCATTGGCCGCGCTGGGATATACTCCTGTTGTATGGTCCACAAAATAGGCGTCAAATCCGCCCTTTTTAATCTCATCCATCGTCAAATCTTTTGTCAACTGGTGAACGATTGCACCGATCATTTCCAAATGCGCCAGCTCTTCCGTGCCGATATCGGTCAGAATTGCTTTGAGTTCTGGATAAGGCATGCTATAGCGTTGGCTTAGGTAGCGAAGAGAGGCTCCAAGCTCTCCGTCGGGACCGCCGTACTGGGTGATGATTACCTTGGCAAGCTGTGCGTTGGGCTTGCTGATTTTTACGGGGTACTCCAGGCGTTTCTCATAAATCCACATAATCAGCCCTCCTCTTCATTGTCCCAGGGCCACGGATCGGAAATCCACGCCCAGCGGTTAGCTTCCATTTGCATGGATGTCAAAGGACCATATTTGTCCTCAAATTCCTTACGCAGCGCCCTGCTTTTCACCGCATACTCATCCGTTTTTGCCGCTGCTTCTTTATCGTTGGGATGAGAATCCATATATAAATGCAGCTCGATCATTGCAAAATCAATGGCGGCTATTCGCTTAAGCAAGCGTTCCCTCTCGTTCATCGCTTCATCCCTCCACAGCCTAAGAATGGCTTATCCAGTACCGGGAACATGGTGCCCGCATTCAGGCCCTGCTCCGGATTATACATTGTGCCGGTGGTTCCTTGGTACGGCACATAGGCCATTGCCACCACAGGATTTTTTGGTAAAGGAGGAATGCCATACTCCGTAGACATCATCTTAAACATATCTTCCTGCATAGAGATACACTCCTTTCTGGATCTAGTGTCCGATTCATCATATGTCAAAATTGCAGGACAGGTTACTCTTTTTTAATGGTAGAAAAATTTGAAAAATCTTAATTTAGGGTATTGCACTTCTAGAGAAAGATGCTAAGATTAATAGAGCACAATTGTTTAAATTTTTAATAAGGAGCGATTTGTTATGAACGTAAAAGTTTACAAAGACGCCCAGGCCATTGGAGAGGCTGCCGCCAGTATTTTTGCCGGGCAGGTAATTGCAAAGCCGGATAGCATCCTAGGCCTTGCCACTGGATCTTCTCCTATTCCTACCTATACTCGCCTGATCGAGCTGCACAAGCAGGGAATCCTGGATTTCTCCCAGGTTACTACCTTCAATCTGGACGAATATCTCGGCCTTACCCACGATCATCCCCAGAGCTATTATTATTTTATGCAGGAAAACCTGTTCCAAGGGATTAATGTTCCGCAGGAAAATATCCATGTTCCCTGTGGCACCGCCCAAGACATCGACAATGAAGGCAAGAATTACGACAATATGATCGCCCAAGCCGGCGGGATCGATGTCCAGATTTTGGGCATCGGCAACAACGGTCACATTGCCTTCAACGAGCCTTGCGACGAATTCCCCATGGGCACTCATAAGGTTGCGCTTACCCAAAGCACCATCGAGGCGAATACCCGCTTTTTTGAAAACAGCGACGAGGTTCCCCGTTATGCCATCAGTATGGGCATCGGTTCCATCATGAAGGCCCGTCAGATCATTCTGGTGGCTACAGGGGCCGCTAAAGCTCAAGCGGTGTATGGTATGGTAAAGGGTCCGGTTACTCCTCAATGCCCCGCCTCTGTGTTGCAACTGCATCCCAACGTGACGGTGTTTGCAGACGAAGCCGCCGCTTCCCTATTGTAAACGGAGAAATAGAAACAGGCCCATCGAACGTTTCGAAGGGCCTGTTTTTTTTATGGTAAAATCTCTTTCACGTCGCTCTGGACTTATTCCCTTGAAATTTTGGCGTTGCTTTCATAACAAACGGAGGTATTCTTTTCCGTCCAATTCATATTGCTGCCACCTGCCTGTATCAACAAGGTTCTCCATGGTTCCAAGGTTGACGGAGACTTCCTTTCCAGCGCTTTATCAAGGGTATTTTATAGGAGTCTATTAAAAAATGTCATTTCTGACTTCTTCTATCTCCCGTGTCCATAAAAAAGGAGACGCCGCTGGGCATCTCCTTTCCGTTCCTGTATTTTGTTGGGCAAAACATAATCCTCATAAGGGGAAAACCCCACCGTAAAAAGAACTATCCCCTTCTCCTAAGCTTATTTCATTTCTATAAGACTCAAAAGGTTTTCAGAATACGTTTCCTATTTACCGACTATTTATGATACAGTTTCTTGGTTTGATATTTGGCCTCACAGGTTAAATTCATACCCAATTTGCGGAACACCGAATCGTCTACCTGGGACAGAATCACTGAAGAATGGGCTTCACATCCACGCAGCTTGGGCAACTGGCGAAGAGCCAGCTCCGCCGTGGGATTGGTGGCTGCGCTGATGGATAACGCGATCAAAATTTCATCTGTATGAAGTCGTGGATTACTATTCCCCAAATGCTTGGTCTTCAAATTTTGAATCGGCTCAATCACAATGGGCGAAATCAATGGCATTTTGTGGTTGATCCCTCCCAGCTCCTTGAGCGCATTGAGCAGGACCGCCGCAGACGCCCCCAGCAAGGAGGAGGTTTTTCCTGTGATAATTTTTCCATTGTCCAATTCTATAGCGGCCGCCGGCAACCCTGTCTGTTCCGCGCGTGTTAACGCCGCCTTAGCCACCGTCCTGTCTTCGGTGGAAACCCCTACCTTATTCATCAGCAATTCGACTTTATACACGGCTTCCTTATCCAGCCGCCCCTGGCGCTGTTCGCACAAAGCGTGGTAATAACGCCGGATGATCTCCTGCCGGGACGCCTCCTTGCAGATTTCGTCGTCAATGATACAATTGCCAGCCATATTGACCCCCATATCGGTGGGGGATTTGTAAGGGCTTTCCCCAGCTATTTTTTCAAAAATCGCGTTAAGTACCGGGAAAACCTCCACATCTCTGTTGTAATTAACCGTAGTCTCTCCATATGCCTCCAGGTGGAACGGATCAATCATATTCACGTCGTTGAGATCGGCGGTTGCCGCCTCATAAGCCAAATTCACCGGATGCTTGAGGGGAAGATTCCAAACCGGAAAAGTTTCAAATTTTGCATATCCCGCTTTAACGCCTCGTTTATACTCGTGATATAACTGAGATAAACAGGTTGCCATCTTTCCGCTGCCCGGTCCCGGCGCAGTGACTATTACCAGCGGGCGCGAGGTTTCAATATACTCGTTTTTTCCAAACCCTTCGTCGCTGACAATCAGCGGTATGTTATTGGGGTATCCGGAAATGGAGTAATGTAAAAAGACCTTAACTCCCAGATTATTGAGCCGGTTTTTAAAGGAATCCACCACCGGCTGTCCGCAGTACTGGGCGATCACCACGCTTCCCACATACAGGCCGATGTCACGGAATGCGTCGATCAGCCGAAGCACATCCGCGTCATAGGTAATCCCCAAGTCTCCGCGTACTTTGCTTTTCTCAATGTCGGTAGCATTGATAACAATCACAATCTCCGCTTGATCTGAAAGCTGCAACAGCATACGCACCTTGCTGTCCGGCTGAAATCCCGGCAGCACCCGTGAGGCGTGATAATCATCAAACAGCTTTCCTCCCAGCTCTAAGTAGAGCTTATTGTCAAATTTCGAGATGCGCTCCCGTATGTATTTGGACTGCATTTGTAAATACTTGTCGTTGTCAAACCCCACTGCTTTCATTCATCATACCCTCACTATGTATCGTTAGCTAAAATCATACTCTATTATTATAATGAATCCCCTAAATGATTACAACCTTTTCCCCTCGAAAAACCTCATGTTTTGGAAACTGTGCAGTTGTCCCGTCTTTTCCATGGATTCTTTGGTCACTTTCGCTATCCGTCCGCTCCCTGCCCTTCGTATCTGCTGAAAACAAGTCAAAAACGCCCCCTGAAATCCCTGTTGGGCATCTCAGAGGGCGTTTGTATTAAGTCAGCATTTGGCTCATCCGGCTTTTCTCCGCAGCATCTTAAATACCTCGGTAAGCTTAGGCGGCTTGCCATAGAGCAAAACGCCCACCCGATAGATCCCGGCTGAAATCACTGCAACCACCCCGGTAGAGACAACCAGAATAGCAACCGAGATGATAATTTCCCACCATTGCGCGCCGCCCATAGCGATTCTTGTAAACATAGCCATGGGGGATACAAAAGGAATGTAGGAGCACACCACCATCAGCGGAGAATCAACATTGCCTGAGGCCATAGAGTACATCACAATTAAGAATGAGGCGATAAACACAAGCAGCACCGGCATCGAGAGGGTGTTGATATCTTCCGACCGATTGGCCAGTGAACCCAGGGCTCCAAACAAAAATGCGTATATAAAGAAACCCAGGAGGAAAAACAGCACCGTGTACAATAAGATGGATAAGGGCATATCAAAAATAGATGACACAATCTGGTTATCCGCCCAATCGCTTCGGTTGAGGTTGTAGAACAGAAAGCCGGAACCCAAAATGACAGACATCTGGGTAAGGCCCGCCAGTCCGATGCCAATGATCTTTCCGCACATCAGATTCACCGGACGGGCTGCCGTAATGAGCAGTTCCATGGCACGTGAGCTCTTTTCCGCCGCCACACCGGTGGCCACAAATTGCCCATACATTACGATAGCCATATACAGCATAAACATGAGAATATACGTGTAGAAAAAGCTGTCCATTTGGCTCTTGCCGGTTTGCACCGTCTCGCTTTCCACTTGAGCGGTCAGCACCTGCTGAATCTGATCGGACGATATTCCGAGCTGCGCCAAGGTATCCGACCGATATTTGGAAAGAATCACTTCATTCAACCGGACGGTTGTGGAGTCGTACAGGCTCATATTATTCACGACATATTGATAACGCAGCGGGGTTAGCAGCACTACCGCACAGTTGTATTTTCCCTGTTCCACCCCCGCTTTGAGAGCGTCTTCTCGTTCTTGCGCCAGGCGAACGTCATACTCAGGCAGCGCGGCGGAAAAAAACGCCAACGTCTTGTCCGCATCTTCGCCTTGGGTTACCTGTAGCGCCATCACCATCTTTTCTTGTTCTTGCGGCGTATCCTGAGAAGTCCCCATAAACCGAGTAATTCGGGGAAAAGAAAGAAAAATCCCAATCCCAATCACCAGAGCCAAAGTAATTCCTAAAAATATCCGATTTTTAATATAATTTGCGTATTCGAATTTGAATACCTGAAAAAACTGTTTCATCAGACCTCCCCCTCCGTATAACGCACAAAGATATCGTTGAGCGAGGGTTCATATACCCGGAACCCGTCGATTTCATATTCTGAATGGCTGAGCGCCTCCATCAACCGGCCCTTTTGTCCCGCGTCTGTCAGATGAACCATCCATTCTCCATTTTTCTGTTCGACTCCCTTTACAAACGCTTTGCATCGGGTCAACAGAAACTGTTCCATTTCATGGTTTTGGGGGCTGTTGAGCACGATGTCGCTGCGGTCATAGCTCCGTTTAATCTCCCGAATTCCACCGCTGAGCACAATCCTGCCTCCATTTAATATGGCAATATCGTCGCAAAACTCTTCAATATAACCCATTTGATGGCTGGAGAACAACACTACCTTGCCCTTTGAAATCATCTCCCGCACCAAGTCCTTCAATAGCATTGCGTTAACCGGATCCAGCCCCGAAAAGGGTTCGTCCAGAATCACAATCTCCGGGTCGTTAATGAGAGTGGCCGCCAGCTGGATTTTTTGTTGATTTCCTTTGGAGAGGGTATCCAGCTTTTTATCCAGGTACTCCTCCATTCCCAACTTTTGAAGCAGACGCTTTGCCGAGGATTTGGCCTCGCTTTTTTTCATTCCCCGCAAGCATCCCAGATAGCACAATTGTTCGGATATCAACTTTTTGGGATACAAGCCCCGTTCCTCCGGCAAATACCCCACACGAACATTGTGCAGGTCCAACGTTTCGCCGTCCAACAGAACCCGACCGCCGTCCGGCGGGAATACATTCATTATGATCCGGATGGTGGTGGTCTTTCCAGCACCATTTCTGCCTAAAAGCCCCAGGGCCTTTCCCCCATGGGCACGCAATGAAATCCCCTTTAAAACTTCCTTTTCTCCAAAGCTTTTCGAGATGTTATCAATGGCAAGCTCCATACATTCAACCTCCTATTCCAATGGCTGTTGTGGATGCAAACAGCACGATTTCCGCATGCAAAAGATCTTTTGTCACGGCTTCTTTTTCCCATTATTCCTCGGGTCATAGCTGATGGCATGCTGTTTTGTCAGACGTATAAAAGCTATGAAATGTGTGAATTACGCATATGCATGGTTTAAGACGCCGCTAAAAAAATAAGGCTGCAACCGCACGATACGGTACACTTGCAGCCCTTGTCTGATGATCTATACCGTTTCCGGATCTGTGTAAATTTCGCCGAAGGTATCCACCGTTACTTTCACCATGGACTGGGCCTCCAGCGGTTTATCCATATAATCGCGCTTAACGTTGACAATGCGCTGCGCTTCCTCCATCCCTTCGATCACTTTTCCAAAAGCAGCGTACTGTCCGTCCAGATGAGGCGCGTCATCCACCATAATAAAAAATTGAGATCCAGCGCTGTCCGGGTGCCCGGCCCGCGCCATGGAGAGGACGCCCGTGGTATGCTTCAAATCATTTTGAAAACCGTTGGCGGCAAATTCTCCCTTAATATGGTAGCCTGGTCCTCCGGTCCCTTCGCCTTTGGGATCACCGCCCTGGATCATAAATCCTGGAATGACACGGTGGAAAATCACCCCGTCATAAAATCCCTTTTGCACCAGAGAAACAAAGTTTCTTACGGTATTGGGTGCAATCTCCGGATAGAGTTCCGCTTTGATTACCGCTCCGGAAGAAGTCTCCATTGTCACAATGGGATGTTTCATTTCATTGTCCTCCTATGTATCATAATTTAGAGAATCGCTTTTTATAATCACGGCCGCGGCCGTGCAGACGCTTTCTTTTCACCGTACCTATAAAAACCTGCCCGAATGTTCTGTCGCAACCGCACATTGCAAACGTCTTTGGAGCAGGCTCTATTATACTTGTTTTCTTCCCTTCGATCAAGAGAAAAACAACTTGTAAAGGGATTTTACATTTATAAATTCTTATTTCCAGCGCCCCGCCGGCGCTGAAAAGTTCCTGTGAGTTCTGCCAAATCAAAGAGCAGGCGTAACACGCTCTTGACCCGGCCTTCTACGAATATGAACAGATAACCATGACATGTTATGTAGGATCCATGTTATTAACCCGAGTGCTGATCTTCACCTTTTTATTTCCATATAGAATACGGTATCTCTCCACAATGCGGGACAGCACTCTCTCTCCGTTTTCAAAAGTGGTCAACGGCAGAATCACCACAAACTGCGCCGCGCTGTAGGACGTTACCGCGTCCCCTTTACGCAAGCTGTAGATAATACATTCTCTCAACTTATCTTTTGCATCCTTAAGAATATTTTCATCCGGCAGATCACCGTTGGGATCGGTAATGGTGAGCAGCCCTATGTGAATCGACTGTCCAGTGCGCATCATGGAACGGGCCAACAGCCGGTAAATGTTTTTAAATATGCTGTAATCACAATAAAAAGCGCCATTGTTGGAACAGGCCTCTTTCAGATCGTTTTTGATGACGGACAGATCGGTTTCAATGGCATTTTGACTATCCACAATGCTGCTGTGCAGACTGCGCAGCGACTCCGTGATATCCACATTCATCTCTTTGCGGAACAGATCAATGACAAATTCGTAATGGGCCAGCGCCTTGCTCTGTTTTCCAATGTTAAGATAGGCGAAGATTAACATTTGATGTATGGATTCCTCGAATGGATACAGCTTCACCGCCTTTTGGGTCACCGCTATGACATCATGATACCGCCTTGCATCCATCAGCAGGGAGGAAACCTTTAGCACGCATTCGTTATACAAGCTGGCGTAATAGGCGCTTTTGGAAATAACCCAGGATTCCGCGGCTGATTTCGGCAAAAAGTCTCCCTGATACCAGTCCAACGCCTGCAAATATTTATCAATCTTTCGGTCGTTGTCCAACTCCTTGACGGCGGCTTCTTTCCATAGCCGCTCAAATTCCTCGGCGTCCACTTGGCAGGGCAGCGACCGGTCCCAGGCGTAAGTACCTCGGGTAAACCGTATGTAATCCCTCTCATCCCCAAAAACTTCCTTGAGGGTTTTTCTTGCACGGTAAATTAAATTCTTCAGGGCATGGTAAGGATCGCCGCATTCCTCCTCATCTTCCCAAAGAATGTTGATTAACGTTTCCTGAGAGACATCGCTCATACGGTGAGCCAATAAATACTCGATCAACACACACCTTCCTGATGCGCCTGTCCCCGGAGGTAAACCCTTTCCCCTGAAATTGAATGGAGAATTCTCCCAACATGCTTACCTGAAATAAATGTTCACATTCACCTTGCGCATTCCCGTTGGTCATCGCCAGACTCACTCCTTGTCCCACTCTACCAGCCACAGTTTTTATTTGCGATATCACCGTTTTCAGATTCTAACAAACGCCGCTTACAAAGACTGCTTGAAATGTTTCTTAGTATTTCGGCAAACCACTGTCCAGCTTGTAGATCCATTCTGAATCGATAAACGAATCGTTACCCTTCGGTGCTGTAATCCTTGGCCAGCGTATTGCCCGCACTGCTATTCTCTTTTACCGCTTTCAGCAATAATTTTCCGTTGTTCTGGGATAAAAAGCGCAGTTCTCCTCCTCGAAGCGCCTCCAACATGGCGGGTTCCATTCGAATGGCTATCACGTTGGCACACCGGGCGCCCGCTTCCTCCAATTCCTGACGCAACGCCGACATGGCGCTTTTTCCGTCTGAAGAGCAAGTCAGCATTCCGCATACCTCTTTCCCCTTAAAGGCGTAGCGGCGAATCAATCCCTTTACAGCAGGAGCCGGCTGGCCCGCCCATACCGGACCCGCCACAATCACCCGATCGTAGGAAACAATATCCTCTTCCAAAGGCAGAACGTCCTGCAGGCGGTGAAACACCGCCCGGAACGCGCCTGCAACCAAAGCCAATGGACGAATTTGGAAACCCACTGGGATCATCTCCACCAAGTCCGCGCCGATTTGGTCTGCCAGGCAGACGGCCGCCGCCTTGGTCTTCCCGAAGTACGAGTAATAAACCACCAGCGTTTTCATCCGCCGCCTCCTTTACTCCTCCACCGAATCCGGCAGCGGGGGAATCCATTCTTCGTTTTCGTCCGCCGCCTCCCTGTTCTGAGGCTGATCCGCCTGGGCCGCATCTAGCTGCCGGTCGCAACCTGCCGCCGGCTCCTGATCGCTTTCCGTATTCTGCTTTTGTATTTCCAGCTCCATCTTAACAACCGTATTGGACAGCGGAACCTTTTTTGCAACATAAATCGCCGTGGGGCCGTCCTCTCCTCCGATAACCGCCACTGACCCGCTGCTTCTCAGATCCACCAGACGTTTACGCGCCTTTCTCATCCGCTCCTGGGAACGCTCCGCCTGACCGCACATGCGCTCGGCGGCTTCATCGTCGACTTTTTGCCGCAGGTTTTCATAGTAATACTTGCCCAACGCCAAATACGTCCGGTTTATTTCGGCATTCTCCTTCTTTACGATCTCCTTTAGGCGCTGATTCAGCGATTTTCTGCGATGAAACTCCACAGCGTTGTCCACCGCGCCAACCAATAGACGCTCAAATTGGTTCCAAACTCCCATGATGAAATCCTCCTTCCGCCGTAAACCCGGTTGGGACGTTCCGGGTTTTCTGGCTGCTCGTTTTATCCTATGTGATTTTTCGGCGTTTCATCCATGAATCGCGCTGTTTCATGGAGGCCTGCCTCAAGGCATCCCGCGCGGAATGCTTTTATATTAATTTTACTCAGATTGACTGCGCCGCACCTTTTCCCAATCAATCGGTTCTATGGTTCGTTTCCTTTTATGGAACACGATCAGAATCTTTGCCATTTTATATGCCGTCGCTCCCAAAAAGACAAGCCCGCCTAAGCAAGCGCTGAATACCACCAGGTAGCTCCAAAGCAACTGCCATGCCTGTTGGGCCTCCCGGATCAAAATCAGCTCCCGGCTGCCTGCCGCCTGTCCGGTCAGTGCAAACGCCCGCTGGGCGTCAGGCCCAATGGAACACAGCATCAGGATTAACAAAATAAAGCAAATGGAAAACGCCGCCAGCAACCCAAACGAAAGCGGGTATCTGTGCGGAGAACTCAGCAGACGATAAGCGACGCGGGTAAACAATCCGATTGTCCGCGGCTTGGTTTGTTCATAATAGGCCTCCTGCGGCGGCAGCAGACCGTCGTCCTCCACCGGCACTTCCTCCGCTTCAAAAACATCCTCCTGCAAGGGAGCGCCGCAATAGCGGCAATAGGGGGCGTCCTCAGGATTCTTGGTGGAGCACCGATAACATTTCATTGTGCATTTCTCCCTATTGGTTCCGTAAAAAAGCAGGTGATCTCCGGTAATCCTGCTTTTCTCAGCGACACCTGTCCATTCTATTTGTTCTTATTATGTCATGTTTTTCTTGCGGGGTCAATAAGTTTCACCTCCCACTATCTATTATTTCCAAAATATGATACAATAAATAATAATAGAAATCAGTTCCGCAAAAAAACAGCCCGGCAAGCTTCCCTTCCCCGCGCCGCTGAATGAAGAATATGGCGTTGGATTACGCCGGCCGCCTCCCAACTTTCGCGGACAGAAACTTCGGAGGATGATCGAATGTCCAGAAAAATCATCAAGTCGGTGGGATGTCCCCATTGCGGGGAACATTCTGACACACAAATGCACACCACCATCAACGTGACGCTGGAACCCAAACTGCGGGCCAAGGTGATGGATGAAAGCCTGTTTTTGTGGAAATGTCCTCACTGCGGCTGTGAAGCCACCCTGCTCTATCCCTGCCTTTATCATGATATGGACCGTAAATTTATGATATACCTGTTGCCGGAACAACGGGAACCTCTTGTTCCGGATCAGGAGGCGGAGCTCCGCTTCCCCGAGCTTGGGGCCCTGAAAAAGCGTCTGGCTCCCGATTTAAACACCTGGAAGGAAAAAATTTTACTGTTTGAAGCCGGGCTGGACGACCGGGCTTCGGAGCTTACCAAGCTTGCTTTGGCTCGCGCACTGGCCAAACGCCTGCACAAGCCCATCCAGTCGGGGTATTTCTGCCTGCTGGACCGCGAAAACGACCAGGTGGGCTTCTCCTTCTTTGTTCCTAACAGCGAGGAGCCCATTTATCAAAGCACCAAAATCGAGGTATATGACCGCTCTTTGGATATCGCCCGTCGTTTTGGCGGCGTTCTTCCTCCGGGATTTCTTACCATAGACGGAGCCTGGGCCTCTAACACCTTGCAGCAATACCACGCCTCCATGGCGTGAATTGCGTCAGCCATTAAACATGAAACAAAACCGCACCGTTTGCCCAGGATTCATTGTCCTTTCCAAACGGGCGTATGTTAAAGCAATCATTAATTATAAAGGAGATGGATTACCCCGTGAGATACTCAATTGAAGGAACCCCCTTGCCCGTAGTGATTTGTTATCTGGAGGCCGGCGAGGCCATGGTGACCGAAGCGGGCGGAATGAGCTGGATGACCCCCAACATGGCCATGACAACCAAGATGGAGGGCGGGCTGGGCAAAGCCTTTGGCCGGGCTTTTACCGGAGAGTCCATGTTTTTGCCCACCTACACCTGCCAAAATGGAGAAGGGATGATTGCCTTTGCATCCAGCTTTCCTGGAAGCATCCTTCCCATGCAGATTACTCCCACCAACTCCATTATCTGTCAAAAACGCGCGTTCTTGGCCTCCCAAAAGTCGGTACAGCTGAGCGCGCATATCAACCGTAAGGTCGGCGGCGCCCTGTTCGGGGGAGAGGGACTGATTCTGCAAAAGCTTACCGGCAACGGGATCGCCTTTATTGAAATTGACGGACATGTGGTGCAGTACGAGCTGGCCCCAGGACAATCCATGCTGGTGGATACCGGCTCTTTGGCCGCCATGAGCGACAGCGTCACTATGGACGTACAGTCTACCGGCGGGGTAAAAAACGCCCTGTTTGGAGGCGAGGGGCTTTTCAACACCAGAGTTACCGGCCCCGGCACCATCTGGCTGCAAACCATGCCGGCCAATAAACTGGCCGCTGCATTGGGTCCGCTATTCTCCTCCAAATAAAAAACGCCCTGCCAATGAGGCAGAACTCTCAATCCTATTTTTGCTTTCCCAACCAATCCGGGAGGGAAATCCAGCGGAAGAGAGGGAAATTGATCTTTTCCGTGCGGAAATTGTCGGTTTTAGCCGCATTTTCTCCCATCCCGTATTCTTGTCAAACACTAACAGGAGGTTTCAATTCATGAAAAACAAAGTCATTAAATGGATAACTATACTGCTCCAGCTGGGGCTGCTGGGCGTTTTATTCGTGCCGTTTGTACACGACTATGAATTTTCCCGCACCCTGTGGGACAACATTCTGAAAAGCTATCAAAGCGGCAACCTTGCCGATGTTCTAACCTATGGAATTTATTACATCCCGGTGGCTGTGGGAACCCTGCTGGTGCTCTTGCTGGAAAGCCGCGTGCGTTACGGCATCGCTCTGCTTTCCGCGTCCATGGGATTCACCCTCACCCTCAGCCAATATTTGTTTCCCGCTCTGGCGGCCGGATATCAGTTCGCGGTCTATCAGCCGGGGCTGTATGTGCTTCTGGGGCTGCAGTGCGCCGTCATTCTGTTCAGCTTGATCGGTATTTGTTGTAAAGAGCCTCCCTTGCCCTCTTATTTGCAGCCGGTGGATTTTAAAAACGACACGGCGGAGCTTCCCTCTCTGCCCGCTTCTGCGAAAAAGAGCAAAAGAGGCGCCAAGCACATGGCGAAATAAACGCTGTTTGGGAACGGCCTTGTTTATACGCGCAGAAAGAACAATGGGGAATTCGGCTTTCTTAACTGGGAAATGCTGAATCCCCTTTTCTCTTTTTGCCGCGTCTCAATGCTCTGTTTTCGTTCGGCTGGGTTTTGGGTAAGCTGTATGCTTGGACTTCATCGGGATTCCGCCGATTCCCTTGATATCCTTAGAGATATCATATGCAAAAGCGGCAGAATCTCTTTGCATCATCCGCCGCCAATACCAACGATTAGAAGCGGGCGTGTCTGTTGCCAGATATATCGCCCTGATTATCTGCGCCGATTTATTTGGAGTCTCCATGGATTACCTGGCTGGCAGAACTGACAACCCCGAGATCAACCGGTAATCATACAATAAATAAAAAGGGCGGCTGTATGCGTGTTGCTTACAGCCGCTCTTTTTGCGCGCTTCTTTAGAAAGAGATGTTTTTCAATTGTTCCTCCACATCCCCGATGATTTCCATCAAAATTTCCCGCTGGCGCTCCAGCTTGCCCCGATCTCTGGGGCAGGTGAGCAGGAATTCCAGGTTTGCAAGCAAGGCGGGCGGACAATTGGGAAGCTCTCTTAACTGCCGCTCCAGCTTCTTGTCCCCTTTAAAATAGGTTTCGTTGACGGCGAATATCACCTGTACCAGATCTAGCACCATATTTTCCACAATGGCGGACACAAACAGCAGATCCTCCCGCTGAATGGCGGTGTGATAGTGAAAGCTGCCCAGCCAGGAGCGGGGAGCCTCCATAAACCGCTTGATGATGCTTTCCCGCAGCTTGGGCGGATAGGGGGTGCATCGCCGCTTTAATTGTTCCAGGATTCCCGTCTTATCGTCGATGGCTTTGAGAAAGCTCAGCTCCGACAGATAGACATAGCTAAAATAACCGTGAGAGGTCCAGGACAGGGGCAAGATGTCAAATTTCCCCTCCATGCAATCCGCGGTGATGCGTTGCACGCTTTGGATGGAACGCACCGTGGTTTCCACCGGAATGCCGCGATAGGAAAAGTCCATATTGCTCCCCCATGGATTTTCGTCCAGGATCTGGGAGAGATAGTAGGGCTTGCCCAGGTCGGCAATCCGTTGCAGGATTGCTTTCCGCTCTTCAAAGGATTTCCACTCATTCACATATAAAAAGAAATCCAAATCCGATCCCGGATCGGCGCAGCCCTTGGCGTGGGCGCCCGCCAAGGCAAGGGCATAGTCCCCTACCGCGGTCTCCGCTAGGGCCTGCTGTAACTGCTGAATGATTTCGGCGATTGGTTCCATTGTGGTTTCCTCCGGGTTATAAAATTGGATTCATTATAATATATCGGCCTGTATAACACAATAACCTAATTTGCCTTTGTTTCAATGGATATGAGGATTCTTGTCTTTTAAGCCGATTATTTCTTATTAGTAAATCGTAATATAAAAAACTGACACAATTTGTGTCAAAATTCAATATTTTCATTTCTATGTGCTAGTATTGTTTTATTAGAATCTGTTGAATAGGTGATAAAATTGAATCCAAATGAGAAAAAGACCTGCCAAACCTGCGGGTATTACCGCCCCCACTACATCTATTGGAACGGACGATATGATTCCATTAATTACGGGCACTGCGTGCATCCTCCCCGCGTCCGGAACTGCTGCCCGGGATTGGCGGCGTGTAACAAATAGATCCCGCAAACCGAAGAATATGAAAAGAATCATCTTCCGCCAAAAAAACGGAAAAAATGATTGTACCACAGATAAGGCTTGACATAAATATGTATAATTCATATAATAATTATATATATTTAAACTTATTTATATAGTTTATATGATACCCATACAGTATTCCGTTATGTTGCTCAAATACAGATGGAATGGGGAATTTATGTGAAAATAGTAAAAAGAAGACGTATTTTTTGGAGTATTTTTGCGGGCATCCTCGTGATCTTCGCCATTGTCATCGCAGTGGACTGCTATCAGAATCCTTTAAATGGAACTACTTATTCGCTGATTAAGGTTTCAAAAGACGATATCAGTGAAGTTCAGATTCAGCATTATGGAAAAACGGTCGTTGTCAGCGACCCCTCAACCGTGAAACGCTTGGTCGAATTGTTTGATTGCGATATCAACCGCGTATGCAATGATTATTTTAATTTCACCACAGGAGGAATGGAGTGGGGTCTTGTATTCTGTACCAACGATACAGAGTCTGTAAGATTGGCTTTTTCTCCTAGTATTACAACACAAGAGAAAGCAATGTATAAAATCGGTGATTATTATTACCATTGCAACAAAGCCATTGATAACAGCTTGGTTCATGAACTGTGGAATCAAGAAGGCAAAGAATGAAAGAGGTCTTAGACAAACAGGGAAAACCTTATCCAAGCGGATAGGGTTTTCCCTGTTTCAGATTCGTTGGTATTTACTCCAGTAATTCTCCGTTTGTACCTTGTTTAATCTTCGAAGCAAAACACAATGTACCCTTCATAATAGCAGCTTTCCAGCAAAATTCTTAAATATTATTAATGATATTACAAAGAATTTCACGAGATTTTCAGCGTAAAAAAGACCTTGCAGAGTTGCTTCTACAAGGTCTTTTTTCTATTGGTTATTTAATATTAGGTTTTGCCCCAAATCGAGTTTGTCCTTACGCTTTCTTCGCCTTGATGGCAGCCTGTGCAGCGGCCAGACGGGCGATCGGCACACGGAAGGGAGAGCAGGACACATAGTTGAGACCGATGTTGTGGCAGAATTCCACGGAGGACGGATCGCCGCCGTGCTCGCCGCAGATGCCCAGCTTGATGTCGGGACGGGTCTTGCGGCCCAGCTCTGCGGCCATCTTCACCAGCTTGCCCACGCCGATTTGATCCAGCTTGGCAAAGGGATCGGACTCATAAATCTTGTTCTCATAGTAGGAATCCAGGAACTTACCAGCGTCGTCACGGCTGAAGCCGAAGGTCATCTGGGTCAGATCGTTGGTGCCGAAGCTGAAGAACTCGGCTTCCTTCGCGATCTCGTCGGCGGTCAGAGCCGCACGGGGGATCTCGATCATGGTGCCCACATGGTAGGTCATGTTCACGCCGGCGTCAGCAATCAGCTTATCGGCGGTGGAGGTAACCACATCCTTAACGAATTTGAGCTCTTTCTCCTCGCCAACCAGCGGGATCATGATCTCAGGAACAATGTTGTATTCCGGATTCTCTTTGTTCACGGTGATAGCGGCGTTGATGACAGCGGTGGTCTGCATCTCGGCAATCTCCGGATAGGTGACGGCCAGACGGCAGCCGCGGTGACCCATCATGGGGTTGAACTCATGCAGAGAATCGATCACAGCTTTCAGCTCGTCCACAGTGATCTTCAGCTCGCCGGCCAGCTCCACAATGTCCTCTTCCTTCTGGGGCACGAACTCGTGCAGCGGCGGATCCAGGAAACGCACAGTCATGGGACGGCCTTCCAGCACACGGTACATAGCCTCAAAGTCACCCTGCTGATAGGGCAGGATTTTGGCCAGAGCAGCCTTGCGATCTTCCACCTTCTTGGCCACGATCATCTCGCGAATGGCCTTGATGCGGTCGCCTTCGAAGAACATGTGCTCGGTACGGCACAGGCCGATACCCTGAGCGCCGAAGTCCACAGCCTGCTTGGCATCGCGGGGAGTGTCGGCGTTGGTGCGAACCAGAAGGGTTCTTCTGTCGTCGGCCCACTTCATGAAGCGGTCAAAGTCGCCGGAAATGGTGGCGGCAACAGTGGGAATGGCTTCGCCGTAAATGTTACCGGTAGAACCGTCGATGGAGATATAGTCGCCCTCTACGATGGTCTTTCCGCCCAGTTCAAACTTCTTGTCTTCCTCGCTGATCTTGATTTCGCCGCAGCCGGATACGCAGCAGGTACCCATACCGCGGGCCACAACGGCAGCGTGAGAGGTCATACCGCCGCGAACAGTCAGGATACCCTGAGCGGCAGCCATACCCTCGATGTCCTCCGGAGAAGTCTCCAGACGGACCAGAACCACCTTTTCGCCCTTCTCGGCCCAAGCCTTGGCATCCTCAGCGGTAAATACCACTTTGCCGCAGGCGGCTCCAGGAGAAGCGGCCAGGCCCTTGCCGATGGGAGTTGCAGCCTTAACGGCTTTCGCGTCAAACTGCGGATGCAGCAGAGCGTCGAGCTGCTTGGGATCCACGCGCAGCACAGCCTCTTCCTCGCTAATCTTGCCTTCGTCAACCAGATCCACCGCGATCTTCAAAGCGGCGGCAGCGGTTCTCTTACCGTTTCTGGTCTGCAGCATATACAGCTTGCCGTTTTCAATGGTGAACTCCATGTCCTGCATGTCGGCATAGTGCTCTTCCAAACGGTTGGCGATGTCTGCAAACTGGTTGTAAACTTCCGGCATATCTTCCTTCAGCTTGCTGATGGGAGAGGGAGTACGCACGCCGGCCACCACGTCTTCGCCCTGGGCGTTGATGAGGTATTCGCCGAACAGAGCCTTTTCGCCGGTGGCGGGATCGCGGGTAAAGGCAACGCCGGTACCGGAATTCTCATTCAGGTTACCAAATACCATGGGCTGCACGTTAACCGCAGTACCCCAGCTGTAGGGGATGTCGTTCATGCGGCGATACACGTTGGCGCGGGGGTTGTCCCAAGAACGGAACACCGCTTTGACGGATTCCATCATCTGCTCCTTGGGATCGGTGGGGAAATCGGTGCCCAGTTCTTTTTTGTAGTGCTCTTTGAACAGGACGACCAGTTTCTTCATATCTTCGGTATCCAGGTCGATGTCGAGCTTAATGCCCTTCTCTTCCTTTACCTTATCAATGATTACCTCAAAGGTCTTCTTGGATACTTCCTTCACCACATCGGAGAACATCTGAATAAAGCGGCGATAGGAGTCATATACAAAACGCTCGAATTTGGGATCGGGATTACCGGCGATCATGCCCTCTACCACGGTGTCGTTCAGACCCAGGTTAAGGATGGTATCCATCATGCCGGGCATGGAAGCTCTTGCGCCGGAACGCACGGACACGAGAAGCGGGTTCTTGGCGTCGCCAAACTTCTTGCCGTTGACCTCTTCCATCTTGGCCAAGTTCTCATAAATCTCCGCTTCAATCTCGGGAGCGATCTTCTTGCCGTCCTCATAGTAGCGGGTGCAGGCTTCCGTGGAAACAGTAAAGCCCTGGGGAACCGGCATACCCAAAACGGTCATCTCCGCCAGGTTTGCGCCTTTTCCGCCGAGCAGCTCTCTCATCGAACCGTTACCCTCGGAAAACTGGTATACGTATTTGTGGCCCATTGGTATCTACCTCCAATTATATTAGGCGTGCAGCGGATGCACTACCCTTCATCATAAAAGAGCTCGTCCGACCTAACATTAATAGAAGGGATAAGCTCAACTTGTATTATAGCAAAAAAAGCCCCATTTTGCTATACTTTTTTCCTATCAAATCAAACTATTTTTGCCCTGTTTTTGCAGCAAAAACAATGAACATTTACAAAACGGCATTTTCGGCTTGAAAAATCATATACTTATGCGATAATAATAAAGTACATAAGTGCGCTTATCCTCCTGCCAAAACCGGCAGACGGGCTTAGCGTACAGTAATTTATGTTTGAGCGTCGGCGGTTGCCCCGCCGTGCTTTTGAGGACCAGGAGGAAAGACTGTATGGCAAAAATCTGTTCCGTCATCCTTGCGGCCGGCGAGGGAAAGCGGATGAAGTCCAACCGTCCCAAGGTAATGTCTCCCGTATTGTTTAAACCCATGCTCAAGTGGGTGATCGACGCTGCGCAAGGGGCGGATATCGATCGTATTTGTGTAGTTACCGGGTATATGCGGGAGGACGTGGAGCAATATCTCAGCAGTCTGCGCGGCAAGTTTCACAGCGTGTTCCAGCCGGAACGCAAGGGCACCGCTCACGCCGTGATGATGGCCGACCAGTTTTTGCGCAAATACCAGGGGGGCGATGTGCTCATTCTAAACGGCGACGCCCCGTTTATTGACGCCGCCACCATCTCCGCCGCCCACGAGCTGCATATTTCCGAGGGAAACGCGGTCACGGTAATCTCCGCCGAGTTACAAAATCCCTTTGGCTACGGTCGTATTGTGCGGGATTCGGAAAGCGGCATGCTCAAGGCGATCATTGAGCAGAAGGACGCAAATCATCGGGTGCAGTCCATCAAGGAAGTAAACTCCGGCGCGTATTGGTTTGATGTGGACGCTCTGCTCTCGGTGCTCTACGACATTTCCAATAAGAACGCCCAGGGCGAGTATTATCTGCCTGACGCCATTAAGTTGATTATCGGCCGCGGGCTGCGGGTCAACGCCTTCATCGCCGCCTCTCCGGATACGGTAATGGGCGCCAACGACTGCGTGCAGCTGCACACTCTCAACACCATGGCGAGAGAACGTATTCTTCACCATTTTATGGCGGAAGGCGTGGATATTCCCTGTACGGACGGCGTGGTAATCGGCCCCGACGTTCAGCTGGAAAACAATACCACTATTCTGCCGGGAACCATTCTTCGGGGAAACACCACGGTGGGCAGCGGATGCACATTGGGCCCCAGCGCCATGGTGACCGATTGCACCATCGGAGAAAATGTCGTTTTAAACGCTGTTCAGTGCACCGGCTGTGAGATCGGCGACAATGAAATCCACGGGCCGTTTACAGTCGTTCAGCCAAAGGAACAACCTACGCCATAAAAACCGTGTACTGCGGTTTTTTATAAGGAATATACCGGTATTCCCATCCTGACGCCCATATGCCGAAACCGGAAACCCAGAGGGTCTGTTTCTGGTTTCCAGCAGGCGCTTGCCCTCCCTTTTTGTGCAGAAAAGGCGGGTATGCGCTATGGCGCCGGGCGGGAGATTCCGGTGAAATTATGCAGGGGGAATAAAAACATGAATTTTCACGGCAAAGATATCAAAATCTTTACAGCCAACTCAAACCGCCCGGTGGCAAAGCAGATTGCGGACTGCCTCCAGCTGCCTCTGGGAAAATCCGACGTAGCAACCTTCAGCGACGGTGAAATTGCCGTATCCCTCCATGAATCGGTACGCGGCTCCGACTGTTTTATCGTACAGTCCACCTGTGAGCCGGTAAACAACCACATCATGGAATTGCTCATCATGATCGACGCCATGAAGCGCGCCTCCGCCGCCCGCATCACCGCGGTGATGCCCTACTTTGGCTATGCACGCCAGGACCGGAAGGCCAAGGCCCGCGACCCGATTTCCGCCAAGCTTGTGGCCGACCTTATCACCACTGCCGGCGCCGACCGGGTGCTCACCATGGATTTGCACGCACCGCAGATCCAAGGCTTTTTCAACATCCCGGTGGATCATCTGGTGGGCGCTCCATTGCTGGCTTCCTTCCTGCGGGATAAGATTGGCGACAACGCCGACGATTATGTGGTGGTATCCCCCGACTTAGGCTCGGTAACCCGGGCCCGGAACTTTGCCACTCGTATCGGCTGCCCCTTGGCCATCATCGACAAACGCCGCCAGCGGGCCAATGTCTCCGAGGTGATGAATATCATCGGCGAGGTCAAGGGCAAGAAGGTCATTCTGGTGGATGATATGATTGATACCGCGGGAACCCTGTGCAACGCGGCGGCCGCCATCATCGAAAAGGGCGGCGCTATTGAGGTGAATGCCTGCGCCACTCACGCCGTGCTTTCCGGCCCGGCCATCGAGCGCATTGACAAGAGCCCCATCAACAAGCTGATTCTTTTGGATACCGTTCAGGTTCCGGAAGACAAGATGCTGGATAAATTCACCATTCTGCCGGTGGCTCCCCTGTTCGCTGAAGCCATTGAGCGCATCTATGAGGACAAACCGGTTTCCCCCATGTTCCTTTAATTTCTCTTAACGGGTCTGCAACGCTCCCTGGGAATAATCCTTAGAAGGGTTTTTATGCGGTTATTCCTCGTCTGTATGGGAAGATACCCGTGTTTGCATCAAACCCATTTCCATCGAAAAAACAGAATACATGCAGAGAAAGGCGGGGTAGATGTTCTATCCCGCCATACCTGTTTGCCCCCAATGCTTATATATGGGGAAACGGCTGTTAAAAATTTTCCGGTACGATCCCGCCCCTCCTGCTTTGATCGCGAAAGCAGGAGGGCATACGTTTCTCTTCACGTTTGGCGCGTTTGCGCGATCCTTTGCGCTAATCAGCAGCTTTTTTGCGCAGAAACAACCACCATTGCGGCTCGAATCCCCCCAGCATAATCTCCTCACAGCCGGGCAGGTTTTTCACCCATTCCCGCACCATGGGAACCATCTGTTCAAACAGCGTTGGAGGATATCCCCAATCCAAATCCAATTGGAACAGATAATGGTGAATCGCTATCACACCATTTTTCTTTAGCACCTGAAGTAAGGTGCTAAGCAGGGAAAGAAACGGCTGTTTCACATGAGCCTCAAAGGTTCCCGCGTTAATTTCCTGCTGCAACAATCGGATCATTTCCGGCAGGAGTTCCATCCAGTCGGCATATACGGTATCCACTCCGTGCTGTCCGCATAGAATCGCCTGGAGCACGTCGTTGACCCCATGCTGGAAGGCGACCAAATCCGCGCTTTCCAGGTTCATATGTTTCAGCAGATTGGCCGCGTCGTCGTCCACCAGCTTCATATTCAAGGGGAGACCCGCGGTCTTTTTCAGCAGGCTATGGTTGAGAATCCGGTTCATGTTGGCGGTGATATAGGTGCTGCCGGGGAAAACCCGCGCCAACATCTGAGGAATCAGGTCCGCGTCCCCGGAGGCCACCTCCAGCAAGGTAACGCACCGTTTCTCTTTTACCAACGCCTTCACGCAATCAGCCCATTTACTGCGAAAATACAGCTCGTTGATTACGGTAAATCGGGAAATCGGTTTGGTCAGCAGTTCCTGGAGCAACGCCAATCGCTCTTTTTGTTCCAACTGCTGAAATGCTTGGAATTCCGTCTCTCTCAGCAGCGCTTTCGCATAGGCAGGCTTTTCTATGGTTGGATCCAATGCATCCAAAGGTATCATAACGACACTTCCCCACTTTCGATTTTTGACTATTCTACCAATGTCTTAATCATTTATCAAGAGAACTTTTCTTTGTACTATTTTATTTTTCAAGCAGCGATATCCCCTATTTTACCGCTATATCCTTTCATAAGCTTTCATTCATATTTTCATCAAAGGAGGAGAGTTCCCCCATGTTTCAATTTTTACGCAAACCCTCCGCTCCACCGCCGGGTCCTGTGGAATATCTGATTGTCGGGCTGGGAAATCCAGGCAGGCAATACGAGAGAACCCGCCACAACGCCGGTTTTATGACCTTGGACTATCTTGCCAACCAATGCGGCGCACGGGTGGACCGGTTAAAGTTCAAAGCCCTTGTGGGAGACGTTCTTATAGGAGGCAAGCGGGCATTGCTGATGAAACCGCAAACCTTTATGAACCTCAGCGGGCAGTCGGTACAAGAGGCCATGTCTTTCTACAAAATTCCCCCGGAACGCGCGATTATAATATTTGATGACATATCTCTTCCGCCCGGACGGCTGCGTATCCGCAGAAAGGGAAGCGACGGCGGACACAATGGAATGAAGAACATCATTTATCTCTCCGGACAAGATACGTTTCCCCGTATCAAAATAGGAGTAGGCGCCAAGCCCCGCCCGGACTATAATCTGGCGGATTGGGTGCTCTCCCGCTTTACCGACGCAGAGCACAAGGAACTGTGTTCCGCCATTGAAATGGCTGCGAAGGCCGCCGAACTGATGGTACAAGGCAAGATTGACGAAGCCATGAGCCGTTACAACTCCTAACCTTTCCCATAAATTATGGAAGAAGTCCTGCTGACCGGCGGCGCTAATCGGTTCAAATATCCGCCGGCTGAGCGGGTTCCTTTCATTTTTCATGAGCGAACATCCATAAATCAAGTATCGTCCGGCGTTTCACCGGACCTTTTCCGTTATCCGATTGTTTTTCTTACATCTTTGGGCCTGGTCTTTCCAGCGCCTGTTTTTAGGAGCAGCTATGAAATTCCTCAAACATATACTTACGCGCCTGCCGGAATACCGGAGCCTGAGCGCCGCCATTGATAAACGCCAAACCCCTGCGGCGGTAACCGGGTTATCAGGCATCCATAAAGCCCATCTTATCTACTCCTTGTGCGCCAATCAGGGCCGCAGGGCTTTTGTTGTAGCCTCCGACGAGGCGGAGGGACAGCGGCTTTGCAACGATCTCTCAGCCATGGGGATGGACGCCATGGTTTACCCTGCTCGGGACTTTAATTTTCGAGACACCGAAGGCCAGTCCCGGGAATACGAGCATCAGCGCCTTCACGTGCTGGCCAGAATGGCGGGCGGGGATTATCAGGTGGTAATCTCCTGCATCGACGCCGCTTTACAGCACACCATTCCTCCTGAGGAGCTGCGCCATAAGACAGTGATTCTCCGCCAGGGGCAGGAGGTCCCGGTGGAACGGGTAAGCGAGGCCCTTTTGGCCTCCGGTTACGAGCGTTATGAACAGGTGGAAGGACCTGGTCAGTTTGCCGTGCGGGGCGGTATTGTGGATTTCTTTACCCCCGACGCTCCCGCCCCCATCCGTGCCGAGTTCTGGGGCAACGAAATTGACACTCTCACCTATTTTGATGTGGACTCCCAGCGGCGCACCGATCCGGTAGAGGAGATCACCCTGTCCCCCTCTACCGAGGTGCTGCTCACCCATCCCGACCAGCTTGCCAAAAAGATTGCAGCTCTCTCCGCCTCTCTGCGTGGAAAATCAGCGGTGAAATCCAAAGAAGTGCTGGAAGGGGAACTCAATAAACTTAACACCGGCCGCCGGCCCGGTTCCCTGGACAAATTCATTCCTCTCATTTACGAGCGTCCCGCCACACTGCTGGATTATTTTGAGGACGACGACCTGATCTTCCAGTCGGAGCCCATCAAAATCAAGGAGCGTATGCGTTCGGTCCAATGGCAATGGGGGGAGGATATCAAGGAGTTCTTTGCCGAAGGCCTTCTCTGTCGGGGACTAGACTCCTATTCCGGCGATTTCGCCTACTGGCAGCGGCAGACGGAGGGCCGTCCATTTATCTATTTGGATACCTTCGTGCGGGGAAGCTATGACACCCCGCTGCATACCCTTATCAATTTTACCGCCCGTCAGCTATCGGTATGGGGCGGATCTTTTCAGCTGCTTACCGAAGATCTTCAAACCATGCTGGACGAACAATCGGCCTGCGTGGTCTTGGGAGGAACCTCCCGCTCCGCTCAGTCGGTGGCCGACGAGCTGCGGGGCAAGGGCATTCCTGCGGAATACGCGGAGGATCCTCAGGAGGTCAAGGAGGGCGTCGTTCTGGTAACTCCCGGCGCACTGAGCGCCGGGATGGAGTATCCCGGCGCCCGGTTCTCCCTGATTACCCATGGGCACATCGCTTCCATGCCCGCAAAAAAACGCCGCCGCCCCAAAAACGGTCAGGAGATCTATTCTTTAGCCGAGCTGACCCCCGGAGATTACGTCGTGCATTCGGCCCACGGAATCGGCGTGTTTGAAGGTATCCATAAGCTGACCATGCAGGGAGTCATCAAGGATTACATCAAAGTACGTTATGCCAAGGGCGACACCCTGTATGTCCCTGTCACCCAGCTGGATATGGTATCCAAATACATCGGCCCCCGGGAGGATTCCTCGGTGCGGCTCAACCGTTTGGGCGGCGCCGACTGGCAGAAAGCCAAAACCCGGGTGCGCACGGCGGTCAAGGACATCGCCAAGGAACTGATCCGTCTTTACGCCGAACGTATGAAAACGGTGGGCCACGCCTTTTCTCAGGATAATGAGTGGCAACGGGATTTTGAAGCCCGCTTTGAATACGAAGAAACCGAGGATCAGATGCGCTGCATCCGAGAGATCAAGGACGACATGGAGCGGGAACAGCCCATGGACCGTCTGCTGTGCGGCGATGTGGGCTTTGGAAAAACCGAGGTGGCCCTGCGGGCCGCCTTTAAATGCGTCACCGACGGCAAGCAATGCGCCCTGCTGGTCCCCACCACCATTCTGGCCTGGCAGCACTTTCAAACCGTATCCCGCCGGTTTGAGGGGTTTCCCATCAAGGTGGAGATTCTTTCCCGGTTTCGCACCCCCAAACAGCAAACTCAGATCATCAAAGCCCTAAAGCGCGGAGAAATCGATATGGTGATCGGCACCCACCGCTTGGTACAGAAGGACGTACAGTTTCGGGATCTAGGTCTTTGCATCATCGACGAAGAACAGCGCTTTGGCGTGGCTCAAAAGGAACGGTTCAAAGAGATGACCAAAAATGTGGATGTGCTCACCTTGAGCGCCACTCCTATCCCTCGCACTCTTAATATGGCCATGTCGGGTATCCGTGATATGTCGGTGCTGGAGGAAGCCCCTCAGGACCGGCATCCCGTACAAACCTACGTGCTGGAGCACGATCCTCTGGTATTGTATGACGCCATCCGCCGGGAGCTGCGCCGGGGCGGACAGGTGTATTGGCTTCACAACAAGGTGGAGTCCATCGAACGGGTGGCCGCCTCCATTCAGACGCATATTCCGGAGGCCAACGTTGGCTTTGGACATGGCAAAATGGCCGAAGGCGAGCTTTCTGAAATCTGGCGGAAGGTGATGGAACAGGAGATCAACGTGCTGGTATGCACCACCATTATCGAAACCGGCGTGGACGTGCCCAACGTCAATACAATTATCATCGAAAACGCCGATCATATGGGTCTTTCTCAGTTACATCAGATCCGCGGCCGGGTGGGACGTTCCTCCCGCAGGGCCTACGCCTACCTTACCTTCACCCGGAATAAGGTTCTCTCCGAGATCGCCCAAAAGCGCCTGTCCGCCATCCGGGAGTTCACCGAGTTCGGCTCCGGATTCAAAATTGCCATGCGGGATTTGGAACTTCGGGGCGCAGGCAACATTTTAGGAGGAGAACAGCACGGGCACATGGAGTCGGTGGGTTACGACATGTATTTGCGGCTGCTGGGCGAGGCGGTAAGCGAGGAAAAAGGCGAGAAGGCCTCTTCCTATGAGCTGGAATGCTTGGTGGACGTCCAGGTGCAGGCCCACATTCCGGAACATTACATCGAAAGCTTAAGCCAGCGGCTGGATATCTATCGCCGCATCTCCGATATCCGCAGCGAGGAGGATTCCTCCGACGTCATCGACGAGCTGATCGATCGTTTCGGAGATCCCCCTGCCTCCGTCAAGGGGCTGATTGACGTGGCGCTTATCCGCAATACCGCTGCGTCCCTGGGAATTTACGAGATTAAGCAGCAAAACAACGCGTTGCTTCTTTTCCAAAAGCACATCGACATGAAGCAGATCGCCGCCCTCACCTCCTCTATGAAAGGCCGGGTGATGGTCAACGCAGGGGCGAAACCCTATATCTCTGTGAAAATCGACAAAAACGCCTCTCCGCTGGACTTGTTGCGGGAGGTCCTGAAAAACGCGCAGGGAGGAAATGAATAACCCTCTCCCCACAAAAAGGCTCGTCTGCAAAACAGCGGGCCTTTCCCTGTTTCATGGGAAAAAGACGGGCTCCCACGCCGGAAAGCCCGATCGAAATGTAAAATTTTCAGGTATTTATAGACAAATTTCAGTAAAACGTGTATAATCTGAAATGTCTATGTCGGATCTTCGTCTCTCCGTCCGGCGCGCCCTGACCCGGCGCTTTTTATCGTCCGCTTAACCGGCCCTTTCTATGGGAATCGGCCTCTGACAGGCCGACCTGTTTTGGGACGAGCTATTTTCGCCCAGGAGAGAAAACGAAGCGATCCATTCAAGGAGGATATTGTCAACATGAAGAAACTCAAAACAGTGGCGGCACTGATGCTGGCTCTGGTCATGCTTCTGTCCACCACCGCATGCAGCGGAGACACCACCTGGTCGGCAAAATACGAAGACACCACGCTACCGGTGGGCGTCTACATTTACAACACCTACAGCGCCTATTATCAGGCGTATTATCAGGTCACCGATTCTTCCACCCCCGTGATGGACCAAAAAATCGGCGACAAACCGGTTAGCGATTGGATCAAAGAAAAGGCCACCGAATCCATCAAATCCACCCTTTACACCCAGAAGAAATTTAAGGAGCTGGGCCTGAGCTTTACTGAGGAAGAGCTCTCTGTTCAGCAAAAAAATCTGGATTCCAGCTGGGCGCAGGGAAAAGCCATTTTGGAGAAGCTGGGAATCGCCAAAGAGAGTCTCAACATCGCCAGCATCCAGCAGCAGGCCATGTATATCAAGATCTTTGAGGCTATCTATGGCAAGGGCGGCGAGAAGGCGGTCAGCGATTCCGAGCTAGAAGACTACTATGTGGACAACTATACCCACTATGGATATTTCACCAAAGCTCTCACCACCACCGACAAGAACAAAAAGACCGTCAATTTGTCGGATGAGGAGATTAAGAAGATCGGGGAAAAATTCGAGGAATATGCAAAGGACATCAATGAAAACGGCAAAAAACCCGAGGATGTGGCTAAAACCTATAAGGATGACGAGGATCTGGAATCCGATCCCTACAGACAGAACACCCTGATTGTAAAGGATTCCACCCTGAGCGACGACCTACAGTCTGCCCTTAAAGATCTGGATGCCGGCAAGGCCAAAGCGGTAAAGTCGGGCACCACCTATTATCTGCTTTATAAGTATGACATCAAGGATTCGGTTTCCGATCTGAAAAAGGAGGAAACCCGCACCCAATATCTCTCCTATATGAAGGGCGAGGAATTTGATACTATGATGGCGGAGGGGGCCGAAGCTCTGGAAGGCGTCACCATCAACGATTCCGCCTTGAAGAAATACACCCCCGAACGTGTGGCCAATCTCACCAAATCCTAACTTCAAGAACTTAAGAAGCCGTTGCGGTTTGTCCGCAGCGGCTCTTTTTCTTTATAATGTTCATATTTATCCCGTATACAAACGCTTCTTCGTCGGTTAGAATGAAAAGAGACAGATCCTTTGATAACACAAATTTATGGGACTATGAATCATTGGCTTTCTTATATTTGTATATTCTATTGTAAAGAATCGATCAATAAAACTTGGAAAGGGGATCCTTCATGGCGATCAACAAGGTAGTACTAACGGCTTTAAAAGCGTTATCCTACCCGGACATCAATGTGAAAAAAAATTACAAGCTGGTGCGTTCGGCCATTAACGCTACCCACTATCATTATCTAAAAGCCTTCTACCGCACCTGGGATCATAAAATCCTGCAGGACGGCCGGGAAATTCCCGTGCGTATCTATTCCCCTTTGGATCATTTGGTCCACCCAGTGCTTCTATTCTTCCACGGCGGCGGTTGGGTTACTGGAAACATCAACACCTACAATAAGGTGTGCGCCAATATGGCCCGGCTCACCGATCACATCGTCGTTTCGGTAGACTATCGTTTAGCTCCGGAATACCCCTTTCCCGCAGGGCTGTCCGATTGTTACGCGGCGGCCCGCGAGATCTTCTCTCATCCTGATCTCTTTCACATTTCCTCTGAACAGATTACCCTGATTGGGGACAGTGCGGGAGCCAATCTGGCCGCCGCAGTCTCTCTAATGGCCCGGGACCGGGGAGAATTCCTCCCCAGCCGCCAAATTCTGATCTATCCAGCCACCTACAACGATCACAGCGAACACTCTCTGTTCGATTCCATCCGGGAAAATGGATCCGATTACCTGCTTACCTCCAAACGGGTCTGCGACTATATGGACCTCTATAAAAGCTGTGACGAGGATCTCAACAATCCCTACTTTGCCCCTCTTTTAGCGCCGGACGTTACCAATCAGCCGGACACCCTGCTCATCACCGCCCAATACGACCCTCTTCGGGACGAAGGAGAGGCCTACGGTCAAAAGCTGTCGAAATACGGCAACCGGGTGCTAATCCATCGGGTGGAGGATGCGCTGCATGGTTTTTTCTCCCTTCCTCCCGGTTTTCCGCAAGTAAAGGAATGTTATACTATTATCAACGACTTTTTAAAAGAGGTGCGCAATCCGTGACAAAGAAACCTTCCTCCTGGAGCCGCTTGGACAACGCCGCTAAAATATTCCCATCTACCAGCGGAAAACGGGATTCCAAGGTGTTCCGCTTCTCCTGCGAGCTGTTTGAAGCGGTGGATCCCCCGCTTTTACAGCACGCCCTTACCAGCACGCTACAGCTTTTTCCAGGATTTCAATGTATCCTTCGCAGGGGGCTTTTCTGGTATTACCTGGAATCCAGCGCCATTGAGGCCCAGGTAAAACAGGAGTGGGAGCCTCCCTGCAGCCCCATTTACGACAAGAATGTAAAGGGCCTCTTGTTCGAGGTCACTTATTATAAAAATCGGATTAATCTGGAGATTTATCACGCGCTCACCGACGGAACGGGCGCTCTGCAATTTTTGCGTATGCTGGTGTATCAGTATTTACTGCTGCGCCATGCGGACGAGCTGCACGCCTGTCCGCTGCTGGACTACGACGCCTCCCTGGGACAGAAGATGGACGACAGCTTTCGCAAATATTATCAGGCCACCCGGCAAAAGGACCATAACCGCCTGAAGCCTGCGCCTGCATACCGCATCCGAGGTCCGCGGGTTGCAGAGCACCGCATTCAGGTCATCGAAGGGGTGGCGCCCGTATCCGCTATTTTAAAGAAATCCAAGGAGTTCGGCGTTACCGTAACCGTTCTGCTCTCCTCCCTGTTAATGTCGGCCATCAGCGGGGACATGACTGTCCGCGATAAACGCCGTCCTGTTGTGCTGTCCATTCCGGTCAACCTTCGCAACTACTTCCATTCGGAGACCGCCCGCAATTTCTTTGGATTGATCCGCGTGCCCTACAACTTTGGGGTAAACCCGGCTTCTCTGAAGGATATCCTCCAGAGCAACGCCCGAACCTTTAAAGAAGAACTCACCACCGAACGCCTGGGAGCCAGACTCAATATGCTCTCCTCCATTGAACACAACGCCTTTGCCCGGGTCACTCCTTTAATCATCAAGGATGTCTGCCTGCGCATTGCCTATGATCTTTCCGCCCGGGAGGAGACGGCCGCCCTTTCCAACATCGGACGGGTGAGTATGCCCAAAGAGCTCACCCCTTACATCCGCCTGTTTGACGTTTTCGTGAGTACGGATAAAGTGCAAATCTGTATGTGTTCCTTTGAAGACCGCATGACCATCAGTTTTACCTCGGCCTTTCTGCACACAGATATTCAGCGGCGCTTTTTCCGCTCTCTCACTGGGATGGGAATCCCGGTGGAGATTGTATCCAACCAGATCAACGAGTCATTGGAGGCGACGGTATGAAACGATGCGACCACTGCCACGTTGACGTGGCGGGAGATCGAAAATTCTGTCCCCTATGCCAGAACCAGCTCACCGAGTCAGGCGGGGAAACCAGAGAAGCTTTTCCCTACATTCCCACTATCTACCGGCAGTACAACCTGTTTTTCCGCATTCTTATCATGATTTCAATTGTGGCCGGCGTTACCTGCGTCACCATTAATCTCCTGGTACCAAACAGTGGATGGTGGTCCGCCTTTGTAGTCGGGGGCATTGTATGTCTGTGGCTGAGCCTCGCTATTGGGGTGCGTAAACGCAAGAACATTCCCAAAAATATGATGTACCAGGTGGTCGTACTCTCCCTGTTGGGAGTGGCCTGGGACCTGCTCACCGGCTGGCGGGGCTGGTCGCTGGATTACCTGGTCCCCATCGTATGCATGTGCGCCATGCTTACGTTTACGATTCTTTACCGGGTGCTGCATTTAAAGCGATCCGACGTGATGATTTATCTGGTGATCGACGCCGTTTTCGGCATTCTGCCTGTGGTTTTTTTCTTCACCGGGCTGCTTCACGTGCCCTATCCTTCCCTCATCTGTGCCGCCAGCAGCGTGATCTCTCTTTCCGCCCTGCTCCTCTTCGAAGGGGACTCCCTGGCTGCTGAGTTGAAGCGGCGGCTGCATATTTAAACCACTCTGTACAAACAGGAACGCTTTCCGGCTGAGAAGACGTTCCTGTTTGTCGTGGCATCACTTTGGGTGATTTCAGCCAACATTACGAATCTCAAGGATCGACATGCTACTCCAGATATTCAATCATCGATTGAATGATTCGCTCCTTATCCTCGTCCCAATACTCTATCATGGAACTCAATAAAAAATACTCAGAGAAATTATTCATAAAAGGCTGATTTTTGTGTACTGTCAATAAAACAAAGATGATTTCATAAAAAGATTCCCGATATAGCCTTTCCAGCAGCATCTTCATCATATTCAGGTTCATATGCGGATCATTCGGAGTACAGATCAAATGCCACCAACCACTGTATTTCTGTATCCACTTAAGGAATTCAATCGTTCGCTTGGCATTGCTTTCCTTCTTTTGCATTTGTATTTCTCCTTTTTGCGTTATCACTATCTAGTGATAATCCCAGCACATCTCTATGCTACAATCAATCCATAATTACTACATAGTGATAAAAATGGAGGTGTTCGATTATGGCAAAATTGCTGCAAGACATAAGCATTGGAAACAATCTAAAAGCTCTGCGTAAGGCAAAAGGGCTGACCCAAAACCAAATTTGCGCACAAATGGCTCAATTGGGCAGGCCCATGCTACAATCTACCTATGCGCAAATAGAGAGTGGGAGCAGAAATATTTTTATTAGCGATTTAATCGCCTTAAAACGTGTCTTTCATGCAGAGTATAACGATTTTTTTCAGAATTTAGAGCCAATCTCGAAATATGACAATGATTTGGATTAATGGTATCATCTTAATAGGTGGCCAATTTAACGAATTGTGGTTGATAAGAGAAAAACAAAACAATTCCTCAATGGCTATATCAAATAATCTACAAACGCGCCCGCTTTTCTACCAGGACATCTGCACCATCTCGTTCTTATAGCTCAAATCCAAATATGATATAATCGGAAAATGCAACTGGATGACTCTCCATTGCGAAGGGGACTCCCTGTCCGCTGAGTTGAAGCGGCGGCTGCATGTCTAAAAAAATGCTCCTGGAAATGGCCATTCTTAGCCATAACCAGGAGCATTTTTTATTGGATCACCTTTTTTCTTCTCCATGAAAAATTATTCTCTCGGGGCTAATTTTCTCCAACTTACAATTTCAGGTATGGAAAAAACAGCCATCGCCAATATTAGTATTCCATTGACGATAACAGAAGAAAGAGAAAACCAATTCGGAGATAAAAGATAATCATACGATAACGCAGTGATCGTTAGATGTATTTTAAAGAAATAAGCCAAAACCCACGGAATTACAATAAGTATAATTGTTATAAAATATAAAAAGGCAGAAATGGTCATATATAATTTTCTGTTTCGAATGGCATGGCTTAATGTAAACACGAAACCAAAGATAATTACACCCATTATAATGAAACCAAAGATCCAAGGTCTTCCGAGAAATTGTATCATTGTACTTAAATCGCCCTTCATAACAAAAGTGCTTGAGTCTGCAAAGTCTTTCATAACAATATCAAATAAACTTTGAATAGTTCTTGAACGACTTCCAATTAAACATAGTATTTGAAGAATAAATAAACATGGTAAAACCGCTATTAATCTTTTTCTTGACATAAATTTATCCTTAAAGCGGTTAGTTTGTTCAGACACCCACTTACACTCCTTAAAAATTAGTTTATACCATTCTACGCACTACATACATAAGCACAATAACAAAAACATGCGTTTTAGATTTTGTGACTTCATTTTTTAACCTCTTTTCATAATATGTTTTAGTCATAATTGATTAATTATAACCTAACATATTTTATATTGATTTTCAACCTATATAAATATAATTGTATATAACACCATATTTATTGCTATTAATTGTACATTATGTAACAATAAACACTTGTTCTTCTCTTTTACTACCCGCTCTGTTCTTTCTGTTCTTGTAGCTCAAATCCAAATATGATATAATCGGGAAATGCGACTGGATGACTCTCCATTGCGTGCGCTGCATATTTGGAAAAGGAGGCGGATTCATGTCGGATTCCATCATCACCAAACGGGCCATCGCCCAGGGATTTAAGGAACTGATGCGCCATAAGAGCTTTGAAAAAATCACCATTTCCGATATCACCAAAAGCTGCGGACTCAACCGGCAAACCTTCTATTATCATTTTCAGGATAAATTTGAGCTGATTAACTGGATTTATTATAACGAGGCCATCCTGCCCCTCACACAGAATCTCACCTTTGAGACCTGGAGCGGCCAAATTCTGCGCTTGCTTACATTGATGCGGCAAGAGTCTTATTTTTATGAAAACGCCCTGCGGGAAAACTGTCGGCCTGAATTCCAAAATTATCTATTGTGCGTGGCCAAGGAATTGTTTGTGGACATCATCGACCGGATCACGGAAAACACCCGCATTGCGGTTGAGGACCGGCAATTCATCGCAGACTTTTTTTCCTTCGGTATTGTAGGGGTAATTGTAGACTGGGCAAAAAGCGGAATGAAGGAATCCCCGGAATATATTACCACCCGGCTGGAAAATCTGGTGGAGGATAGTAAAAAATTCGCCGTCCAGCGCTACTTTGCAGACCGGCAGCGCGCGGATTGACTTGTCTTATACGCCCGGTGGATGCTTGGAAAGGATTCGTTGAAATCCTTCTAAGGATCCGGCACGCTTTAAAAAGCGGTGGTAACGGGATCTTTGCCATCATATCTATGCCTCTCTGAGATTCTCTTGATTGGAGGCTATCGTCAGATGCAAACAGCCCCCAGCCACCCCTCCTATCCGGGTTGGCTGGGGGCTGTTGGTTTGATTCCATCTCCAAGCAAAAAATTGACCGCTAATTCAAAAGAGCGCTTCAGAGAAACTGCATCCCCTGAACAGAAAGAGAAACGGCGGATGCCACATTTCATACCTGCACAAAAGGACAGACAGGGAACCATTGTTGTCCCTGTCTGTCCTTTTATGGTTAATTTCATTGCGAGATATGAGCAAAACTCACAATTGATGCAGAAAGAACAGCGAAAAAAACAACTCCCTGCATTCCGGGACCCCTTGCCCGCGACAGGCGGCCAACAGTTGTTCGTAAGCGCTGTTTTTCTCTTCCCTGGAGAGCCGTGAATTGACGGAGCATCCCAGCTCCAGCAGGTTGCGGGCGCACCGGCCTGGAGATTTTTCCTTTCCCCGAAGCGTGATGTCCACCGCTGCGCGCAAAGCCGCGTGCTTTAGTTTATATTCCAAGGTTAGCATTCCGCTCCCCCTATACTGTCAAATCGTTCGGGCTGCACCCACGCCGATCAATCCCTTCTAAATCAGGCCGTCTTTTGATCGCGCGACCCAGGATAGACGCCGGTTCCCCCCATCGGTTTTATCTTATCTCATGGGGGATGTTCTGCCTATAGACAATCGGTCCTGGGTGTCGTATTCTTATACAAATTTCGGGGAGTGTATATTTTTTATACATTGGGATTGGTTCGTCTAATGACGATATTTTTCCCGGCATGCTATACTGTTGCGGGAATCGAACCAATTAGGGCGTGTTTTCATCCTCTCAGTTCGGAAAAGAGAGATTTTCTTTTCCGGTAAGCGCTCCATGCCGTCTCCCGGAATGCCGCACGGTATGGATCCCATCCGCTTTGGGCGCGCCCCGTCTACTTAACATCACACGGAAAAGAGGGAATCCGCTTGAAGCATGTGTTTCAAATCTTTGCCCGCGATCTCAGAAAGATCATACGCAACCCGTTCGCGCTGGTGGTGGCCATCGGGATCGCCATTCTGCCCTCCCTATACGCCTGGTTTAATATTGCGGCCTGTTGGGATCCCTACGGGAACACCAAGGGTATTTCCGTGGCCGTGGCCAATACCGACGACGGTTATGAGCTTTCCGGGGTTTCGGTGAATGTGGGAGGCATGATCATCGACAACTTGGCGAAAAACGACCAGATCGGCTGGAAGTTTGTCAGTCGGGAGCAGGCCCTTCAAGGAGTGGAGGACGGCGCCTATTATGCCGCTGTCATCATTCCCCACGATTTCAGCAATAAGATCGCCAGCGTGCTTTCCAACGACGTGCAGCGTCCGTCCATTGAATATTACGTCAATCAAAAGAAAAATGCCATTGCCCCCAAAATCACCGACAAGGGGGTGAACCTGATCCAACAGCAGGTTAATGAAACCTTTATCGCCACCGCCACCGAGGTAATCGGCAACCTGCTCATTACCGCTGACAAGGACTTTCAGAACGCCCAACGGCAGCCGTTGGACGGGTTGATTGAATCCCTGCAAAAAGCTGACGACAGCCTGGGCGATTTCTCCACAGCAATCACGGCCTTTCAGGAGGCTTCCTTGGCCATTGACGACGTACTCTCTACGGTTGAGGGCGCTATGCCCCAGACGCAAAACACCCTGGACGACGCCATCCGGTCGGTGGAAGATGTGCAGGGGCTCATCAACTCCTCCAAAGCCGCGTCCATCCAGGTGACCTCCTCTCTGGAGAATCTTTCAGGAATCGCCAGGGACGCAGGATCAGCCGCGCGGCAAAGTCTAAACGAAGCATTCGCCCTGCTGGACTCCGACGCCCAAGGAGCGGCCGCCAAGCTTAGAGATACCAAGGAAAACCTTTATCATGCGGTGGATTTTAACAATAAGATCATCGCTTCTCTCCAGGATCTCAACAGCGCGCTTCCGATGCCGCTGCAAGGGGTTAAGCAGCTCATTGAAAAGCTGGAGCGTTCCAACGCCTCTCTCAATCAGCTGATTGCATCCATTGAGGAAATCAGCCGCACATTGGAGAAAACCGGTTCCATCCCTCTGGACGTTCAAAATAAGATCACCAGCAGTTTAGACCGCGCCCAAGGGGAACTCAGCGACGTTTTGAACGTCTACAAAACCTCTGTCCGTCCCAGTTTGGAAACCGCCGTCGATGACGTGTACACCTCCATGGGAAGTCTCTCCGGGCTGCTGACCTCTCTGGGAACCACCATGCCCGGCATCGAAGGAACCCTCAAGGGCACTTCCAATGCGTTAGGTCATACCGTGGATGCATTGGAGCAGACGAATATCCTCATCGGCAAGACCCGCAACAAAATCGGCGGCATGGTCGCTGGGCTGAGCAGCGCCAAGGCGGACGAACGATGGGATAAATTGTTGGAAATCATCCGCAATGATCCCAGCGTCACCGCCAGCTTCCTGTCCTCCCCGGTGCAGGTCAACACCAACAATCTTTACGCCATCGAAAATTACGGATCCGCCATGACCCCCTTTTATACCATCCTCTGTCTGTGGGTGGGCGGACTGGTGCTGGTGGCGATTCTAAAGTGCAGCGTCAAGGAGGACGACGTCCTCAAGGACTTAAAGCCCACCGAGGTCTACTTCGGCCGGTATCTGATCTTTTTGTTTGTCGGTCTACTGCAAACCCTGATTGTATGCCTGGGCGACCTGTATATGCTGAATATTCAATGTGAAAACGTGCCCCTGTTTCTGTTGAGCGCCTTTGTGTCCAGCTTGGTGTTCACCAACATCATCTACACCCTCACCATCTCTTTTGGGGATGTGGGCAAGGCGCTGGCAGTCATTCTGCTTGTGGTGCAGGTGGCAGGGGCGGGCGGCACCTTTCCGATTGAAGTGATGCCCCAGTTCTTCCAGAACGTGAACCCTCTGCTTCCCTTTACCCATGGAATCAATGCCATGCGGGAAACCATCGCGGGTATTTATCAGAACGCCTATTGGATTGATATGCTTAAATTGCTTTGCTATCTGCCCGTCAGTCTGTTTGTGGGCGTGGTTCTGCGCAAGCCGCTTATCAAGCTCAACCATTTCTTTGAGCAGCAGCTGGAGGAAACCGGCATCATGTAAAAGAGCAGATCCGCAAATTCCTGAAAAAAGCGCTTACGGATTCAATGGCCCCGTAAGCGCTTTTTTTGTCTAAGAGAGCTGTCTTCTTTGTGTCTCTATTTTTTTATTTTGTTGCAGCTGTATTTTGCCGGGGAATCCAGCAGCCTGCCTTTATAATCGAACCGGGAGCCATGGCAGGGGCAATCCCAGGACTTCTCCTGGGGGTTCCACTCCAGCTGGCATCCCAGATGGGGACAGGTGACAGACACTGCGAAAAAGTTCCCCTCTTCGTCCCGGTATACGCCCGCCTTTTTGCCTTTATAGTTGACGATGGCCCCTTCGCCTTTTTGCAGCTGTTCCGCCTGGGCGGAGGGAACATAAAAAAATCTTCGCAGCTGTCCGGACGCGGTATGTCCCGCCCCGGAAAGCAGGTTTTTCACAGAGGCCGCCAGATGCATTCGTTGCGGAGAGAAAACCGGAGCGTCCTCGTTTTCTTTTCCTGTGATTTGATCGGACAGGATCATAGCCGCCGCCATGCTGGATGACATGCCCCATTTGCCGAAGCCGGTGGCAACGTAAACATGAGGCGTCGCTGAGGAAAACTGCCCGATATAGGGGATGCCGTCCAGGGTCATGCAGTCCTGCGCCGACCAGGAGAACACCTCCCGGGACTTGGGAAACAGCCGCCGGGCCCTTTGGCGGAGGGACTCGTATCCTCCTTTTTCCGGCTGGCCGGAGCGATGTCCCCCGCCCCCCAGCAGCAGAAAATCTCCCCACTGCCGCAGAGAAAGGCTGTTGTCCTTTTCTCCAATATACATGGCGTTGACCGCCGGGGCTCCCGAAAGCGCCAGCACATAGGAGCGCTGCTGGTACATACGCAGGAAATAATACCCAGGTGCGTTGAGAAATGGGTAATGGGTAGCGATGACAATGTATTTTGCGTGGATGCGCCCTCCCTGGGTCACCACGGCGCCGTCCTCAATGGCATACGCCCGGGTGTGGTCATAAATCGGCACGTCCTGGGCCACGGCTTGCAGGAATTTCAGAGGCTGAAACTGAGCCTGGTGGGGAAATTCCACCGCACCTTTCACCGGAAAGGGAAGCCCCGGATGCTCGTTCATACGAGCGGGGATGCCCAATTGCTTGGCAGCGCGGTATTCCTTGCCCAGCGCCAGGGGAGAAGTCAGAGAATAGACATAGGCCGACCGTTCTTCAAAGTCACAATCGATGTTCTCATTTACAATGATTTTTCGATACTGCTCCACTGCGCGTTGGTTGGCCCTTGCGTATTGCAGCGCCTGTTCCTCCCCCGCCATTTTGATTAGTTTATCATAGATCAGGCCGTGCTGAGAGGTGATCTTGGCGGTTGTGTTTCCCGTGACGCCGCCGCCCGCGCGGCCCGATTCCACCACGATGGCCGCTACGCCCTTGTCCCGCAGCAGTTTCGCGGTCAGGATTCCCGCCATGCCTCCCCCAATCACCACAGCCTCCGCATTAATGTCTTGCATAAGCGGGCGTCCCTTCGGAAGCGGCGTATGGGCTCTCCATATCGATTTCACTTGCATTTCTCCTTTTGCCCGGCGGCTTTTTTTATAGCGTGCCCTGATCTCAAAAAAATATTTACTCCGCCGCACATTGATAATTCCGAGATAAAACGGAGGATTCATTGGCAAAAAAATCGTCGTTCATAAAGGTTTCCGGACAAAAACAGACTGACTCCCGGCAATTCCAGAAGATAAACCCCACCGTCATTCCAACCCGGCGTACCGCCAACGCTAACAATGGGCAAGCCTTTCCATTGCTCTGCGCCTTCTTTTGTCGTATAATGAGGCAAAAACGAAAGGCCGTGTTTCAGGATGACAGAGCAAAAACGAGAAGTTCAGCAAGTGGAGGGGATGGCCGGCGGCAAGGGACACGTACTCATCGAGCGCCTGCTTAACGAAAAGCAGCTCAACGGCAAGTGCCGCATGTATTCCAAGGTAACGCTGGAACCGGGCTGCTCGCTGGGCTACCATATGCACCATGGGGAAAGCGAAACCTATTACATTCTTTCCGGACAGGGGATGTACAACGACAACGGGGAGCCGCGCCCGGTGTCCGCCGGAGATCTGACCTTTACCCCCAACGGCTGCGGTCACGGGCTGGAGAATACAGGAGATGGAAATCTGACCTTTATGGCGCTGATTATTCTGGATTGAGTGGACAAGGCCCCATTCAATAATAAAACAGACGTTGTACGGTTTGAAAGAAAGGCTTCGTTTTCATCGGCAAAAAAACCGCGGCTCGAAGGCGCATTCTTCCGCTTCGGTCTGACGCGCGGAAATTTTCGTTGAACAGGACGGCGGAGTGGCGCGGCAGGATACAAATGATAAGACAACAAAGCGCCCGCAGAATCCAATCAAAACGGATTCCGCGGGCGCTTTGTCTGTGTTTGGCGGCAATTCCAAAGTCCTTTCCCAATCGCCTTTGTTCCTTTTTCTTTTTAGAACCGACCCTTATCATCAACCAGCAGGAAAAGAGGAAATGGATATTTTCCATTCCCAATATAGGTTCCAGCAAGCGAAGGGGAGCTTGAACGGCTCCGTCTAATTATTTCCCGTCTGTTTTTGTTTGCTAATCATCAATGCCGCCGCCAGGATCGCTGCTGCGAACCCCAATTGAACCAGCATGTCAACACAGATGGGCGCGACGCTTTCCCAACGGAAATCCAAAAGGGTCATAATGGAATTATTGGCCCGGATATACCAGTAGGTAGGGGTGAAGCTGGCCACCGTCAGCACCGCGTCTCCCATGATCTCCTGGGGAACAAATACGCCTGCCAGAAAGCTCATTCCCAAAGAAAGGACGTTGGAAACCGCAGACTGAGCGTTGGAGCCTTTGATAAACAGCCCCACCATAAATCCAATGCTTACCGCCACCATGGTGTAAACCAGAGCATTGAGCGCGCTGAGGAACAGCAACCGGTAATCGGTCAAATTCGCGCCATACAGGATTACGCTGAGCGTCACCATCAAAAGCCAGCACCCCAGAGAAAACACCACGCTTCCCAGCACCATTTGGGCGTTGACGCTGCGCAGCGGAATTGGGGCGCACAGGTTGCGCCGCCTTAAATCGGGCCGGTTGAATACCATCATGATGGAGCTCATGGCCAGCACCATGATTGCGATTAGAATATAAGCCAGATATTGATAATAGGCAAAAAAGCCATAGTTCTGATCCACAGGCTGAGTCGTCCCCAAAAATTCCACCTGAGCGCCGCTTTTCAGATCCTCTTTCACCGCCTGAACGATTTCCTCCCGGGTCATGGAAGAGCCGAAATCCCGGTATCGGGCGGCGGTGCTCAAATATTTGTCAGCGATTAGACTCATATAATAGCTGTCGGTGGAGTCGGGCGCGGCGGCGGCCTCCAACTTTTGATGTTGCCCCGCCCAAAATTGCTGGCTGAATCCCTCCGGGATAATGGCCACATATTTCACCCGTCTGAAAAACAGCGCGTCCTGCATCGCTTCTGTACTGTCCTCCAGTTCATGAAGGATCCCCTTTTCTCCCAGGTATTCGATAAATCCCCGAACCAGAGGAGAGTCTCCGTCCCGGTTGATTACCGCGACGTCGGTTTTAATCTCGTCGAACTGCTCCTGATGCTTGTCGGTGGAGGTGAAGGTAAACAACAGAGCGAGCGCCAGAAACACCACTAAATAAATGCCGATTTGGAACACGTTTTTTTGAATGACCCGAAAGTAGGCTTTAAACACTTGCATATTTCTGCCTCCTTACCAGGAAATAAGTTGCAACGCACAGCGCCATCGTCATGCCGCACAGTATGGCCGTATTGAGACCAAAACGGGTAAGCGTATCATAAAAATACAGGCTATAAAAGCTGTCCGCAATCAAATTGGCCGGGTTGAGATAGGCAAGCAACGGCATGTTGGTGGCCACGAGATCCTTGATTTCGGCCATCATCAGACCGGACAGGAAGCTGAGCAGCATGGAAACCATAATCAAAACGGCCACCTTGACTCCTTCTCCCTTTTTTATGATCGCCGATATAAATCCTCCCAGAGAGACTCCCATAACGCTGCCTACCAGGCAGGTAATCAGCATAAAGCCAATCTTATCCCCGAAATTCACCCCCAGCACAAAGTCCATATAAGCGATGACAATGCACAGGATGACAAATTGCACAACCACTGCGGCGCAGAAATCAGCGAGCACCCCTTTGAGCTTATGGGTGGGAGCCAACCCTCTCCGGGCGCCCAGGCTGGAAAGGTTACCCTGAATGCCGGTGATTATCTCCAATCCCCAGAAGCTGGAGTACAGACAGGTCATGGCGATCAGAGCGTAAAAGTAGTTAAGAATGGTATCCGGATTCTTTCCGGTTGGAGAAATTTCTTTTACATAGCTTTCCCGGTCCGCAAGACTGTCCAACAAACCGGACGGAACAGCCCCGTGGGTTGCCGTTACGATACGCTCAACCGTTTTCTGGGTTTGCATCAGCTCGTCGATGAAGGCCTTCAAGATGCTTTGGTTAATCCCCGATTGCTTGACAACCAGCTCGAAGGGATCTCCCGGCACCAGATAGCCGTCAATTCTTCCTTCTCTGAGCAGATTTTGGGCCTCCTCCTGGGTATTCACTGAAAGCGCAAGCAGAGGATCGTCCCCTTGGGACACCTGTTTGAGAACCTCCTGCACCCACTGGTTCTGCCGGTAGGCGTCGTTTTCCACCACTGACACAGGAATCGTGGAAAACGATTCCGTTTTCTCCGTGATGCTTCCCAAGGCGAAAAAAAACAGGGTGGACAACAGCATTGGGAACAGCAATGTCCAAAACAGGACGGTTTTATTGCGAAGCAAGCATTTAAGCCTGCCGGTAAACAGATGGGAAAACATGAATTCCTTCCCTTCCTTTCCTTCTAATATTGAGAACGGATACGCGTCCCTTTTATCCTTGTTTGAAAAAGACAAAACGCTCAAGCGGCAGGGCTTTTCCCGTCATATCGCGTGAACTATTCTTGCCATACGACAGTATGGCCGCGAAAATTCGCCTGGTCCGGCGAAAAATCCTCTCTCCCTTGCGCACTTCGCAATTTATCAAACAAGATCTAGTCCCTCAATTGTTTTCCGGTGATCTCCAGGAATACGTCGTTCAGGGTGGGAAGTTCGGAATACACCTTACCGAAGGAGAGTTCCTGGGATTTTAGATAATCCAACAGGCGGATCAAATTGTGCTTTCCGCCTGTATAGCGTACCGTAAGCTTGTTGTCCTGATAGTCTGCCGCCGCTACATGGGGCAGACTGCGGATTTGAGCCAACTGATCCTTTGGAAGCAGATACAGCTCCACAGTAACGCTTTCACCGCCTCGAATCATGGCCTTGAGCTGCTCCTTGGTTCCCGAGGCCACCGTCTTTCCCCGATCCATGATGGCAATGCGGGTGCAGAGCTGTTCGATTTCCTCCATATAGTGGGAGGTATACACCACGGTAGCGCCCTGCCGGTTTAGCTCCAGGATTCCTTCCAGAATGCTGTTGCGGCTTTGGGGATCTACCGCCACTGTGGGCTCATCCATGATAATAAGCTTGGGCTTGTGGGCGATGCCGCAGGCGATGTTCAGGCGGCGCAGCAAACCGCCGCTGAGCTTTTTGGGACGGAACTTGCGGAATTCTTCCAGCCCCACAAAGCGGATGGCTTCGTCCACAAGCTGCCGGCGGGATGCTTTATCGGTGACGTACAGGCCGCAGAAGTAATCCACATTCTCCTGCACCGTCATCTCCTCAAATACCGCCACGTTTTGCATGACCACCCCGATCTTACGCTTAAGGTCATAAGCGTCCGGGCGCATGGGCTTTCCAAACAGCTCCACCGTGCCCTTATCGTATTTGAGCAGGGATAATATACAGTTGATGGCTGTGGTCTTTCCCGATCCGTTGGGTCCCAACAGCCCGAAAATTTCGCCCTGTTCCACCTCCAACCGGAAATGATCCAGCGCCAGCAGATCCCCATATCGTTTCACCAGATTTTCCACTTTAATCACCATGGTATGTTCCTCCCTTGTCTTGTTCTCTGACTTTATCATAACGTTTCTTCCTCCAATCGGATAGTGTCCCTGCTCACAAAAACAGGATGACAAATGTCACCAAGCGTTTTTTAGCCTTGTTCCGTCTCCCAATCGATGATACAATAAAACCCATAAGAGAGGGGGAATTACAATGGCTGTGCTGATCGACAAATGCATCCTTTTGGTGTGCTGCTTCTCGCTGATTCCTATGGACCGGGTTTCTCTTTCTTCGGTGTCGGCGCTCCTGTTGGCAGTTACCCTGAGCGCATTAAACAGCTATTGGGAAAACCGTGTGTTTCGAATTGCAGGGATTGCCGCCTACTGCTTGTTTGGGATGTTTTTTCCCCCTTTTTGCCTGTTTTTGCCCCTGGTTTGTTACGACCTGTTCGCGCCCCGATTCCACTGGACCATGCTGATGGAACTGCTGCCTCTGGCCGCCGCGATTCAGGCGCTTCCTCTTCCCCGGCTGTTCACGCTGCTTCTATTTTCAGGAATTTCCTTACTGCTCAGGCTGCGCACATCGGCGTTATTGGATACCAGGGAACGTTACCGGGTTTTGCGGGACGATACCAAGGAATTTTCTTTGCAGCTGGAGCGCAAGAACAGGGACTTAATGGAAAAACAGGACTACGAAATTAAGCTGGCCACCCTGGGAGAGCGCAACCGTATTGCACGGGAAATCCACGACAACGTGGGGCATCTGCTTTCAAGTTCTATCTTACAGGTGGGCGCGTTGATGGCGATCAATCGCGCGCCTGCTGTGGAACAGGGACTCACTACCGTCAAGCAGACTCTTTCCACAGCCATGGACAGCATCCGCAGCAGCGTACATAACCTGCATGAGGAATCCGTTGACCTGTTCGGCCAGCTTACCGCGCTGAAGCAGCAGTTTCAGTTTTGCCCCATTGTCCTGGATTATCAGGTGGAGGGCCCCATGAACAGCAACCTGAAGTATTGTTTCCTATCCATTGTGAAGGAGGCGCTTTCCAACGTGATAAAGCATTCAGACGCTACATTAGTGACCATCGCGGTGAGGGAGCACCCCGCGCTGTTTCAGCTCATCGTACAGGACAACGGCGCGCCGGGAGGATTACACAGAAGTGGGCGCCAGGGCATTGGGCTGCGCAACATGGAGGACCGTGTGACCGCCTTCCATGGCAACCTACATCTGGACGACCAGGAGGGCTTCCGCATCTTTGTTTCCATTCCAAAGGAGGATCTATTATGAATGTGGTACTTGTGGACGATGATCATCTTGTGTGCGCGTCGCTGAAAGTCATTCTGGAAACCGACCCGCAGGTACATATCGTTGCTTCAGGCAGCAACGGCGCCGAGGCGGTGGCTCTTTATGAGGAATACCGTCCCGACGTGCTGCTGATGGACATCCGCATGGACGGTCTGACCGGGCTGGACGCCGCAGAACAGATCCTGCAAGCCGATTGTCATGCGCGCATCCTGTTTCTTACCACCTTCTCCGACGATGAATACATCATCCGGGCTTTAAAAATCGGCGCCAAGGGGTATATCATCAAAGAGCGGTTCGAGACCATCCTCCCCTCCCTAAAGGCGGTATATTCCGGCCAGAGTGTTTTTGGAGACGAGATTGTTACGAAAATCCCCAATCTGATGCAGGCCCCCCAGAAGCCGTTTGATTTCTCGTCCTACCACATCACGGAAAAGGAGCTTTCGATTATCACTTTGGTTGCCAAGGGACTGAGCAACCGGGAAATTGCCGAACAGCTCTATTTAAGCGAGGGAACCGTGCGCAACTATCTCAGCGTTATATTAGAAAAGCTGCGTCTGCGGGATCGCACGCAGCTGGCGGTATTCTATTTTAATCATGGAATGCCCACCGGCTTTTAACCCGGTAATTTCGGGGCAAATGCGTAAGCCGGAAACTGCGTACCGGAATCGCGCTCTGTTGATGACGGCTTCCTTGTATGGAAATCTGGTTTTAATCATAAAATGAAACAACAAAAAAATCCCCCGCGTCCATTCGCCGGGCACAGGGGAAGGATTGCTATCGAATTGCAAGGCGGAAAAACGGGCGTTTCTCGCGGAGGAATACCCCCTGGATTTCGCCGGACTCATTGGGTTCGCTTCCTCAATTCACGTTGATAACGGAAGTCTGTTCTTGGGCGGTGACGGGAATCACCGCGTGAAGGATCCGCCTGTTAAGACATCCATTCTATACTTTTTGTATATTTTATTCAAGTTTATACCAATTATACAATAATAGCGGAGCAAATCCGCCGTTTCAACGGCTACTTCTTGAGAGAATGCTCCTCCATAATCTCTTTTTGCAGTTTTTTGCTGAGTTTATCAAAAATCAGTTGATAGGATTGATCGCACATGGCCCGAAGCTCCTCTTCGGGGAGCGAGCCGTCTAAGTATATCGAGTTCCAATGCGTCTTGTCCGAGTAAAAGCCTGGCGCCACATCGGCATATTTCTCCCGGTACAACTCCGCCAACATGGGATCGCATTTCAAAATAATCATCTCCCGGCCGTTATGGGGCTGATACTTGGGATCCGGCGTACAGATCGCGGCGAACATCTTTCCCCTCACCCGGTAGCGCAGCCAGGACCACTCTTCCTTGAAATCCTCCTCCGTTCCCGGTTTATTCATTAAATAATCATGAAGCCATAAATACCTGTTCATGGCGAGCCTCCTCTTTTTTGGTTTTATCTTACTATAGATGTTAGCAGGAATCAATCAGCTTCTACACAGAAGGGGTTGTTTTCGGTTTATTCTGAACCCTGCATATAATGAAAGAGCCTCATTTAAAAATTGCAAAAAGTTTGAAAATAGTATTGATTTTTGGAAAAAACCAGGATATAATAAAGCTGTTAAGGACAAGGGCGTCACTTTACAAGTTGTAAGGTGACGCCTTTTTTGTTCTAATTTACCGAATGTTGATAAAGGAGTGGCAACAATTATGGCATATGTGGATGAAGTCATTGAGTTGGTTGTGAAAAAAAATCCCGGAGAAATCGAGTTTCACCAGGCAGTGAAGGAAGTTCTGGAATCCCTGCGCCCCATTGTGGACGCCCACGAAGAGGTTTATCGCAGAGAAGCCCTGCTGGAGCGGCTGGTGGAACCGGAACGCCAGATTAAATTCCGTGTGCCGTGGATTGACGACAAGGGACAGGTTCAGGTCAACACCGGATACCGCGTACAGTTTAACAGTGCCATCGGCCCCTATAAGGGCGGCCTGCGCTTCCGCCGTTCGGTTTACATTGGTATTATCAAATTTCTGGGATTTGAGCAGATTTTCAAGAACTCCCTCACTGGGCTTCCCATCGGGGGCGGCAAGGGCGGTTCCGATTTTGATCCCAAGGGCAAATCCGATCGGGAAATCATGTCCTTCTGCAAAAGCTTTATGACCGAACTGTGCAAGCACATCGGTGCCGATGTGGACGTTCCCGCCGGTGATATTGGCGTAGGAGGCCGGGAGATCGGCTATCTGTTCGGACAATATAAAAACATTAAGGGCGCCTTTGAGGGATGCCTCACCGGAAAGGGTTTGGAATTTGGGGGTTCTTTGGTGCGCACCGAGGCCACCGGCTATGGGTTGCTTTATCTGCTGGACGAGATGCTTCGTCACAACGGGCACGAGATCAGCGGCAAGACCGTCACTGTATCCGGCTCTGGCAACGTGGCCATTTACGCCATCGAAAAGGCCCATCAACTGGGCGCGAAGGTGGTTACTGTCAGCGATTCCAACGGCTGGGTATATGATCCCGACGGTATTGACGTGGCAGCATTAAAGGAAATCAAAGAACAAAAGCGCCAGCGTCTGACAGAGTACAAAAAATACCGTCCCAACTCCGAGTATCACGAGGACGGAACCGTTTGGTCCATTCCGTGTCACATCGCCCTGCCCTGCGCCACTCAAAACGAGCTTCATCTGGCAGACGCTCAGGCTTTGGTGGATAACGGCTGCATCGCCGTGGCCGAGGGCGCCAACATGCCCACCACTCTTGACGCCACCAAGTATTTGCAGCAGCACGGGATACTGTTCGCCCCCGGTAAGGCAGCCAACGCGGGCGGGGTGGCCACCTCCGCACTGGAGATGTCCCAGAACAGCGAGCGTTTAAGCTGGAGCTTTGAAAAGGTGGACCGCCGCCTCCAGCGCATTATGGCGGGCATCTTCCAGAAGATGGCCGACGCCGCCGAGCGGTACGGCGTACCCGGAGACTATGTTGCCGGGGCAAACATCGCCGGATTTGAAAAGGTAGCCAACGCCATGCTGGCACAGGGCATCTGATCTTCCTCCTTTCGCTTTGTTCTTTTCACTCACATAAAACAAAGAAACCTCCGCCCTTTTTTCCTTGCGAGAACAGGGGCGGAGGTTTTTGCATGGAAAGTTAAGGTCTGTTTTCATTGGGGTAGCGTATCCTTTCTTCCTTTGCAGCTTCTTTTCTCCCCATGCGCCAAGGACTTTTCTTCCGTCCGATCCATGGAGATATTAAAAGCGGAATCGATCCAGAGTATTCCGGGTACCACGTGCAGCGGCAGGACAAGTTCCACCGCCTATTCTCGATCATAAAAAAACGCCCCGAAGGACGCTTGTGATCGGGCCAAACGTTAGAGCTAAAAAATCTAACCGTTGATAGGCCGCCACATTGGTTCCGGGGTGTCTTTTCTTGTATCTTTTATTCTTCTTTCTCTGGCTCTTTGACAATCAAGATGCGGGTGATACGGCGATCCTCCACCTGGTCCACCGTGAAGCGGATGTTGCCAATGGCAGCGCTGGGATGCTCCCCCGATTTGGGGATCCGGCCCAGATTTTCCACCAGAAGGCCCGCTACCGTGTCGTATTCTCCTTCGGGCAGTTCCACGTCCAGCAGTTCGGAAATCTCGTCAATGGAGGTGGTTCCATCCACAGTGAAAGCGTTATCTCCCACCTGGCGAATCTCCTCCTCTTCGTTGTCGTATTCATCCTGGATATTGCCCACAATGGCCTCCACCAGGTCCTCCATGGTGACAAGGCCCTCCGTGCCGCCGTATTCATCCACAATGATGGCCATCTGATTTTTGCTGGCGGTCATCTCGGCGAATAGTTCAGAGCACTTTTTGGTCTCGGGGATAAAGGAGGCGCCGCGCATTATGTCGCTGAGTTTGGTTTCGGCGGGCAGCTCCGCGCACACATATTTGAGCAGGTCTTTTACATACACGATGCCCACAATGTCGTCAATGTCCTCATGATAGACCGGAATACGGGAATATCCCTTCTCAATGGCCAAATTGACTGCCTCGTTAACGGGAGCGGTATCCTCCACCGCCTCCATATCGGTGCGGTGGGTCATGATCTCATTCACGGTGGTATCGTCAAACTCAAAGATATTGGCAATCATGTCCTTGGCAGACTCTTCAATCACACCCTTTTCCTCGCCGGCGTCCACCATCATGAGAATTTCCTCTTCCGTAACCGCCTCTTCGGAGGCGTTGGGATCAAAGCCCAGCAAACGGGTCACTAAATTGGTAGAGGCGGACAAAAAGCGGATAAACGGGCTGAACACGGCGCCTACGCCGTTTAAGACCCCGGCCACCCTAAAGGAAATCTCTTCCGCCCTCTGCATGGCGATTTTTTTTGGCACCAGCTCTCCCAATACTAAGGAGAAGTAGGAAAGAATCAGAGTCACCACCACGGTGGCCACTGTCTCCGCCACCCCGTAAGGCACGGAGGGGAGCACCCCGGTAAACCAGGACGCCAGCTTGCCCGCAAAGGTTTGAGCGGCGGAAGCCGAGGTCAGGAAACCGGACAGGGTAACGCCGATTTGGATGGTGGATAGAAATTTGCTGGTGTTCTTCGTGAGCTTCAACACTTTTCGGGCGCCCTTATGGCCGTCTTCCGCCATCTTACGGATCTTGTTGTCGTTTAACGTGACAATGGCGATTTCCGCCATGGCGAAAAATGCGTTCAGCAGAATAAGAACAAGCAGCAGCAAAATCTGCAATACCAGGGTACCAGCGGAAAAATTTCCGCCGGATGCGGCAGGAGCCGCGCTGAGCAAGGTCAACATGTTGCCTTCAGGATCAGGAGGCATGTAATTAGAAACCCCTTCCATTGTTAAAATAACAGGAATCATCCCCCAGGGGGGAAATGATCCGGCGTATATTGTATACTGTATCATTTTACGGAAAAAAGAGAACCGTGTCAATGCGCCGCCTCCCCTTTCCGGCGCTGTCCGCCAACGCCCGGCGGCGTTTTGCCGCGCCCATACCCGCAAGCTGTTCCAAAGGCGGACAAACAGGCAAATTCCCGAGAAATTCCGGTTTTTTCAGGATCCCGTCTTTCTTTTTCACGCCATGGAAAGGGAGATCCAAGCGGGCGGTTTCCTTCTTCGGTTATCTAAGCTTTTTTATTATTAACCGATAAAGAATCAAATCCCACGCCTGCATGATATGAAACGCAGAAGCCGCGGCAACGGGGCATCTTTTTTCTAAAATGAAACCATGCGGCGGACACATTTAAAAGTATACTTATTCTGTATATTTTATAATATCCAATCCACCGTCCTCTGTATTTTTACACATATCACATGGATTTACGAAAAAAAGAATCAATTCCGTACACTTTGCCAAAGCCTCCTTGAAGTATGGGGAAAAAAGGGAGAACTCCCTGTAAAATTCCGCATTCCTTTGAAGATTTTCCTTTACACAGGGGGGGAAAAATGATAGAATTTATAGCGGTGTAGTGGAAAAAGTCCACTGCGTACGTTCCTTATTAACTATCCTTAAAGGAGGAAATATTTCATGGCAAGAAAAATGAAGACCATGGATGGCAACAACGCAGCTGCTCACGTTTCTTATGCGTTTACAGACGTTGCCGCTATCTATCCCATTACTCCGTCCTCTGTGATGGCGGATGAAACCGACAAGTATGCCGCCGCCGGCAGAAAAAATCTGTTCGGCAGAGAGGTTAAGGTTACGGAGATGCAGTCTGAGGCCGGTGCGGCCGGCGCTGTGCACGGTTCTCTGGCGGCAGGCGCTTTGACCACCACCTATACGGCTTCCCAGGGACTTCTGCTGATGATCCCCAACATGTATAAAATGGCGGGCGAGCTGCTTCCCAGCGTTATCCACGTTTCCGCTCGTGCTCTGGCCAGCCACGCGCTGTCCATCTTTGGCGACCATTCCGATATCTACGCATGCCGTCAGACCGGTTACGCCATGCTGTGCGCCAACAGCCCCCAAGAGGTTATGGATTTGGGCGCCATCGCCCATCTTGCCGCCATCAAGGGAAAAGTTCCCTTCCTGCATTTCTTCGACGGCTTCCGTACTTCTCATGAGATCCAGAAAATCGAGGCCTGGGATTATGAAGATCTCGCCGATATGCTGGATTGGGACGCTGTGGACGCTTTCCGCCGTCACGCTTTGAATCCGGAGCATCCGGTTCTCCGCGGTACCGCTCAGAATCCTGATATTTTCTTCCAGGCACGTGAAGCCTGCAACAAATATTACGACGCCGTTCCCGAGATCGTGGTTGACTATATGAACCAGGTCAATGAGAAAATCGGCACCGATTACAAGCCCTTCAACTACTACGGCGCTCCCGATGCGGACAAGGTCATCGTGGCCATGGGTTCCGTGTGCGAGGCGTTGGAAGAAGTCATCGACTATTTGAATGCCGCCGGCGAAAAGGTGGGTATGGTCAAAGTGAGACTGTATCGTCCCTTTGTGGCGAATTATCTCTTGGATGTGATTCCGGATACCGTGAAGAAGATTGCGGTTCTCGACCGCACCAAAGAGCCCGGTTCCATCGGCGAGCCTCTGTATCTGGACGTCATCGCCGCTCTGTCCGGCACCAAGTTCGGCTGCGTGCCGGTGTACACCGGCCGTTACGGTCTGGGTTCCAAGGACGTCAACCCCGGCCAGCTGATCGCCGTATACCGCAATATGGACGATGAAAACGGCAAAAAGCGCTTTACCATCGGCATTGAGGACGATGTAACCAACCTGTCCCTGGCCGTGAAGGAAAATCCCGACACCACTCCGGTGGGCACCCACTCCTGTAAGTTCTGGGGTCTGGGCGCAGACGGAACCGTGGGCGCCAACAAGAACTCCATCAAGATCATCGGCGACCACACCGACATGTACGCCCAGGGCTATTTCGCCTATGACTCCAAGAAGTCCGGCGGCGTGACCATCTCCCATCTTCGTTTTGGGGACAAGCCCATTAAGTCCACCTATTTCATCAGCAAGGCTGACTTTGTGGCCTGCCATAATCCCTCCTATGTGGATAAATACGACATGGTAGAGGATCTGAAAAAGGGCGGTTCCTTCCTGCTCAACTGCGGCTGGAACATCGACGAGCTCAACGAGCGCCTGCCCGGCAAGGTTAAGCGCTTCATCGCAGAAAACGACATCAAATTCTATACCATTGACGGTATCAGCATTGGTAAGGAAATCGGTCTGGGCGGACGTATTAATACCATTTTGCAGGCCGCTTTCTTTAAGATCGCCAACATCATTCCCATCGACGATGCCGTGAAGTTCATGAAAGACGCCGCCACCAAGTCCTACAGCAAGAAGGGTGAAAAGATCGTCGCCATGAACCATGCCGCCATTGAGCGCGGTGTGCAGGACGTGCATCAGGTGGAAGTACCCGCCGACTGGAAAAATGCTACCGACGCGGACAACGCTGTGAAGGCCACCGGCAACCGTCCGGAGCTGGTTGACTTTGTCAACAACATCCTGATCCCGGTCAATGCCCAGCAGGGCGACAAGCTGCCCGTGTCCACCTTTGTGAAGGACGCAGACGGCACCTTCCCGCAGGGTTCCGCCGCTTATGAGAAGCGCGGCATCGCTGTGGACGTTCCCATGTGGATTCCGGAAAACTGCATTCAGTGTAACTTCTGCTCTTATGTGTGCCCCCATGCGGTTATCCGTCCTGTGGCCCTCACCGAAGAAGAGGCGAAAAACGCCCCCGAGGGCATGAAGTTAAAGGATATGACCGGTGTGCCCGGCATGAAATTTGCCATGACCGTGTCCACTCTGGACTGCACCGGCTGCGGCTCCTGCGCCAATGTGTGCCCCGGCATGAAGGGCAACAAGGCTTTGGAAATGAAGCCCATCGACACCCAGCGTTCTGAGCAGGCTGTTTTCAACTATGGACAGAATCTGCCCAAGAAGGAAGAGGTTGCTCAAAAGTTCAAGGAGAGCACCGTCAAGGGCAGCCAGTTCAAGCAGCCGCTGCTTGAGTTCTCCGGCGCTTGCGCGGGCTGCGGTGAAACCCCGTATGCCAAGCTGGCCACCCAGCTGTTCGGCGATCGCATGTTCATCGCCAACGCCACCGGCTGTTCCTCCATTTGGGGCGGTTCCGCACCCTCCACTCCTTACACCGTCAACCACAGAGGCCACGGCCCGGCTTGGGCAAACTCCCTGTTTGAGGACAATGCGGAGTACGGCCTGGGTATGACCCTGGCGCAGAACGCCGTGCGCGGCAGACTGCAGGAGTATGTAGAGAAGATCGCTGAGCTGACTGCGGACGCGGATCTGAAGGCAGCCTGTGAGAATTATCTCTCCACCATGACCGATTCCGGCGCCAACCGTCCGGCCACCGACGCTCTGATCGCTAAGCTGGAAGCAGTTGCCGGCGACGACGAGGTGGGCGCTCTGGCCAAGAAGACCCTGGCTGACAAGGATTATCTGGCCAAGAAATCCATGTGGATCCTGGGCGGCGACGGCTGGGCCTATGACATCGGCTTCGGCGGTTTGGATCACGTGATCGCTTCCGGCGAGAATGTGAATATCCTGGTGTTCGACACCGAGGTGTACTCCAACACCGGCGGACAGGCCTCCAAGGCAACTCCGGTTGGCTCCGTGGCCCAGTTCGCGGCAGCCGGTAAGGCCATCAAGAAGAAGGATCTGGCGCAGATCGCCATGAGCTACGGTTACGTGTATGTGGCGCAGATCGCCATGGGCGCCGATTACAACCAGTGCATCAAGGCCTTCAACGAGGCCGAGAGCTACAACGGTCCTTCCCTCATCATTGCTTACGCCCCCTGCATCAATCACGGTATCAAGGGCGGCATGAGCAAGGCCCAGACCGAGGAGAAGAACGCGGTTGCCGCCGGTTACTGGCATAACTTCCGCTTTGATCCCCGTCTGGCTGACGAAGGAAAGAATCCCTTCCAGCTGGATAGCAAGGCTCCTTCCGCCAGCTATCGCGATTTCATCATGAATGAAGTCCGTTACAACTCCCTGAGCCGCGCCTTCCCGGAGCGCGCTTCCGCCCTGTTTGACAAGGCTGAGGAGCAGGCCCAAGAGAAGTATGAACACCTGGTGAAGCTTTCTAAGCTGTATGAATAATTGATTGCTTTTTGTAAAAAGCAATGGTAAAAACTCCCCCGCCGGTTTTTGATTTGCCGGCGGGGGGAGCTTTTTGTTGGTTTCCCAACTTGTTGTCTTGTCATAGATCCCTTTGTTCTATTGCATCCGCTGCCGCGGGGGCCTTCCTTTCTTGCTCGTACAAGAAAGGAAGCA